>JASJPG010000135.1:0-10456 GCA_031426815.1 Hydrogenophilaceae bacterium
ACAAGGTCGCCGTGTCCTGGATGGACAACAAGGGTGACAAGAACTCCGCCGAAGCCACCATCGGCTGAGTAACAAAACCATAAGGGCCGGAATAGGGGTGACTCCCTATCCCGGGTCATTCGACCACCGGCCCGCTCGTTCATTATTGGAGGACGGCATGAAGAAAATTATTGTTGCGCTGGCAGGTCTCGGCGTTCTGATGGGTGCGGTTGCCGCCAATGCCGGCCCCGAAGAAGACCGTCAGAAACTGAGCAAGTTTTTTAGCGAAAAGTATTCCGACGTCAAGCCTGTCGATTACGTCTACGGCGCGCTGGCTTTCGATCCGGATTCGATGTCCCAGTACAAAAGCATCATGGAATTCCCGCCTTATTCGGGTGAGCTCGACAAGGGCGAAAAGCTCTGGAAGACCGCGCTGAAGAGCGGCAAGACCTACGCGGATTGCCTGCCCAACGGCGGCAAGGAAATCGCCGGCAACTACCCGATGTTCGACGATGCCCAAGGCAAGGTCGTGACGCTGGAAGATGCCATCAACGCCTGTCGCGTCGCCAATGGCGAAGAGGCCTACGCTTTCGGCGATCCGAAGACGATGGGCTTGCTGACCGCCTACATGCGCACCTTGTCCGATGGCATGAAAATGAACATCAAGGTGGAAAGCGAAGGCGCCAAGAAGGCTTACGAGGACGGCAAGAAAACCTTCTACAGCCGTGCCGGCCAGTTCAGTTTCTCCTGCGGCAGCTGCCACGTCGACAACGCCGGCAATCGTCTGCGTTCGGAAATCCTGTCTCCCGCGATCGGCCAGGCGACGCATTGGCCGGCATTCCGCGGCGGCGACCAACTGGTGACGCTGCAGAAACGTTACGAAGGCTGTCACAAGAACGTGCGCCAGGTTTCCGACAAGGCCGGCAGTACGCGCTACAACAACCTGGAGTATTTCCACTCCTACCTGTCCAACGGTCTGCCCCTGCAAGCTTCCGTTTTCCGGAAATAAGCCAGGCCTGATCGGCTTTGAAAAATCCGGGCTTTGGCCCGGATTTTTTTTGAACCACCTGATTTAACCAGTCGTATTGGCTCATCACTACCATTTACTGGGTGCGTGAGCGCCGCAAGAATGCGCCCTCGCCAGACGAACACCAGATTCGAAAACACAGCAGCGGACGTCGCTCTGTGTTCAACACCCACTCAGGAGATTATCCATGTCCATGCAACGTCGTGAATTCCTGCAAATCCTCGCTGCTGCCGCTGCCGGCGGCTTCGCGCTGGATAGCCGCCAGGTGCTGGCCGGCAACGCGCCGACCAACTACTACGACATCCCCACCTTCGGCAATGTGTCGCTGATGCACATGACCGACTGCCACGCGCAGTTGAAGCCGATCTATTTCCGCGAGCCCAACGTCAACCTGGGCGTCGGCGGTTCCGTCGGCAAGGTGCCCCACCTGGTCGGCGAGCATCTCCTGAAGGCCTACAACATCAAGCCGGGCAGCATCGACGCGCACGCCTTCACCTATATCGATTTCTCTGCTGCCGCCAAGACTTACGGCAAGGTCGGCGGTTTCGCCCACCTGAAGACGCTGGTCGACAAGGTGCGCGGTTCACGCCCCGGTTCCCTGCTGCTGGACGGCGGCGATACCTGGCAAGGTTCCGCCACGGCGCTGTGGACCAAGGCGCAGGACATGGTCGATGCCTGTATCGAACTCGGCGTCGACGTGATGGCACCGCACTGGGAGATGACCTACGGCGCCGAGCGCGTGCAGGAAATCGTCAACGGCGACTTCAAGAAGGCCGGTGTCGAATTCGTTGCCCAGAACGTGGTCACCAACGACTTCGGCGACCAGGTGTTCAAGCCCTACGTGATCAAGAACATCAACGGCGTCCAGGTCGCCATCATCGGCCAGGCCTTCCCCTACACCCCCATCGCCAACCCGCGCTGGATGGTGCCGGACTGGTCGTTCGGCATCCGCGACGATTCGATGCAGAAGTTCGTCGACGAAGCCAGGGCCAAGGGCGCCCAGGTCGTCGTCGTGCTGTCGCACAACGGCATGGACGTCGACCTCAAGCTGGCCAGCCGCGTCACCGGCATCGACGCCATCTTCGGCGGCCACACGCATGACGGCGTGCCGCAGCCTATCCCGGTCAAGAACGCCAAGGGCGTCACCCTGGTCACCAACGCTGGCTCCAACGGCAAGTTCCTCGGCGTCATGGACTTCGACGTCAAGGGCGGCAAGGTCAAGGGCTTCAAGTACCGCCTGGTGCCGGTGTTCTCCAACCTGCTCGCGGCCGACAAGAAGATGGATGCGCTGATCGCCAAGATCCGCAAACCGTTCGAAGCCAGGTTGAACGAGAAACTGGCCGTCACCGAAGACCTGCTCTATCGCCGCGGCAACTTCAACGGCACCTACGACCAGATGATCTGCGACGCGCTGATGAAGGTGAAGGGCGCCGACGCTGCCTTCTCGCCGGGCTTCCGCTGGGGCACCAGCCTGCTGCCGGGCGATGTGATCACGATGGAGCAGATGATGGACCAGGTCGCCATCACCTACCCGCAGACCTCGCTGACCAACATGACCGGCGAAACCATCAAGACCATCATGGAAGACGTCTGCGACAACCTGTTCAACGACGACCCCTACTACCAGCAGGGCGGCGACATGGTGCGCGTCGGCGGCGTGCAGTACAGCGTCGCCCCCAACGCCAGCATCGGCAAGCGGATCAACGACATGTCGATCAACGGCAAGGCGGTCGAAGCCAAGAAAACCTACAAGGTCGCCGGTTGGGCGCCGGTGGGCGAAGGTGCCAAGGGCACGCCGATCTGGGACGTGGTGGCCGAATACCTGCGCGACGTGAAGGTGGTCAAGCAGGTCAAGCTGAACCAGCCCAAGGTCATCGGCATGGGTAACAACCCGGGCATGATCATCTAGTCACGCTTATGCCGTTCAGGTTTGACCGCAGCAAACGAAAGCCCGCGCCAGCGGGCTTTCGTCGTTGTTGAGCCTGAACCGGCGCCTTAAAAAACCTGCAAAAGCATAGGCGCGTCGGCGGCCAGCGGTTCGCTGGCGATCTCGAAACGGTGCAGCGTCACCGTGCGGCCGTTCTCGGTTTCCACCGCCACGCTCCACTCCCCCGGCTGCAGATTCTGCTTGTAGGTGTAGCCGCGATAACCGTTCTTGCGGCCGCCGGACAGATTGAAGCCGATGCGCGAGCGGGTGACCCAGCCCGCCGACTCGTCGTAATAACGCCAGTGGTGGATCAGGCGGGTATTCAGCCCGGCGGGCGCGAAGATGGCGGCAACGCAGTAGAGACGTTCGCCCGGCGCCAGATGGATCTCGCTTTCGATGTCGCGCCAGAAGATCCACCATGGCGTCTTTTCGTGTTGCAGCCGGTATTCCCCATCCGCCTTGACCAGGGCGTGGCCGACGGCGATGTCCTGCGTCACCAGCGGCACTGGCGGAATCGCGTCGACCAGATAAGCCAGCATCAGTCCCGCCGCGATGCCCCAAACCAGTTTGATGCGGCCGGGCTGGCCCGGCGTCTTCAGGCGCAGGGCATGCGTCATCGCCGCGCCGGCCAGGGTGCTGAGGAAAAACCAGATCGCCGAGATGCTGCCCACCACGTGCGGCACGACGAAGTTCAGCAACAGCATGGCGCACAGTCCGAACAGCGCCCAGGTCAGCGTGAAACGGCGATAACGGTCTTCCAGAAACTCGTTGGCGACCAGCAAGCCGCCCAGTCCCAAGGCCCACAGGATGGCCAGAAAATGGCTGGAACTCTTGAAGTAGAAGATGAACAGGGCCGAGAACAGGCCGCCGAAACAGAACTGCAGCAACAGATAAGGTCCGGACTCGCGCCACCAGGGGCGCGCTTCGACAACCGCCGTCGTGTCCGGCGTCGGTAGGGCTGCCGCCAATGCTTCGCGCCGGCCGAGGAACCACAGGATGCCCGCCGCCAGTGCCAGATAGCCGGTCAGAATCCACAGATCCATCGCGCCGACGGAGCGGCCCAGGGTCATGGCGTCCCACAGGAAACCGCCAAAAAAGGCCACGGCGGGAAGATAGCGTTGCAGACGTTGCAGGGTCGCGGCTAAGTTGGGGAAATGCTGGGCAAACATGATCTTGAAGAGAGAAGGTCGGCGTAACGGAGCGGCCGGCATGATACCGCCCGCCGGGTTGCGCGAAACGACAACACGCGGTCATCGCCGGGTGCTATACCCAACCCGATCCATTCCAACCAGACAGGAATCCGCATGACCAGCCAACTCGAACAACTCAAAGGCATGACCGCCATCGTCGCCGACACCGGCGACATCGACGCCATCGCGCAACATCGCCCGGAAGACGCCACCACCAACCCGTCCCTGCTGCTCAAGGCCGCCGTCTCGCCGCGGTACGCGCCGCTGCTGGACGAAGCCGTGGCCTGGGCGCGGGCGCAGAGCGACGCACCCGCGCAGCGTCTGGTCGATGCCTCGGACAAACTGGCGGTGAACGCCGGCGTGGAAATCCTAGGACATGTGCCGAACCGCGTCTCCACTGAGGCCGACGCCCGCCTTTCCTTCGATACCGCCGCCACCGTCGCCAAGGCGCGCCGGCTGATCGAGCTGTATGCGGCGGCCGGCATCGACCGCCAGCGCGTGCTGATCAAGATCGCGTCGACCTGGGAAGGCATCCGCGCCGGCGAAATCCTCGAGCGCGAAGGCATCCACTGCAACCTGACCCTGCTGTTCGGTTTCGGCCAGGCGCGCGCTTGCGCCGAAGCGGGCGTGACGCTGATTTCGCCGTTCGTCGGCCGCATCTTCGACTGGAGCAAAGCGCACGGCGGCGACGCCAACGTGGCGCCGCAGGACGATCCCGGTGTGCGCTCGGTGCGCGCGATCTACCAATATTTCAAACAGCACGGATACCCGACCACCGTGATGGGCGCGTCATTCCGCAACGTCGGCGAAATCCTCGCGCTGGCCGGCTGTGACCGTCTCACCATCAGCCCGAATCTGCTCGACGAACTGGCCGCCAGCGTCGTCCCCGTCGTGCGCCATCTGCAGTACGCCGGCGAGTTGTTGGCGCGCCCCGAGGCGATGACCGAAGCGCAATTCCGCTGGGATCTGAACGAGGACGCCATGGCCACCGAGAAACTGGCGGAAGGCATCCGCAACTTCACGGCGGATCAGGTCAAGCTGGAAAAGGTGCTGATGGAACGGCTCTGATCGAGATGGTGCGAGCGGCGCGCAGCTGCGGCAGCGCGTCGCGGTTCACTTGAACATGATCAACCCTACCCCCAGGACAATCGCGACGACGCCGATAACTTGAATGCCGGCGAGATGCTCGCCCAGAAAGAAATAGGCGAGGAGGGCCGCCACCAGGGGATAAGCCCCGGATACGGCCAGGGCGGTGCCGGAGCTGAGTCCCGGACTTGCCATGGCTTTGATCAGGAATATGTTTCCTACCGCGCCGCTCAATGCAACCAAACCGAGCCACGGAATATTTCCACTCATCTTGTCGAGCGGAAATGGGTCGGCGCGGACCATGGCAATCAGTGCGGAGATGACCGCGCCAAAGAGCATGACCAGCGATACCGCCCACTCGCCCTGGATTTCCTTGATGGACAGCAGTTTGTAGGAAAACCCCCATACCCCATAGAGCAGCAGGGATAGTAGGGCGAGCGTCAATCCTTGAGTCATGCCGATCCACACCGAATACAAAACCTCGCATGAGTAGCACGAATATTCAGGGGGGCGCAAACAAAAGGTAGGTGTAGACCGACCTACTGACGATTCTTGTGGGAGGCCGAAGCGCACCGAGAGGGATTCGGCCCGCAAGCGGACCTCCTACGGGGGGCGAATAAATTCGCACCTACGCCGCGTGCCAACGGCTTTAACGTTGCCAGCCGGGCTGCTGATTTATCCGGTCGCGGCAACCCTCCGCCACTCATTGACCGCGGCGTCCAGCCCAACGCTCCGCTCTGATATCCTTTGCCGAAGGAATTGCAAATAAGGGAGTGGTCATGTTTCGTCGCGTCGTCTCGGCTTTATTTTTCGCCTGCTTGATCCCCTTCCATGCGCTTGCCGCGGGGGTCGAATCCTTTTCGCCGCAAGGCGAGGTCAAAGGGGTACGTCAGGTCAGCGCGCGTTTCGATGTCGACATGGTGCCGCTGGGCGATCCGCGTCTGGCCGATCCGTTCACGGTCGTTTGTTCCGGCGATAACAAAATCCCCGGCAAGGGCCGCTGGGTGGACAACCGCAACTGGGTGTACGACTTCGAGCAGGATTTGCCGGCCGGCGTGCAGTGCAGTTTCAGCTTGCTGAGCGATGCCAAAAGTCTGGACGGCAAGACGCTGGCAGCGGCGAAATTCGGTTTCACGACCGGCGGGCCGGCGATCCTGATGACGGTTCCCTATGAAGGCGACCGGATCAACGAGGATCAGGTGTTTCTGCTCGGGCTGGATGCGCCGGCGCGCGAGGCCAGTCTGGAAGGGCGTTTCTGGTGTGTGGCGGAGGGCATCGCCGAGAAGGTTCCGGCGCGTTTGTTGACCGGGACGGACAAGGCCAAGGTGCTGGCGGCGAGCCAGAATTTCTTCCAGGGTTATCTGGGTGTGCTGGCCGAGCGGCATAGCCTGTATCTGGTCGAGGCGCGTAGCGGCAGCAGCCGCGAATCGCTGTTGCGCGCGGCGACCAAGCCCGATGCGCCGGTGCTGGTCGCCCGCTGCGGCCGGCGTCTGCCGGCGGGCAAGGAAATCAGTCTGCTCTGGGAGGTGGGTATTACCTCGGTCAGCGGTGTGGCCAGCCGTGAAACGCAGACCCTGGCATTTCGTACACGTCCGGATTTCAGTGCTCGCCTGCATTGCGACAAGCTGAATCCGCGCCGTCCGTGTTTGCCGGTGTTGCCGATGCAGCTGGATTTTTCCGCGCCGGTGGCGGTGAAGGCCGCAGCGCAGATCAAGCTGTCCAGCGGCAAAAAAGTCTGGCGCGGCAAGATCGACGACGAAGCGCGTAAATCCGGCTATACGCAGTCGTTGAGCTTCGCGGGGCCGTTCCCGGAAGCGGCCGATTTCGTGCTCACCTTGCCCGCCAAGTTGATCGATCAGGACGGACGCGGCCTGATCAACGCCGGCAGTTTCCCGCTGAAATTGAAGACCGATCTGGCGCCGCCGCTGGCCAAGTTCGCCAGCGATTTCGGCATCTACGAACTCAATGCCTCGCCGGGTTCGCCCGCGCAGTTGCCTTTGACGGTGCGCTATGTCGACACGCTCAACCAGCGCCATACGCAATTCAATGCCGAGCGGTTGATCACGCAAAACCCGGTCGAGATCATCGAATGGATGCGGCGCATCAAGATGATGTCGCACGACACCTACCAGACGCGGGAAGAGAAGGAGAGCGCCGCCAGGCGGTTGCTGAATTGGGTGGGCGGCCTCGTCGGCAAGCAAAAGCGCGACGAACCAAGGGACTACACCCCCATCGCCCATTTCGGCGCCGAGGACTCGATTTTCGAGCCGCGCCACAAGATCACCCCGTATTCGCTGCCCAAGCCGCTGCCGGACAAGGAAACCGAGGTCATCGGCATCCCGCTGATCGGCGCCGGCTTCCACATCGTCGAGGTGGCGAGTCCACGCCTGGGCGAGGCGCTGATGGACCGGCCCAAGCCCTACCACGTGCGCGCCACCGCGCTGGTCACCAACCTGGCCGTGCATTTCAAGCGCGGCGACGAATCCTCGCTGGTCTGGGTCACGCATCTGGACAGCGGCCAGCCGGTGGCCGAGGCGGAAGTCGCGGTGCGCGATTGCGCGAACCATGTTCATGCCAAGGGGCGTACCGATGCGCAGGGCATTCTGCGCATCAAGGAGGAATTGCCCGAGGAAGGCAATCTGCCCGGATGCCTGGACAAGTACGACCGGCAGTTCTTCGTCACCGCCAGCAAGGGCGGCGATTTCAGTTTCCTGTTGTCAGGCTGGGGCGAAGGCATTTCGCCCTGGCGGTTCAATCTGTATCAATCGGATTGGCAAGGCCCGTTCGTCGCCCACGCCGTGCTCGACCGCAGCCTGTTCCGGCCCGGCGAGGAAGTCGGCATCAAACTGTTCGTGCGGCGCAAGAAATCGCTCGGCTTCGGCTTCGTCGACGCGCCGCGCCTGAGCGACGAAATCATCCTGCGCCATCAGGGCAGCGAGGAAGAGGTCAAGCTGCCGGTGAAGTGGGATGGACAGGGCATCGCCGAGCTGAAGTACAGCCTGCCGAAAGAAGCCAAACAGGGCAGCTACGACATCCTGATCCAGCACCAGCTACGCAGCCGTGAGCTGGAACAACTTACCGCCGGCGAATTCCGCGTCGCCAGTTTTCGGGTGCCCAGTGTGCGCGCCCGTCTCAGCGGGCCGGCGCGGGCGATCAATCCGAGCGAGATCAAGCTCGACATGCAGGCCGAATACCTGGCCGGCGGTGCCGCCAGCCAGATGCCGGTGACCTTGCGCGGCCAGTTGCAGCCCTTGCAGCCGAATTTCCCCGACTACGAGGACGCCAGCTTCGCCAATGGCCGGGTCAAGGTCGGACGCCAGGACGATCGCGCCGAATGGGTCGTCGGCGACTATGAAACCGATCCGGAAATGCCGACCGCCGCCGCCGGCATCGCGCCGCTGAAAACCCTGAAACTCAAGCTCGACGCCAGCGGCAGCGTCCGCACCGGCTGGCAGGAACTGCCGCGCGCCGATGTGCCGCGCGAACTGCGCGCCGAAGCCGAATACCGCGATGCCAACGGCGAAACCCGCAGCGCCGCCGTGCGGGTGCCGATCTATCCGTCGCGTCTGCTGCTCGGCGTGCAGCCCGATTCCTGGGTGCAGGCCAAGGCTCAGCAACGTTTCCGCATCATCGCGCTGGATACCGCTGGCAAGCCGCAAGCCAATGTCGCGGTGCAGGGCCGGTTGTATCAACGCAACTGGTATTCCTACCGCAAGCGGGTGATCGGCGGCTTCTATGCCTACGAGCATGGCGCCGAGATCAAGGCCTTGCCGGATACCTGCGCCGGTGTAACCGACGCGCGCGGCCTGTTCTTCTGCGAGACGAAGAGCGCGGTCACCGGCAGCCTGATCCTTGAAGCCGAAGCGAAGGATGCGGACAACAGTCCGAGCTACGCCCAGCGCGATTTCTGGGTGCCGGACGGAGACGGCTGGGTGGACGCTTCCGACAACGACCGCATGGACCTGATTCCCGAGCGCCGCCATTACGAGATTGGCGACAAGGATCATCCGACCAAGGCCCGCTTCCATCTGCGCATGCCGTTCGCCGATGCGCGCGTGCTGGTCAGCGTCGAACGCGAAGGCGTGCTGGACGCCTGGGTGACCGAAGTCAAGCGCGACAACCCGGTGATCGAAGTGCCGCTCAAGCCGGAATACGGCCCCAACGTCTTCGTCAGCGCGCTGGCCGTGCGTGGCCGCGTCGGCGGCGTGCAGCCGACTGCGATGATTGATCTGGGCAAGCCGGCGTTCCGCATGGGCGTCGCTGAAATCCAGACTGGCTGGTCGGGCTACGCGCTCAAGGTCAAACTGGAAACGGACAAGGCCAGTTACCGCACCCGCGAAAAAGTGAAAGTGAAGGTGCAGGTGCGTCGGCCGGATGGAAGCTTGCCCGGCAAGAACGCCGAGATCGCGCTGGCGGCGGTGGATGAAGGCCTGCTCGAACTCGCCCCCAATACCAGCTGGAAACTACTCGACGCGATGATGCAGCGACGCGGCATCGCCGTGACCACCAGCACCGCGCAGATGCAGGTGGTCGGCAAACGTCATTTCGGCCGCAAGGCGGTGGCCGCCGGCGGCGGTGGCGGCGCCGGCGGACCGGCGCGCGAACTGTTCGATACGCGCATCTTCTGGCGCGCGCGGATCAAGCTCGACGAACAGGGCGAAGCCCAGGTCGAAGTGCCGCTCAACGACAGCCTCACCCGCTTCCGCATCGTCGCCGTGGCCAACGTCAATGTCGGCCGCTTCGGCAGCGGCGACACCGCCGTTTCGGTGACGCAGGACTTGCAGATCCTGTCCGGCGCCGCGCCGCTGGTGCGCGAAGGCGACCGCCTCAAGGTCTATTTCACGCTGCGCAACACCAGCGACCGCGCGATGGATGTCGAACTGGCGCCCAGCCTGAACGGACGCGCCCTAGCCGCGCGCAGCGAGCATCTGGACGCGGGGCAGGGCAGGGAAGTCGCGCTGCCGGTGGAGGTGCCGTTCGATGTCGACAAGCTGGACTGGGAACTGACCGCGCGCGAACAGGGCGGCGAACCTGGCAAAGGCGCCAGCGACCGTCTGCGCATCAAACAGCAGGTCAAGGAAGCCGTGCCGGTGCGCACCTTCCAGGCCACGCTGGCGCAAGTGGCGGAACCGCTCAACGTGCCGGTGCAACGTCCGGCCGACGCCATTCCCGGTCGCGGCGGCATCGGCCTAAAGTACCAGGCCAGCCTGGCCGGCGATCTGGCCGGCGTGCGCGAGTTCATGGATT
>JASJPG010000136.1:0-26538 GCA_031426815.1 Hydrogenophilaceae bacterium
AACCGCACGTACGGTTCGGAGGGAGGGGAGGGGTTACCCTTTCCCTACCCCTATCCAACTCAGCGGTATAACAAAATGCTCTCGCGCAGTTCCCGCCAGGCGACTTCGTCCGGGCCGGCCAGCGCATTCAGGTCGGCCGGGGTCGATGCCGCGTCATCCACCCAGAGCCGCAAGCCCTCGCCGCCGTTGATCAGGTCGATCGCCAGGCGGTCGTGTTCGTATTCGTAGGCGAAGTCGCGCCAGAGCGGGTAGTTCGGCTGCAGCAGACGGATCGCCTTGAATGCCAGCGCCTGTACGCGCCAGGGCCGGAAAGCGGCGTGGTCGTAGCCGCCGTCTTCGACATGAATCTGGATGCCGGCGCAGAGTTTGCCGGCGTGTTTGTGGAAGGTCGGTTCGAACCAGCATTCGCGCAAGGTGCAGCCGGCCAGCCAGTCGGGCGCGAGTTGCCGCATCAGCGCCATGATCTTGCGTGGCTCGATATTGGGGTTGCCAAAATCCGGCGCGCCGAACAGTTCCAGCGGCCGCGTGGTGCCGCGTCCTTCCGACAACGTGGTGCCTTCCAGCATCACGGTGCCGGCGTAGCAGCGCGCCATGGACAGATTGGGTGCGTTCGGGCTGGGGTTGATCCAGCTCCGTTCATTCAGCGGCCAGCCGTAGCCCGGTGCGGCGTCGGGCTGCCAGCCTTGCATGGCGATGACCTGGTAATCGACATCCAGCCTGAACTGCCGCACGAACCAGTGGCCCATTTCGCCCAGGGTCAGGCCGTGTCGCATCGGCATCGGACCGGCGCCGACGAAACTCTCCCAGCCGGGCAGCAGCGTCGTGCCTTCGACCGGGCGGCCGGCGGGGTTGGGGCGGTCGAGCACGATCACGGTTTTATTGAAACGGGCGGCTTCTTCCAGCACGTAACGCAAGGTGGTGATGAAGGTGTAGATGCGGCAGCCGAGGTCTTGCAGATCGACCAGCAAGACGTCGAAGCTGTCCATCATCGCCGGCGTCGGGCGGCGCACTGTGCCGTACAGGCTAAATACCGGGATGCCCAGTTGCGGGTCGAAGAAGTCCGGCGATTCCATCATGTTGTCCTGCTTGTCGCCGCGCAGGCCGTGTTGCGGGCCGAAAGCGGCGGTGAGCTGGATCTCCGGCAGCGCGGCGAGCGCGTCGAGTGCATGCGTCAAATCGGTGGCAACCCCGGCGGCGGTAACCGAGGCGGGGTGTGCCAGCAGCGCGACGCGGCGGCCGGCGAGCGGACGGCGCAGGTCAGGTTCGGTCAGCAGGCGGTCGAGTCCGAATTTCATGGGATGAGTTCCAGGGCAAAAGTTTCGGGATGATGGAAGTCGGGTTGGCCGGCAGCATGCTGCAAGGCCCAATAGCCGATGCTGCCGTCGCTGTGTTCCACCACTGCGGTCAGGCCGACCTGCAGGCGAGCGCCAGGCGGCAGGTCTTCTGGCGGGATCGTCGCGTGCAGCGTCAGGCGGGCCGGTTCGATCCGGCATGCGATCTCAGGCGCGGCGGCCGGCTCCAGCAAGCCGCCGGCGCGATAGTCGGTGAAGGCATAGGCCTGCCAGAGCCCGGCCGGAGAGAAATTGAATTCGCGGTAGGCGGCGCTGTCTTCCGCGCGGATGAACGCCTCGAAACAGGTGTGCCGCCAGAGGCCGTCGGCGCGCGCGGCCGGTTCGCTCGCGGGGATGCGGAGGACGGCCAGGTCGCCGCTCAGCACATAGCTCAGACTGAGCGCGCCGTTTGGCAGGATGGCGGCGGCCACCTCGATGCCGGCGACGCCATCGCGGCTGCTGGCGGGATGCGCTTGCAACAACCGCTCAGGCATCGCGCCGGAACAGATGCACGACTTCGCCGGCCGGCACCGCCTTGCCGATCAGCCAGCCCTGGCCCTCGTCGCAGCCCATGTGCAGCAGGGCGAGGCGTTGCGCTTCGGTTTCGACGCCTTCGGCAACCGTGCTCAGGTTGAGGTTGCGCGCCAGCCCGACGACGGTGCCAGCAATGGCGACGGCGTCGGCTTCGTCGGGCAGGCCCTGGACGAAACTGCGGTCGAGTTTGAGCGTGTTGATCGGCAGGCGGCGCAGCGCGGCGAGCGAGAAGAAGCCGGTACCGAAATCGTCGATGGCGAGGCCGATGCCGTGCCGGCGCAACGCTTCCATGGCCTGGTCGCCGCTGTCCAGTTCGTGCATCAGCGTGTTCTCGCTGATTTCCAGATGCAGGAAGGAAGCGTCGAGGCCGCTCGCCGCCAGCGCGGCGTCGACCTGTTCGACCACCGCGCCGGCAAGTTGGCGGCCGGCGATATTGACCGCGATGTGCTGCAACGCCACGCCGTCGGCCAGCCAGTCCGCCATTTGCGTGCAGGCGCGGTTCAATACCCAGGCGCCGAGCGGCACGATGAGGCCGCATTCCTCGGCGGTGGCCAGGAATGCGGCCGGCGCGAGCAGGCCGAGTTCCGGGTGATGCCAGCGCAGCAAGGCTTCGACGCCGATCACTTCGCCGCTGTTCAGACAGATTTGCGGTTGATAGAACAGTTCGAACTCGCCCAGCTGCAGGGCGCGGCGCAGGCTGGTTTCCAGACGCACCCGGTTCAGCGCGGCTTCGGTCAGCGCCGGGGTGTAGAACTGGAAGCCGCCGCGGCCGAGATCCTTGGCGCGATAGAGCGCGGCATCGGCGTGGCTGAGCAGATCTTCGGCATCGGCGCCGTCATCGGGGAACAGGCTGACGCCCAGACTGGCGCCGACGAAGAATTCGTTGCCGTCGATGACGAAACTGGTGCGGCAGGCGGCGAGCAGTTTCTCGGCGACGACGGCGGCGTGTTCGGTGCTGTCGAGTTCGGCGGCGAGGATCACGAATTCGTCGCCACCCAGGCGGGCGACCGTGTCTTCGGCGCGCACCGCAGCTTTCAGGCGCGTCGAGGCCTGTTGCAGGAGCAGGTCGCCGACGGCATGGCCGTGGCTGTCGTTGACATTCTTGAAATAATCCAGGTCGAGGAAGAACAGGGCGAGGCGCGAGTGGTCGCGGCGCGCATGGGCGATGGCCTGGGTGAGTCGTTCGCCCAGTTGCAGACGATTGGCCAGGCCGGTCAGCGCATCGTGGTTGGCCAGATGGCGCAGGCTGGCCTGGCTGTCGCGCAAGCTTTGATTGGCGAGTTCCAGATCGCTCGTGCGGGCCGCGACGCGCGCATCCAGTTCCGTCTTCGCTGCGGCCAGCGCTTGGCGTTGCTGTTGTCGTTCCAGCGCTATGGAGGTCATCACCAGCAAGGTAGCGGCGGCGACGATCAGATAGATCAGCAGCAGCCAGAACCATTGCATTGGTTCACCCAACGCGAACGGTCCGCTGCCTTGCGTGGTGCCGAGTACCGCCAGCACGGCGATCAGCAGCATGACCAGCGCGCTGCCGCAGTGCCCGAAACGTAATGCTGCCCAGACCATGATCGGGAACGGCAGATAGCCGAGCGGATAGTGCTGCGACGCATCCAGCAGCCAGCCCAGGAACACCATGCCGGAGAGTCCCAGCGTGGTCGCCAGCAGCAGGGCAAGCTCCAGACTGCGCGCTGCGCTGCGCCAGCCGTTGGGGCGCGTGTGGAAGGCCAGCAATACCGGCGCCACCACCAGCGCGCCGGCAACGTTCGCCAACCACCAGGTGATCCAGGTCGAACCGGCCAGATTCGGCGGCAGGCCGGTGAACGCGACCAGGCTCAGCGTGCCCAGGCCGGCGGAAGCCATCGGGCCGATCAGGGCGGCCAGCACGATGAAGGCCACCGTGCCGCGCAAACAGTCCAGCGGATTGGCTTGTTCCCGATGTTCCCGATGTTCCTTATCGCGGCAACCGAAGCGGCTGTACAGGCCGACCCCGAGCACGGCTTCCAGCGCCGCGCCAGACGCGATCAGCAGGAGTGCTGGCAGCGTCGCATCGGTCGTCAGGCCGGCGGCGAACGAGCCCAGGAACAAGCCCGGCCAGACCCGCGCGCCAAAGCGGATCGCCAGGGCCAGGCTGATGCCGGTCGCCGGCCAGACGGCGGAGCCGATACCTTGGATCGTCGCCCATTCGTATCCCAGCAAGGCGGCCGCGCAATAGCCCAGCGCGGCCAGCGCCCAGATCGGAAATTGGTGTCGCAGCCGGATGAAAAACGCTTGCAGGCCGGTTGGCGGGGAGGGGTGGTCGGTAACGTGTAGCAACTGCGCTGGCGCCTGATTGCGGCCCGACAGGTCGGGCGCGGATGGAATCGGAGACCGGCAAGCTTATCCGTTCGCATGCCGGCTTGCGAGACTCATCAATCGTCGGGATTGGCCCCGCGCGGTAAGGTCAGGGTGGCACGCAATCCGCCTTCAGGACGGTTGCTCAGGCTCACGTTGCCGCCGTGGGCGCGGGCCAGGTTGCGGGCGACGGCCAAACCCAGGCCGGTGCCGCCAGTGGCCCGGTTGCGCGAGGATTCGCCCCGGCGAAAGGGTTCGAACATCTGTTCCAGTTCGCCTTCGGGGATGCCGGGGCCGTTATCGTCGATATGCAGTTTCAGGGTTTCCGCGCTGTCTTCCAGCGTGATCAGAACCCCGCCATTTGCTCCTTTTCCGTAACGCACGGCGTTGTCGAGCAGGTTGGCGAGGCAGCGTCGCAGCGCTTGCGGCCGCGCAAGCAGCGGCCGGCTGGCTTCGCCATTGACTTCGACGAAAGCATTAATGGCTTGCATATCGTCGCGCAGCGTGGAAACCAACGCGTTGATATCCAGCAACACACCATTTTCCTGGCGCGATTCGCCACGCAGGAAATCCAGCGTGGCGGCGATCATGTTTTCCATTTCCTCCAGGTCGCGCAGGAATTTCTCGCGCTGGCACGCATCCGCCAGCATCTCCGCGCGCAATTTGAGGCGGGTGATCGGGGATTTCAGGTCATGCGAGATCGCCGCAAGGATGCGCAGGCGATCATGTAGATAACTGGCCAGACGGCTTTGCATGGTGTTGAACGCATGCGCGGCCTGACGCACTTCGCGCGGGCCGGTTTCAGCCAGCGGCGCGCCGGAAAGGTCGCGGCCCAGTACATCGGCGGCGCGCGCGAGGCGTTGCAGAGGCAGCACCGCCCAGCGCATGGCCAGCAAGGTGATCACGGCGATGACCAGGAAATAACCGGTCAGCAGGGGCAGATGCCGACTGGGGGTGAGCGTCTTTCCCTCCGGGTAGTGGTGCGAAGCGATGATGCGCTGGCCATCGCTCAGGGTCAGGGAAATATGAATCGCAGCCGGCAGACCGTCGCGGGTTTCCGTCGTTTCTCCCGTCACCATAACCCGCCGGCCCACCCCCAACTCTTCGCGCAGGCGGTCCTGCACATGGTGCAGCGGGCCTGGTTCGGTTTCAACGCCCGGCGAGGATGCCAGCATAAAGGTGATGTGTGGCGAATCCAGCGTTTGTAGCAAAGTGCGCCGCTCAGCCGCCGGCGTGTGTTCCAGCTTGTCCGCCACCACGCTCAGACTCTGCCCCAGCGGACCGGCGATCAGATGGGAAACGACACGCTCGCGTTCTTCCTGGTAGAGCTGTTCCGACACCCCCTGCGCGGCGAGCAGCGCGATCAGCAACACCCCCGCCACCCGCAGGTAGATGGAATCGAAACGTTTCATGCTTTTTCCACCTCGACGGCCAGTACGTAGCCTTCGTTGCGCACAGTCTTGATCAGGCGCGGTTCGCGCGCGTCGTCGTCGAGCTTGCGACGCAGGCGGCCGATCTGCACGTCGATGGCGCGGTCGAATGGCGAGGCTTCGCGGCCTTGAGTGAACTCCAGCAACTGGTCGCGCGACAGCACCCGGTTCGGGCGTTCGACCAGCACGCGCAGAATTTTGAATTCCACGCCTGATAAATCCACGACTACGCCAGCCGGCGAGCGCAGTTGCCGGCTTTGCATGTCGAGTGTCCAACCCGCGAAGCGGACGCTGTGCACATCTTCGGCCGCAAGGTTTTCCGGCAGGCTGCCGGCGCGGCGCAGGATGCTCTTGATGCGGGCGAGCAATTCACGCGGGTTGAACGGCTTCGGAAGATAGTCGTCGGCGCCCATTTCCAGTCCGACGATACGGTCGATCTCGTCGCCGCGCGCAGTCAACATGAGGATGGGAATCCGGCTCTGCGCACGCAGTCGGCGGCACAGGGAAAGACCGTCTTCGCCGGGCAGCATGATGTCCAGAATAACCAGATCGAAGGGGGCGGCAGCCATCGCCTTCTGCATTTCCCGCCCATCCGCCACGGCGGTGATGCGATACCCGGCCTGACCGAGATAGTCGCGCAGCAGGTCGCGCAACTCGGGGTCGTCGTCCACCAGCAGGAGATGTTCTTGTTTCATGGGGGGCGGGTTCGGTTCTGAATGGATATGTGGCAATTATTTTCGCGTTCCCGCGTATTCCCCGGGGCAATTTGTAAATCCAAGTAACAAATCAGGCTGTTGTCGCAACGAATTACAAATGATCGCTTTGGCGACACGGAACGCTTACATCGGTTTGCTGGAATGCAGGCGTTGCAAAAAACGAAGCGTTTATACGCATTTTTCGTGCGCCCCCTTGTACTCAACCCTGCAAATTTCATGCGACTCAGCTCACTTTTCCGATTCTTGCTCATCGGACTATCCCTTGGCGCTCAAGCCGCGCCGTTCAAACTGACACCGATCCAGATCAAATCGCTCGGCGTGGAAACCGCTGCATTGACCCGGCAGGGCGGCAGCCAGTCGCCCGGCATGCCGGCTACGGTGCTGATACCGGATGGTCAGACCCGCGTATTGGCTGCGCCTCTGGCCGGTCTTGTGCTGGCGACGTTGGCGGCGGAAGGCGAGCCGGTCAAGCGCGGGCAAGCGCTGGCGCGGCTGTCCAGCCCGGACTTGATCGGGCTGCAGGGCGGTCTGGCGCAGGCCGCCTCCGCGCTGAGTCTGGCGCAGGACAGTGCGCGGCGCGATGAGGGTTTGCTGCGCGAGGGCATCATCGCCGAGTCGCGTGCGCGCGCCAGTACGGCGGCACTGATGCAGGCCAGGGCGGCTTTGAACGCGCAACGCGCCACGTTGCGGGCGTGGGGATTGAGCAATGCCGCCATCGCCCGCGCCGAGCGTGGCGAAGGATTCGCCAGCGAAATCACGCTGACCGCGCCGATTGCCGGTGTCGTGCTTTCCCGCCAGGCGACGCTGGGCAGTCGCGTCGAAGCGGCAACGGCGCTGTATACGATCGCCGGTTTGAATCCGCTCTGGCTGGAGATCGACGCGCCCGCCGACGTGGCCGAGCGGGTCAAGGTCGGCATGAAGGTGGTGCTGCCCGGCCGCCAGGTTCAGGGTTCGGTGTTGCGCGTGTTGCCGGGCGCCGGCGCGGCGCAGACCGTGCGCATTCGTGCGCGTCTGGATAACACAAACACCGGCGCTTATGTTGGAACGGAGGGTGCCTTGCGCGTCGGCCAGAGCGTGGCGGCGCGCATCGAAGGTCTCGGTGGCAGTCAGTCGTGGCGCGTGCCGGTGCAGGCGGTGGCGCGGGAAGCGGGCAAGAGTTATGTCTTCGTGCGTCGTGCCGAGGGTTTCGAGGCGCTGCAAGTCACCGTGCTGTCGCAGTCGGCCAGCACACTGTCGCTGGCCGGGGATTTCAAGGATGGCGAATTGGTCGCGGTCGCCGGCATCGCCGCGCTGAAGTCGGCCTGGCTGGGAGCGGCGGATGCTCAATAAGCTCGCCGAGTTCGCGCTCACGCAGCGGCTGCTCACGCTGCTGTTCACGCTGATATTGGTGGTGGCAGGGGTGCAGGCGTGGATCCAGATTCCCATCGACGCCTTTCCCGATGTCTCCACTTCGCAGGTCAAGCTGATCCTGAAGGCGCCCGGCATGACGCCGGAGGAAGTGGAGGCGCGCATTGTGGCGCCGATCGAAACGGAGATGCTGGGCATCCCGAAGCAGCGTTTGCTGCGCTCGGTGGCGAAATACGCGCTGTCCGACATCACCATCGACTTCGAGGACGGCACCGATATTTACTGGGCGCGGCAGCAGGTGGCGGAACGCTTGAGCGCGGCGATGGGCGATCTGCCGGCCGGGGTTTCCGGTGGGCTGGCGCCGATCACGACGCCGTTGTCGGAAATGTTCATGTTCACCGTGGATGGCCCGTTGCCGCTGGACGAACGGCGCGCGCTGCTCGACTGGGTGATCCGTCCGCAGTTGCGCACCCTGACCGGGGTGGCCGACGTCAATGCGCTGGGCGGTTTCGTGCGCACGTTCGAAGTCGCACCGGACAACGCCGCGATGAGTGCGCGCGGCGTCACGCTGGCCGAGTTGATGGCAGCGCTGGAATCGAATCTGAAGAACGACGGCGCCGGCCGTTTGGCCGAAGGCGACGAAGTCTGGGTGGTGCGCATCGAGGGCGCGGTGAAGTCGCTCGACGATCTCGCCGCCATCGTGGTGAAACGGGTTGCCGGCGTTCCGGTGCGGGTAGCGGACATCGCCCAGGTGCGCATGTCCAGCCTGACCCGCTACGGCGGCGTCACCCAGAACGGCAAGGGCGAGGCGGTGGAAGGCCTGGTGTTGGGCCTCAAGGGCGCAAATGCCCAGCAGGTGGTGGCGCTGGTGAAGAAGCGGCTGAAGGAAATCGCGCCGATGCTGCCCAGGGGTGTCACGGTGAATGTCTTTTACGATCGTTCCAGTCTGGTCGAGCGCGCCGTCGGCACCGTATCGCAGGCGCTGCTGGAGGCGGTGGTGCTGGTGCTGGTGCTGCTGTTCCTGTTTCTCGGCAATGTGCGCGCCGCGCTGACCGTCGCGGTGGTGTTGCCGCTGTCGGCGCTGGCGGCGTTCTGGCTGATGCGCCGCTTCGGCCTTTCCGCCAATCTGATGAGCCTCGGCGGCCTCGCCATCGCCATCGGCCTGTTGGTGGACGCGGCGGTGGTGGTGGTGGAGAACATCGTCACTCGACTTTCACACTCAGGGCTGGCGAACGCCAGCGGCGCGCCCAAGCTGCACGAGGTCTACCGCGCCGTACGTGAGGTTTCCGCACCGACGGCCGCCGGCGTGCTGATCATCCTGATTGTGTTTTTGCCGCTGCTCAGCCTGGAAGGGCTGGAAGGCAAGCTGTTCATTCCAGTGGCGTTGACCATCGTGTTCGCCCTTGGCGCGGCACTGTTGCTGTCGCTGACCGTGGTGCCGGTGCTGGGCGCCTGGCTGATCAAGGAAGGCGCGCACGCGGAGCCCTGGCTGATGCGACAACTGGAACGCGCCTACCGGCCGTTGCTGGATTGGGCGCTGGGGCATTTCCGCCTGGTCATGATCGGGGCCGTCGGCCTGCTGCTGACCGCGGTGGCGGTCTATCCGTTCATCGGCAAGTCGTTCATGCCGACGCTGGACGAGGGCGATCTGTTGATTCAACTGGAGAAACTGCCTTCGATCAGCCTGGAAGCCAGTCTGGACATCGATACCCGAGTGCAACAGGCGCTGCTGGCGCGGGTGCCGGAAGTGAAGGGTGTGGTGGCGCGTGCCGGTTCCGATGAACTGGGTCTCGATCCGATGGGCCTCAATCAGACCGATAGTTTTCTTGTGCTGAAACCGAAGGAAACCTGGCGCAAGCCGGACAAGGAGTGGTTGATGGCGGAAATCCGCACGGTGATGGCGGATTTCCCCGGCGTCGCCTACGGTTTCACCCAGCCGATCGACATGCGTGTTTCGGAAATGCTCACCGGTAGCCGTGGCGATCTGGCGGTGAAGGTGTTCGGCACGGATCTGGCTACGCTGAACCGGCTGGCTGGAGAAATAGAGACGCTATTGGGTGGGATTCCCGGCGCTCAGGATGTGTTTTCCGTGAAGAACGACGGCGTGCAGTATTTCCGCGTCGAAATCGACCGTCTGGCGCTGGGCCGTTATGGCCTCACGGCGGATGAGGTGTCCGATTTCCTGAAAGCGCATCTGGAAGGCGTCAAGCTGGGGGTGGTGCAGGAGGGTACGCGCCGCACGCCGTTGGTGCTGCGCGCCGGCGAGAACGTGCGCGCCTCGCCCGCCTTGTTCGAGCGTCTGCGTATTCCCACCGGAGACGGTCTCGCCATTCCGCTGAATGAAGTGGCGCATCTGATCCGCAGCGACGGCCCGGTGGCGGTGAACCGGGAAAACGGCGCGCGCTATGTGGTGATCCAGAGCAACGTCGCCGAGCGGGATCTGGTCGGCTTCGTCGAGGATGTGAAGCGCGCGGTGGCTGCCAGGATCAAATTGCCGCAAGGCTACAGCGTGATCTATGGCGGCCAGTTCGAGAACCAGCAGCGTGCAGCCTTGCGTCTTGCTGTGGTCGTGCCGGTGTCGCTGGGGCTGATCTTTCTGCTTCTGTTCGCAACCTTCCGCTCCCTGCGCCAGGCTGCGCTGATCATGGCCAACGCGCCTTTCGCCCTGGTCGGCGGCGTCCTGGCGCTGGGTATCACCGGTGAGTATCTGTCGGTGCCGGCATCGGTCGGTTTCATCGCCCTGCTCGGCATTGCGGTGCTGAATGGCGTCGTGCTGGTGTCCTATTTCAACCAATTGCGCGACCAGGGCATGGCGGCGGCCGAAGTGGTGCGCGAAGGTTCCCTGCGCCGTCTGCGCCCGGTCATGATGACCGCCAGCATCACCGCCTTCGGCCTGTTGCCGCTGCTCACCGCGAGCGGGCCGGGTTCGGAAATCCAGAAGCCGCTCGCCATCGTGGTCATGGGCGGCCTGTTCACTTCCACCGTGCTGACCCTGCTTGTGCTGCCGGTGCTATATCGCCGTTTCATTCTCGCCGTTTCATTCTCGGCGCATTCCGGAGAAAACACATGAGTCTGGTTCAACTCACGCTGGTCGTCCCGGCCAGTCTGGAAGAAACCCTTTCCGAGTATTTGCTCGCGCATCCGGAGTGGGGCGGCGGTTTTACGTTGCTGCATGCGGAAGGGCGCGGCAGCCGCGAACACACTTTGACGCCGCAGGAACAAGTGCGTGGGCGTGTCGTACGCACGCAGTTCCAGATCGTGCTGGAAGCTGAACCGGCTGGCCGTCTGCTGGACGAGTTGAAACGCGCATTCCCTAAGCGGGATGTGGCCTGGTGGCTGATGCCTGTTCTGGATTTCGGGAGATTGGGATGAAAACGATCTGGATGCGGCACCGCCTCCTGGCGTGTTTGAGTATTTGCCTGTCGATCAGCGCGCCTGCCCGCGCGGAAGCGCAGCTTTCGCCGCCCGCCGATCTGCCCCCTGCGGCCAGCGTCGATGCCGTTCTGGCCGCGCATCCGAACGTGCTCGCGGCACAGGCAAGGGTGGCGGTGGCGCGCTCTGAAGGCCGCCGACTCAACGCCGGGGAATACGAATATCAGGCGCGAGCCGGTTACACACGACGTGATGAGCGCGCGGCCAGCAGCATGAACGACTGGGAAATCGGCATCGAGCGCGGCCTGCGCTTGCCCGGCAAGGGGAAACTTGACGCAGAAACGGCGGCTGCGTTGCTCGCACAGGCCGAGGAACGGGTGGGCGACGCGCACCACGAAGCCGCACGCGATCTGCTCGCCGCCTGGTACGCGGCTTTACGCAGCCAGAGCGAGGCGCAGGCCTGGCGTGAGCAGGCCGCGTTGTTGCAACAGCAGCGAGAAAGCGTGGCCAAGCGTATCAAGGCCGGGGATGCCGCCAGAATGGAACGGGCGCAAGCCGAGGCTGCGGTTCTGCAGGCGGAAGTGGAAGCCAAACGCGCCGAATCGTCCGCTGCCGAGGCGGTTGCCGGTCTTTCTGCCCGTTTCCCCGGTTTGCCCGTGCCTGCGCCGCAAGCAGGGCGCTTGCCGGCGCTGCTGGGTAGCGCAAGCGAGTGGATCGATGCGGCGCTGGCGCACAACCACGAGCTTGCCATTCTGCAGAAGGAAACCGAGCGGATGCGCATTCAGATGCGCCGCCAGCAAGCCGATCAGGCGCCGGACCCCACTCTCGGCATGCACTTTTCCCGTGAACGCAGCGGCCAGGACAATTTGATCGGCGTCAGCCTTGCCTTGCCCCTGCCGGGCGAGAACCGCCGTGCGCGCGTTGCACTGGCCAACGATGAAGCGCGCGCCCTGGCGCAACACGAAGCCGCCGCGAAAGCGCGTATCGAAGGGGAAATCCGCATCACGCATGCTCGCCTGCAAGGCGCGTTGAACCGGCTGGAGTCGCAGGAGGAAATGTCGCGGCATCTCGATGGCTACGCGGAACTGGCCTGGCGCGCCTATCAGTTGGGCGAAAGCGATTTGTGGCAAGCGCTGAACGCCCGCAAGAGTTCGCGCGACGCCCGCCGCGAGGCCCTGTTGTCCCGCCTGGATGCGCATGAAGCCGCCGCTCGCTTGTTGCTGGACAGTCACCGGCTGTGGCCGTTCGAAAGTGACCATGCAACGAACCTCTGAAATATTCGATTGCCCAATCAAAACCTGCATTTTGGACAGGAGCCTGTAATGAATCGTTGGATTTTCCCCGTAGCGCTGTTGTGGCTGAATGGTTGTTCCAGCACGCTCGAACTTGCCAGCCCCGATGTTTCATCCGTTGCGGGAACGCTGGCGGTGGAATGGATCGCACCGCATGCCATCGAAATTGAACTTGATGGCATGCAATATCGTGGCGACTGGCGCAGTAGCGTCTGCACAACCGATGCCTGTCGCGGCATCTTCCGCAATGTCATGAAGATTCATCGGCGTCACATTCACCATGGACAGGCTGCCCTGATCGCGCAAAGCGGTTCGCGTCTCGACTGTGAATGGGTCAGCCATTTGCCGGAAATCGATGGCGTCTGCCGCGCCCAGGATGGACGTCAATTCAAATTAAAAGGAAGCGGCACCGCACCGGGGCGCACGTGACATAGGGCAATTCGTTTCGGGCAGTGAGTGATTCTGCCGATTTGCGGCAAAGGGGCGCGCGCCCGCCTGTTCGTGTCGCTGTGGAGCAACAAAACACATTTTCGCGTCGATAATGCGGCTGACGTGAAAATCGCCTGGAGTCGTTGAATTGAATCCCACCGCGCCCCAATACATCGTGCCCATCCTGGCGGGAGGCGGCACGCGTTTGCCGGCGCATGTCGGCGTGCTGACCGCACTGCGCGATATGGACTACCGCTACCAGCACATCGTCGGCGTCTCCGGCGGCAGCGTGGTGGCCACGCTTGCCGCATTCGGCAAATCGCCGGAATACATGCGACAGCTGTTCCGAGAGGTCGATTTCAGCCAGTTTCGCGGTTATTCCCTGCTCAACCTGCTGCTGCGCGGCGGCTTGTCGAATGGCAAGCGCTTCGAACGCTGGCTCGAAGGTGAAATCGACGGCGCCTGTTTCAAGGATTGTCTGGTCGAATTGAACGTCGTGGCGACCGATGTCCGCTCCGGCCAGCCGGTGATCTTCAATCGCAAGAACACTCCCGATTTATCCGTGGCGCGCGCCGTGCTGTTTTCCATTTCGATTCCGCTGCTGTTTCCGTTTCATCACTACGGCCGTCATGTGCTGACGGATGGCAGCATCCTGGCCGAAGATGGCCTGATCCGCGACTGGGCCGGCGACCGCACACCGGTTTTCTGCTTCCGTCTGCGCGATAGCCGGGTCGCGGCAGAGCATCCGGCGCGCAAGATCCTGCCGGTGGCGGACTATATGTTCATGCTGATGCGCACCTTCATGAGCACGCTGTCGCGCGAATACATGAACGATGCGCTCTGGATGAACACCGTGCTGATCGAGACGGAAGGCATGTCGCCGCTGGAGTTCAACATGACGCCGGGCCAGAAGAACAGCCTGTTCGATTCCGGCTACAACACCACGTGCGAATATCTGCCGAAGAAACTTGCTCGGCAGATGGCGGACTAAACCCGCGTCGATTGGCCGTAGGAGGCCCGCTTGGGGCCGAACCACCACTTTCCCGGAGCACCGTCTTGAACGCCATGAACGCACATTCGCTCGTCACCGAAGAACACTTCATCCAGAAAGAGCCGTACTACGAGGCGGTCGGCAATGAAATCGCCATTTTCGAAGCTGCGTACAACCACAAACTGCCCATCCTGCTGAAAGGCCCCACTGGCTGCGGCAAGACCCGCTTCATGGAATACATGGCCTGGCGTTTGCGCCGTCCGCTGATCACCGTCTCCTGCCACGACGACCTGACCGCCTCCGACCTGGTTGGCCGTTATCTGGTCAAGGGCGGCGAAACCGTCTGGGTCGATGGACCGCTCACCCGCGCGGTGCGCGTCGGCGGCATCTGCTACCTGGATGAAATCGTCGAAGCGCGCAAAGACACCATGGTCGTCATCCACCCGCTGGCCGACGACCGCCGCACCCTGCCGATGGAAAAACTCGGCCAGTTGCTGGCAGCCTCCGACGATTTCTGCCTCGCCATTTCCTACAACCCCGGCTATCAGAGCGTGCTGAAAGACCTCAAGCAATCGACCCGGCAACGCTTCGTCGCGCTCGAATTCGACTACCCAGCCGCCGACCTGGAACGCAAGATCGTCGCCACCGAATCCGGCGTCGACGCCACGCTGGCCGAGAAACTGGTCAAGTTCGCCCAGATGACCCGCAACCTGAAAGGCAGCGGCCTGGAAGAAGGCGCCTCCACCCGCTTGCTGGTCCACGCCGGCAAACTGATCAACGGCGGCATCGACCCGGTGACGGCCTGCCGTAGCGCGGTGGCGCAGGCGGTGACCGATGACGGCGACATGCTGGCCGCGATCCAGGAGCTGTCGTCGTCGTTGTTTTGAGGGCATTACGACATGACATCCCTAGGGTGGGCGAAGCGCGCCCATCAACGCGCCGAGTGATGGGCGCGCTGTAGCGTCGTAGGGTGCAATAAGCGCAGCGCATTGCACCATCGCCGGTGCGGTCACATGAACATCCGGTGCAATGCCCTTCGGTTATTGCACCCTACGAACTACGAGTTCGTAGCTCGGATGCACGTCCACTGCCGGAATCCAGGTCTTGGGGTGGAGGCGCTGCGGTTTTTTATCCTTGTTTAGCCCACAATCCAGACCCTATACTTGGTCAAGTACATAGACAGGAGCGCGGCATGTTGAACATCAACATCCACGAAGCCAAAGCCAAACTTTCCGAATACATCGCCGCCGTTGAGGCTGGCGAGACGGTGCAGATTTGCCGGCGCAACGTGCCGGTGGCGCAAATCGTGCCGCTGCGTCAGCTACGCAAAGAGCCGCGTCCGGTGGGGTTGGGTCCTTATGAAGAAGGTTATGAAATCCCGGCCAGCTTTTTTGAGCCTTTGCCCGATGAATTGATCAAGGCATTCAATGGCGAGCTGCCCGATCCGTTCATGGATGGCTTTGCCGCCGATGCCGAATATCTGAAGGCAGCGGATCCGTTGTCGCCACAGGCGACTTACGGAACCGGCGTGCCAAGAACTGGTGCAGCGGAGCCTGGAACGGGTTACAAGAAGTGAAGCTCCTGATCGATACCTGTGCGTTTATCTGGTTGGCTACCGCGCCGCGTCAGTTATCCAAAGGCATGCGTTTGCTGTACGAAAATCCGGGCAACGAGGTGTATCTGTCGGTTGCCTCGGCCTGGGAAATTTCTATCAAACACCGCAGCGGGAAGTTGCGTTTGTCGAACGATATGCCGCCCGCGGAATTCATTCCCGAAGCGCGTCGCCGCCACGGGATTGAGGTGTTGGCATTGCACGAGGAAGACAGTTTCATGCTTCCCCGCTTGCCGCCCATTCATCAAGACCCGTTCGACCGCATGCTGATCTGCCAGGCCATCGCCAATCAGATGACGATCCTGACGCCGGATCCGCTGATTACCCAGTATCCCGTGCTTACGCGCTGGTAGCCCGTCACGATGAGCGCCAATTCCCGCACTGCCGCCGAAATTTACGACCTGCTCGGTGAATGGCTGGAAGCCGAGTTGACGCACCACAAGATCGAAGTGCTGGCCGCCGAAGTGGCGGAAATGTCCGAGCCCGATTGCGATTTCATCCTGTCCTGGATCAAGCGCATCGCCAGCACGCATCTGGAACTGGGCTGGCAGTTCGGCAAGCGCGCGCCGAAATTGCTGGCCAGCATGGGCGAGCGGCAGGTGGAAGCCTGGGCGATTTACGCCTGCGATGCCTATGACCAGCTCGGTTTGCGCACCGCGCTGCAAGCCATCGAACAGGTCGAGAGCTTCGCCGCGAATTCGGCCGGCAAGCAGCTTGAGCTGACCGCGGGCGTGATGTTCGACGAAGTGTCCGGTGTGCTGGGCAACTTCGTGCGCGGACTTTCCGGCCGCAAACTTACCATTGCGCAGGCCGAATCGGTCCATACCAACACCGAGAAATTGCATCTGCCGGCGGTGATCGCGCGGCTGCCCAGCATGGCGGACAACTTCAAGCTGGCCAAGGCGATGGTGGCGATGTTGTGGGCGCAAACCCGCTTCGGCACGTTTCGGGTCGATCTGGCCGCGTGCTGCGCCGGCTTTCCCGATCCGGACCGCGCGTTAGGCCAGTTGCATGCTCTGGAAACCCTGCGTCTGACCGCCTGCATCGCGCGCGAACTGCCCGGTTTGCATCGCGACATGGAACGTCTGAAAGCCGAACTCGGCGAAGGTTTGCCGGCGGGCTGGGCAGGCTTCGCGCAACGTCTGGGCGAACGCGAGGCGAGCATTGAGGACAGCGTGCGTCTGTTGGGCGACGCGTATCAATTGCCCGACTTCGCGCCCTGGTGTTTTCAGGGCGAACTGCGGCCGGATGCCGTCGCCGCCGCGTTCGCCGCCCGCCAGGAAAAAGAGAAAGCGCGGCTGCGCGTGAAGCTGGCCGAGTTGCTGGCAGAACAGCAGCGCCATAAACCGCGTAGTCCGGACGAAGCAGAGCGAAATCCGGCGCAGTTCGAGGCCGAAGTCAACGACGACGAAGGCCGCATGGACATGGAACTGACCCTTGATGGCGCGCCGATTGCGCCGCCGGACGACGTGAAGCAGTTGATGGCCTCGGTGTTCCTCGACTTTGGCGAGATTCCACCCGAATACCTGGTGCCGGCCGGCGACGGTGAATACGACGCCCGCCTGCTGCACGATGCGCAGGCCGATCCGGATGCGGTCTGGCAGGGCACCTATCACGAGGACGGCGCACTGTTTTATCCCGAGTGGGACATGGGTCGGCAGCATTACCGCAAGAACTGGTGCGTCATGCGCGAGAAGGATGTGCCGCCGATCTACGACGATTTTTATCGCGAGACGCTGGCTAAACATGCTGGCCTGGTCAAGCAACTACGCAAGGCGTTCGAAGCCATGCGCGACGAAAACAAGCGGCTGAAGCGGCAGGCGTATGGCGATGAAATCGACATCGACGCCCTGGTGGAAGCGCTGGCCGACGCCCGCGACGGCAGCGAAATGTCCGACCGCGTGTTCGTGCGCCAGCATCGTGCCGAACGCAACATCGCCGTCGCCTTCATGGTCGACATGAGCGGTTCCACCAAGGGCTGGATCAACGAGGCCGAGCGGGAAGCGCTGGTGCTGCTGTGCGAAGCGCTGGAACGCCTGGGCGACCGCTACGCGATCTACGGTTTTTCCGGTACCACGCGCAAACGCTGCGAGCTGTATCGCATCAAGGAGTTCGACGAGCCCTACAACGCCGAGGTGAAAGCACGTATTTCCGGCATTCGCGCGCAGGAATACACTCGCATGGGTTTCGCGATCCGCCACCTGACCGATCTGCTAAAAAAGATGGAAGCCCGTACCAAGGTGCTGGTGACGCTATCGGATGGTCGGCCGGACGATTATTTCGACGTTTATCGCGGGCAGTACGGAATCGAAGATACACGGATGGCGCTGCTGGAAGCGCGCCGTTCCGGGGTGCACCCGTTCTGCATTACCATCGACCGCGAAGCGCGCGATTACCTGCCGCACATGTACGGTGCGGCCCGCTACATCATTCTGGACGATGTGCGGCAACTGCCGTTCAAGGTGTCCGATATTTACCGCCGCATCACGAGTTGAAGTTCGCACCGATGCCTGATTTCCGCCCGACCCCGCTAATGGGATAATGCCGCCATGACCGAACCGCAAAACATCTCCCCGCGTAGCCGCATGCAAGCTTTGCTGGCGATTCCCGACAATCAGCGTACCGAGGAGCAATGGGACGAGCTGCACGAGCTCGAAATCACCCTGGCCCCCGGCAATCGCATCGGCCAACAGGACAGACTGAACATGCCGCCCGCCGGACAAGGCAAAGGCGGCGGTGGCAGAGGACCGATGGGCAGCCCGCGCGGCGGACCCAAAGGCGCGCCGCGCGGCGAAAACCGAGGTGGCGGCCGTGGTGGCCAGGGGCCGCGCCCGCCCAATGCCGCGCCGCGCAAGCCGGTTGACGCACCGCAAGTCGCCCAGGCCGAAGGCGCGCCGGCGCTTGAAGCTGACGGCGAAGTCCCGGCTGGCGGCGCACCCGCCAAGCGGCCGTTCCGCCGTTTCCACAAAAAGCCGCCGAAACCGGCTGAGTCTTAGCACCGCTTGCAGGGTGCGCCGTGCGCACCTGACTCACACAACAGGTGCGCATGCTGCACCAAGCCGAGTCGTTTCCTGCCGGAATCAGGCCGATTCACAAAGATCAGGCTCAAAGCTGTAGCCACTGACCACATGCTGGAAGCTTCTCCAACTACGGTTTCCAGGCTGGAATTACAAAAATAACCGCCAGTCAAGCTGGCGGTTATCAGTGGATTTGTGTTGCAGGCAAGAAGCCCGCTGTCGCGATAGCTTTCTGAGCGAGCTGGTGCGAGAGCAGGAGATCGGAAAAGCCCTCTTAGAAGTTGTGCTTGACGCCTAGATTCCAGCCTGCCACATCGGCCCCGACATCGTCATCGCCATTGGCATACACGAAGTAGGCGGCAGTTCGTTTTGACAGGTTGTAATCCAACCCCAAAGCCCACTGTTTCTGATCGGTATTGGCGGTCAGCCCAGACGCATTTGCCGTGCCAATGTCGACCGAACCATACTGAGCCTTCAGAACGATGGGGCCCATGGCGTGGGTGGCATTCAACAGCCAGGAATCACGATCGGGAACAGCGGACGCAATGTCACTGCTGATGTCTTCCCAGACGAATGCAAGTTTGGTGCTGCCCAAGGTATAAGCCGCACCCAGTTTCATCCCCTTGGAATTTGCATCCGCTGCAGTCGCGGCATTCACATCCTGGTAAGACAATGAAAGGAACAGGGCGCCGTTTGAATAAAAGCCAGTCAGCGAAACCGCGTCGATATCGTCACCGGGGTTGTTGAAGCTTGATCCAGCTTCACCGCTGGACAGTATGGTCGCGGCCGCAAAATGGAAGCCGCTCATGGTCGGGGAGATATATGCCAGGGCTTGTGGACTGCGGTGATCGTGGTTGTTTTGAATCACTTGTACGCCATCAGTGCGACCTTGGTTGTAGTCGCCGATGGTGTCACCGAAGATGTCTAGGCTGCTGGTTCCCAACTTATAGGGCGTGTCATGACGACCCATCAGGACGGTGCCAAATCCGCCGGATAAACCGACAAATGAGTTTCTGCTGGCCAGTGTGGCGGCGTTGCCGACCACATTGGCGCTCGCAATGCCGCCACTTGCCAGGCCTGACTCGATCTGCCAGATAGCTTTCATGCCGCTCCCCAGATCCTCCGTTCCCTTGAAGCCGATCTTGCTGGTGTTATCAATGACGGTCATGTCGGAAGCTGCCGAATCGGTGTCCTGAATAGTGATGTTCAGCGTTCCATAGACGTCGACATTGGATGAGGCCGAGAAAGCGGGGGCGGCAAAAAGACTAGCGACAGTCAGCGCAATCAGAGATTTATTCATGCTCTATTTCCTTTGGGGTTGGAGATGTCCATTTAAAGACTGCCGGTGTTGTGGCAGGCTGAGCCGCACTTGTTGGTGTAGGGAATCGGCATGGCCTTGCCCGGTTCCACGCCCTTGACCCCGACGTTGGTCTTGAGCGGCACGTCATACCGGTGCGACGTGATGTCGTTCAGCCAGTAGTTCTTGCCGTCTTTCCCGATCATGCCCTTGCCCAGGCCGGCGCCGGTCTGCATGGTCTTGGTGTCGTGGCAGTTGGAGCAGGTGATCTTGTCCGGGGCCACATTGCACTTGGTCTTCTCCATCACATGCTTGCCCATGTCGGTGCGGTCCTTGTGGCAGCTGGTGCAGGCCGCGGGCGAGTGGGCATCCTCTTTCATCTGGTGGGCGAACTTGGCTTTGCCGTGGGGATCGTGGCAGTCGGTGCAGGCCAGCAGATGGTTGCCGTTGCGGTGCTTGGACGACTTGATGAAGTCGGTGTACTGCTGGTGGTGGGACTTGGAATGCAGCCCGTCCGCCCAGAAGTCCTTGGGACCGGCATCTTCCCGGGTGGTGTACTGAGCAAGGAAGGTGTTGCGGCTGGTGCCGGGCAGCATCATCTGATTCCCGCGCACTTCATACTGGAACGTCTGCACGGCGTTGACCGGCTGGTCGTTGTTCAGATGGCCTTGCGGGCGGCTGTGGCACTGGCCGCAGATCATCGAGGCGCGTTCCGCCGCCAGCTTGTTGGGGCTGACGATGCTGGCCGACTTGGTGCCTTTCGGCGCCTTGGCGTGGGCCGAACCGGGGCCGTGGCAGGTTTCGCAGCCCATGTTGATTTCGTTCTTCTTGCCGTCGCCGTCGATGTCCAGCTCGCCGTCGGCGTCGTTGGCCGAGCCGGCGATCAAGTCGCCCGCAGCGGTTTTGGTCAGGGTGTAGCCGTTGTAATGGCAGGAGGCGCATTGGCTGTCGAAGGACTTGGCCTGCGATGGGTTGGCCAGCTTGCCGGTCCCTTCGTTGTACAGCCAATCGGCATGGTAATCGCGCCATTGCTTGCGGCTGCGGTCGCCATAGCTGTTATCGCCGTTCTGGTTGAACTGCACGAAGGGGAACAGGTTGGGGCCGACGCGATAGAGGTAGCGCTGTTTGTAGAGGCCGCCGCCGTAGGCAAGATCCACCGGGTAGACGCGCGCCGGGTCGGCAGTATCCTTGGCGTTTTCGGTGCGGAATTTGAGGCTGCCGTCGGCATCCTTGAAGAAGGTGGCGGTGAAGCTCACGGTTGCAGGATCGGCCGGTTCCTTGTCGCTGATCTGGTATTTGTCGAAGCTGCGCGTCTTGTCAAAGCTGTGGAACCAGAACTTGGTGCCGGCCAGGAGCTTGTCGAGGCCCTTGTTGAAGTCCGGGAAGCGGGAGTAGTCCTGCAATTTGGAGGGCTTGCCGACAACCTGGATGCCGAGGCGGTGCAGGGTCGATTTGAAGCCCTCATGCTCCTCGTGGCAGTCCAGGCACTTGCTGGTACCGATATAGGTGGCGGTGGCCGGGGTGTTGCCGGAGACCTGGATCTTCACCGGCGCGGCGGCCAATTCGGAGGTGGACAGGGATTTGCGCGTCTTGTCGCCGCCGGGCAGGTAGCCGGCGTCGGCGGGTTCGACATAGAGGAAGTATTTGCCGCCGGGTACGTCGGCAACGCTGAATTCGCCGTTGGCGCCGCTCTTGCCCTTGGCATAGCGCTCGCGGTTGGCTGCCAGATTGTCTTCCAGCGGCTCGTCGTTCTTGGCGTCTTTCTTGACCTCGATCGGCGTCTTGCCCATTGCCGCGACATCCGCAGCGGGGATCAGCCAGACCGTAGCATTGGCGACCTTGCGGCCATCCCGGTCTTCGACCACGCCCTTGACCGTCGCATCCGCCATCTTGGCCGAGGGCTGGGTACAGCCCACCATCCAGGCCAGAACCCCCACGGTCAACAGGCCGCCTATCCAGCTTTTTCTCATTTCGACTCTCCTCGTTCGTTATCACCCGATACAGCCAGGCAGGGAAACACTACTTATGTTTTTTCTTGAGCCCCGTGAACGGGCAGCTAAGCACTGGATCAGGGTAAATGTCCGACAGGCTTCTCCCTACGGTCGCAAACACAAAAGTTATTCTTAGTTAATATTGTTGAGTGAAACAGTCTGGTATTGCGCGGCATGGTGCGCATGCAGCGGGCTGTTCAAAGCTTCCAGACGCGGGGCGGCCAACACGCGGATCAGGCGTCCCTGTACCTGAATGACGCCTTCATCGGTCAACTGGCGCAGTACGCGGGAGAAGGTCTCCTGGGTCAGATTGAGCTTGGTGGCGACCTCGCGCTTGGTGGCGGGGAGGAGCACGTCGTAGCCGGCGCTCTGGGCGGCCGGCCGACGTTGCGCCAGGTAGCAGGCGACGCGCTGTTGCGCCGATTTGGGCGAGCAGCTTTCCAGGCTCCGCATCAGATCCATGACTCGATGCGAAACCGCATCCATCAAGCGCCCCGCCAGCGCGCAATCCTGACGGGCCTCGCGCAGCAGGGTCTGGCGATCCAGCGTCAGCAAATGGCTATCCTTGTTGGCCACCGCCTCGGCCATGTGCGCTTCGCCCAGCCAGAGCGGCGCCACACCGAAACTCTCGCCATGCTCGACCAGGGCCACCACTTTTTCGCCGGCATTGGCCTGCGGTAGAAAGACCTTGATCTGGCCGCTGACCACGATATGCAGCATCTCGGCGGGCATGCCGCGGTGGAATACCGGCTCGTCGCGGCGCACCTGGATATGTTGGGCACTCGCCGCCAGCCGCCGTCGGGTTTCCACCTCCAGGCCGTGAAAATACTTCAGACGGTTGATGATCTCGCCGATGCGGGTGAGGGAAAGCAGGGTGGTGTTCATGACAGTGCCTCGCTTCTATTGCCATGCCAGAGCAATCACTGTGCCATCAATGCATCCATATGTATCTAAAGGGGTATTTAGTTGGGTTCATAGGTTCTAGGCGATCCACGTCACCTTTGTGTAACCGAGATCCCGGTCTGGTCGGCCCTCAGGAATATGCGTTACATCCGGGTAACCCCTTGCTGTCGAATACGTTTCCGACGTTACACTCTTGTAACGTTCAAGCCACTGTTGCCAAGGAGACCGGATTGCGGAGACGCCACTTCATTGCCCTGGCCGCACTGCTGTATTCCCCGTTTTCCCGCGCCGGCGACACTGCAACGCCGCTGCGCATCGGCCTGACACCGACCTTGCTGCATGAACGCCATGCCCTGCTGGCGCAGTGGAAGGCCTACCTGGAGCCCCGGCTGGGCGTGCCGGTGAAATTCGTCCTGCGGGACAGTTACAGCGACACCATGGATCTGATCAAGCAACAGCGTCTTGATGTGGCCTGGCTGTCCGACTACCCCTACGTGCTGATGAAACCCTGGGTGCGCCTGCTGGCCACGCCATTGAAGGGCGGTCGGCCGTATTACCGCTCCTATCTGATCGTGCCCGCGCGCGATACGCAGAGCCGTTCCATCGCCGATCTGGCCGGCAAGGTGTTCGCCTATGCCGACCCGTATTCGCATACCGGTTACCTGTTTCCACGCCATGAACTGGCGGCCTTGGGTAAAGCGCCGAAAACGTTCTTTGGTAGAACCTTCTTTACCTGGTCGCACCGCAAAGCGATCGAAGCGGTGGCGCAGCACCTGGCCGATGGCGCGGCGGTGGAAAGCTATGTCTGGGATGCCCTGGCGCAGGACGAGCCGCGCCTTACCGGCGCCACCCGCATCGTCAACCATTCCCACGAGTTCGGCTTTCCACCGCTGGTCGCCCTGAAGGGATTGCCGGAAAAGACGTTCCAGAAACTGCGCCGGGTGCTGACGGAGATGGATCGGGATGCGGCGGGGCGGGAGATACTGGCCAAGCTGCACCTGGACGGTTTCGTTTCCGCCAACCCGAGCTTGTATGCCGAGGTGGAAACCATGGCGCGCCAGGCGGGCATACGCAAAGACGATGCGGGTATTTGATCTCAGCTTCCGCTACAAGATTCCGCTCTGGGGAAGCATGCTCATCGCCGTCGTCGCGCTGACGCTGACCCTGTCCTTCATGCTCCAGGCCTATGACAACCTGAAGCGCGACATGCTCGCCCATTCGGACAATCTTGGCCGCGTTCTGGTCAAGACGCTGTATTCGCCGATGTTGCATGACGATGTCTGGCGTGCCTACGAAATCGTCAAGGCGCCGTTTGCGGAGGACGCCACGCCCACCTCGTTTCGCGCCGAGGGCCTGGTCCTGCTCGATGCCGCGCATGAGGTATTCGTTTCCAGCCAGCCGGATACCTGGCCGATGCGCTCGCCGATGGCGCGACTCGGTCCAACCTTCCAGCGCCTGGACGAAAAGTTGAAAGCGGCGCCCGAGGACGTGGCCGTTGCGCTGGAAGCCGACGACGTCATCCTGCTCGCCCTGCCGATCATGGCCGACGATGTCGGTATCGGCCATCTGGTGCTGGTGCATCCGGCCGGTTTCTACTGGCCCCGCTTCCGGGAACAGGCCTGGCGCGCCTTGCTCATCACCGGTCTGGTGCTGTCCGTGCTGATCCCGTTCAACTGGTACTGGGGGCGGCGCATGGCCGTGCCGGTGCATCGCCTGGCGGAACGCATGGATGAATTGGGCAAGCCCCAATCTGCAGCAATACTCAGCCACGACTATCCCTACCGCGACGAACTGGGTCGCCTGTTCCAGGCCTACGACCGCATGTACGCTGAACTGGCGGAAAAGGCCGCTCTGGAACAACGCATGGTCAAGGCCGACCGTCTGGCCGCGCTGGGCCGTCTCTCCGCCGGCATCGCGCATGAGATCAACAACCCACTCGGCGGGCTGATGACCTCGCTGGACACGGTCAAACTCCACGCCGCACCCGACCCCGTGCTGGATCGTTTTCTGCCCTACCTGGAGCGTGGTCTGGTCCAGATTCGCGACATCGTCGCAGCGCTGCTGGTGGAAACCAAGGGCAAGAGCCGTCCGCTGGCCGCGCAGGACATCGAGGATGTGCATACGCTGCTCGCCCAGGAAGCGAAAAAACGCGACGTGGCCTGGATCTGGGACAACCGGGCCGGCGATGCCAGCGGTCTGCCCGCGACCCTGGTGCGCCAGGTGTTGATCAACCTGGTGCTCAATGCGATCCAGGCGGCGGGCGCAGGTGGCCATGTCGCGGTGCGCTGCGTAGCAACGGCGAGCGGACTTGAACTGGAAATCGAGAACGACGGGGCCGCCATTCCGGCCGAGATGATGGAACACCTGTTCGAGCCCTTCACCGGCCTGAACGAAGAAGGGCATGGTCTGGGACTGTGGGTAACGCATCAGATCGTCGACCAGTTGAACGGCCGCATTGAGGTCGACAGCCGCGACGGCCGCACCCGCTTTGTCGTTGAATTGCCGCAAGGAGATAACGCATGGCCGCCAAGCGCCTCTGTCTGATCGAGGATGACGAAATCATGGGCGGGCCGCTGGCTCTGCGCCTGGAACTGGAAGGTTACGCCTGCGACTGGTTCAAATCCGGCCGCAGCGCCCTGGCCGCCCTGCGCAAGACGTCCTACGACATGGTGCTGAGCGACATCATGCTGCCCCATACCAGCGGCGAGGCGCTCTACACCAGCTTGCTGGCGGAGGGGGCGAATCTGCCGCCGTTCATTTTCATGACCGGACACGGCACGGTGGACCAGGCCGTGCGCCTGCTCAAACTCGGCGCAGTGGATTACCTGACCAAACCGTTCGAACCCGAACTGCTGCTGGCGAAACTGCGCGCCCTCGAAGCTCATCGTGAAACCGAAGACGACCCCGGCTGCCTGGGTATTTCTCCGGCGATGCGCGGTATCGAGGAACTGCTGCATCGCCTGGCCGACAGCGACACTTCCGTGCTGATCACCGGCGAATCGGGCGTCGGCAAGGAAGTGGTCGCGCTACGGCTGCACCATCTCAGCTATCGCGATGCCGGACACCCGTTCGTCGCAGTCAATTGCAGTGCGCTGCCGGAAGCGCTGATGGAAGCCGAACTGTTCGGCTCTGAAAAGGGCGCCTATACCGGTGCCGTCAACGCCAAACCCGGTCTGCTGGAACAGGCCGACGGCGGCACCCTGTTCCTCGACGAAATCGGCGATATGCCCGCCAGCATGCAGGCCAAACTGCTGCGCGCCCTGCAGACGCGGGTGATCCGCCGGCTGGGCGGCACTAGCGACATCCCGGTCGGCTTCCGGCTGATGGCCGCCACCCATCAGGATCTGCGCGCGAAAGTCGAGCAGGGCCAGTTCCGGGAAGACCTGTATTACCGCATCCACGTCATTCAGGTCCGTGTACCGCCCTTGCGCGAGCGGCACGAAGACATCCTGTGGCTGGCGCGTCGCTTCCTGGCGCAGGCAGCGGTCCCGGGCGAGCCGCCGCGTATGCTGTCTCCCGCCAGCGAACGCCTGCTGTTGACGCACCCCTGGCCCGGTAACGTACGGCAACTGCGCCATGTCATGGAACGCGCCCGCATCCTGGCGCGGCAAGCGGTGATTCCGCCAGAACTGCTGTTCGAGGACAGCGCAACGGTCACGCACGATGTCCCCGATCTTGCCCTGGGCGATTGGCTCGCCCAGCAGGAACGCGACTACATCCAGCGCGCCCTGGCCGCCAACGACTGGCGCGTGCAGGACACGGCGCGGTTGCTATGCATCAGCCGAAAAACGCTTTGGGAAAAAATGAAGCGCCTGGAGATTCAGCGCGAGGCATGAACCTATTTCGCGCAGTGGCCGGTTTCGTAGGAGCGCCTTCCAAGGCGCGAAGTCCGCAACAATAGCGCCTTGGAAGGCGCTCCTACGCGTGGCGTCCAGATTCAAAGCGGCA
>JASJPG010000137.1:0-28682 GCA_031426815.1 Hydrogenophilaceae bacterium
TGACGTTGTTGCGCAAGTTGGTGGCAATTTTATTGGACCAGGTACTGAAATCGCTTCGAACTGAGCTATTGAAATTCGAAGCCCCGTTGGGGGCATTCAGCAAATTCCGGGTAGTGTCTTTTGCGGGGTCGTAGAAGCTGTCTTTGGGGCGTAGGGCGCCGACGATTTCGAATTTCCCCCCACTCCAGTACGAGTCTGGCTTGGCAATTGCAAATGCCGGCCCGGTGCCAGATTGGGTTCCGTAAAAAATAGGTGATCCATCGGGAGCGTATCCATGGAAAATGCCGACGTGCTGACCATCTCCGCTTTTTGATTTGAATAGCATGATGTCGCCGGCCTGCAATGTGCCGTCAGTCTTTTTTGCATCGGTCCCAGAAATATGGTCGAAATTGATTGTTGAATAATCTGTGACTTCGGCACCATTAAACAAAGTCTTTGTGGTGAACTTATCGACACTATCCGATACATTATATCCACTGTCTTTAAGGGCGCGCCAAACCAAAGAAGAGCAATCCACTTCCCTGTAGCCGTCGCCATCCGTGTCCAGACCGGTGCGGCCCGCTTGGCCATATTCATATTTTGCGTCACTATTATTGACTTTGCTTCCTGGAACATTGGGCTTGCTGCCCGTGCCTAATTGAAATTCTTGATAACCCGCGACAAATACATTTACTCCCATGATGATCTCCCTATTGGTTCAGTTTAATTGACGAGGACTTGCAAATGGATGTGGCGGAATCGATATCCGCTATCAGTTGGCGTTGCTGTTTTGCGTCGTTGAGAATATCTTGTCGTTGAAGTTTCTTGCCATTGGCTTCATCAGCTTCCGCAGACCGCAAAAAGCTGTCTCTGAAGTATAAATAATTAAACACCAAAGATTTCTCGCTAGCCAATTCTCTGACAATACGATTATTCGGTCCGATTTCGATGACGAGGTTGTAAGGGCGGCCGGATAGTGTTTTATCGATCCAATTACGATGCCCCCCCTTCCCCGGGGTGTCTGGATATATCTGGACATAGCCGGCAGCAAGGGTTGCTCGATAGGTCAAGGCAATGTTGTCGTTTGCTGACTTGATTTCCAGGAGCGTTACAGCTGGGCAAGCCATCAAGGAAGTGCTTTGCATTAAACTACCTGGAAGACGAATTGGCAGTGAGGCTGGTAGCCTTTGATCTCTCCATTCAAACCATTGCTTACCTGACATAGACAGAAGAGGTCCGACGGTCTTGTTCCACTCGTCATCAATTTCCAGGTCATAGCCATCGTCATTATTGAACCTGAGCCGGATAAACCGATTGCCCACCTTAATGGCCCTCTTCATTCGCGCCGCCGTTTTAGGATCGGCGGTTTTGATTGCCTTTTCAACTTCTGGTGACAGGCTGAAAGTCACAGGGTTGGGACTAGCATGGATTGGCAACGCCAGCCCCATTTGCAGGAGCAGCAGTATTACTAGGATTGATCCGCGTAAATCGATCCTGGTTTCAACCTTTAGTAACCCATGTCGCCTGGACAAGGGGCAGATGCACTTATGGAAAAAATGTTCGATCAGTGAGTAAGCTGAATTCCATTTCGCTCTATTAGAGCTGCCTGATGTTTTACTTGCTCGCATCATGCCGCTTTCTCCCAGTGCGGATCATTTATGGGTAAATGTGTGTCCAGCATCGTCAACTGATCGGTTTTGCTGGCGCCGGCAGCGTATTGCGTGAGTACGGCCGCAAAGTCCCCCGACAGGCTGGCCGCCTCGCGCATATCCCGCACCTGGCCCGATCCCCGCATGCCCGGTAGCGCAAGCGCCTGTTCGGTGAGCGGAATGGTGTCGGTGAAGCGGCTCAGGAATGCATCGCTGACGAGATCGACGTCGCCCAGTTGTTGCGTGGTAGCCATGTCCGCGGTGCTGCCATCGCTGCGGATGAAACTGCCTACGTCGGCGATGACATTGCCGTTATCGAGCACCCGGTAATTCGGGGTGGCGTCCACTTTCAGGGCCTGGATGCCGGATTCCGCCAGGGTCTTGAGCTCGTCGGCCTCGCTGCTGCCGTTCTGGTTCAGGTCGCGCCAGACTTTGAGGTCGGCGTAACGTTGGTCGTCGGCATCCACCCAACCATCCTGGTTGGTGTCTTCCTGGAACAGGGCGTGGAAACCGTTGAATGCCTTGCCGCCATCGGCCAGCGGGGTGGAGTCGCCGAACAGTTCCGTACCGTTGTCGATCAGGCCGTTGCCATTGCGGTCGAGGACGAGAAACCCGTCGTCGGCGGCTATCCAGCCGCTCGCCTGGGCGACGCCGGCGCCGGTGTGGTCGAAGTAGATCGGCTGCGCGGGGTCGATGCCGTGGGTTTCGTTGCCGTCGCCGTCGAGATCGAGGGTGAGGGGGTCGTAACGTTGTGGTGTTGCCCAGACGGTGGTGGGGACGTTGGCGGGGGTGTAGGCGTGGGTGGAGTTGAAGAGGGAGGAGATGGAATCGACTATTTCCATTGGAAAAGATCGATTGCGATCTCCATCACCTTGACCTAGGTTTTCTATTTTGTTATGTCTCTCGTACACATAACGCAAGACAGTCAGCTGTTGTTGTGTATCCAGATCTGCTGGGCTGTTCCATTCATATTGCCCAAAAAATGGAGCTGGCGGGGCCAAGTACCATTTACTGTCGCTTGGATTGTATCGATACCCATCAATAAAGTTGGGGTCTTTATAGCCGCCGATATTCGTTGAATATAAAGCCGAAAACACACCAATAACCGGCTGCCCTACAATAACATTGATACCCATGCCTGATAAAATTGCCCCAGTATTCATGTTCCATCTCCCAAGAAGTGTAATAGTAATACAGCGATAAAAAGCACGGACAATACGCCAATTAAACCGTAATAAAATGGATTTGAATCATCCCTTGGGCGTATCCTTCCTAGAGTTAACAGGATAACTACCGCTGCGCCAATTCGATAGGCGACATATTCAAACAAAAATGCAATAATTAAATCAAACATCTTCGGTTCTGCCGCAGGCAATAGACGAGCAATTTACCGGCTCTTGGTGAAATCGAGTGGGTAAAAGCGTTGCCAACCCTGCTGGAAGTGGGCTCTATGCCGTTTTGAGTGGATCTCAGGCCACAATTCCCCCGAGTTAAACCTTCCATGCTGATCATGTTTTCTTCCCTGTTTTGTCTGTTTTATATGTGGATCACACCCGGCTGTGCAGGCGCTACGAAGACTAAAGCAGTCCCTGGAAGCGGTAAATATGGCGAAAGTAATGGCATTTCCCGCTTTGCCGACAGCCAGCTTTGCCGCCTGCATGACCCATTCCAGCGGCGCGCCGGGATAGGTCAGCACGATGTTGTCGTGGATGCCGCGGTTGAACAGCACGTTCTCCTGCAACACCACGCCGATCTGGCGGCGCTGCGACGACGCATCGGCCAGCGCCAGATCCATGCCCATCTGGCGAAGTTTGGTAAGCCGCCAAGAAACGCTCGAACAGCGCGTAGGGTTCCGTATTCATGGCGCGCCACTGCGTTTCACCGACCGCTTTGATCAAATCCAGCGCATCGCCAATCCCCTCGTTCAGATCGCCGGCCGCGTTTTCAACCAACCAGGCATCCATGCCGGAGAAATCGAACGCCAGGCCATCGGCATTCAGGGTCAGGCTGATGGCCTCAAGGACCGGCTTGAAACGCGTCTGCAAAAGCAAACCGTGGTAAACCGAGTCGCGCAGCGACTGATATGCCGCCTCAATGAGAGGGATTTGGCCGGCGAAGATGGACAGCCCGTTCATGGTGCCCTGCGCGAACGTCGCCCCCAGGAAGGCGTTCTGGCGGCCATTGAATCGTTCCAGGACGGTGAGCTTTCGCCACAGGTCTTCGCTCAAGGCTTGCCTCTCTTCCTGCAGTGAGCGGGTGACCTGAACCATGCCGCCTGTGTCGGGCGCAGTGAGGAGCACGCCGGTGTTTGTATGCTCGATCCATGACGTCGCCGATAGCATGCTGGTATTCGCCCAGCTTTCCATCAGCGTATCCAGCATCGTCAACTGATCGGCTTTGCTGGCGCCGGCGGCGTATTGCGTGAGTACGGCCGCAAAGTCCTCCGACAGGCTGGCCGCCTCGCGCATATCCGCACTTGGCCCTGTCCAAAGTTATGCCTTCCGCCGTTTTGCCCGGCCACCGCGTGAAACCCAACCCAATGACAGGCGGTTCATGTTGGGTTGCTGCTCCGCATCGTTCTTGCATTGTCCGTTTCACCCGCATCTGGCGATAATCTGGACGTCGACGTCTTTTTGCAGCGTCGGGACAATTTCTATAAGCGGGACATCTCGGGAGTGATGCCATGAAGTTGCGTCAGCGTTGGGTGGGTTTGGCCCTGGCGGTGGGGGTTTGCGGGGTGGTGTTGGCCGCGACCCAGTCGGAAACGACGCTCAAGCCGCTCGTGGGTCTGGCTTCCTTGAGTGCGGATTTGTCACGGCCGGATGCGCTGATCGAATCAGACAATCTTTCGGCGTTGCCGGCTGCGGTGATTCAGTCGCCGCTGTTGAAGGACTTGCTGACGGAAGATTTCGCTTTCTATTACCAGGATCTGGATACCCGTCTCGACGTTTTGGGCGCGATCAAGCGGCTGGCTTTCGAGCACGATCTGAGCATGAGCGACCGTCTGCTTGATGCTGTGTTCGACGAGCCGGCCGAAGTCGCGTTCTGGCGCGGGGAGGGCGGGCGTCTGCGGCACTGGATGCTGAGCGGGACGCGCAATGGCATCGCGAAGAGCCTGGAAGTGCTGGCGCGGGTGGCGGCGGATGACAGCCAGTTGTCGCGGGTTGCCGAACTCGGCGGAGCGGCGGCGATTCCGGTGTATGCGCTGAAGCTGAATACCCGGACCAGCTTGTTGTTCGCGTCGCGCGGCGACCGGCTGGTGGTGTTGTCGAATCCTGCGCTGCTGTTGAATGCGGAAGGTGCGCTGATTGCCGAACGCGCCGCCGCCGTGCTGGCGGCGTTGTCCGAGTCGAGCGCGCCGGGCGCCGGGCATTTTGCCGGCGAGCCGCGTCGGGGCGCGCATCGGTTGAGCGTGGCGTTCGATGTGTTGGGCCAGGGGTATGGCCAGTTCATGCCGGGGGTGAAGAGCGTGCGTTTCGAGCACGTGGACAAGGCTTGGCGGGCCGCGTTGCAATTCGGCGCTGATGGCGCGAGCCAGCTGCCGGCGCTGCAATCCCTGCCCTGGCGGGCGTTGCCGGAGGGTGCGGCGTTCTGTGCCGGTTTGCCGGTGGGCCCGGCGGAACTGGCGGCGCTGGCACCGGGGATCGCCGTGAAACCGTATTTGACCGGCGCGGCGGCGGTGTGCTGGTATGAGGCGCAGGGCTGGCAGGCGCCGCTGTTCGCGTTGGGTTTGACCGCGGCCGCCAAGGCCGAGACGCTGGCGCCGGTGCTGAGCGGCCTGTTCGAGCAATGGATCGGGGCGCGTGAATTCGAGCAGGAGGCCGGTCGCTTCCCGGTGCGGCAGACCGTTCTTCCGGATGGGGCGCGCGTCTGGCGGCGGGAAGTCAGCGCGCGATATGGCGAGTTGACCGTGCCGGCGGAACGTCGCAGCGCGTTTTCCGCCGACCGCTATTTCGATGTCGGGCTGGCCCAGTCCGGCGACGTGCTGCTGTTCTCGCCTTCCGGCCCGCTGCTGGACAGGGCGCTGGATACGCTGGCCAAACGCTATCCGTCGATCGCCGACCGTTTGAACACTGATCCGGCTGTTTTTCTACTTGATCCACCGCGTCTGGCCCGCTTCCTGGAAACGGCGACGCGCGACATCGGCGAAGAGCCCGGCGCCAGCCTGCTGCCGCGTTATGCGGCGATGGCCGGGCATCCGGCGCTGGCGGCGACGCTGAGCGGCAAGGCGAGGCAGGGCGGCTGGCAGGCGGTGAGCTGGACGCCGCTCAAGTAACTCATGCACCGTCGCCAAGTCCTTGTTGCGCTGGTTCTCGGCGTGTTTGCCATGCCCGCGCGCGCGCTGACGCAGGCGATGCCGGAGGTGTTGCTCGACGCCGAACAATCGCGCCGGCTGCGCGCCTGGATCACGCTGATCGTTGCCGCGCAGTTGCGCGCCGGGCCTTCGCCGCGCTGGCAGCATCGCGATTGCGCCGGGCTGGTGCGCTTCGCCGTGCGCGAATCGTTGCGTCGCCACAATGCGGCCTGGGTGCGCGCCAACGGTTTGCAGGGCGTCGCGCTGCCGCCGGAAGTGGCGTTGACTTCGGCGCAGCGCGCGGCGCTGCGCGACTGGGTGGACATCGACGGCAAGCGTCAGGCTTACGTTGGGGCGCTGGCGCTGGTGCAGGCCAATTGCCGCTTGCTGGGCAAGCAACTGACGCAGGCGGAAGCCGGCGATCTGCTGTTTTTCGATCAGGGTGATGACCAACATCTCATGGTGTGGATGGGCCGTTACATCGCCTACCACACCGGCACAGAAACCGCGTCGGACAACGGCCTGCGTGCCGTCGCGCCCCGACGCCTGATGAACTGGGAGGATACGAGGTGGCGACCCGTACCGGAAAATTCGAACTTTATCGGCATCTATCGATTGGCTTTCTTGTCGCGCTGAGCGCGTTGCTGACGTCGCCGGCGGCGCAAGCCTTGCCGGAGATACCGGCGAGCGATTTCCGTCCGCTCAAGGGCGAGCCGTTCTTTCTGCTCAGCGACAGCAGCTACGGCAGCGGGGAAATCGCGCAGGTGCGCCTGGAACTCAAGCGCGGCGGCGAAGCCTCGCGCGTGCTGGGCGGCGAGCAGGGCGTCGATGTCGCCATCCATCGCGTGCCCAAGCCGCTCGAATTTCTGCGCCAGCAGCAGAACCTGCATCGGGTCGGTATCCAGGCGATGTATGTCGGTGACGGCGCCGGCCAGACGCTCAACTATCTATATGACAGCTGGAACAAGCAGACGCGCCGTTCCTGGCAACGCATCATCGCCACCCCGGCGCGGCAGCAGGCGGTGCAGCAGGCGCCGGGGCTGACCTTCGGCGATTCGATGTTGAAGTCCACGCAACACGGCCAGGACGTCAAGTTTGGCCGCATGCCCGGCTTCGATCTGGTCCAGCGTTTCCGCTATCCGCTCGGCGCCGCCAAGCCGGTCGCGCCGCCCAAGGATCTCAAGCTGGCCGGCAGCAGCAGCAACTTCATCGAAACCAATCCGGGCAACGTCATGCTGCCGCTGGGCCGGCTCAAGCCCGGGCTGTATCTGGTCGAGGCGATGGTGGGCGATCATCGCGCGAATAGCCTGGTGTTCATTTCCGACACCGTCGCGGTGACCAAGAATGCCGGCAAGCAGATGCTGGTGTGGACCGCCAACCGCCAGACCGGCGCGCCGGTGCGCGGGGTGTCCATCGTCTGGAGCGATGGTCGCGGTGTGCTGCAGTCCGGCGTCAGCGATGCCGCCGGGGTGCTTTCGATGCAGCGCGACAGCCCGGAAAAGAGCTATGTCATCGGCCAGGATGCGGCCGGCGGCGTCTTCGTCTCGGATAATTTCTACTACGACAGCGAGATCTACAACGCCAAGCTGTACGCGGTGACCGACCGTCCGCTGTACCGGCCGGGCGACAGCGTGCAGGTCAAGTTCATCGGCCGCCGCTTCCTCGATGCGCGCCGCTCCGAGGCCCTGCCGGCCGGCGCGCTGAAGCTGGAAGTGCGCGATCCGAACGGGACGCCGTTGCTGACGCAGAACGTCAAGCTGCTTGCAGGTCGCGGCGGCGATACCCGCTTCGTGTTGCCGGCCAATGCGCCGGCCGGCGGCTGGGAATTGCGTTTCGCGCTGGGCGATGACCTCTACGGCGCCGCCTTCCGGGTGGCCGAATACGTCAAACCGCATTTCGACATCCATCTTTCCTTCGACAAGGCGACGCCGAAAAGCGGTGACCCGATCAACGGCCAGGTGCGCCTGACCTATCCCAGCGGCAAGCCGGTGGCGGGCGGCCGCATCAGTCTGTCGGTGCGCGCGCAGCAGACCGCGATGGTGGAAGGTGAGCTGCAGTACGCCGGCCAGTTCCCGGTCAAGCTGGAACAGGAGGAACTGACCGCCGACGCCAACGGCATCGCCCGCTTCCAGTTGCCGGCGGCGCAGAACCCCAGCCGCTACATCTTCAATCTCTTCGCCAGCGACGGCGCCGCCTGGCGGGTCAAGGTAACCCGTGAGCTGCTGGTCGAGCGCGGCCAGCAGCCTTGGCGGCTGGCCGCGCCGGCGCGCTTCAGCGAACCGGGTGCCAAGGTGGCGTTCAAGCTGGCAGGCGCGGGCCGGCTCAGCGGCGCGCGCTGGGAAGTCATCCGCCTGGAAGACCGCAGCCGCACCCAGGGCGCGCTGGCCGACGGCGCCGAGGCGCTCAACGTCGATTTCGCCGCGCCCGGTTCCTACACCGTCAACCTGCGCGATGCCCAGGGCAACCTGCTCGGCGCGGTCACGCACTGGGTCAGCGGCAAGGGCGTCAAGGTCATCCCAGGCAGTATCGAGATCGTCACCGACAAGCTGCGTTATGCGGTGGGCGAGACGGCCGAATTGCTGCTGACCTTCCCGGCCGCGACCGACGACGCGCTGCTGACGCTGGAACGCGACACGGTTGCCCATCATGCGCTGCTGTCGCGCCCGGCCAGTTGGCTGGAATCGGTGCGGCGGGTGGCCGACAACCAGTGGCGAGTGCGCCTGCGCGTCAGCGAGGAGATGGCGCCCAACATGACCTTCTCCGCTGCGATGGTGCGGCAGGGCGAATACGTGTTCCAGAACGCCGGTCTGGTGGTGGAACACCCGCGCGTCGAGATCGACATCCAGTCCGACAAGCCGGTCTATCAGCCCGGCGAGACGGCGCGCCTGAACTTCACCACCCGCTTGCAGGGCAAGCCGGTGGCGGCGCAACTGACGGTCGGCGTGGTCGATGAAATGATCTACGTGCTGCAACCGGAACTGGCCCCCGACCTGGAAGAGTTCCTGCATCACGTGCGCCGCAACAACGTGCGGACCAGTTCCAGCCTCGCCTTTATCGGCTACGACCTGGCGCGCGACTATGGCGGTAACGGCCGCAGCCGCTCGGCACAGCCGGAACGGCGGGTGAAGGTGCTGGAACGGCCGCGCCGCGACGATGTCGATACCGCCGCCTGGTTCCCCGATCTGCGCAGCAACGCCCAGGGACGCGCCACGGTCAGCTTCAAGGTGCCGGATTCGCTGACCCGCTGGCGTGTCACCGCCCGCGCGCTGGCCGATGATGGCAGTGCCGGCCAGCGTCAGGCCTATGTCCAGTCGGACAAGGCGCTGTACCTGAAATGGGTCGGCCCGCGCGAATTCCGCGATGACGACGAACCGATCGTTGACATCATCGGCTTCAATCGCGGCGACAAGGACGTCACCGCCGAATTCCGCACGATCTTCGCCGGCAGCACGCATGTGCGTCCGGTGCTGATGAAGCCGGGTCCGAACTTCTTCCCGACGCAACTGAAAAAGAATCATCGCGGCGCGCTCGGCCTGCAACTCGCGGTGACGGACAAGGGCAAGGACAAAATCGTCGACAGCCTCTCCGTGACGCTGCGCTCGCGCCCGCTGGCCTGGCCGGCGCCAAGGCAGGAACGCATCCGCCTGGAAGCGACCGGCACGCCGGTGAAACTGCCCGCCGATGCGCGCGACCTGCGGCTGTCGCTGGCCGCCAATGTGTCGGACAGCTTCATGCAGGTGGTCGACGATCTGATCGATTACCCCTATGGCTGCGTCGAGCAGACCGCCAGCCGGCTGATTCCGCTGGCGCTGGCGCGGCAGGCGCTGCAAGGCAGTCCGCGCGCGGCCGGGCTGGATGCGCAGTTGCAGGCGCAGCGTCTGCGTCTGGTGCAGATGGCCGGCGGCGACGGCGTATTCGGCTGGTGGGGCCGTGCCGGCGGCGACAGCGCGTTCATGACCGGCTACGCCTATTACGCCGACTACTTCGCCGCGCGCAGCCTGGGTCTGGCGCTGCCGGCCGATCACTGGCGTCAGGTGCTGGAAGTCTATCGCCGTCACGGCGAGGCCGATCCGCTGCTGCAACGCGCGCTGCTGCTGTGGTGGGCGAAGGAAATGGGCTTGTCGGTGGAGTCTCTGGCCGAGGGCTTGGCGCAGCATCTGGCCAGTGGCGAGGGCAAGGACGTTGCATTGACGGCGGGCGACAGCCTGGTGTTCGCCGCGCCGGATTCGCGCAACGGTCGGCTGGCGGCGGCATTGCTGCTGAAACTCAGCGTCGCCAAGGGCAAACTGCCGGCTGGCGCCGACAAGCTCTGGCGCAAGGCGATGGATACGCTGCCGGCCTCGGATTCGCCGGTGCTGCACGCCTTGTTGCGCCTGAACGGCAACCCGCGCGCCTGGACGCCGGAAATGATCCTGCAACGCAGCAGCGGCGATCTGCCGACGCTGGAACGGGCGATGACCCTGGCCTGGGTGCATCGCGCGCAGGGCGGTTTCCGTCCTGCGGCCAAGACCGCGATGTTGCCGCTCGGCTGGATTCCGCAGGGCGAACAATGGTTGTGGCCAGCCGGTCTGGCGCTGCCGGACAGCATCCGCCTGCCGCGTGTGCCGTCCTCGCCGCTGGTCGCCAGCCTGCGCTACACCGCCTTCGAGCCGGCGGAATCGCGCCTGCCGCTGGAACTGAAGCGCACTTTGTACCGGCTGGAGATGCAGGCCGGAGAGGGTGATGGCAAGACCGATGGCATGACCTACAAGGCGGTGCCGGTGGCGCCCGGTGAGGCGTTGTCGAATGCCGTGCTGTACGTTGATGAAGTCACGCTGAACCCGAAACGACGCATGCAATACGGCCTGCTGGAAGTGCCGCTGCCGCCTGGCGGCACGGTGGAAGGCGCGGTGTGGGGCATCCGCATCGCCGGGCTGGAGGGTGATGGCAAGGCCGAAGCGACAGCCTTCGAAGCACCGGAATTCACGATGGGCGCGCTCGGCTACCACGTACCGCTGGCCCGCATCGAGCAGCCGACGGTCACCCGGCAACTGGTGCGCTTCCTGCAACGCGGCCAGTTCACTTTGCCGCCGGCGCGCTATTTCCGCATGTACCAACCCAACGACAAGGCCTACGAGCAGGCCGCGCAGACGCACTGGCAGGTGCGCTGAGCCCGGTCGATCATTGCCCATGCGTCGCTTGCGATTCTTCATTGCCGCGCTGTTTGCGCTGCTGACTGCCGTGCCTGCGGGCGCGGTGGAATATGCCGCGCTGCGCGGCGGCGAGGCGCCCTATTGGCTAACCCGGGGCAACGCGCCGACGCGCGAATCATCGCTGGACCCGCAACTGCAAACGCCGTTGGGCAGCGTCTGGAAGCTGTTTGTGTACGTCTACCTGATCGATCGACAGATCGAGACGGAAGACTACGTCTGCGGCGGTCGCGACCGCGACGAGGTCTATTGCTGCCGGCCCGGCGGCAGCATCGACCGCGATGCGGCGCTGACGCGTTCCTGCGGCCTCTACTTCGAACCGCGCCGGCTCGGCATCGTCGCCAGCGATTGGCGGCAATACTGGCAGTCGCGCGGAGCGCCGGCCTGGCTGCACGATCTGCGCACCCTGCGGCCGGACACCCAGGTCGCGGTCGAACAGTTGCTGCGCGCGCTCGCCAGCGTACCGGCGTCGGCCCGGCGCGCCGCTGGTGGCGCCTTGCTGGCCAGCGTGCTGGGTGCCGCCGATGCCGAAGGGTTGCGCGCGTTCGGCGCCCGGCTGCGCGCCAAGACCTGGAGCTGGCACCAGCCCGGCCAGCCGGATGCACGGATCGGCGGCGCCACCGGCTGGCTGGCCGACGGCACGCCGATCTGGCTGCGTGCGCCGGGCACCAGCCGCGTCGTGTTGCCGCTGGCCGCGCGGCAGTTCCCTGCCGCGCTGCGCGTCGATGCGCCGGCGTCAGCCGCAACCGGCGATGCGTGCGTGCGGGTCGATCTGTTCGCGCGCTATCCGTTGCGTGGCGTGGAAGATGCCGCAGGTCGGCCGGCGCAAGTCGGCGTGCTGCGCGGCCGCCATCTGGCCCGCTTCGCCAATGGCAACACGCTCAAATTCAGCAGCGCCGGCGAGATCGAACTCGGCGCGGACGGCCGTTTGCGCGCGACGCTGGCGGTCAACGATTACGTCGCCCGCGTCATCGAACGCGAGGCCGCGCCGGAACCGGTGGAGGCTGCGCGCGCGCTGGCCATCGTCGCGCGCAGTTATCTGTATCAGAACGCCCGGCGCGAGCAGGGCTGTCTGCGCATCGACGACAGCAGCGCCAGCCAGCGCGTCGGCCCGTCGCCGCCGGGCCAGGCGGCGCGCGACATCGCGGCCTGGTCGGACAGTCTGGTGCTGGATGCCACACCGGTGAACTATCACCTCGACCAACCCGGCCCCAACCGGCTGGCCTGGCGTCAGGCCGAAGCACAGGCGCGGCGCGGCGAACCGTTCGACCGCATCTTGGCCGAGGCCTTTCCCCGCGCCAGCCTGGTCTCCACCGATAGCCCGCTCGCCACCGATTGCGCCCGTCTGGGCGCGGCGGAGCGTTGGCTGAAAACCCGCCTGCCGGCCTGGGAACGCGCGCTGGCCGACCTGGACGGCTTCGAACCTGTCCCTGCACCGGCGGTCTGCCGGCTGCGCCAGGGCAATCCGCACGCCGATCCCGAGCGCGTCCGCATCCATGTGCATGGGCTGGACGGGCGCGAGGCGCGCCTGACGCTGGCGCACGAATACCTGCATCTGGCGTTCGGGAAGCATCCGCGCGGACTCGACGAGACGTTCATCGAAACCACTGCGCGTCGCCTGCAAGTGGAGGGGCAGCCGTGAATCAACGCCGCGACCCTCCCTGTCCGCTCCCCCCTTTGGAAAAGGGGGGCTGGGGGGATTTATGAGCCATCCACATAGGCAATCGCCGTTAAATCCCCCTCAATCCCCCTTTGTAAAGGGGGATGCAAACCAGCTTCGCGCTTTGATGCAGTCCGCTGCGCTCAAGGTGGAGTCGGCCATGATCCTTTCTAATTTCCGGAAGTCACCATTCGGGAGATGTACATGAAACAAGCTTTCATCCCGTTGCGCGCTCTGTCTGCCGCGTTTGTAGCTGTGTTGACCACTTCGGCATACGCCGCCGATGTCTCGCTCGACGCGCCGCTGGGCGGCTGGCGCAACAGCGCGGATCAACGTGTCGGCTACACTCAGCCGATCAACTATCCGGCCGTATCGGTTTCGACGCCGGAAGGGCAGTCGAGTGCCGGCCTGATCGCCGGACACATCGTGCGGACACCGAAATCCGGCGAGCAACCGGCGACCCTGATCGTCAACGGCGTGCCACTGCCGCAACGGGTCGAGCCGGATGGCAGCTTCGCTCGGCCATACAGCTTCGGCCAGGGCAGCAACAGCGTCGAAGTCCGCTCGCCGGAAGGCGGCACGCGCCGGGTGCAGTTTTACGAGTCCTACGCCGGCCGCGCACAGACCCGCTTGCGCGTGGTGCTGGCCTGGGACAGCGACGGCACCGATCTCGATCTGCATGTCATCACGCCGGATGGCGGACACGCCTTTTACGGCAACCGTGTGCTCGACAACGGCGGCGCGCTGGATGTCGACGTCACCAGCGGCTACGGCCCGGAAATCTTCTCCATGCCGGCGCCGTTGCCGGGCGCCTATCTGGTCTACGTGAACTACTACGGCAGCGGCCAGGGTAGCGAGGATCTGACCGTGGCCAACGTCACGGTAATTTCGCAGGAAAGCACGCCGTCGGAGAAGAAACAGACCTTTAGCGTGCCGTTGCGCAATGCCGGCGAACTGATCCAGATCGGGACGTTTCATTACCCTTGAGCCGCGTTCAGTACTGCTACTGCGTCGATGTGGCAGTGCTGGGCCGCTGATCGAAAAGGCGACTTTGCCAGCGTAGGATGGGCACGCTACGCTTTGCCCATCCTACAAATTCCTGCACATCGGAAGCTCGCGGGACAGTCAAGCCACAGATGGTAACCAGGTGAACAATGCCTGCTCTGATGGCTAACATGGTTACCTGCCGCCACACTCCGGTAACGCCATGTCGTCGCGCTAACTACATGATTATTTGTAGTTAATCGGTTTGTCGATGTGCTGGCACGCTTCTTGATCATATAACCCTGCCATCTACCGGTTTCATTCGTCTCCGGGGATGTCTTTCATGATCGAGAGGAGACCATTTTCATGGTGGAGACCTTCTACGAGGTGATGCGCCGGCAGGGTATTACTCGCCGCAGCTTCCTCAAATATTGCAGCCTGACCGCCGCTTCGCTCGGCCTCGGCCCGGCCTTCGTGCCGAAGATCGCGCATGCCATGGAAAGCAAGCCGCGCACGCCGGTGTTGTGGCTGCATGGGCTGGAGTGCACCTGCTGCTCGGAGTCGTTCATCCGTTCCGGCCATCCGTTGGCCAAGGACGCGGTGCTGTCGATGATCTCGCTCGACTACGACGACACCATCATGACCGCCGCCGGGCATCAGGCCGAGGCGATCCTGGAAGAGGTGATGACCAAGTACAAGGGCAACTACATCCTGGCGGTGGAGGGCAACCCGCCGCTGAACCAGGAGGGCATGAGCTGCATCATCGGCGGCAAGCCGTTCCTGGAGCAGTTGAAGCACGTTGCCAAGGATTGCAAGGCGATCATTTCCTGGGGCTCCTGCGCGTCGTGGGGCTGCGTGCAGGCGGCGAAGCCGAACCCGACCCAGGCGACGCCGATCCACAAGGTCATCTTCGACAAACCGATCATCAAGGTGCCGGGCTGCCCGCCGATCGCCGAGGTGATGACCGGCGTGATCACCTACATGCTGACTTTCGACCGCCTGCCGGAACTCGACCGCCAGGGCCGCCCGAAGATGTTCTATGGCCAGCGCATCCACGACAAATGCTATCGCCGGCCGCACTTCGACGCCGGCCAGTTCGCCGAAGCCTGGGACGACGAGGGTTCGCGCAAGGGTTACTGCCTGTACAAGATGGGCTGCAAGGGGCCGACCACCTACAACGCCTGTTCGACGGTGCGCTGGAACGGCGGCGTGTCGTTTCCGATTCAGTCCGGCCACGGCTGCATCGGCTGTTCCGAAGACGGCTTCTGGGACAAGGGTTCGTTCTACGACCGTGTCACCGATATCCAGCAGTTCGGCGTCGAAGCGAATGCCGACAAGGTCGGCGGCGCGGCGCTCGGCGTGGTGGGCGCGGCGGTGGCGGCGCACGCGGCGGTGTCCGCGATCAAGCAGAGCCGCACCAAGCAGTCCGACGTTAACGACAAGCAAGGATGAGCGACATGGGCGCATACGAAACTCAAGGCTTCAAGCTAGACAACTCCGGCAAGCGCATTGTGGTGGACCCGGTGACCCGCATCGAGGGCCACATGCGCGTCGAGGTGAACCTGGACAGCAACAACGTGATCCGCAACGCGGTTTCCACCGGCACCATGTGGCGCGGGCTGGAAGTCATCCTGAAGGGCCGCGATCCGCGCGACGCCTGGGCCTTCACCGAGCGCATCTGCGGCGTCTGCACCGGCACCCACGCGCTGACTTCGGTGCGCGCCGTGGAAGACGCGCTGAACATCCAGATTCCGGAAAACGCCAACAGCATCCGCAACATCATGCAGTTGACGCTCTACGCCCACGACCATCTGGTGCACTTCTATCACCTGCACGCGCTGGACTGGGTCGACGTGGTGTCGGCGCTGCAGGCCGACCCGAAGAAGACCTCGGAACTGGCGCAGAGCATCTCGTCGTGGCCGCTGTCGTCGCCCGGCTATTTCCGCGACGTGCAGAACCGGCTGAAGAAGTTCGTCGAATCCGGCCAGCTGGGGCCGTTCATGAACGGCTACTGGGGCAATCCGGCCTACAAGCTGCCGCCGGAAGCCAACCTGATGGCGGTGACGCACTATCTGGAAGCGCTCGATTTCCAGAAGGAGATCGTCAAGATCCACACCATCTACGGCGGCAAGAACCCGCACCCGAACTGGCTGGTCGGCGGCGTGCCGTGCGCGATCAACATCCACGACACCGGCGCGGTCGGCGCGATCAACATGGAACGCCTGAACCTGGTGTCCTACATCATTGACCGCACCATCGACTTCATCGACAACGTCTACATCCCCGACCTGCTCGCCATCGCCAGCTTCTACAAGGACTGGACCCACGGCGGCGGCCTGTCGTCGAAGAGTGTCCTGTCCTACGGCGACATCCCGGACAAGGCCAACGACTACTCCGGCGCCAACCTGATGCTGCCGCGCGGCGCCATCATCAACGGCGATCTGACCCGTGTGCATGAAGTGGACCTGCGCGACCCGAGCCAGATCCAGGAGTTCGTCGATCACTCCTGGTTCAAGTACGAAGGCGGTGCCGCCGGCAAGGGATTGCACCCGTGGGACGGCGAAACCGTCGCGCATTACGAGCTGGGCAAAAACGCCAAGGGCACGTCTACCAACATCGAGCAGATCGACGAGGGTGGCAAGTATTCCTGGATCAAGGCGCCGCGCTGGAAGGGCCACGCCATGGAAGTCGGCCCGCTGTCGCGCTACATCATCGGCTACGTGCAGAACAATCCGGAGTTCAAGGAGCCGGTCGACATGGTCCTGAAGAAACTGGACCTGCCGCTGCCGGCGCTGTTCTCCACGCTCGGGCGCACCGCCGCGCGCGGCCTGGAAGCGTCCTGGGCGGCGCACAAGATGCGCTACTTCCAGGACAAGCTGATGTCCAACCTGAAGGCCGGCGATCTCGCCACCGCCAACATCGACAAGTGGGAACCGTCGACCTGGCCGAAAGAAACCAAGGGCGTCGGCTTCACCGAAGCGCCGCGCGGCGCGCTCGGCCACTGGGTCAAGATCAAGGACACCCGCATCGACAACTACCAGTGCGTCGTGCCCACCACCTGGAATGGCAGTCCGCGCGACAGCAAAGGCCAGATCGGCGCGTTCGAGGCCAGCCTGATGAACACGCCGGTAGCCAAGGCCGACCAGCCGCTGGAAATCCTGCGCACGCTGCATTCCTTCGATCCCTGCCTGGCGTGCTCGACGCACGTGATGGCGCCGGATGGACAGGAAATGACGCGGGTTCGGGTGCGTTGAGGCTCGCTTGATCAACCCTCGTCAAATCCCCCCTGTCCCCCCTTTTGCAAAGGGGGGAACCCTTCGGTGCAGGGCTTCTTGGGTTTGCTCCCCCCTTTGCAAAAGGGGGGCTGGGGGGGATTTAGCCCCACGCGGCCATCCCTCCGCCGCTTAATCAGGAGAAACATATGCTTTCAGCCCAAGACATGCAGGAAGCCGCGGCCCACGGGCGCGCGGTCAAAGCGGTCTATGTTTACGAAGCGCCGGTGCGTTTGTGGCACTGGGTCAACGCGCTGGCCATCACGGTGCTGGCGATCAGCGGCTGGTTCATCGCCAGTCCACTGCCTACCCAGCCGGGCGAGGCCAGCGACAACTTTCTGATGGGCTACATCCGTTTCGCCCACTTCAGCGCCGGCTATGTGCTGCTGATCGGCTTCCTCGGCCGCATCTACTGGGCCTTCGTCGGCAACCACCACGCCCGCCAACTGTTCGTGCTGCCGATCTTTAACGGCAACTGGTGGAAGGAAGTGATGTTCGAGCTGCGCTGGTATCTGTTTCTGGAGCGCGACCCGAAGAAATACGTCGGCCACAACCCGCTGGCGCAGTTTTCTATGTTCACGCTGTTCCTGACCACCACGCTGTTCATGATCGTCACCGGCTTCGCGCTGTACGGCGAAGGTGCGCAGGAAGGCAGCTGGTCGCACAGCCTGTTCACCTCCTGGGTGATTCCACTGTTCGGCCAGAGCCAGGACGTGCACACCTGGCACCACGTCGGCCTGTGGGTGATCCTGCTGTTCGTGCTGCTGCACATCTACGCCGCCATCCGGGAAGACATCATGTCGCGCCAGAGCCTGGTCTCGACGATGTTGTCCGGCTGGCGCATGTTCAAGGACGATAAACCATGAGGAACCTTGCCATGAATGACCTCGACTACCGCTGCGATACGCTGATCCTCGGCATCGGCAACCTGCTCTGGGCCGACGAAGGCTTCGGCATCCGCGCGCTGGAACGGCTGCATGCCGGCTGGCAGTTCCGCCCCGGCATCCGCCTGCTCGACGGCGGCACGCAGGGTCTGTATCTGCTGCCCTATGTGGAAGGTTGCCGCCGCCTGCTGATCTTCGACGCGGTCGATTACGGCCTGGAACCCGGCACGTTGAAGGTCGTGCGCGACGACGAAGTGCCGAGGTTCATGGGCGTCAAGAAAATGAGCCTGCACCAGACCGGTTTTCAGGAAGTGCTGTCGGTCGCCCAACTGCGCGGCTGGCAGCCGGACAACGTCACGCTGATCGGCTGTCAGCCGGAAACACTGGACGATTACGGCGGCAGCCTGTCCGACACGGTCAAGGCGCGCATCCCGCAGGTGCTGGATCTGGCGCTGGACACGCTGTACGGCTGGCTGGCCCGACCGCAGCGGCGCAACGCGCCGAACGAAAGCATCACGCTGGACAGCCTGTCGCTGGACCGCTACGAAGGCCAGCGGCCCAGCGCCGAAATGGCCTGTCGGCTGGGCGATGGACGGTTTCTCGGGGCGGCCGCCCGATGTGCCTAGGCCTGCCCATGCAAGTCCTCGAATGCAACGGCTACGTCGCCCTCTGTCAGGGGCGCGGCAGCCGGCGCCAGATCGATCTCGCGCTGGTCGGCGAACAGCCGCCCGGCACCTGGCTGCTGGCGTTCATCGACGCTGCGCGCGAAGTGATCGACGCCGAGCGCGCAGCGCAGATCGACGCCGCGCTGGACGGCCTGGAAGCGGTGATGGCCGGCGCAACCGACATTTCCAGCCACTTCGCCGACCTGTTCGATCGCACCCCCGAATTGCCCGCTCACTTGAGAGGAATCACCCCATGCACGCCCTGATTGCCCGCCTGGTCGACGAATTCGGCTACCCGCTGCTCGACGCCGCCAACCTGGATGCGTTCTCGGACGCACCCGGCGACGCCGTCCTGTTCTGCGCCGGCGATCCGGTCCAGTACCCGGAATGCCTGGATGTGGCCGTGGTGTTGCCGGAAATCCTGCGCGCCTTTCCCGGACGTTTCCGGGCCGGCGTCGCGTGCGCCGAGCTGGAGTCGCCGCTGCAACTGCGCTACGGCTTCAATCGCTGGCCGACGCTGGTGTTCCTGCGCAACGGCGCTTATGTCGGCGTCATTTCCGGCATCCAGGACTGGTCGATCTATCTCGCCCGCATCGACGCGCTGCTCGCCGCGCCGGTCAGCCGGCCGCTGTCCATCGGCATCGCCGTCGCCAGCGCCGCTAGCCATTGTCACTGAGCACTGTCACTAAGGACGCCGCCATGCATGCATTTCCCATCCCCGTTGTCGCCCTCGGCCCCGGTTCGCAACAGGACGACGAGACGCTGAATTACCTCGCTATGCCGCATGACATGCGCACCTATCACGCGCCGATCCTGCCGGAGCCGGAAGAGGTGCGCGAACGCACCGCAGCGCGCGCCTGGCTGGGCGGCCTGCTCGCCGCGGTACAGGCCTGGCAACCCGGCCAGCCCGCCGCCAGCCTGGACATGAGCGGCCTGGCCGAAGCCGACCGCCTGTTGATCGATCAGGTGCTGGGCGAGGGCGAAGTCGGTGCCCAGGTGGTCGGCGAGGGCGGCAGCCTGAACATTCAGGAAAGCGTGTTCGCCGGCATCTGGCGCCTGCGCGGCCGCGACAACGTCGGTAATGTCTATGCCGACCGCGTCGAAGTGGGCGATGTCCCCGCCGCCGTGCGCGCGGCGCGCGGCGCGGACCGGCCGCTTGCCGTGCCGCTCGGCGCCGGCGTGATCAACGCCCCGGCGCTGCTGGCAGAGATCGCCGAACAGGTAGCGCGTCCGACCGCGCCCAGCCACGTCATCAACCTTTCCCTGCTGCCGTTCAGCCCGGAAGACGCCGCCTGGCTCGACCAGTGCCTCGGGCGCGGCAACGTCACGCTGCTGTCGCGCGGCTACGGCAACTGCCGCATCACCGCCACCGGCGTGGCGCGGGTCTGGTGGGTGCAGTACTTCAACTCGCAGGACGCGCTGATCCTGAACACGCTTGAAATCACCGACGTGCCGGAAGTCGCCTGCGCCGCCGCCGAGGATCTGGCGGACAGCGCCGAGCGCCTGACCGAAGTCATCGAGTGGATCGGCTGACATAGACTCGTAGCCCTTTCCCCTATCGACAAAGGGGGAGACAACCCCCCCTGTCCAGGGCCACCATGCTGCAGTGCAAACAAACCTGGATGCCATGACCACTTTCGAAGGCTCTTTCCTCGGCGACGTCAGCCGTCTGCCGCCAGGTGCGCGGCTGGAATGCAAGATCTGCTGGCATGTCTACGACCCGGCCGATGGCGATCCAGTCTGGCAGATTCCGCCCGGCACCGCCTTCGCCGACCTGCCGCCGCATTGGCGCTGCCCGAACTGCGATGGCGCCCGGGAACAATTCATGGTGCTGGATGACTGATCTGCCCAATTTGGATAACCCGGTGGACAACCCGGCGCAAAAACTGGAAACCGTTTTCCGCCATATCGCCGCCACCCGCATGGCCGGCGTTGCATTGTTCAACCCGGCGTTGCAGGTCGAAGCCGTCGGCTTCCGGCGCTGGCGCGAAGATTGGGTGGGTGTGCTGATCACGCCCTGGTTCATGAGCCTGATCTGTCTGCCCGGACCGGACGCCCGCCGGGAGGTGATGTCGAGCGGCAGCAAGCTCGATGTGGCGCTGCCCGCCGGCGACTACGAATTCCTGTTCGCCCATGAAGACGCGCTGGGGCATTACCTGACCAGCTCGCTGTTCTCGCCGATGTTCGAGTTCCCCGACATGGCGCGGGCGCGCGAAGTCGCCGCGGCGGCGCTAGCGGAAATCTTCAAGCCGGCCGAGTCCCCCATCCCGCCGCCGCAGCCCGTGGGCTTGGCCGCCAAGCTGGAACAGCCGCTCAGCCGGCGAGGCTTCTTCGGCGCATTGCTGCGCCCCGGATCGCCGGATGGCTGATTACACTTGCGAACCATGCAGACACCTTCCCGAGACAACGCCGCCATGCTGACCTACGTTTCGCGCAACAAGGAATACGCCCGCCAACTACGCGGACGTCAGACCGATGCGGAACAGCGGCTCTGGTTGCATCTGCGCCGTGACCAGCTTGGCGTCAGGTTTTATCGGCAGAAACCGCTGGGGCCCTATATCGTTGATTTCCACGCGCCCAAGGCACGTCTGGTGGTCGAACTGGACGGCAGCCAGCACGCCGACGATGCGACGATCAAAGAGAAAGACGCGGTCAGGGATGCCTGGTTGAAATCGCAAGGACTGACAGTTCTCCGCTTCGACGACCGGCAGGCGCTGTCGGAAACGGAGGCGGTGTTGGAGGTGATTTTTCAGGCGGTACGTGACGCAACCGGCGGAGAAATCCCCCCCCAGCCCCCCTTTTTCAAAGGGGGGAGCCAAAGCTTTGTCAGCAATGGTTGCGCCCCCCACTCTGAAAAAGGTGGAAAGGGTGGATTATTCGCCGCGTCCGCCCCCCCTTTGCAAAAGGGGGGACAGGGGGGATTTAGCGACGTATCTACGAGCGATATCTCCATCAGTAACAAGGACATGCCATAGCGATGCGCATCCTGTTCATCACCCACGCCTTCAACAGCCTGACCCAGCGGCTGTACGTGGAACTCGCCGCGCTGGGCCATGAAATCTCCATCGAATTCGATATCAACGACAGTGTCACCGTCGAAGCGGTGGCGCTGTTCAAACCCGATCTGATCCTGGCGCCCTACCTGCGCCGGGCGATACCGGAATCGATCTGGCGCCGGCATGTCTGTCTGATCGTGCATCCCGGCATCGTCGGCGACCGCGGGCCGTCGGCGCTGGACTGGGCGATTCTGCACGGCGTGGCGGAGTGGGGCGTCACCGTGTTGCAGGCCGAGGCGGAGATGGATGCCGGGCCGGTCTGGGCAAGTGCGACCTTCCCTATGCGGGCGGCGAAGAAGTCCAGCCTGTACCGCAACGAAGTCACTGAAGCGGCGGTGCGGGCGGTAAGCGCCGCGCTGGCGCGGCTGGAGGATTTCCGCGCTGGATGCTGGCAACCCCAGGCTGTCCCGTTGCGCCCGATGCACGCCCTGATGACGCAAACCGACCGCGCCATCGACTGGACGCAAGACCGCAGCGCCGCGGTGCTGGCCAAGCTGAACTGCGGCGACGGTTTTCCCGGCGTGCGCGACAGCCTGTTCGGCCAGACCTGCCAGCTCTACAACGCCCGGCTGTTTGCCGCGCACGGCGCGCCGGGCGAAGTGCTGGGCCGGGCCGGGGAGGGCGTCGTGCGGGCGACCGTCGATGGCGCGGTGTGGATCGGGCACTGCAAGGTGGAGGCGGGGATCAAGCTGCCGGTCGCCGTCGCGTTTCCGGAAGCGGCGGAGTTGGCTGAAGTGCAGGCCATTTCGACGGACACCGACATCCGCTACGAAGAATCAGCCTCCATCGGCTACCTGCACTTCGACTTTTACAACGGCGCCATGAGCACCGCCGCCTGCCAACGTTTGCTGGCAGCCTTCGTGGCGGCGACGCAGCGGCCGACCAAGGTCATCGTGCTGCTCGGCGGCACGGACTTCTTCAGCAACGGCCTCGATCTCAACCGCATCGAGGCGGCGGACAGCCCGCCCGACGAGTCCTGGCGCAACATCAATGCGATGGACGATCTCTGCCGCGCCATCCTCGCCACCGACAGCCATCTCACGGTCAGCGCGCTACGCGGCAACACCGGCGCCGGCGGCGCCTTCCTGGCCCTGGCGGCCGACCGGGTCTGGGCGCGGCGCGGCGTGATCCTGAACCCGCATTACAAGAACATGGGCAACCTGTATGGCTCGGAATACTGGAGCTACCTGCTGCCGCGCCGGGTCGGCGCTGAGCGCGCCGGCGCGATCATGCGCAACCGCTTGCCGCTGGGCGCAGTGGCGGCGGCTGCCAGCGGGTTTCTCGACGCGGCCTTCGGCGACGATGCGGCCGGCTTCGAGGCCGAAGTCCGCCGGCGCGCCGAGGCGCTGGCCGCCGATTTCGACGCGCTGCTGGCCGCCAAGGCCGCACAGCGGGCGGCGGATGAGGCGGCGAAACCGCTGGCCAGCTATCGGGCGGAAGAACTGAAGCACATGCAGCGCAACTTCTACGGCTTCGATCCGAGCTACCACGTCGCCCGCCACCACTTCGTGCGCAAGACACCGCATTCCTGGACGCCGCGGCATCTGGCGCTGCATCGGGAACTGGGCTGGACGATTCCAGAGGCCTGATCGGCATGCAACCGCTCCCCACCGTTCTGGTCATCGACGACGAGGTCCGCTCGCAGGAGGCGCTGCGCCGCACGCTGGAGGAGGACTTCGAGGTCTACACCGCGTCGAGCGCGGCGGAAGCCCGCGCCATCATGCAGCGGCGGAGCGTCCAGGTCGTGCTGACCGACCAGCGCATGCCCGAGGTCAGCGGCGTCGAGTTCCTCAAGGAAGTGCGCCGCGACTGGCCCGACACGGTGCGCATCATCATTTCCGGCTACACCGACAGCGAGGACATCATCGCTGGCATCAACGAGGCGGGCATCTACCAGTACCTGCTCAAGCCCTGGCATCCGGAACAACTACTGCTGACCCTGAAACGCGCCGCCGAGCTGTACCGATTGCAGCGGGAAAACTGCCAGTTGGCGGTTGAGTTGCGCGCCGCCGAGCCGGTGCTGCGCGGCCGCGTCGAGGCGACGCGGAAACGCGTGAAACAGGCCTTCGCGGTCGACAACATCGTGCGCACGCCGGGCAGCCCGTTGAGCGCGGTGTGCGACCTGGTCGAACGGGCGGCGCGCTACGACGTGTCGATCCTGCTGTCCGGCGAATCCGGCACCGGCAAGGAGTTGCTTGCGCGCGCCATCCACTACGCCAGTGGCCGCGCCGACCAGACCTTCGTCGTGGAGAACTGCGGCGCGCTGCCGGACAACCTGCTCGAATCGGAACTGTTCGGCCACAAGCGAGGCGCCTTCACCGGCGCCTTCGAGGATCGCATCGGCCTGTTCCAGCAGGCGCATGGCGGCACGCTGTTCCTCGACGAGATCGGCGAGACCTCGGCCGCCCTGCAGGTCAAGCTGCTGCGCGTGTTGCAGGAAGGCGAGTTCCGCCCGCTCGGCGGCAACCGCCCGGTCAGCGTCGATGTGCGCGTGATCGCCGCCACCAACCGCGACCTGGAAACCGAAGTGAAGGCCGGCCGCTTCCGCGAAGACCTGTTCTACCGCCTGGCCGCCGTGCCGCTGCGCCTGCCGGCCCTGCGCGAACGGCGCATGGATATTCCCGCCCTGGCCCGCGCGATTCTGGTCCGTATGGGCGACGCCCTCGGCCGGCCGGTGGAAGGCTTCGCCGCCGCCACGCTGGAATGCCTCGCCGCCTATTCCTGGCCCGGCAACGTGCGCGAATTGCAGAACGAGATCCAGCGCATGTTGGTGCTGTCCGACGGCCCGGTGCTGACCCCCGACGTGCTGGCGCCGCACATCCGCCAGGCCGGCCTGGCCAGCGTGCTGGACGGCGGCGCGCAGAGCGGCCTGCGCGGCCGCGTCGATGCGCTGGAAAGCAGCCTGCTGGCGGAGACGCTGGCGCGGCATCAGGGCAACCTGTCGCGCACGGCCGAGGAACTCGGCTTGTCGCGCCTGGGTTTGCGCAAGAAGATGTCGCGCCTGGGCCTGGAACGGCCACTCCGCGCTGGCAAGGTGGCGAACGATGCCTGAGCCGCTCAATCTCCTCTGGCTGCAATCCGGCGGCTGCGGCGGCTGCACCTTGTCGCTGCTCAACGCCGAGCAGCCGCAGTTGTTCGCATGGTTCGAGCAGGCCGGCATCCGCCTGCTCTGGCATCCCAGCCTGAGCCAGGAATCCGGCGGCGAGGCGCTCGACCTTCTGGCCGCCTGTGCCGAGGGGCGCGAGCGCGTCGACATCCTTTGCGTCGAAGGCGCCGTGATGACCGGGCCGCACGGCAGCGGCCGCTTCCACATGCTGTCCGGCAGCGGCCGGCCGATGATGTCCTGGCTGCTCGATCTGGCCGTGCGCGCGCACCATGTAGTGGCGGTGGGCAGTTGCGCGGCGTTCGGCGGCATCGCCGCCTGTGGCGGCAATCCGGCCGGGGCGGTGGGCCTGCAATACGACGGCGAGCAGATCGGCGGCTTGCTGGGCCAGCGCTTCCGCGCCGGCGGCGGCCTGCCGGTGATCAATGTGGCGGGCTGTCCGACGCATCCCGGCTGGGTGCTGGAGACCCTGCTGGCGCTGGCCTTGCAGCGTTTCACGGCGAGCGATCTGGATCCGTTCAATCGGCCGCGCTTCTACGCCGACCATCTGGTCCACCACGGCTGCCCGCGCAACGAGTTCTACGAATTCAAGGCCAGCGCCGAGAAGGCGTCCGACCAGGGCTGCATGATGGAGAACCTGGGCTGCAAGGGCACCCAGGCGCACGCCGACTGCAATATCCGGCTGTGGAACGGCGCCGGTTCCTGCCTGCGCGGCGGCTACGCCTGCGTCAGTTGCACCGAGCCGCGCTTCGAGGAACCCGGCCATCCCTTCGCCGAGACGCCGAAGGTGGCCGGCATTCCGATCGGCCTGCCCACCGACATGCCGAAAGCCTGGTTCGTCGCGCTCGCCGCGCTGTCGAAATCGGCCACGCCGAAGCGGGTGCGCGAGAATGCGCTGGCGGACCATACCGTGGTGGCGCCGGCGGTGAAGAAGACGGGGTTGAAATGAGAGGGATGAAATGACTACGCGCATCCTCGGTCCGTTCAACCGCGTCGAAGGCGATCTCGAAGTGCATCTCGACATCTCTGACGGCCGCGTCGCCGCCGCGCGCGTCAACTCGCCGCTGTACCGCGGTTTCGAGCAGATGCTGCCGGGCAAGTCCCCGCTCGACGCGCTGGTCATCGTGCCGCGCATCTGCGGCATCTGCTCGGTGGCGCAGAGCGCCGCCGCCGCCGCCGCGCTGCGCGATCTGACTGGTCTGGCGCCGCCGCCGAACGGCCGTCTGGCGGAACACCTGATCGTCGCTTGCGAAAATCTGGCCGATCACCTGACCCACTTCTATCTGTTCTTCATGCCGGATTTCGCGCGTCCGGTGTATCGCAAACGGCCCTGGTTCGCCGCCGTCGAGGCCCGCTTCAAGGCGGTGAGCGGCAGCGCGGCGGCGGACGTGCTGCCGGCGCGCGCCGAGTTCATGCATCTGATGGGGCTGATGGCCGGCAAGTGGCCACACAGCCTGAGCCTGCAACCGGGCGGCACGTCGCGGCCGCTGGCGCAGGCGGAAATCCTGCGCCTGATCACGCTGTTGCGCGGTTTCCGCCGGTTTCTCGAACGCCATGTCTTCGGCGATGCGCTGGAAGCCGTCGCCGGCCTGTCCAGCCTCGCCGCGCTGCGCGCCTGGCGCCAGGGCCGGCGGGGCGATCTGGCGCTGTTCCTTGATATTGCCGACGACCTCGAACTGCATGCCCTGGGCCGCGCCGGCGACCGTTTCCTCAGCCACGGCGCCTACGGCCTGTTCGCCGCCGGAGTATGGGATGCGGGCCGGGGGGATGCCGGTCTGGCGCCGCTCGATGTCGACGCCATCGCCGAGGACGTCAGCCATGCCTGGCTGGCCGGCGAAACCTTGCCGCCGGCCGAGGGCCTGACCCGGCCGTTGCCGGACAAGGCTGCTGCCTATACCTGGTGCAAGGCGCCGCGCTACGCCGGGCAGGTCATGGAAACTGGCGCGCTGGCGCGGCAGATGGTGGCCGGCCATGCGCTGATCCGGGAACTGGTTGCCGCGCACGGCGGCAGCGTGCAGGCGCGGGTGCTGGCGCGACTGCTGGAACTGGCCATCGTGCTGCCGGCAATGGAAGGTTGGGCGCAGGCGCTGACGCCCGGCGAGCCCTGGTGCCACCACGCCGCCAAACCGCACGATCTGCCCGACGCGGGCCGCGGCGTCGGCCTGGTCGAGGCGGCGCGCGGCGCGCTCGGCCACTGGCTCGGCGTGCGCCATGGCCGCATCGAGAACTATCAGATCATCGCCCCCACCACCTGGAACTTTTCGCCGCGCGATGCCGCCGGCGTGCCCGGCGCGCTGGAGCAGGCGCTGACGGGGTTGCAAGTGGAGGCGGACGACGCGATGCCGGCTACGGTGCAGCATGTGGTGCGCTCGTTCGATCCGTGCATGGTCTGCACGGTGCATTGATGCCCGATTCCGCCGCCGCGCCTGTCATGCCCATCGTCAAACATCCGCCCCCCTCCATCCTCGCCGAAGGCTTGCAAGTCCTGGGCGAGGAGGCCTGGATCGAAGTCATCCAGAAGATGGACGAGGTGTACAACGACCTGCTCCAGTACGAGGTGGCGCTGGAGGAGAAGAACGCCGCGCTGGAGGAGTCGCAGCAGTTCGTGTTCTCGGTGCTGGCGTCGATGTCCGACATCCTGGTGGTGTGCGACCGGGACGGCCGCATCGAGACGGTGAATCATGCCCTGGTGGTGTTTGCCGGCAAGCCGGAGGGCGCGCTGATCGGCACGCCGCTGTTCGATCTGTTCGCCGATGCCGCCGCCCGCGCCAGCGCCGAGCGCCTGTTCGCCAATCACGGCCTGCATGGCCTGGTCGATTGCGAACTGGCCCTGTGCGGCGGCGATGGCGGCGCCGTGCCGGTATCGCTCAACTGCACGCCGCGCTTCAGCCATCAAGGCGTGCAGGTCGGCATGGTCATCACCGGCCGGCCGGTGGGCGAACTGCGCCGCGCCTATCAGGCCCTGCGCGAGGCGCACGAAGACCTGAAACGCACCCAGCAACAGTTGCTGCATTCGGAAAAAATGGCCTCGCTCGGTCGTCTGGTGGCAGGCGTGGCGCACGAACTGAACAATCCGATCAGCTTCGTGCTGGGCAACGCGCATGCCCTGCACCGTTATGCCCAGCGCCTGCAGACCTATCTCGCCGCGATCCACGCCGGCCGGCCCAAGACCGAACTGGCGACGCTGCGGCGCGAACTGCGCATCGACCGCTTGCTGGAAGACCTGCCGCCGCTGATCGAGGGCACGGTGGAAGGCGCCGAGCGCACGCGCGACATCGTCGACAGCCTGAAGCGGTTTTCCGCCGTCGACCGCAACGAGATGCAGCCGTTCAACCTGGTCCTGGTCATCGAACAGGCGGTGCATTGGGTGACCAAGGCCGCCGCCGACAAGCTCAAGGTGGAAACGCAGTTGCCGGAAGGCATCAGCGTGCTCGGCTCGGCCGGCCAGATGCAGCAGGTGATCATGAATCTGGTGCAGAACGCCTGCGATGCCACCGCCGAGGAGGCGCAGCCGCGCCTGACGATTACGGCGCGGCAAGTCGGCGACAGCGTCGAGGTGTGCTTCCGCGACAACGGTCCGGGCATCCCGGAAGAAAACCTGGCGCACCTGTTCGAGCCGTTCTTCACCACCAAGCCGGTGGGCAAGGGCACCGGGCTGGGCCTGGCGATCAGCTACGGCATCGTCGAGCGCCATGGCGGCAGTCTGGCCGCGAGCAATGCGGCGGCGGGCGGCGCGCTATTCACCTTGCGTTTGCCTCTGGTGCGGAAATGAATCTGGAAGGTCGCATCGACATCTCGTTACAGCCTCAGGCGGATGCGCCGGCGACGGTGCGCATCCAGTCGACGCGGCCGCAACTTGCGCAGAAGCTGCTGGCCGGGCGCACGCCGGACCAGGCGGCGCATCTGGTCGGCCTGATCTTCAGCCTGTGCGGCAAGGCGCAGCGGGT
>JASJPG010000138.1:0-4654 GCA_031426815.1 Hydrogenophilaceae bacterium
CGATGACTTCGGCGGCGATCTTGCCTTCGTGCACGGCTTTGTGCGCCAGCATGGGCTGGCCGACGATGTCGCCGATGGCGAAGATGTACGGCACGTTGCTGCGCATCTGCTTGTCGACCGCGATGAAGCCGCGCTCGTCGACCGCGACGCCGGCGGCTTCCGCACCGATCAGTTTGCCGTTGGGGCGGCGGCCGATGGCGACCAGGACGCGGTCGAATACTTCCGTACTGCTGGTTTCGCCGGCTTTCAGCGTGACGTGGATGCCGTCTTTCTTCGCTTCCATGCCGGTAACGCCGGTGTTCAACAGAATCTTTTCGAAGCGCTTTTCCATGCGCTTGGCGAGCGGACGCACCAGATCGGCATCGCAGCCGGGAATCAACTGGCCGCCGAGTTCGACCACGCTGACCTTGCTGCCGAGCGCGTCGTACACCGTGCCCATTTCCAGGCCGATGATGCCGCCGCCGATGACCAGCAAGCGCTTCGGGATATCCGCCAGCGCCAGCGCGCCGGTGCTGTCCATGACGCGTGGGTCGTCGGGCTGGAACGGCAATTTGATGACTTGCGAGCCGGCCGCGATGATGGCGTTATCGAAGCCGATGGTTTGCACCGTGCCATCGGCGCCGGTGACTTGCAGGCTGTTGGGGCCGCTGAATTGAGCGGTGCCCTGCACGACGGTGACCTTGCGTTGCTTGGCGAGTTGGCCGAGGCCGCCAGTCAGCTTGGCGACCACGTCGCCGGCTTTCCACGCGCGCAGTTTGGCCAGATCGACCTTGGGCTTGCCGAAGCTGACGCCGTGTTCAGCCATTTCTTCCGCTTCGGTGATCAGCCGGGCGGTGTGTAACAGCGCTTTGGACGGTATGCAGCCGACGTTGAGGCAGACGCCGCCGAGGTCTGGATAACGCTCCACCAGCACGACTTGCAGGCCGAGATCGGCGGCGCGGAAGGCGGCGGTGTAGCCACCGGGGCCGGCGCCGAGCACGACGACCTGGGCATGCAGATCGCTGGATTGCGCGCCGGCGGCTACGGCGGCTTGCGCCGGCGTTGGCGCTGGAGCGGCGGCAGGTGGGGCTTCGCTCGCGGTGTCGCCGGCAAGCGTCAACAGCAACAGCGGTGTTCCCGCGGAGACCTTGTCGCCGACCTTGACCAGCAGTTTCTCGACCACGCCGGCGTGCGAACACGGGATGTCCATCGCGGCCTTGTCGGATTCGACGGTGACGAGTGCGGCATCTTTGGCGATGCTGTCGCCGACGTTGACCAGGATTTCGATGACGTCGACATCCTTGAAGTTGCCGATGTCGGGGGCCTTGATTTCAATGGTTTGGCTCATGGTTCGATCTCGAAGATTCCGTAGGGTGCGCCATGCGCACCGATCAATCTCTGGTGCGCATGGCGCACCCTACTTTGGGTCACAACAACAAGCGCCGCACGTCCGACAGCATCAAACGCAGATGGCTGGTGAAGCGCGCGCCGTCGGCGCCGTCGATGACGCGGTGGTCGTAGGACAGCGACAGCGGCAGCACCAAACGCGGCTCGAAGGCTTTCGTCGCCTTGTTCCAGACCGGTTTGTAGTCGGCGCGCGACAGGCCGAGGATGGCGACTTCGGGGCAGTTGATGATCGGCGTGAACGCTGTGCCGCCGATGCCGCCCAGGCTGGAGATGGTGAAGCAGCCGCCTTGCATGGCGTCCACCTTGAGCTTGCGTTCGCGCGCCAGTTCGGACATTTCGGCCAGTTCGCGGGCGATGTCCATGACGTCCTTCTTGTTGACGTCGCGGACCACCGGCACGACCAGGCCATCCGGGGTGTCGCAGGCAAAGCCGACGTGAAAATACTTCTTCAGCACCAGGTTTTCGCCGTCGGCGGCGAGCGAGGCGTTGAACGTCGGGTAGGTGCGCAGTGCGTTGACCACCGCCTTCATCAGGAAGGCCAGCAGGGTCAGCTTGACGCCGCGTTTGGCAGCTTCGTCCAGCATCGACTTGCGGAAGTCTTCCAGGTCGGTGATGTCGGCTTCGTCAAACTGGGTGACGTGTGGCGCGGATACCCAGTTGCGGTGCAGGTTGGCGCCGGACAGCTTCTTGATGCGCGACAGCGGCTGGTTTTCGATTTCGCCGAACTTGCCGAAATCGACCACCGGTGCCGGCGGAAAGCCGAGGCCGATGGCTTCGCCGGTGGGCTTGGCCAGTTCCGCCTTGATCCAGTTCTGCACGTCTTCCTTGAGGATGCGGCCGCGCGGGCCGCTGCCTTTCATTCGGGACAGATCGGCACCCAACTCGCGCGCAAATCGGCGTACCGACGGGCTGGCGTGCGCCGGTTTGCCGTTGTCGAATTCGGCATGCGCGGCGACCGGGTCGGGGCGGTGTTTGGGCGGGATGTGGGCGGGGACGCCGGGTGCCAGATGCGTCGGCGGCGGTACCGCGGCAACAGCCGAAGTGGCTCCAACGGCGGGCGGAGGCGTGAAAGACTTGACCACCGGCGAGGCAGTCGCGGGTGTCGTGTCGCTTGACGTATCCAGCAGCAAGACCAGAGAGCCGGAGGAAACCTTGTCACCGACCTTGATCTTGAGTTCCTTTACGGTGCCGCCGAACGGCGCGGGAATATCCATCGCGGCCTTGTCGGATTCCACCGTCATCAATGAATCGTCGGCTTTGATACTGTCGCCGACATTGACCATGATTTCGATGACTTCGACGTCCTTGAAACTGCCGATATCGGGGACGAGGACTTCTTTGATCGTCATGTCGTCGTCTCCTTATACGTTGACCGGGTTGGCCCGGTCGGCGTCGATACCGTACTTCTTGATCGCTTCCGCCGCCTTCGATGTAGGCAGTACGCCGTCGTCGGCCAGCGCTTTCAGTGCGGCGAGCACAACGAAGTGACGGTCCACCTCGAAGAACTTGCGCAGCGCCTCGCGCGAGTCGGAACGGCCGAAGCCGTCGGTGCCCAGCGTCACGAAACGGCGTTTCACATACGGCCGGATCTGGTCAGGGAAGGCGCGCATGTAGTCGGTGGAGGCGATGATCGGGCCCTCCGTGCTGTCCAGGCATTGCTCGACATAGCTGAGTTTCTGCTTGGCATCTGGGTGCAGCAGGTTCCAGCGATGCGTGTCCTGCGCTTCGCGGCGCAGTTCGTTGAAGCTGGTCGCGCTCCAGACGTCGGCGGCCACGCCCCAGTCGGCTTCCAGCAGTTCCGCGGCGGCCATGACCTCGCGCAGGATCGTGCCGGAGCCCATCAACTGCACGCGCGGTTTCTTGTTCTTGCCTTTGGCTTTGCTGCCTTCGCTCAGCCGGTACAAGCCCTTCAGAATGTCTGCTTCAGCACCCTTCGGCAGGCTCGGGTGGCTGTAGTTCTCGTTCATCACGGTCAGGTAATAGAACACGTCCTCTTGTTCCTGGAACATGCGGCGCATGCCGTCCTGCAGGATCACCGCCAGTTCGTAATGGAAGGTCGGGTCGTACGAAATGCAGTTCGGGATCATCGCCGCCTGCAAATGGCTGTGGCCGTCCTCGTGTTGCAGGCCCTCGCCGTTCAGCGTGGTGCGGCCGGCGGTGCCGCCAAGCAGGAAGCCGCGTGCGCGCGCGTCGCCGGCGGCCCAGGCCAGGTCGCCGATGCGCTGGAAGCCGAACATCGAGTAGTAGATGTAGAACGGAATCATCTGCACGTTGTTGGTGCTGTAGGACGTGGCGGCAGCGAGCCAGGACGAGAACGCGCCGGCTTCGTTGATGCCTTCTTCCAGAATCTGGCCACCCTTGTCTTCGCGGTAATACATGACCTGGTCGGAATCGACCGGTTCGTACAACTGGCCAACCGAGGAATAGATGCCGACCGTGCGGAACAGTCCTTCCATGCCGAAGGTGCGCGCCTCATCGGGGATGATCGGCACGATGTGGCGGCCCAGCGTCTTGTCGCGCAGCAACGTGGTCAGCAGGCGGACGAAGGCCATCGTGGTGGAAATTTCACGCTCGCCGGTGGCTTCCAGCATGGCCTGAAAAGTGGACAGCGGTGGCGTTTCCAGCGGCGCCGCCTTGCTTTGGCGGGCCGGCACGTAGCCGCCCAGCGCGGCGCGACGGGCGTGCAGGTATTTCATTTCCGCACTGTCTTCGGCCGGCTTGTAGAACGGCAGGTGCTCTAGTTGATCGTCGGTAATCGGAATCTGGAAGCGGTCGCGGAAGGCGCGCAGCGAATCCAGGTCCATCTTCTTCTGCTGGTGCGTCGGGTTCTGCGCCTCACCGGAGGAGCCCATGCCGTAGCCCTTCACCGTCTTGGCCAGAATCACCGTCGGCTGGCCGGTGTGCTTAACCGCCGCCGCGTAGGCCGCGTAGACCTTGTGCGGGTCATGACCACCACGATTCAGGCGCCAGATGTCGTTATCCGACATCGCCGCCACCATTTCCTTCAGTTCCGGATATTTGCCGAAGAAGGCTTCGCGCGTGTAAGCGCCGCCCTTGGCCTTGAAGTTCTGGTATTCGCCATCGACACACTCTTCCATGCGCTGGCGCAGGATGCCCTTGCTGTCCATCGCCAGCAGCGGATCCCAGTACGAACCCCAGATCACCTTCAGCACGTTCCAGCCGGCGCCACGGAAGGCGGCTTCCAGTTCCTGGATGATCTTGCCGTTGCCGCGCACCGGGCCGTCGAGGCGTTGCAGGTTGCAGTTGA
>JASJPG010000139.1:0-20107 GCA_031426815.1 Hydrogenophilaceae bacterium
GGCGTGGGTGAGCAGCACCGTCAACATGCGGTACTCGGTCGGCGTCAGATGCACGGCTTCGCCGGCGCGGCTGACCGTGCGATGTGCCAGGTCGATGCGCAGATCGCCGAATTCGATCAGGGCTTTGCCGCTGTCTTCGAGATGAACCACCCGGCGCAGCAGCGCGCGCAGGCGGGCAAGCAGTTCCGGCACGCCGAACGGTTTGGTCAGGTAGTCGTCGGCGCCGGCGTCGAGGGCGGCGACCTTCTGGGTTTCTTCGCCGCGCGCGGACAGGATCAGGATCGGCATCGCGGTCCAGGCGCGCAGGTCGCGGATGACGTCGAGGCCGTCGCGGTCGGGCAAGCCGAGGTCGAGGATGATCAGTTCCGGCTGGCGGGTGGCGGCTTCGATCAGGCCGCGCTCGGCGGTTTCCGCCGGCCAGACCTGGAAGCCGGAGGCGCCGAGCGCGCTTTGCACGAAGCGGCGGATTTCCTTGTCGTCCTCGATCAGGACGAGGTTGATGGCGGGTTCGCTCATTCCGTTTCCTTTGTAGGTGCGAATGAATTCGCACCTACATGATCGCCGGCGGATTGCCAACCGGCAGCGTGAACGCGAAGCAGGCGCCGCCTTGTGCCTGGTTGTAGGCCCGGATGTCGCCTCCGTGCGCGACGACGATGGCGCGCGCGATGGCGAGGCCAAGGCCGACGCCGACGACGTTGCTTTCCTCTTTGCCGCGGGTGAATTTCTCGAAGATGGCCTGTTCCATGCCATGCGGCAGGCCCGGCCCGTTGTCGCACACCGAAACTTCCACAGCTTCCCCGGCGACGCGGGCGGAGATTTCGATGACGCTGCCCGGCGGCGTGTATTTCGCGGCGTTTTCCAGCAGGTTGCTGAACACCCGTTCCATCAGCACGGCATCCAGCTCCAGCACCGGCAGATCGCCGGGCAGATCGATGCGCACGCTATGCCCGCCGAGAACCGCCGCGCGCGCCTGCAACGCCGCGCCGACGGCGTCTTCCAGCGGTTGCCATTCGCGCTTGAGGGTGACCTTGCCGGCTTGCAGGCGGGCCATGTCGAGCAGGTTGTTGACCTGCGCGCTGGTGCGCATGGCCTGCTCGCGGATCGCGCCGGCGAACTCCTGATGCTGCGCTTCCAGTTTCGGTTCGATCAGCATCATCGCGTCGATCAGCCCGACCAGCGCGGTCAGCGGCGTGCGCAGATCGTGCGAGATGCTGGACAGCAGGCCGTTACGCAGGCGCTCGGATTCCATGCTGACCAGGGCTTCCTGAGCGACGGTGATGTAATGCACCCGCTCCAGCGCGATGCCGATCAGCGCGGCGAAGGTGTCGAGCAAACGCTGCTGCTCCGGGGTGAGCAGGCCGCCTTCCTCGCGCGGCGCGATGGCCATGACGCCGCGCACGCGCATGGTGGCTTTCAACGGCACATAGAGAAAGTGGCTGGCCGGCAGCGTATCGGTGCCGCAGCCGGCGGATTCGCCGTGGTCCAGCGACCATTGCGCGATGCCCAGATCGAGCACATCGCCGCGTTCTATCGTGACCGGCAGCTTGCCCTTGTCGTCCGGCAGCAGTAGGTGGGCATGCACGCCGAAGGTGGAGGAGACGAAGCGGTCGCCGATTTCCTCGATCTGCTCCAGCACCAGCGCGCTGGACAGTTCGCGCGCCATTTCGTACAGCGCGCGCATGCGCCGTTCGCGGCTTTCCGCCACCCGCGCCTGGAAGCTCAGGCCGGTGGTCAGGTGGGCGATGGAGAGTGCGACGGTCAGCATTACGGCGAAAGTGACCAGATACTGGACGTCGCTGACCGCGAAGGAAAGACGCGGCGAGACGAAGAAGAAATCGAACGCCGCGACCGACAGGAACGCCGTCAACAGCGCCGGGCCGCGTCCGAGTTTGAACGCGGCAAACAGCACTGCCAGCAGGAACAGCATGACGATGTTGGCCAGTTCAAGCGCATCGCGCAGCGGCGTGGCGAACAGGGAGACCGCGACGACGGCGGCAACCGCCAGACCGTAGCTGCGCCAATCGAACTTCCTGGACGGCGCTTTCGGTGCCGGCTCGGCCTGCGTCAATTCAGCCGCTTCGCTGCCCAACTCCACCAGGATCAGGTCGATGTCCGGTGCAATGGCGCCCAAGCGCGTGCTGAAACGGCGCTGCCAGGGAAAACGGTAAGCGCTCCAGCCGACCGAGCGGCGACCGAGCACGATCTTGCCCAGGTTGTGATCGCGCGCGTAGGTCAGCGCCACCTGTGCGGCATCCTCGCCCGGCAGCGTCGCGGTCTTCGCGCCCAGATCGGCGGCCAGCTTGAGGATCTTCAGCAGCCGCGTGCGGCGTGCTTCCGGCAGGCGCAGCAGTTCCGGCGTTTCCACATAGATGACGTGCCAGGGCACATCGAACTGCGCCGCCAGTCGCGCGCCGTTGCGCACCAGCTTCTCGCCGCCCGGCTCGGGGCCGATGCACACCAGCAGCGTATTCTGCGTCGGCCAGACCGCTGACACCGCCTGATCGCGCCGGTAGGCCACCACATCCTCGTCGACCCGGTCGGCGGTGCGGCGCAGCGACAGCTCGCGTAAGGCGAGCAGATTGCCCTTGCGGAAGAAATTCTGGATCGCCCGCTCGGCCTGCTGCGGCAGGTAGACCTTGCCTTCCTTCAGGCGCTGCAACAGTTCATCCGGCGGCAGATCGACCAGCACCACCTCGTCGGCCAGATCGAACAAGCGGTCCGGCAGCGTCTCCCATACCTTGATGCCGGTGATGCCGCTGACCACGTCGTTCAGCGTTTCCAGATGCTGCACGTTGACCGTGGTGTAGACGTCGATGCCGGCGGTGATCAACTCCTCCACATCCTGCCAGCGTTTCGGATGCCGCGAGCCGGGCGCGTTGGAATGCGCCAGTTCGTCCACCAGCAGCAACCTCGGCTTGCGCGCCAGCGCCGCGTCGAGATCGAATTCCTTGAGCACACGGTTTTTGTACGCGATGTCCTTCGGCGGCAGGATTTCCAGCCCCTGCAACAGCGCGGCGGTCTCCGAACGGCCATGCGTCTCGACCACCCCGACCACGACATCCACCCCCTGCGCCCGCAACTGCCGCGCCGCCACCAGCATGGCGTAGGTCTTGCCGACGCCCGGACTGGCGCCGAAGAAAATCTTCAGCTTGCCGCGCGATGCGCGCACTTCCTCTGCTTCAAGCTTGGCCAGCAGGGCGTCGGGGTCGGGGCGGCTATCCTGAATGTTCGCGGCCATGTGCTCAGTGTAGTTTCAGAGACCATCGATAACACGAGACCTGCAACGCGCTCATGGCGAGCAAGGCATGCAGGCGTTACAACCTAAGCCTATTACTTGCTGCATCAAGATGGCGTAAAGATTTTGACGCAAGGCGCATCAAGCAAATCGGAAGCACGCGAAAGGTGGTTTCGTACTTTCAGCGCTTGTGCTGTGCCCGCAGGGCGTAGGCGTCATGGTGTTGTTTTCGCACGCGGCGGCGGCGTTCCACCTCGCAGACGCAAGAGCAGCAGAGCTGGCGACCCCAGGCGACCGACTGGTACGCCGGTGTAACTGCATGCGTTTTGTTGCAGACGGGGCAAACGTGGAGATGCACCGGATGCCTGCTTTCAGATAGCTCGTTCAGCATAGCGGGCGAGGTCCGATGCGGCATAAACGGCCTGTGTGGTTTGCGCTGAAACCAGGAACACTTCCCGCCCGTGCGGCGCGCCGACCGCCAGAGCCAGACCGAGGGCGGCGGTACCCGCGGTGGCCACGGCCAGTCGCATGGGTGACTGCCAGTCAGACAGGTAACTGAGCAGGGCTGCCGTGCCGAGGGGGCTGGCCGGAAAGCGGCCGTGGGCGATCTCGCGGCCGCTGGCGCGTGTCGCTACCTGGATGTCCTCACCGACCAGCGCGATGCCGATGCATAGCTTGTCTTCGGTCGAAGGGCACGAGGGAGGTTCCTTTTCATGTCGGGCGATGGTCATGTCATCTCCTGTTGTTGCGGTGTATTCAGGCTAGTGGCGGCTACATTAAAACGTTGTAAAGATAGGCTGCAGGCGCGTTAAGGAAGTTAATGTGGAAGTTAATGTGGAAGTTAATGTGGAAGTTAATGTGGAAGTTAAGGTGGAAGTTAAGGTGGAAGTTAAGGAGGCACTGAAATCCCATCCTGAGCATCACACCATGGCGCCGGATTCGGTCTTTGCCGGCTTGATGAAGTCCAGATTCGTCACGCCCAGGTAGTAGACGATGGGGCTTGCCACCAGCACCGAGGAGTAGATGCCGAACAGAATGCCGATGGTCAGCGCCAGGGCGAAGTAGTGCAGCGACTCGCCGCCGAGAAACAGCATGGACAGGACCATCAACTGGGTCATGGCGTGGGTGATGACGGTGCGTGACATGGTGGTGGTGATGGCGCTGTCGATGATTTTGGCGGTGTCTGCCTGGCGCATCGTGCGGAAGTTTTCCCGGATGCGGTCGAACACGATGACCGATTCGTTGACCGAATAGCCGAGGATGGCCAGGACGCCGGCCAGTACGGTGAGGTTGAATTCCCATCCGAAGAAGGCGAAGCAGCCCAGGATGATGACCACGTCGTGCATATTGGCGACGATGCCGGCCAGCGCGAATTTCCACTGAAAACGCAAAGTCAGGTAGGCCATGATGCCCAGGCAGACCACCAACAGGGCCAGGGCGCCGTTTTCATAAAGCTCGTTGCCGACTTGCGGGCCGACAAAATCCAGCCGTTTCAGTTCAGCCCCGGCGTTGTCGGCCTTGAGTGCTGCCATGACGTGCTCGCTTACCGCGGCGCCAGCCATCTGTCCCTTGTTGGGCAACTGGATCAGCACGGCTTGGGATGATCCGTAACGCTGAACGCTCACCTCGGTGAAACCGGTTTTTTCCACGGCTCGCCTGACCTGGTCGATCTCGATCGGGGCGGGGTAAGCCACTTCCAGCACGCTGCCGCCGGTGAAATCGACGCCCAGGTTCAATCCCTTGCCGGCCAATGCCCACACGGCAAGGAGGAAGGTCAGCAGGGAAATGAATGTGGTCACGCGCCCATAGCGCATGAACGGGATGCTTTGTCGCAACTTGAACAATTCAATCATCGGAGTCTCTTTCAAGGGGGGCGTAGAGCACGGAAATGGCTAGACGATTAGGGCGACACCGCATCCGGCATCAGCGTGCAAGAGGACCCCAGCGCCGTTTGCAGGACACTCATGGCGTTATCCCGGGTGGCGGCATCGGCAACGCGCACGGTGACGCCGCTGCGATCCAGCACCAGTCCACGTGCAGCGATACCGGTCTGCTGGAGCGAGGTTTCCACCTGATGCATGAGTTGAAGGTTTATTTCGCCCGCACCGCTGGATGGCATCACCCGCACATAGGGCGCCGAATCCGATGCTGCCGGCCAGACACGCAACAGAATTGCCATCACGGCACCGATGATGAGCAGATTCAATATCGATTTGATAACCATGATTTCCCTTTCCAGATATTCGGCATCGCCAGACATCCGTTGCAATCCGCAGGACAGGCGGTGGCGAGGTGAGGCAACGGCGCGCTAAAAATGCGCTCAAGAAAACGCAGCGGACGGCTTACTCGAACCACGCCGACGATTGCGGCCAGGCATCGAACAGCCGCTTGACCGCCGACGCATCGCCACACTGCCGCAAGCGGGCGCGAAATCGCGGGTCGGCGAACCTCTGTGCGGCCTCGGCCAGAATGCGCAGATGTTCATCGGTGGCCTCTTTCGGCACCAGCAGAACCAGGAAATCCACTACCGGTTCGCCATCCGGGGCATCGAACGGGATCGGCGACAGCGGCCGCAGGTAGGCGACCAGTATCCGGTTCAGGTTTGGGATGCGGGTGTGCGGGATGGCAACGCCTTGTCCAAGACCTGTGGAACCGAGCCGTTCACGGCGGGAGAGTCCGAGTACAACACTCTCACGCGGCAGCGAATGCGCCTGCTCCATGTGTCGGCCAATGACATCGAGCAGATCGGCCTTGTTTGCGATATCGACATCAAGAAGGATGTCTTCCCGGCGCAAATAACTTGCAAGCGTCGTGTTCAATTCGTCTGCCTGCCTAGTGTCGCTGAATAGACGCGGTTTCATCATGCTCAACGGATTCCAGCTCGTTTTCATGATTACGCAGCTTTCCGCAAGTTGCGGCATACGCCCGTGAGGAATCCTGATTTGCCGTAGTCGGGCGCGAGCTTCATGGGGCGCACGAGTTTGTCGGATGCACAGGGCGTGCAGGTGGCAGCCAAATGACCAGCTTCGTTCTTGATCCAGCGGATATTCACCATGTCGAACCTCCATCAATCAATGACAGGTAGTCGGACGAGATCCCTGTTCGCTACAGGTCTGCCCACGACACGAATGCTAGGCAGTGCAACGTAATGATTCTGTAAAGACAGGTGAGGGGAGGCATCAAGATCCGATAAAAATCGCCGCAGGCTGTTTGTGTGTTGTTCAACCGCGTCGGCTCGCGGGTGGTGGAAAGGCCGGCGGGACGCCGGCGCTCCAAGGGGGGCTGCGTGGCATTCCGCGAGGGTTCGACTTGGGTAAGTAGCCCCTACCAAGGGAGCGCCGGCGTCCCGCCGGCAGATTGTGCGTCGATCAACAACACCGGCTCGCAGGGCGTAAAAAAGCCGGCGGGACGCCGGCGCTCCTCGGGGTGCCGCGCAGGGGTCAGAACGTCTTGGAGAAAGAGAGGGCCAGCACGCCCTTGCCGACGTTTTCGCCGTCCCAGTTGCCATAGGCCAAGTTATCAGCATCGGTATCGGAATAGGCGGCCGTGACGGTGCCGAAGCCGACATCCTTGGTCACGCCGATTTTCCAGTCGGTGTAGGAAGCCAGGTTGAAGTCGTCATGTTTCACTTTCTGGTGACCGACATGGCCCAGCAAGCCCCAGCCGTTGCCGAGATCGTGCGTGGCATTCAGTTCGAGGTAGTTGCTGCCTCGGGTTTTTGCATTCGCAGCGCCCGTCCAGCCAATGAAGTAGTCAGAGACCACATGGCTGTTCTTCAAGGTCAGCATCTTCCAGGTGCCGGCGACATAGACCTCGGTGGTGTCCGGTGTGGCGATGCCGGCAATCTTGTCGCCCGGGTAGTAGTAGTGAATCAGGCCAAGGTCGTAGCCCACATCGCCCATCGCGCCCTTGTAGCCGCCGTACAAATCCAGTTCCAGATTGCTGTCTGTCTTGTACGCATCGCCGGCAGCGGCCGTGCCGTAGGTTTCCACCCATTTCTGGTTGGATAGCCAGGCGCCGGCGTAGAAGCCGCTGGCATGGCTGTAATCGACGCCGCCAGAGATGGCGGGGTCATGCTGGGTCTGGGTAATGCCACGGAAGACGTAGTCGCTGGTCAGGCCGATGTTGCCGCTGAGGGTATGCGGGCTGTTCTCGGCCAGCGCAGGCAGGCATGCCATGCAGGCGGCCAGGACGAGAGAGCGGGATACGGTCGGATGGTTCATTTCTTCGATTTCCTTTCGTGTTTCGGGAGGTGGGGCTGACGGCTCACGATCACCCAGGCAACGAGAAACGGGAGTACCAGGGCGGCGAAAGCCATCAGGATGTTGAGGATTTCCATGCTCCCCTCAGGACTTGGCTAAACGATCCAGGGCCAGGTTCAGGGGCAGCACGTTGACCCGGGGTTCGCCCAGAACGCCGAGTTGGCGTTCCTGCGTATGGCTGGCGATGAGCTTGGCGACCTCAACCTCGCTCAGGCCGCGCAGACGCGCGATGCGCGGTGCTTGCCAGGCTGCCGCCGCCGGGCTGATGTGCGGGTCGAGGCCGCTACCCGAAGCGGTGACCAGATCGACCGGAATCGGTGCGGTCTGGCTGGGGTCGGCGGCTTTCAGGGCGTCGATGCGTCCTTTGACCGCTTCCTCCAGCGCCGGATTCAGCGGGCCCTGGTTGCTGCCGCTGGAGGCGGCGGCGTTGTAAGGCACCGGGCCGGTGGCGGAGGGGCGGCCCCAGAAGTATTTCGGGTCGCTGAACGGTTGGCCGATCAGGGCCGAGCCGACGATCTTGCCGTTCTGTTCGATCAGGCTGCCGTTGGCTGCGTCAGGGAAGACCCCTTGCGCGATGCCAGTGACCAGCAGGGGATAGGCGACACCGGTGAGGATAGTCAGCCCCAACAGCATGACGAAGGCGGGTTTCAGTTCTTTCAGCATGGGTTTCTCCACGAAGTTTCCGTTAAGCCAGATTCAGCCCGACCAATATCAGGTCGATGGCCTTGATGCCGATGAACGGCACGATGAGACCGCCGAGGCCGTAGACCAGCAGGTTGCGGTTGAGGATGGCGGCGGCGCCCAGGGGTCGGTAGGCGACGCCCTTCAAAGCCAGCGGGATCAGCGCGACGATGATCAGCGCGTTGAAGATCACCGCCGACAGGATCGCGGAAGCCGGTGTCGCCAGGCCCATCACGTTGAGCGCGCCGAGTGCCGGGTAGGTGGTGGCGAAGGCGGCCGGGATGATGGCGAAGTACTTGGCGATGTCGTTGGCGATGGAGAACGTGGTCAGGGAACCGCGCGTCATCAGCATCTGTTTGCCGGTTTCGACGATCTCGATCAGCTTGGTCGGGTTGGAATCCAGATCGACCATGTTGCCCGCCTCCTTGGCGGCCTGGGTGCCGGTGTTCATCGCCACCGCGACATCGGCCTGCGCCAGCGCCGGGGCGTCGTTGGTGCCGTCGCCGGTCATCGCCACCAGGCGGCCTTCGGCCTGGTACTGGCGGATCAGCTTCAGCTTGGCTTCCGGCGTCGCCTCGGCGAGAAAGTCGTCGACTCCGGCTTCGGCGGCGATGGCGGCGGCGGTGAGGCGGTTGTCGCCGGTGATCATCACGGTCTTGATGCCCATGCGGCGCAGTTCGATGAAGCGTTCCTTGATGCCGCCCTTGACGATGTCCTTCAGTTCGATGGCGCCGAGTACCTTGGTACCTTCGACCACAACCAGTGGCGTCGAGCCGCGCCGAGCGACCTCATCCACCGCTTCCTGCACCGGTTTCGGCCATGCGCCGCCCTGCGCTTCGACATAGCCACGCACCGAATCCGCCGAGCCCTTGCGGATGACGCGGCCTTGCCAGTCGATGCCGCTCATCCGCGTTTGCGCGGTGAAGTGGACGAAGGAAGCACCTTCGGCGTGAATATCTCGCCCGCGCTGATGCAGCGTCCCTTTCGCCAGCACGACGATGGAACGGCCTTCCGGCGTTTCGTCGGCCAGCGAGGCGAGCAGCGCAGCTTCCGCCAGTTCCGCCGGGGTCACGCCGGGCGCGGCCAGGAAAGTGGTGGCCTGGCGATTGCCCAGCGTGATGGTGCCGGTCTTGTCTAGCAGCAGCACATCGACGTCACCCGCCGCCTCGACCGCCTTGCCGGAGGTGGCGATGACGTTCTTGCCCAGCATGCGGCCCATGCCGGCGACGCCGATGGCGGAGAGCAGGCCGCCTATGGTGGTCGGAATCAAACAGACCAGCAGCGCAATCAGTACGGTGACGCTGATCACCGCGCCGCTACCCGCTGCCGCCACACTGAAGATCGAGAACGGCAGCAAGGTCGCCGTTGCCAGCAGAAAGGTCAGCGTCAGCGCTACCAGCAGGATGGTCAGTGCGATCTCGTTCGGCGTCTTCTGCCGTTTCGCGCCTTCCACCATGCTGATCATGCGGTCGAGGAAGGTCTCGCCCGGATTCACGCTGATGCTCACCACCAGCCAGTCGGACAGCACGCGGGTGCCGCCGGTGACGGCGGAGAAATCGCCGCCGGATTCGCGGATTACCGGTGCCGATTCGCCGGTGATGGCGGATTCGTCGACCGACGCCACGCCCTCGATCACCATGCCGTCGCCGGGGATGGTGTCACCGGCTTCCACCAGTACCACGTCGCCGCGGCGCAGGTCTTCCGCCGGCACGGTGTTCCACTTGCTGCCGTGCTGCGGTTCCAGCTGCTTCTTGGCGAACACGGTCTTTTTCAGCCCCTTCAGCGTGGCCGCCTGCGCCTTGCCGCGACCTTCCGCCATTGCCTCGGCGAAGTTGGCGAACAGCACGGTGAACCATAGCCAGAGGCTGATGGCGAGGATGAAGCCCGGGGTTTCCACGCCGTGAGTGTCGGCCTGGCTGACCAGGGCCTGGATGAACAGACCGGTAGTCAACACGCTGCCCAGCCAGACCACGAACATCACCGGGTTCTTCAGTTGATAGCGCGGGTTGAGGCGAAGGATGGATTCCCAGGCTGCTGGCCGCATCAGCGCGGCGTCGTATATCGATAAATTCTTGTGCATCTTGTTTCTCCAATGGTGGGCTGGGAGCGCCGGCTTCTAGCCGGCCAGCCGGCGGGACGCCGGCGCTCCTCGCGGCGTCCCGCTTACTTCACACCGATCATTTGCAATTGCTCGACCACCGGCCCCAGCGCCAGCGCCGGCAGGAAGGTGAGCGCGCCGACGACGATCACGCTGCCGATCAGCAGCAGCACGAACAGCGGCGTATGCGTGGGCAGCGTGCCGGCCGAGGTGGGCACGATTTTCTTGGCCGCCAGCGCGCCGGCGATGGCCAGTACCGCGACGACCAGCCAGTAGCGGGCAAACAACATGGCGAAACCGAGCATGCCGTTATAGAACGGCGTGTTGGCCGACAGACCACCGAAGGCGCTGCCGTTGTTGTTGCCGGCCGACGAGAAGGCATAGAGGATTTCCGAGAAGCCATGCGCGCCGGGATTGGCGATACCCGCCACGCCGGGCGCCACGACGACGGCGACGGCCGCGCCGAGCAGCACGACCAGCGGCGGCACCAGGATGGCGACGGCGGCCATCTTGATCTCGTAGGCCTCGATCTTCTTGCCCAGATATTCCGGCGTTCGGCCGATCATCAGGCCGGCGACGAATACCGCGACGAGGGCGAACATCAGCATGCCGTAGAGGCCGGAACCGACGCCGCCGAAGATGACTTCGCCGAGTTGCATCAACCACATCGGCACCAGTCCGCCCATCGGTGTGAACGAGTCGTGCATGGCATTCACCGAGCCGTTGGAGGCGGCCGTGGTGGCGGTTGCCCACATGGCCGAGTTGACGATGCCGAAGCGCGCTTCCTTGCCTTCCATATTGCCGCCGGCGGACAGATCAGAGGCCTGCGTTGCCAGGCCAAGCCGCTCGAACAGCGGGTTGCCGGCCTGTTCGGCGCCGACGCAAACCGCGCCCAGCCCGACCAGCACGATCGTCATCGCGGCGAGGATGGCCACACCCTGGCGGGTATCGCCGACCAGCTTGCCGAAGGTGATGCACAAGGCTGCCGGGATCAGCAGGATGGCCAGCATTTCCAGCCAGTTGGACAGCGGCGTCGGGTTCTCCAGCGGATGCGCGGAATTGATGTTGAAGAAGCCGCCGCCATTGGTGCCGAGCTGTTTGATGGCAACCTGCGAGGCGGCCGGGCCGACGGCGATGGTCTGCTTCGTTTCAACACCAGTCGCGGTCTGCAGCGGTTGCACCAGTTCCACCGTGTGCGACGGTGCGAAGGTCTGCACCACGCCCTGGCTGACCAGAGCCACGGCCAGGATCAACGACAGCGGCAGCAGGATGTACAGCGTCGAGCGGGTCAGATCGACCCAGAAATTGCCGATCCGGTCGGCTTCCCGTTGCACGAAGCCTCGCACCACGGCGACCAGCACCGCCATGCCGCTGGCGGCGGAAACGAAGTTCTGCACGTTGAGGCCGAGCATCTGGGTCAGATAACTCATCGTCGTCTCGCCGCTGTAGCCCTGCCAGTTGGTGTTGGTGGCAAAACTCACAGCCGTGTTGAAAGCGGAGTCCGGCGTGACGTTGCCGAGTGCCTGCGGATTCAGCGGCAGCCAGAGTTGCAGCCGCTGCAAGCCATAAACCACCAGCAGCCCGAGCAGGTTGAAGATCAGAAAGGCCAGCGCGTAACGCAGCCAGGGCATGCCTTCTTCCGGCTTGACGCCGGCCATGCGGTAGAAGCCGTTTTCCAGTGGTCGCAGCCAGCGCACATAAACCGGCAGATCGCCGGCATAGACACGCGCCATGTACATTCCCAGCGGCCAGGCCAGGAGCAGCAGCGCGGCCAGATATAGGCCAATTTGTAGATAGCCGTTGCCAGTCATGAGAATTTCTCCGGAAAGAACAGCGCGATGACCAGGTAGACGAACACCCCGACCGCCGCCAACAAAGCAATCAAATAGAGCGCGTTCATGTCAGCGCCTCCGTAATTTGTCGAAAGCCACCGCCAGCGCGGCGGTGATGCCGAAAAACGCCAGTGCGGCGAAGAGATAGATCAGGTCCATGCGGCCTCCTGTAAATGCGTAAGGGTACGCACTGAACTCTAGAAGGCTGCGGATCAATAAGTAGCTAAGGCTTGCTTGCCGCGCGTTAAGAAATCATCAAGATCGCGGTAAATGGAGCGCCGGCGGGCCGGCGGGACGCCGGCGCTCCCAGTGTTGGAATCGAAGTGGTGCGCCCCGGATTCCGCTACGCTGCATCCAGGCTACGAATTTACGAATGAACCGCGATGACCACGCCAAATAAACCCTTCAGCGACCACTTCGCGTCGGTGTCCAACGCCTACGCCGATTTTCGCCCGCGCTACCCTGCCGCCTTGTTCGACTGGCTGGCGGACATCGCGCCGGCGCGCGGCCTGGCCTGGGATTGCGCCTGCGGCAGCGGCCAGGCTTCGCACGATCTGGCCGGGCATTTCGCTCGCGTCGTCGCCACCGATGCCAGCGCCGCGCAACTGGCCGGCGCGCAGCCGCATGTCGGCGAAAGCGGTGGCGGTGATTGGAGCGCCGGCGTCCCGACGGCCAGCCGGCTGGAAGCCGGCGCTCCCAGTTCACCGGGCCAGGTGGAATTCCGGCAGGCGCCGGCCGAAGCGTCCGGGCTGGCGGATGCTTCGGTCGATCTGATCGCCGTTGCGCAGGCGCTGCACTGGTTCGACCGGCCGCGTTTCTACGCCGAGGCGCGGCGCGTGCTGAAGCCGGACGGCGTGCTGGCGGTGTGGACCTATGGTGTGCAGACGCTGGAAGGCGAGGCGGTCAACGCCAGCGTGCAGCGCTTCTATCGCGACACGGTCGGGCCGTATTGGCCACCGGAGCGGCGGCTGGTGGAGCAGGGTTACCGCACGCTCGAATTTCCGTTCGCCGAGTTCGCCGCGCCGGCGTTCGCGATGACTGCGCGCTGGTCGCTGCCGCGCTTGCTCGGCTATTTCCGCAGCTGGTCGGCGACCGGGCGCTACATCGCGGCGCATGGCGATGACCCGGTGCTCGCTTTGGCCGAAGAATTGGCGCCGCTGTGGGGCGATGCGGAGCGCGAGCGGCAGGTCACCTGGCCGCTGGCGATCCGGGTTGGCAGGCGTTAAGCCACAATCGTTAAGGCTGTGTTGGCCTGCCCGGCGCCGCACCATTCTGCCGCGTCAGGCGTCCTGCGCCATTACCGCTGCATCGAACCGCTATACGAAATTGCGTGTAACGACCAAGTCTGTTTCGAGCGATATACTCGGTCCGAAAGCATCATTTTGGGGGGGCGCACATGCTTCTGAGATCGTTACTCGCAGTGCTGTCCATCTCGTTCTGGAATCTTCCTGCTGCCGATGCACAGTCCATGCGTGCCGCTACCCGCGGTGAGTTGATGTACTCAATCCATTGCCTTGCTTGCCATAACGACCAGGTTCATTGGCGGGACAAGAAAGTCGTCACTGACTGGACCAGTCTGCAGACAGAAGTCAGTCGCTGGCAGGACGTTTCCAGGCTTGGATGGGGGGATGAAGACATTGCGGCGGTGGCTCGATACCTGAATGCGCTTTACTACCACTATCCCCTGTCGGAGTAACTGTTGTTGCAGCGTGACCATTACATTTTCACCGGCATAAGAATCGCCTCGATCCTGACGCAAGCGTCCACCCGCGTCGAGGCGTTCAAGTGAGCGTTGAGCGGGCAAGACGCTGGATACATCGGATCTACGAATACGCTGCGCTGTGGTTCGGTCTGGGACTGCTCGGTACGCTGACCCTGACTTGGTCAATGCTCTCCGTGCCCCTCTATTTCGTCTTGCCGAGGCATTGGGCCGACCCGCTTGGACGCTGGGCCATCACGACCATTTTTCGCAGCTACCTGGGCGCGCTTGCCATGGTTGGGGCCTGCCGCTTCGATCTCAGCGCGCTCGACGCGTTGCGTGACGAAGGCCCGCTGATTGTCGCCCCCAATCATCCCTGCCTGCTCGATGCCCTGTTGGTCATCTCGCGCCTACCCAATGTGACCTGCATCATGAAAGCCGCCCTGGTCGATAACGTCTTCCTCGGCGCCGGCGCCCGCCTGGCCGGCTACATCCGCAACGACGCGAGGTTGAGCATGATCAAACAATCCGTGGCCGAACTGAACAACGGCAGTCACCTGCTGATCTTCCCGGAAGGCACCCGCACGACCCGCTGGCCGGTTAATCCCTGCAAGGGCACGGCCGCGCTCATCGCCAGTCGGGCAAAGGTGCCGATCCAGACCGTGTTCATCGAGACCGACTCGGCCTATCTCAGCAAGGGCTGGCCGCTGTTTCGTCGCCCGAGGTTGCCTATCACCTATCGCGTCCGGCTCGGTCGCCGTTTCGAGCCACTGGAAAAGGCCGGGATATTCACCGAGGAATTGGAGCGCTACTACATCGAAGAACTGCGCGATGCCCCGTGTTTCCTGCCTCCCGGCGCGGCTCAACACACCTGATGGCACCTGATATGAACGTCTCCGCCAGCCACCTGGTGCTGGTCCCCAGCTATAACCCCGGCGCCCGGGTCTATGACACGGTGCGCGCCGCGCGTGAGCAATGGACGCCGGTGTGGGTGGTGGTGGACGGGAGCAGCGACGGCAGCGTCGCCGGCCTCCAGGAAATGGCCGCGACGGATCCTGGCCTCAGGGTGCTGGTGTTGCCTGTAAACGTCGGCAAGGGCGCGGCGGTCCTGCACGGTCTCGACCTTGCCGTGAAGGCTGGCTACAGCCACGTCCTCACCCTGGACTCGGACGGTCAACATCCGACCGACCTCATCCCGACCTTTATGGCCACCTCGATGGCGGCTCCGGCTTGCATGGTCCTGGGTGTGCCGGTGTTCGACGTCAGCGCGCCAAAACTGCGCGTGCAGGGGCGCAAGTTATCCAACATGTGGGCCAACCTAGAGACCCTGTGGATGGGCATCGGCGATTCGCTCTATGGTTTCCGCATCTATCCCATCGAACCCCTGCGCCAGGTGATGCATGGCAAGCGCTGGATGCGCCGCTTCGACTTCGATCCCGAGGTCGTGGTGCGCCTGTGCTGGCGCGGCGTGCGCCCGATCAATCTGCCGGCGCCGGTGAAGTATCTGACCGCCGCGGAAGGTGGCGTGTCGCACTTCAATTACCTGCGCGACAACATCCTACTGACCTGGATGCACACCCGTCTGTTGCTGGGCTTCCTGCTGCGCTTGCCGCTGCTGATTGGACGACGGTTATTTGGAAACCGAGTGGGAAACTGAGTTTTCGACCGTCTTGATGGGGGCAATGTGCCACCAGCAACTGGCAGCATGAGCGGATTCATCACTTCAATACCGCCACGCATCGGGTACGACAAGGCGACCGGGGCAACCAGCAGCTTCCTCTCGGTCGGCAATGTGTCGGTTAATGCCAGCGTCCGTGCCCGGTCATCTGAAAATGTTCGATAGCGCACATACAAACTTCGGTGCATTGGAGAAGACTGACCTGACTACCTCTGAATTGTGGAGCCTTTCATGCTCGTGACATTCACTACCAAAGCCTATGCCGACATCACTATGTTCGGGGATGTCGCGGTTGCCATGTTGAAAATGATGGGGCACAGCACCACCGTGCCGGGTGCGATTGTGGCGGAAGATGTTCCGGCGGCCCTGAGTCGGATCACCGTCGCGATCGAGGCAGTAAAGGCCTCCGAGCCAGCCGAGGACAAGAACGCGGACGAACCCGTGGTCAGCATGGCGCATCGAGCGCTGCCTCTCATTGATCTTCTCGCTGCGGCAGCAAAGGCAAACACTTACGTAATGTGGAAATGAGCATAAGTCCATTGGCGGGCAAGCTCGCCCCGCTCGCGTCGCCGGTCAAACAGTGCGCGCTGCGAAAGCGCCGACACGCTCAACGACAAAGATCGGGCCAGCTTCGTCGAGATCGCTCGCCAGATGCTGGCAGGCTTCCTGCCCGATAGCGCGTCCAAGGGGAAGACATGACAAACCCGATACAACTTCTCGTTCTAGGCAGCTGACCGCTAACGCCTTCGTCAAGCCCGCACATCACCGGAGTACACCATGCAAATCCAGATCAACACCGACCACAACATCGAAGTCCATGAGGCGCTAGCGGCACAACTGCGCGACACGGTCGCAACCTGCCTGCATCGCTTTAACGAGCGCATCACCCGCGTGGAGATGCACCTCAGCGACGAGAACGCCAACAAGAGCGGCCAGAACGACAAGCGCTGCCTGCTGGAAGCCCGCCTCAACGGCCGCCAACCCATCGCCGCCAGCTTCGCCGCACAGAGCCTCGGCCAGGCCGTCGACGGTGCTGCCGACAAATTGGCACGATCCATTGAAAGCGCGCTGGGCCGAGCCGAGCACTCCACGGCAGCCGCAGACTGGAGTGAACCTGCCGAGCCGGAATGAGCAACACCACCAACCTGCGACGCAAGATCGACGCCGCCGGCGATCTCCGCTCTGTGGTGTGAACGATGAAAGCCCTGGCCGACGACACCCGCAGTGTGGAGTTGGGCCTGTCGCACCTCGGAACGGCGGGTATGTCGGATAGATGGCTGCCGGCGAGTGACTGCTGTCAGGCTATTGTCCAGCAGTCTCTGGACGGCCAACTGCCGTCACTCGATGAATCTGGAAAGCAGCCATCCGACTGACTGCTTCCCTTTGTAACCAGCCTTACACCCCAAAGCGAGCAAATCGGCCAAAGGAGACGGCCAGGTAGCCGGATGTAGGGCGGAAAAACGCAGACCTTCCGCCGCATGCATTCGGCGGAGAAACCTTCGACTCAACCGCCCTACGCCGCGTAGGCAGCTCTTTTTTTCGTCAGGATTTTCGACGCCGCATGAACAAGGCAATCATGCCGACACCAACGCCCATCAGCAGTTGATTCACAGGCTCCGGGACTGCACTGATGTTCGCGCCGACAAGATCTGCAGCCAATGGATCACCGTAGGCATCGCCAAGGGCGTTCACCGAGATGAGCAGTGGGCTTGTCCCATTACCGATGGCGTTGAAAGTCAGGGTGGCCATTACAAACGTGTCCGCCTGCAGGGCGTCGAGATCGGACGGCGAGTCATAGGACAGTTCGAACAGATTGACGCTCCCGTTACCGGGAGTTACCTCCCACAAGCTACCCAATCCATACAGATCCAAACCATTGCCAAAGCTGGCGCCAGTGAAGCTCAATATCAACGGATCGAAATCGATTTTCAGGTCGTACGTCCCCAGCGAGGGCGCGGCAAAGAAACCGAGCCCGGAAATGTAGAGATTGACTGTCGCAGCCGAGCCAACATTTACCGATTGCGCCGCGGGGGTAAGGCCGACAGTGACGGCGCCCGCGGGCTGAGCGATGCACAAAGCCAGTGTGGTGCCGATGGCTGCGATCAAAGGTGATTTCATGATGTGCTCCTGGTTGCCTTGAGGTTATTGCGTCGCACAGCGCGGACGGGTGCAAAGAACGGTCAACTTGCGCGCATCCAATGCGTCGATCTTCATGTTGCCGTCGAGGTCGCGCGGGTCGCTGGAACTGCTTGCGGGTGTGTTCCGGACGGTGACGACAAAATTCAAGTCCGTGCTGTCCACATCACCGTCCGCGTCGATATCTCCCAATGCCGCGACCTTGATGTCCACCGTATCGGTGACCTCGCTGTAGCGCACGCCGTTATCCACCGTCAGGCTGAATCGAAAAGTCCCCAACGCGGCCGGCGTGAAGCGCGGGTTCATGGCACTCGGATCCGCCAGGAACAGGGTGGCCGGTGCCGGTGGCGTCGGATTCCCGGCAGGGGGTAACGTCGAATAATTCTCCCAGATGAATTCGAGTGTGCCGCCTTCCGGGTCGGTGCTGCCGCTCCCATTCAGGGCAACGATGGAGCCGATGCGCACTGTCCGGTCGCTCCCCGCATGTGCAATCGGCGCGGGGTGCACCTCCAGGGGGGCGATGCAGGTTGCGGACAAGCCAGCCATTCCTTTATAACCAGCCGAATAGGCGCCGAATCTGCCCCATACGGCGATCGGGTCTGACCCAGTAATGTCAAACACCGCTACATTGCCCTGTGGATTGTCAAAATTCGGCCAAAGTGCCCCGTTCCCCTCTGCTGGCGTCCAGGGCGTCATCGTCCCGACGCCTGCATAGATATCTGTTTTGGTGGGTACAGGACGGCAAATTGAAAGAAAGCAGTCATAAGCATTGACTCCTTGAGCAAGCAGAGTGCACCGCTCCCAAGACGCATCGCTGGGAAGAAACTCAGGTCCGAAGTTCATATCCCCTTGGTAGTTCAACTCACCCGATCCAAAGCGTCTCGTTTTGACTCGGTAGCGTGTTGCCGTCCAGGGGTCTACATACTCCCAACCAGCGGGTTCCAGGTCACCAAGTGGGTGGAGCCTAGCCACATAAGTAGGCTCATTGGGCACCTCTGGAAGCGCGACATCGCTCAGGATGAAATCCAGCACCCGGGTGTTATTAAGCTCTTCCGGGCATCCGATACCGCTGACACCGGAGGAGTGAGTTCCGCTGAGCTCCATTGGGAAAGAGGGAGCCCCTTGCCATCGTTGGTTAACTGTCCCGACCGTGCCATCTGTCCCTCCTGTGCATTGGAAATAAAAGGCGAGGAAAGGCATTCGTGGCTCATCCTCACCCAAGGAAAATTTGGCGTAGGGATAATTAACGTTGAACCAATCCATCGAGTCGTTGGATAAGCTGATGCGGGCAGGTTCGCCTGCGCACCCGAATGCGGGAAAGCCTGCCAGAACGTTGCCCTGATGCGGCGTGCCGATGGTATAGACCTTCATGATCTTGTTCGCCGCCCGCCTGAATTTAAGCTGGGGAGTCGAATCGTCGTAGGCTTTTCCCACAATGTAACGCAGGTCGAGTCCGCCCATGCTGTGCCCGACAGCCTTCAGGCTGCGCGGCGGAACCGGCAGGCTGTTGATGTAGTCGGCCAACTGCTCGCCCCGGGTTTCGACCAACCCGCAGGAGATGACACTGGTGCGATGGACTTGGTAACCGAGGGCTTGGGCATGCACTGCGTATCTTTCCCAGGTACCCGCATGGTCGTCCATGCCATGCGCAAACAGCACATAACCCTTCGGTGGATTCGGCGGATCGGCAGCGATTGCCCAGCCTGGAATCCATGCAGCCAATAGCATCGCTCCCAGCAGCCGTGTCCGTAACGGTGTTGCATGGGTTTCTTTGTGATGATGTTTCATTGCACCCTCCGCTTGTTTTGATTACGAACTTCATGGATCCATTGCCGTCAGCGTGGCAAATGGCGCTTTTCAACCGCTCCCGCAGCACGCTGCAGAAAGCCAGGAATTTCATTCCCTGGGTATCTGAGCAACCCCTTATTAACTAATATAAAGACCTAAGTGTCTTTATTTAGGGTAGTGACAAGCGTGGATCTTGCTGAGTTATTTCGAATAGCGTTTTCCGCCGGCTTCCGGGGTTTCCACAGACTTACCCATGCCCCGTTGATCCCGCATCAAGCTGCGGATTTGCGCAGTAGGTTCTCCTCAGCATGGGGCGTGACGCGGCAGGTGAGAGTAGGAAATGCACTAGAGTTCCACTGTCCGATCAGGCTGAGCCAAGGCCGCATGAGCTTCCGCAGGTGACAGCCATCGGAGGCGAATAACCTCAGCGGGTGGCAGTGTGAGGTTCGCCAAAATCGAAAAGCGGCAGATCAAGGCGGTTGTTGTTCGAGCGGCAGGTAACCGATACATTGATTGCCGGCCAAGACTGGCTGGTACGCGAATGGCCGTTGAGGCTGGCGTGCTGTCCGTATGTGGTTGTGCCGTGCGACGGCTCCACTCAGTTACCTGCCGTAGATCCACCGATTAAGCGAATGACTTCATTGGGTGTGCGCCGTGAAAAGGCGGCGCTTTCCAGTGGGTGCAAATCCCACCCGGCG
>JASJPG010000140.1:0-18344 GCA_031426815.1 Hydrogenophilaceae bacterium
GGGCGGCAACAGACAAACCAAACCTACTGCTACCGCGCCACATCTCTACTCTACCTGGAGAGATCATTCGATGCCTGAGTAAGCAGTCATTGGCGAATGGCCGATATCAGGTTGGAACGGCTGTCGGATCAGGCCGATCAGCAAATGGATGTGTTGCCGGGCGTCACGTCGACGGAGGCCTCAAGTCAGCGCTCGAACCTTGACGACACTCGGCCGCTGTTCGGTTTACGCGGCGGGTTGCGCTTCTTCCCGCTGTTGCAGCCGCCACATCGCCGCGTAGCGTCCATCCAGCACCAGCAGCGCGGCGTGGTTGCCGCGTTCGACGATACGGCCGTTTTCCAGCACCAGGATTTCGTCGGCGTCGACCACGGTGGACAAACGATGCGCGATGACTAGCGTGGTGCGGTTTTCCGAGATGCGCGTCAGTTCGTGCTGGATGGCTTGTTCGGTGCCGCTGTCGAGCGAGGAGGTGGCTTCGTCGAACACCAGGATCGGCGGGTTTTTCAGGATCGCGCGGGCGATGGCGACGCGCTGTTTTTCGCCGCCGGAGAGTTTCAGGCCGCGTTCGCCGACGAGGGAATCGTAACCATCCGGCAGGCCTTCGATGAAGCGGTCGAGATGCGCGGCGCGGGCGGCTTCGAGCACTTCTTCCCGGCTCGCTTCCGGGCGGCCGTAGGCGATGTTGTGGTACAGCGTGTCGTTGAACAGCACGGTGTCCTGCGGCACGATGCCGATGCTTTTACGCAGGCTGGCCTGGGTGACCTGGCGGATGTCCTGGCCATCGACGCGGATGCAGCCGCTGCTGACGTCGAAGAAGCGGAACAACAGGCGCGACAGCGTCGATTTGCCGGCGCCGCTGGCGCCCACCACGGCGAGCTTGCGGCCGGCAGGGATGGTGAAGCTGACCTCGTGCAGGATCGGCCGGCGTGGGTCGTAGGCGAAGCCAACCCGCTCGAAGCAGACCTCACCCTGGCTTGCCGCCAGCGGCCGCGCGTCGGCGGCGTCGGCGATTTCGGGCGGTTTGTGCAGCAGGCCGAACAGTTTTTCCATGTCGGTCAGCGCGTTGCGGATTTCGCGGTAGACGGTGCCGAGAAAGTTGAGCGGGATGAACAGCTGGATCAGGTAGGCGTTGACCAGCACCAGGTCGCCCAGTGTCATGCTCTGGTTGGCGACGCCTTGCGCGGCCAGACCCATCATCGCGGTGACGCCGACGGCGATGATGAAAGACTGGCCGGCATTCAGCCAGGCCAGCGAGATCTCGCTTTGCACCGAGGCGTCCTCGGCGCGGCGCAGGTCGGCTTTCAGACGGTCGGCTTCGTATTGCTCGTTGTTGAAATACTTCACCGTCTCGTAGTTGAGCAAGCTGTCGATCGCGCGCGCATTGGCGGCGGCCTCGGTCTCGTTCATCGCGCGGCGGTATTGCAGGCGCCAGTTGGTGATCGCGACCGTGAAGGCGATGTACACCGCCAGCGTCATCAGCGTGATGGCGCCGAACCAGGGGTCGTATTTGACGAACAGCACGCCGGCCACCATCAGAATTTCCAGCAGCGTCGGGCCGATGTTGAACAGCGTGAAGTTGATCAGGAAGCGGATCGAGCGGGCGCCGCGTTCGATATCGACAGCGAGGCCGCCGGTGCGGCGTTCGAGGTGAAAGCGCAGCGATTGCGCATGCAGGTGCTGGAACACGTCGTGGATGACGCCGCGCATGGCGCGTTGCAGGACGCGGGCGAAGAGGGCGTCACGCAGTTCGGTGAGGCCGGTGTTGCCGAAACGGAGCAGGCCGTACAGCACGATCAGGATCAGCGGCAGCGCGAGGCTAACTGCATCGGGATGTTCCAGGTGATCGACGATTTCCTTCAACACCAGCGGCACCGAGACGTTGGCGAGCTTGGCGCACAAAAGCAGGCCGAAGGCGGCGATGACGCGGTTCTTGTATTGCCAGACGTAAGGGAACAGCGACCAGGCGGCACGCCACTGGCTGGCGGTGGTGCGCGCGGTCATGCTGTCGGCGCTGAGGCGATGGTGGGACATGACGGGCTAAGCAGAGGAAACGGAGCGCCATTGTCCCGGAATGCGCGGCGCTTGCGCGCCGAATGGATCAAACCGTCCGGCTCAAACCGGCTGGCTCGAATCGCGGGTCAGGATCTCGGTGGCTGCGTCGGCCTGCACCGCGCGGCTGAAGAAGAAGCCTTGATAGGTGTCGCAGCCGAGTTTCTGCAGGTAGTCGAGTTGCTCGCGCGTCTCGACGCCTTCGGCGACGACTTTCAGCTTGAGCCCCTTCGCCATCGCGGCGATGCCGGCGACGATGGTGCTGCCGTTGTTCATGTGGCCGTTGAGGTCGTGGATGAAGCTGCGGTCGATCTTGATCGTGTTGATCGGCAGTTTCTTCAGGTAGGACAGCGAGGAGTAGCCGGTGCCGAAGTCGTCGATGGAAATCTCGACGCCCATTTCCGCCAGCTTGCGCAGCTTGCCGATGGCACCGTCCATGTCGCGCATCAGCGTGCTTTCGGTGATCTCGATTTCGATGCCTTGCCCGTCCGCCATGTGTTTGTGCAGGCAGTGCAGGAATTTCTCGACGAATTGCGGGTGCTCGATCTGGCGGGCGGACAGGTTGATCGCCATCGTGATCGGCGGCAGATCCGAGTCGCGCCAGAGTTTGGCCTGGCGGCAGGCAGCGCCCATGACCCATTCGCTGATCGGCGTGATCAGGCCGGATTCTTCGGCGATCGGGATGAAATCGTTCGGCAACACCATGCCGCGGGTCGGGTGGTTCCACCGGATCAGCGCCTCCATGCCGCGCAGGCGCTGGCTTTCGACGGCGACCTGGGGTTGATAGAACACCTCGAACTCTTTCTTTTCCAGCGCGTGGCGCATCTCGTTTTCGACCGCCAGGCGGCCGGTGAACGATTTGTGCAGATCCTGCGTGAAGAATTTGTAGTCGTTCCGGCCGTGATCCTTGGCGTGGTACATGGCGATATCGGCATGCTTGATCAGCGTTTCGATGTTGTCGCCGTCGTCCGGGTAGATCGCGATGCCGATACTCATGCCGGCATACAGCTCGTTGCCTTCGATGTTGAACGGCTGCTTCAGCGAGGCGATGATTTTCTGGGCGATGTAGGCGGCGTTGTCGCGCGAGCGGATATGCGGCAGCAGCAGCATGAACTCGTCGCCGCCGATGCGCGACAGCGTGTCACCCTCGCGCAGGCTGCTGCGCAGACGTTGTGCCAGCGCCTGCAGCAAACCGTCGCCGACAAGATGGCCGAGCGTGTCGTTGACCACCTTGAAGTGGTCCATGTCGAGGAACAGCGTCGCCATGGTCTGGCCGTGGCGCTTGGCATACACCATGGCCTGGCCGAGGCGGTCCTTGAACAGCGAGCGGTTGGGCAGGCCGGTGAGCAGGTCGTGATAGGCCTGGAAGGCGATGGTCGCTTCCGCCTGCTTGCGCGCGCTGATGTCGCGCGCGACGCCGTAGGTGCCGAGAAATTCGCCCATGCCCAGGTTGGTCGGGCGGTACATGCCCATTGCGGACAGTTCGACGACGACACGTTGATCGGAGGTCCGCTCGGTCAGACTGCTGAGCAGATCGTCCTTGCGGCGCAGCAGCAATTCCAAATTGCGCGTGGCGCGTTCGCCGGTGCGGCGTTCGTTGAAGTGGTAGAGCGCGTTATCCATTTGATCCGGCGCGATCAGCGTGGTGTAGTCGCGGCCGATCAGTTCGCCCGGCATGTAGCCCAGCGTGCCGACGATGCTGTCGTTGAGATAGGTGAAGCGGCCGCCGGCATCGAGCGTGTAGATGACATCCGGCGAGGTGTTCACCAGCAGGCGGTGCCACTGCTCGGATTGTTCGAGCTGATGCACCATGCGCGCGTTGTCGCGTTCGAGTTGCAGTTTCTGTACGACGTTGCGTACCGTCTTGATCAGCTCTTCCGGCTCGTAGGGTTTGCGCAGGTAGTCGTAGGCGCCCAGGCGCAACGATTGAATGGCGGATTCGATCTGGCTGTCGCCGCTGGCTACGATGATCCGGCAGCTCGGATGATGCGCGCGGATGTAGGCCATGATTTCGTGCCCATTGCCGTCGGGCAGACGCAGATCCAGCAGGGCGAGGTCGTAACTACGTACGGCCAGCAGCGCGAAGGCTTGCGCGGCGGTGAGCGCGGCGTCGATGCTGTGCACATGTTGCGACAGCAGCAGACGCGTGCTTTCCAGGTAGCGCGGTTCGTCCTCCACGATCAGCAGGCTGATCAGTGACTGGTTCGAGCCTGCGACCGCGTGACCATGCATCGGATAACCCTTCGATTCGTCTGGGATTAACGTGTAAGGGTTATATCTGAAGACATAGCCCTTCAATTCGCCGGCAATGATATCTGGAATGTCGTACCGGATGCACCGGTCTTGAAGGTAATGCTGCCTTCCATCGCCTGCGTCAGCGAATTGACGATGGAAAGGCCGAGACCGGCGTGGCCGTCGCCTTTGGCGGAGTCGAGCGGGTCGAAGATCTGGTCGGCGACATCGGGCGGAATGCCGGGGCCGGAATCGGCAACAAGAATTTCGATGAAGTGTTCGTGGCGGTGATTCGACAAGGCGGCAGTCTCGATGCGTACCGTTCCGCCGGCCGGCGTTGCTTCGATCGCATTGAGCATCAGGTTAAGCACAATTTGTTTCAGCTTGTCGCGGTCGTTGCTGAGGCGGTCCAGTCCCGGCGTCAGCTGGGTGGAGACCTGGATGCCTTTGCCTTGCCAGGTTGGCTGCGTGACCTTGACCAGATCCTGGATCAGCGCGTTGAGGTCGGAGGCTTCGTTCAGCCGGCCGGGCTCGACGTCGTCGTGAGTCAGGCCGCGCACGATGCGCACGATGCGGTCGAGCTCTTCGTAGATGATGCGCAGCTCGTCGGAAATGGGCGCGTCGTCGCCCAGCTTGACCTTCAGGATGGCCAGGTAATTCTTGATGATGCCGAGCGGATTGTTGATCTCGTGCGCGGCCCGTCGCACCCGCGCCGGCAAGCCATCGCCCTGTTCATCCGGATAGCCGTTGCCGGTTTCGACGATGATGCTCTGCACTGGCGTGCGGCCGGCCAGTTCGCCCATGCGGGCGTAGTGTTTCGGCATCGCGGCGACGGTGGCGATGGCCGAGGCGCTGCCGCAAACCAGCAGCACGCCCTGACTCGCGCCTTCGCCGACCGGGATGGCGACGAGTCCGTCGGAATCGGCCTGGCGGATCAGCTGCAGGTCGAGCACGGCGGCATCGTTGCCGTTGCTTTCCAGCACGACGACGGCGGAGCGCGTGAACAACGCGCGGACGGCTGCGGTTTTGCTGCCTTCGACGCGAATCGAAACCGGCGGGGCGGTGTGGCTGCCGAGAGCGCTGGCTTCGAGGAAGCTGGTGCGCTTGTTCAGTTTCAGGTAGATCGGGTCGGCCAGACCCTCCTGGCTGGCGAGCAGATTGGCCAGGGTCAGGATGGCGGTTTCGCTGTTTTCGTGCATCGCGCTGGCGGCAAGTTCGAGCTGGTTGTAGCGGATCAGCTCCAGCGCCATTTCGCCGACCTGCTTGCAACCGTTTTCGGCATAGATGGCGCCAACCGTTTGTTCCGCTTTATTAAACATTTCCCCTAGGGCTTTCTGGTCAATTTTCGCGGCCAAGAATAGCTCATCCAGCAGCGAAATTTCAGATTTGCTCGTGCTTGCGGCAGCGCCGAGCTGGGCCAGTCGATGTGCCGCCACCGCCAACTGCACGAGCGGTGCGGCATCGCGCAGACGTGCGGCGGGTTCATGCAGATAACGCAACGCGTCCGGCAGGAAGGTGCGCAATGGCAAGCGGTCCAGCGCCGCCTGGCTGGCTTGCAGGGCTTGCGCGGCATCGACAACGTCGCTGGCAAGCGCATGCGAAAAGCCGGGCAACCAGACCAGCAAGCCGGCCAGCCAGGCTTCGTCCGGGCTCGGGTAATCGATCGCTTCCGCCAGCAGGCGGCTCAACACGGCGCTGCGCAAGGCCAGACGCCAGATTGCGTCCTGCGCGTCGTTGGGTGCGCGGGCGAGTTGTTCGGTTGCGGCCGTGGTCGCGATGCCTTTCAGCGTGCAGGCGTCGAGTTCGTCGAGCAGATCGGCATGGGTGAAAAATGCGCTGGCCGAGCTCAACGACTCGCCCGCATGCGATTGCGCATAAGCCTCCAGCGCCCGCAAGGCCAGCACCGGATCGAGCACCAGCAGGTTCGCGGTGTCGCTTTCCAGTTCTTTGCGTCCGCCCAGTTCGCCGAGCAGATGCGCCAGTACGCCGGTATGGCAGATGAATGCCCGTGCCGATCCCGGGGCGGATTCGGTTTTCTGGACAGGGGGGCGAGCAGAGCGCGGCACGGCGTTTATCGGAGATTGGACTTAGGGGGGATACAGCAAGCAGCGTGCCATTTTTGCCGACCGTGCGCGGATAAAGCTTGTTACCGCGCCGGCAGGCCGCGTGCGCGGGGCGTCCGCGCCGGGTTCGCGTGACCGGATTCGCCGGCGTTGCCGATAAATCGGCGCGTGCCTGTTGGCTTCTCGACTGGCGTGACGAAAAATTCCCGGCGCTAGTGTGGTGTTGCACGCTGTCTGGAACTTATGGAAACAGTCTGTAGGGCGGAAAAGCGTAGCGCACCCGCAAGGGGCACGCCGGATCCGTAAGCTGCTAAAGCAGCAACGACTCCGCTGCCTTCCGCCATTGCCCGCTGCATACGGCGGAAGGCGCTGCGCTTTTCCGCCCTACCCAGGGTAAATGCAGGCCGGCTGCTAGACCGTGGGTTCGCTCAACTCGCGCAAAAGCTTGAACAGCGCGCGGCTCGACTTCGGCGGTTTCGACTCGGCGGCTTCCTTGCGCGCATTGCGGATCAATTGGCGGAATTGCTGGACGTCGGTGTCGGGGTGCAGCACCAGCCACTCGTTCAACGCCGGGTCGCTCTCGATCAGGCGGGTGCGCCAGGTTTCCAGCGCGTGAAACGCCGCTTTGGTGACATTCGATTCGCCGCGAATCACCGCGAGTTGCTGATCGATCGGTTCGACTTCGACATCGCGCATGACCTTGCCGATGTACTGCATCTGGCGTCGGATGCCTTCGTGACTGGTCAGCCGCTTGGCTTCCAGCAACGCGTCCAGCAGTTTTTCCGGCAAATTCATCTTCTTCAACTGGTCGCGCGAAAGCGCGAACAATTCCTTGCCCAGGCCTTGCAGCGCGGTGCTTTCGCGCTTGCGCTGGCTTTTGCTGACGAGGTGTTCGCCGTCTTCGAAATCTTGATCTTGCATAGTTACGCTACCGGGAGCCAGGAAATGGGTTGGTATCATAACGACTTTGCCGATTCCCTCAGGTCCAGCCGTGTCCAATCGTTCCAACAGTCCATTCAGTTTTACCCGTGATGCCCTGCAAGGGCTTGCTGCCCAGGTGCTCGATCTGGCCAAGGCCGGCGGTGCTTCCGCCGCCGAGGCGGAAGTTTCCGAAGGCAGCGGCCTGTCCATTTCCGTGCGGCATGGTGAGATCGAGACCATCGAGCACAACCGCGACAAAGGCATCGGCATCAGCGTTTATCTGGGCCAGCGTCGCGGCCATGCCTCCACCTCGGATTTTTCCGCCGACGCCCTGGCGCGCACGGTGGAGAAGGCGCTCAGCATCGCGCGCTATACCGCCGAGGACGCATGCGCCGGCCTGGCCGAGCCGGATTTACTGGCGCGCGCCGACATGCTGGACGGCTTGATGCCGCAACTCGACCTCTACCATCCCTGGGATATCGGCGTCGAAGCCGCCGCCGAACTGGCGCGCACCTGCGAGGCGAGCGCGCTGGGCGTCGACTCGCGCATCGCCAATTCCGAAGGGGGTTCGCTGTCGAGCCAGGTTTCGCAATTCATCTATGCCAACTCGCTCGGTTTTTCCGGCGGCTATCCGAGCAGCCGGCAAAGCCTGTCCTGCGCCGTGATCGCGGAAGAGAACGACGCGATGCAGCGCGACTACTGGTACACCACGGCACGCGCGGCGGCGGACATGGATTCCGCCGAGAGCGTCGGCCTGCGCGCCGGCGAGCGCACCGTGCGGCGCCTGAACGGGCGCAAGCTGAGCACACGGCAGTGCCCGGTGCTGTTCGAGGCGCCGATCGCCACCGGCCTGGTCGCCAGCTTCGTTTCCGCCATTTCCGGCGGCCATCTCTATCGCAAGTCGTCCTTCCTGCTCGATAGCCTGGGCAGCCAGGTGTTTCCCGACTTCTTCCAATTGCAGGAACGGCCGTTCATCGCGCGCGGCCTGTCGTCTTCGCCGTTCGATTCCGAGGGCGTCGCTACGCAGGACCGCGATGTGGTCAAGGACGGCGTCGTGCAGGGCTATTTCCTGGGCAGCTACAGCGCGCGCAAGCTGGGCATGCACAGCACCGGCAACGCCGGCGGCAACCACAACCTGATCGTGCCCTCCACCGGCGAAGACTTCGCCGCCCTGCTGAAGAAAATGGGCAACGGCCTGCTGGTCACCGAACTGCTCGGCCACGGCCTCAACATGGTCACCGGCGACTATTCGCGCGGCGCCGCCGGCTTCTGGGTTGAAAACGGCGTCATCGCCTACCCGGTGGAAGAAATCACCATCGCCGGCAATCTGCGCGACATGTTCAAGGGCATCGTCGCGTTGGGCAGCGACGTCGAAACGCGTGGTTCGCGCCGGGTCGGTTCGATCCTGATCGATCAGATGACCATCGCGGGCGACTGATGCGGGCTGTGTTGGCGCTGGCCTTGCGGCTGGCAAGCGGTATTGATGCGCTCAACGAAACCGTCGGCCGCGGCGTGAAGTGGCTGGTGCTGGCGGCGACGCTGGTTTCGGCGACCAATGCCAGTTTGCGCTACGGCTTCGATCTCGGTTCCAACGCCTGGCTGGAATTGCAGTGGTATCTGTTCGCGCTGATCTTCCTGCTCGGCGCCGGCTACACGCTGAAGCACAACGGCCATGTCCGCATCGACGTGCTGTACGGGCGCTATTCGCCGCACACGCAAGCCTGGGTCGACCTGCTCGGCGGCGTGCTGTTCCTGTTGCCGGTGGCCGGACTGATGGCCTGGTTCGGCTGGAGCGTGTTCGCAGAGTCGTGGGCGATTCAGGAACACTCGCCAGATTCCGGCGGCTTGCTGCGCTGGCCGATCAAACTGGCCTTGCCGGTGGGCTTCGCCTTGCTGTTCCTGCAGGGCGTGGCCGAGATCATCAAACGCGCCGCCATGCTGGCCGGCCATCTGCCGTTTGCAGACGCAAACGAATCGGCCGAGGAAATCGTCTGATGTTCGAACTGATGGCGCCGCTGATGTTCGCCGGCCTGGTCGTGTTCCTGCTGATCGGCTATCCGGTTGCTTTCGCGCTGGGCGCCAACGGCCTGCTGTTCGGCCTGATCGGCATGCAGCTGGGCTATGTCGAGTTCGCCCAGTTGCAGGCCTTGCCGGAGCGCGTGTTCGGCATCATGTCGAACGCCACCTTGCTGGCGATCCCGTTCTTCACCTTCATGGGCCTGATCCTGGAGCGCAGCGGCCTGGCGGAGGAATTGCTCGACAGCATGGGCCAGTTGTTCGGCGCCTTGCGCGGCGGCCTCGCCTACGCCGTCGTGCTGGTCGGCGCCTTGCTGGCGGCGACCACCGGCGTGGTGGCGGCGACGGTGATCGCGATGGGCCTGATTTCGTTGCCGATCATGCTGCGCTACGGCTACGACAAACGCGTCGCCTGCGGCGTCATCGCGGCGTCCGGCACGCTGGCGCAGATCATTCCGCCGTCGCTGGTCTTGATCATCCTGGCCGACCAGTTGAGCGTTCCCGTCGGCGACATCTATCGCGGCGCGCTGACGCCCAGCCTGATGCTGGCCGGCTTCTACCTGCTCTTCGTGTTCATGCTGACGCTGGCAAGGCCGGCGCTGGTGCCGGCCTTGCCAGCCAGCGCGCGCGTGCTGCGCGGCCGCGCGTTGTGGCTGAAGGCGGGCGCCTCGATCCTGCCGCCGTTGCTGCTGATCTTCCTGGTGCTGGGCACCATTTTCCTGGGCATCGCCACGCCGACCGAAGGCGGTGCGATGGGTGCGGCCGGCGCGCTGGCGCTGGCCCTGGCGAAGCGCCGGCTGCGCCTGGACCTGCTCAAGCAGGCGATGGATTCCACGGCCCGCCTGACCAGTTTCGTCATCTTCATCCTGATCGGCTCGACGGTGTTTTCGCTGGTGTTCCGTCTGGTCGAAGGCGATTTGTGGGTCGAAGGCCTGCTCACCGCGCTGCCCGGCGGCGAAATCGGCTTCCTGATCGCCGTCAACCTGATGGTCTTCCTGCTGGCGTTCTTCCTCGATTTCTTCGAAATCGCCTTCATCATCGTGCCGCTGCTGGCGCCGGTCGCCGCCAAGCTGGGCATTGACCTGGTCTGGTTCGGCGTGTTGCTCGGCATCAACATGCAGACCTCGTTCATGCACCCGCCGTTCGGTTTTGCGCTGTTCTATCTGCGCAGCGTCGCGCCGAAAACGGTACGCACCAGCGATATCTACTGGGGCGCGATTCCGTTCGTGCTGATTCAGCTGGCCATGGTCGCGCTGGTGCTGACCTTTCCCGGGCTGGTCGGCGCCAAGGTCGAGAAGGAGGCGGGCGGCATGATGGAAATCCAGCTCGACGAAGCCAGCGACGCTTACCTGCGCCCGCCGGGCAATTGAGCTCCACCCACCTTCTGCTATTCAAGCCTCCGATGCCCAAACCGTTATCGCCTTTTTCGCGCGGGTTCCTCATGCTGGCGGCAACTGCTTTGCTGGCCGGAAACGCGCGGGCCGATGCCGGTCTGGCGTTGTATCTCGCCGAGCCGTCCAGGCCGGGCCGGTTGGAGGACTGCGAAGCCGTCGCGTTTTGGTCCGAGCCGGTGGCATGGCGCCGCGTCGACTGGCTGCTGCGACTGCGTTGGCGGGGCGGCGCAACCTGGCTTAATCCGGGCACGACACAACCTGCCGGCGAACTGCGCGAGCGCTGTTTTCGGCTCGATCTGGATGGCCGCACTCTGGCGCGCGGCGCCAGCGTTTCCCGCCATTCCGCACGCTGGTTGAACTTTCCGGTGCTGCTGCCTACTGAGGGAAGCCGCGGCGACGCGCCGGAGGCTTTGCTGAAGCAGAGTCTGATCGGCGAACCGGCCGGCCTGGCGCCCTGGTTGCCGGCGTTGTCGCGCCGCTTCCCCGATTCATCCCAACCGCCGCAGCCATGACCCTCCTGTCCGCAGTCCGCACCGTTCGCCGCCTGGCCGGCATTCTGTTGCTGGTTTCTTCTGCCGCCGCGGCGCAAAGCCTGCCGCCATTGATCCACGCGCCGCAGGCGGCGCAACCGATCCAGCTGGTCGCCGCCGCGATCAAGGCGGAAGTCGCCGGCACGCTGGCGACCACCCGCATCGAGCTGACCTTCCTCAACCCCAATCCGCGCCAGCTCGAAGGTGAATTGCAGTTTCCGCTGCTGGACGGGCAGGACGTCACCGGTTTTGCGCTGGAATCGCTGGATGGCCAGATGCTGCCGGCGGTGCCGGTCAGCAAGCGGCGCGGCCAGGAAGTGTTCGAATCCATCGAACGGCGCGGCGCCGATCCGGCCTTGCTGGAACAGACCCTGGGCAACAATTTCAAATTGCGCGTCTATCCGTTGATGCCCGGCAAAGCGCGCCGGGTCAGCCTGGAAATCAGCGAACTCTTGTTGCCGGACCGGGATGGCCGCGTCAGCTACCGCCTGCCGCTGAATCTCGGCGCCGACACCAAGTTGAGTCTGGCCATCAAGCTGCACGGCCTCGCCGCCGACAAGGTGCGGCTGGCGCCGGAGTTGCGCGGCGCCGAGGTGGTGAGCCGGCACGGCGACGCGCTGGTGCTGCTGGAACGAGCCAGGTTCGCCAGCCAAAACCTGATCGGCCTGAGCTGGCCGGCGCAAACGGTGGAAACCGTGTTCAGCGACCGCTTCGACGGCGCCGACTTCTTCCATGCCGAAATTCCGCTCGATCTGGCGCCCGCACCGCGTCCGGCGCCGAAAGCGCTGGCGCTGATCTGGGATGCCTCCGGTTCCGGCGCGGCGCGCGACTATGAACGCGAGTTCGCGTTGCTCGATGCCTATTTCAAAACATTCGCGCGACTCAAGGTGACTCTGCTGCTGGCACGTGAGAAGGCAACCGATGTGGCCGAGCCGCCGCACGAATTCACCATCGTCGACGGCAACTGGCAGGCGTTGCGGGCCGCGTTGCAGGCCGTGGCCTACGACGGCGCCAGCAATCCGGCGGCATGGCATGTGCCGGCCGGGGTCGACGCGGACATTGCGCTGCTGTTCAGCGACGGTCTCGCCAACTGGGGTTCCGGCCGCGCCGCCGGAGCCGATCGCACCGCGCTGCCGCTCTATGCCGTCAATGCCGCCGCTGCCGGCAATGCCAACCTGCTGCGCGAACTGGCGGAAAGTTCGACCGGCGGCGGCCAGTATCTCGATCTGAATCGACTCGAAACGGCGCAGGCCGTCGCCGAGTTGCAGCAGATCCGGCCGCGTTTCCAGGTCGGCCAGGTCAGCGGCATCGCCGATCTGGTGGCGCCCTCGCTGTATCCGCAGCAGGGCCGTTTGCGCCTCGCCGGTCGCCTCACGCAAGCGGATGCGACGTTGAACTACAGCCTGCAACTGGCGGACGGCAAGTTCACGCAGCACTCATTACGCATCCAGTCGGCACCGGAATCGATCGAACTGGTTGCCGCTGTCGCGGCGAAACGCTGGGCCGGCTATCGCATCGCGCAACTGGAAGCGCGGCGGCATCTGCACAGCGCCGAAATCGAACGCCTGGGCAGTCGCTTCGGGCTGGTTTCCAGCCAGACCTCGCTGCTGGTGCTGGAAAGTCTGGACGATTACCTGCGCTATCGCATCACGCCGCCGGCGGGACCGTTGCGCAACGAATACCTGGCCCGCAGCGGCAAGACGGAAGCCGACAGCCCGGCGCAGCGCAGCCGCCATCTGGACGATCTGGCGCGCCGCTTCGGCGAAGTCGTGGCCTGGTGGCAACGCGATTTCCCCAAGGACGCGCCGCCGAAACTCGTTGCCAAGGCCGAGCCCGCCGCTGTCGGCGCGGCGGTGCGGGAAGCCGTGATGGGCGATATGCGGGCGAGCGAATCCCGCCGCGCCAGCGCCGCTCCGGCCGCCGCCATGCAGCCGATGGCGCTGATGGCCGCGCCTTCCCCGGTACCTGCCGCCGCCGGGAATCCGGTCGCCGCTGCCGGTGCCACGCCCGCGCAGGCCTCGATCCAGTTGCAGAAGTGGCAGCCCGATGCCGCCTATGCCCAGCGTCTGCGCGCCGCCAATGATGCCGAGCGCTATGCCGTCTATCTGGATGAACTACCTGGCCACCGCAACAGCACGGCGTTTTTCCTGGATGCCGCCGACGTGTTCTTCGACAAGGGGCAGACCGATCTGGCGCTGCGCGTGCTGTCCAATCTGGCGGAAATTGATCTGGAAAGCCGCCATGTCCTGCGCATCCTCGCCTATCGCCTGTTGCAGGCTGGGCAAACGCAGCAGGCCTTGCCGTTGCTGCAACGCGTGCGCGAACTGGCGCCGGAAGAGCCGCAATCCTGGCGCGACCTGGGGTTGGCGCTGGCCGCCGACGGGCAGGGCCAGGCGGCGCTGGATGCGCTGTGGGAAACCGCCGCGCGGCCGTGGGATGGCCGATTCACCGACATCGACCTGACCGCGCTGGCCGAACTGAATGCGCTGATCGCGCGCACGCCAGGACTCGACAGCGGCCGCATCGACCCGCGCCTGCTGCGCAATCTGCCGCTCGATCTGCGCGCCGTGCTGGCCTGGGATGCCGACAACACCGACATCGATCTGTGGGTGATCGACCCGAACGGCGAGAAGACCTACTACGGCCACCCGCTCAGCTATCAGGGCGGCAAGCTGTCGCGCGACTTCACCGCCGGCTACGGCCCGGAAACCTATTCGCTGAAAACCGCCAAGCCGGGGCGCTATGAAATCCGCGCCCAGTTCTACGGCCACCGTCAGCAGGTGCTGTCGCCCTACACGACGCTGATGCTGCGCCTGTCCACCGGCTTCGGCACTGCGGCGCAGAAGGACGCAAACGTCACGTTGCGCCTGTCCGGCCAGAAGGACGAAGTGCTGGTCGGCAGTTTCGAAGTGGCCGGCAAGTGATAGTGCGTAGCGCGTCACCAAGTGGAGCGCCGGCGTCCCGCCGGCTGTTTTTGCGTCGACCTGGAAAGGCCGGCGGGACGCCGGCGCTCCCACCGCAGTCCAATTCAGTTTATGGAGTAAACATGAAGATCAGGTTATTTCCGTCTTGGGCGGCCCTCGCTGCATTCCTGTTGATGGCGGCCGGCACTGCCGTGAGTGCGGACAAGTGGCGCATCGACGATTTCGCCACGCGCGACCCGGAAAAACTGCTCATGCAATCGTGGGATTCGCCCAGCTTCGGCCTCAAGGTGCGCATCCGCAGCTATCTGGCGGAAAAACATGCCGGATCGCCGCAAGGCCTGTTCGCGCAAACCTGGTTGCAGGGCCTGAAGAAGCCGGCAGACCGGGTTGGCGGATACGAACAATGCGTCGCGAAATATCCGAAATACCAGCCTTGTCTGTACAACCTGGCCGCCGACTACACCAACGAGAAACGCTTTGAAGACGCTTTGCGCCTGCGTTATCGGCTGCTCGAAATCGATCCGACTTTCTTCTCCGGCCATGTGCTGCTGCATGCCTATTCCGTACTCAAGCACGATCTCAAGCGTCCCGCCGAAGCCGATGCGTTGCTGACCAAGTACCGCGCCAAACTGGGCGACGGCTACTTGTGGGATTACATCGCGGCGGATGATGCCAAAAAGGCGAACGACCTGGATCGGTCGCTGAGCAAATACGAAGCGGCCGTGCGCCACGACGATGCGCCGTTCGAGGCCTGGGAGGCGTTGGCCGAACTTAAATCGGGCGACCTGTTCGACAGCCGCAAAGGCGACTCACGCCTCGATGTCGCCACCCAGGTCATGGCCGGTTTCATCGGCGCCGGCCACCGCGACGCGCGCCCCATCGCCTACCTGCGCGACAACTTCAAGAATGCGCTGGCCGGCAGCGCCGACCGACAGAAGCTGATCGACATCGAAAAGCAGTTCAGCAAAGTGCTGGCGCCGGAGTTCATCAAGTACGCCGCCTTCAACAACTACGATCTCGGCCTCGCCGCCGACTGGGTGCAGGAAAACCTGCCGGCACCCGAGGCCAACGAAGTGCCCTACGAGTTGTATGCCTGGGCCGATGCGATGATCCGCATCGAAGGCGCGACGCCGCGCGTGCTGTCCGCCTACAAGCGCGCCATCGCCAACGCCTACACGGAAGAGGACCGCAACACGCTGTTCGGTGCGATGCTCGTCGCCAACAGCGAACCCGGCTGGTGCAACCCGATGGCCGCACTGGCCGGTGAACTGGAAGCGCACTTCGCGACGCTGAAGTCACCCGAGAACCGTTTCGAACTCGCCGTGTGCAATCAGGATGCGGCGCAGGCCGCGCGTGAACTGGATCGCTATGCTGATCCAGCCAGTCCGACCTATCGCGCCGACTGGGGCCGTGTCGCCAAGTTGCGCGCGGCGGAACAGAACCGCAGCCAGTACGAGCGCGAACATCCGTTCCTGCAAAACTGGTTCAAGCAATTTGGCGACCGCATCGAGTTGCGCATCGAGTTCGCTACCGGTTCGGCGGAATTGCCCGCTTCGGCGACGCCCGACCTGAACAAACTGGCGGCGCTGCTGAAAGCGCCGGCAGCGGCGGGTTATGTGTTCGAGATCAGCGGCCATACCGACAACCGCGGCAGCGTCGAACTGAACGAAAGGCTGTCGCGCGAACGCGCCGAAGCCATCGTCGCCGGCCTGATCCGACTCGGCGTGCCCGGCGACCGTCTGCGTTCGCATGGCTACGCGTTCAGCCTGCCGCTGGCCAGCAACCAGAGCGAGGAAGGGCGCTCGCGCAATCGCCGCGTCGAGGTCCGCCCGGTCGGCACGCTGAGCGCACCGACGCTGGCGCAGAAGGGCAACCTGCCTTCCGGCAAGATCCTGCCCGTCGCGGGCGGCCGCTGGGCCATCGTCGGCGAAGGCCCCAGCTATCTGTGGGATCTGCAACACAATGCCCGGCTGACCGAATATGCCGAAGGTGCGCCGCTGTTCATCACCAAAAATGGCCGTTACCTGATTACCCGGCTGGAGGTGAAACAGATCAACGGCCTGGATAACCGCGAACTGCTGATCTACGACATCAAGAGCAGCAAGGTCGTCGCCCGCCGCATGCTGGGGCTGTCGGCCGGCTACGCGTTGAGCCCGCGCGGCGATGAGCTGGCGGTCTCGCTGAAGGAGAACGTGGCAGTGCTGTCTCTGCCCGGTCTGACCACCGCCCGTATCGCCCCTGTGGCCAGCCTGTCCTGCCTGAGCAAGGGCATGGCCTGGCTGAACAACGGGCAGATCGCGCTATCCTGCGCCAACTATCCGAAGATCCATGTCATCGACGAAAAGTCGCTGAAATCCGTGCACGAACTGGACGAGGTCGACTGGGTGCATTCGCTTGCCGCAACCGGTGACGGCCGCTATCTGGTCGCTGGCAACAACGGCGGCAGGCTGTACGCCTGGAAAACGGCAGACTGGAAATTGCACGGCGAGCTGCGCGTGCCACTGGGCGTGCCGAGCACCTTGCTGGCGCGTCCCGATTCGGCCGAGGTCAGCCTTGCCGGCAACGGTAAGCAGGCGCAGCGCATCGATATCGACGCCATGCGCGTCATCGAAACCTGGGAAGAAGCCTCGCCGCAGGCCTACAGTGCCGATGGCGACACGTTGTTCCAGCTCAAAACGTCGGGTTATGCGCTGCGCAACCTGACCGATGGCGGCGTCGAAACGCTGCAACCGGAAGCGGGCAATGCCGGCGCGTATGGCGTGATGACCTTTCCCGCCTCGAACCGCATACTGATCAGCGCCTCCGAGCGCGCCGAAATCTTCGACATGACCACGTTCACCCGCGTCTACGATCTGTCGCCGCTGCATACCAGCTGGCGCCGCATCGGCGAGAACCTGCTGCAAGCCAATAGCTACAGCCCGGGAACCTGGCGTCGCTTCGATGTCGACAAGCTGCAACTGGTCGGCGAGGGCGCTTTCCCGAACAAGGAACTGATCAATAAATACCCCGATGTCTGGGGCGAGAACCTGGTCGTCGTCGATCAGCACGACAACACCGAAGGCAAGCCGGATCTGCGCGCCACGATCCATCTGCTCGATATCAAGGGCGGCGGCGCGCGGCGAGTCGAGATCGAGCTGATCACCGGACAATTGCGCCTCGGCGCCTACCAGACGCGCACGCAAATGGCGCTGTCGCCGGGCGACCGCTGGCTGGTTGTACTGCCGTCCTGGCAGGATGGCTACGGCACCGCCTGGGTCACTGCGAGCAAGGCGTACCTGATCGACACGCGCAGCGCCAAGGTGGTGCGTACCTTCTCGTTCAACAATCCGCCGGCAGGATTCGAATTCACCGGGCCGGACAGCGTCGAGTTCAAATTTGGCGGCAACGGGCTGGTCTACACCCTGCCGGACGGCAGCGAAACCAAGTCGCCGTTCGGCATCGAAACCCGGCTCGCGCTGGGCGGCGACCGCGTCGGCCTGTATCAGAGCAACGGCAATCTGTTTGTCATGCAGGGCGGCAAGTTGCACACCATGGTCGACATGCGCGACCGCCTCAGCGAAGCAGGTTATCTGCCTGGCCCCAACCTGCTGGTCGCGCGCCTGAACAACGGCGATGTGCAGATCCACGACGGCAACAGTTTCGCGCTCAAGTTCACCATCAAGATGCGCGGCAAGGGCGAGTGGATCGCTTACACGCCGGACGGCTATTTCTCCGCTTCGCTGAACGGCAGCGACGGCCTGTACTGGAACATCGGCGAGGATTACCTGCCGTTCGACGCCCTGCGCGAAAAGTTCGAACGGCCGGAACTGATCCGCCAGGCGCTCACTGGCGGCGGCGCGGTCACCCCGGCAGCCCCGGCCGCCGCCGTGAAAAAGGACAGCGTCGGCAACATGACCAATCCGGACAGCGTCAAACCCGTGCAGTTCGAGGCGGACGCTTTCTCTCCGCCGTGGGACATCCGTATCGATGGAGCGGACGAACGCCAGACCAGCGCCGAGACCGAAGCCGTCACCGTGCTGATCGAGCGCAAGCGCGCCGGCAACGAGCCCTATCAATTGCGCTTCACGCTGAACGGCCGCGAACTCAAGGGTACGGTCGGCGCGCGCGGGCTGAAACGGGTCAGCGCCTGCGCCAGCCCCACCGGCGCGTGCGAGGAAAAACAGGTGTTCAACGCGGAACTGCAACCCGGCGTCAACATCGTCCAGGTCAGCCTCG
>JASJPG010000141.1:0-40552 GCA_031426815.1 Hydrogenophilaceae bacterium
CGACGATGCTTTCCTCCACCACCAGGCGGCCGTGCTCGCCTTCGCTGCGCGCCCGTTCCGCCATCTCGCCGAGACGCTGCGCCTTCTCCAGGGTTTGTGTCGAGGTGGCGCGAATCTGTTCGAGGGTGGTCATGGTCTGGCTGACCGAGGCGGCCTGCTCGCTGGCGCCGGCGGATTGTGCCGCCACTGCGCTTTGCATCTGGGTGACGGTCACGATCAGGGTGGCGCCGCTTTCGCGTACGCGCCCGGCCAGGCCGGCCAGGCCGGCGGCCATGTGGTTGAGGCTGGCGGCAAGATGGCCGAGGGTGTCGTCGCCTTCCGCCAGGCGACCGACCAGATCGCCGGCGGCGACGCGCTGCGCGAAGTGCTGGATTTCCTGGCTGTGGCGATCCAGTTCCACGCTGGTTTCCCGCTCGCGTTTCAATTGCCGGGTTTGCTCGATGACCAGACGCGACAGTTGGCCGCGCAGCGCGTCCAGTCCCTGCGCCAGTTCGCCCAGTTCATCGCGGCTGCGCGGCGGCAGCGAGACGTTGAAGTTGCCGCCAGCGATGCCGTGCATGGCGGTGAGCAGCCAGCGCGAGTTGCCGCTGACGTTGCGCGCGACCCGCACGATCAGCCACAGGCTGGGCGGGATCGGCAGCAGCGCGAGCAGCACGATCAGGGCCAGGCGGCGGCGGCTGTCGGCGTCGAGTGCGGCGGTCAGCTCGGCAAGATGGCGGGCATAGACGGCTTCCACATCGTGCAGGCGTTCCATGCGGCAACTGCTGGTGTCGAACCAGGTTTCCGGGCTGGGCCGGGCGCCGGCCTGGGCGGCGCGCACGGCACTGCGCAGTTGCGGCAGGGTGCGCACGCATTCGGCCTGGCTGGCATCGCGCCAAGTGCGGCGCAGCGTTTCCGGCGCCTGCGCCTGGAATTGGTCGAGCAGCAGGGACTGCTGCGCGGCGAGTTCGATCAAGCGGGTCGCCAGGTTGGCGTCGGCCGGCGCGGCCAGAAGACGGCCGCCTTCCGCACGCTCCTGCCCGGCCGCTTCCTTGGCCTGAATCAGCCAGCGCCAAGCGGCGAACTGGCGGCTGACTTCCTCGTCGGGCGTGTGCGCGGCGAGGCCTTCGAGCGCGCCGAGCAGGCTGCGGATGGTCAGGCTGTAGTTTTCCACGGCGCGCGCCGCGGGCAGGGCCAGTTTGTCCACCTCGCCGCGCAGTCGGGCGAGTTCGCCGCGGCGTTCGTCGAGCAGGCCGCCGGGCAGACCCAGATCGTATTGCCCGGTGCGGGCCTGCTGCGACGCCAGCGCACGCCAGGCGTGTTCGGTCGCCATGCGCTGGCTGGCCAGTTCCGCTTCGAAGCTGCGCCCCTGGCTGGCCAGGAACAGGCTGGTGCGGCCGCGTTCGGCCTGCAGTTCGTGCACCAGATCGCCGATCGCGATGGACAAGGTGCCGGCGCGCGCCAGTTCCGCCATGCCGGCATGGCGCTGGTTCTCCTGCCACAGCGCGTGGCCGGCGAACAGGACGAGGGCGAGCAGGGGCAAGGCCAGCACGGCTGCCAGCTTGCCGCGCATGGTGAGGTTTTCCACGTGGATCACGGCAGCCTCCCGGCGGTGTTGCGTTGCGGCTTCATGCGCCCCGCTCCCGCTGCATCTCCATCGTGCGCGATTTGGTTTCGATGACGTCGAGCAGTTCGACGATACGGCCGGACAGGCTGCGCACCCGGTTCATCACCTGCGCGGCGTTGGGCTGGCGGCCGCTATTCTGCTGCTGCACCACCTCGTGGATCAGTTCGTGCAGTTCGCGGTGCGGCGCGTCCAGCGCCAGCATTTCCGGGATGTGGCCATAGCGTTGCAGGCCTTCGCTGTCGTACCAGCGCCCCAGCTGGCAGTGATGATGCGATACCGCCTCTTCTTCGGCGAAGCTCTCGCGCCCGGCCAGGAAGGATTCCAGCTTGACCACCCAGGTGCGGTGCAGCGTACGCGCGCGGTCGAAGTCGAAACGGGCGCCGCCGACCTGGAAAAGCCGCACCATGTTCTGCAACAGGGCGGCGTAGTCGGTGAGCTGATTGGCGGCGGCCTCGGTCTGGTGCGTGGCGGCGACGAACTGGCTGGTGACCTGGCTGATGTCGCCCATGGCGATGCGGATCTGGTCGATGCCGGCAGCTTCCTGGCGTACGGCGGCGACGATCTGCTGGCTGGCCATGGCGGTGTCGTGGATCACCCGGTTGAGGCTGTGCAGCGTCTCGCCGGCGCGGTCGGCCAGGCTGGCGCCACGATCGGCGCCCTCGTTGCCTTCCTCCACGGCGCGCACTGCGCGTGCGGCGGCGTTGCGGATTTCCGCCAGGATGTTCTGCACTTGCGTGGTGGCCTGGCGCGATTGCTCGGCCATGTCGCGCACTTCTTCCGCCACCACGGCGAAACCGCGTCCGGCGTCACCGGCCTTGGCCGCTTCGATCGAGGCGTTGAGCGCCAGCATCTTCGATTGCGAGGCGAGTTCGCCTACCGCGTTGGTGATATCGCCGATCTGCTGCAGGCGTTCGTTGAGCACACCGATGTGGCCGGCAATGGCCTCGACCTGGCCGCGCGTGTGGCGCATGGCGGTCACCGCCGCCTCAACCGCGCCGAGGCCCTGGTCGCCCTCGACCCGGGCGCGGTCGGCCACTTCCTTGAGTGCGCTGGCTTTCTCCAGGGTCTGCTGCGAGGTGGCCTTGATCTGTTCCAGGGTGGCGGTGGTCTCGTTGACCGAGGCGGCCTGCTGCGCGGCGCCGCTGGACTGGGCGCCGATCGAGGCGCGCACCTGTTCGACGCTGACCAGCATGGCGTTGCTCGATTCGGCCACTTCGCTGGTCATTTCCGCGAGACGGTCGGTCATCTTGTTGAGGTTGCCGCCGAGGCGGGCAAGATCGTCGCCGCCGCTGGCTTCGACGCGTGCCGTCAGGTCGCCGTGCGCGACGCGGTCGATCAGGCTGTTGTAAGCGGCCAGACGCTGTTCCAGTTCCTCCTTCGACATGCTGACCACCTTGAGTTCATTGGTCAGGCTGTGGATGTAGGTATCGATGGCGAGTTGGGCATCCAGTGACAGCACCTTGTCCAGCGCCAGCACAGCCTGCATGGCGCGGCTGCGTTGCCAGCGCCAGTGCTTGAAGATGATCGGCGCGAGCAACTGCATGTAGATCGAGTAGCTGCCCAGGTACCAGCGCGGTGTCAGGCCGATCTTGTGATGGATCACGCCGATGCGCAGGCGTCGTTCGAAGTATTCCGGCCCCAGATCGCCCTTGAACAGTTCCAGCAGGTAGGCGCGCTGAGTGCGCTTCAGGCGTTCGACGTTGGAGCCGACGCCCAGGATCAGTTGTTCCAGTTCCGGATAGTGCTGCACGTTGACGTAAAAGCCGTCGACCACCGCGTCGGCATGGCGCTCGATCAGCGGCGCCAGTTCCACCAGAACCGTCAGGTCCGCTTCGGTCAGGCCGATGAACGCCTTGTGCCGTGCCTGCTGCGCCGGGTCCATGCCCATGCGTTCGCACAGGTTGGCGTTGGCGGTGTCGGACAGTAGTTTTTCGATCATTCATTTCCCCTTGGGAGTGCGTGCGTCGCGCCCGCTTCGTCTATTCGTTGCGTCCCCGGCTGGCGGGCGAGACGCCCGCGCTCCGGCTTCATCTCCGGTCGCGCTGTTGCACTGCGTCGGCGGTGGCGTTGTCGCCGAGAAATTGTTCGATCATTCAATTACCCCTATTTGGAGCGCGGGCGTCCCGCCCGCTTCGTTCATTTGTCGCGTCCCCGGCTTCATCTCCGGTCGCGCCACTCCAGCACGTCGCCGCTGATATTGTGGAACAGGTCGGCATCGCGGCCGCGCACGGCGTCGGCGGGGATATCCAGGCGGCCGGGGTCGCTATCCAGGATGTTCAGGAAGACGCCGATGATGTCCGGATCCCAGAAGCCGCGTGCGGTCTCTTCGCGCAGGATGCGCGCGGTTTCGTCGCGCGGCAGGGCGGGCTTGTAGGGGCGTTGGCTGGTCAGCGCGTCGTACACGTCGACCACCTGGAAGACGCGCGCCAACAGCGGGATATCGTTGCCGGCGAGGCCGGACGGGTAGCCGCTGCCGTTCCACTTTTCATGGTGATAGCGAATGATGTCGACGGTACGGCGCATGGTGCGCAGCGCGCTGCACAGGTAGGCGCCGGTGGTCGGGTGCTGGCGAATGATGGCCCATTCTTCGTCGCTGAGTTTGTCCTTCTTGAGCAGGACGGCGTCGGGAATGGCGACCTTGCCGATGTCGTGCAGGATGCCGCCGCGGCGCAGCGCTTCCAGGTCGTCGTAGGGCAGGCCCATCGCTTCGCCCAGCACGACGGACAGGTGCGACAGGCGGTCGCAATGGTCGCCGGTGGTGCCGTCCTTGGCTTCGACCACGCGCGCCAGGGCGAACAGCACCGATTCAGTGTCGTCGAGGCGGTCGGTCAGGCGCTTCTTGTCGACCGCGGCACGTACCCGCGCGGTCAGTTCGACCGCGTTGAACGGCTTCGTGATGTAGTCGGTGGCGCCCACTTCCATGCCGTGCACGACATCGTCCGGACTGCCCAGCGAAGTCAGCATGATGATCGGTAGCAGGCGGTATTCCTCCTGTGCGCGCAATCTTCGGCAGACTTCGATGCCGTCGAGGTCGGGCATCATCACGTCGAGCAGCACCACGTCGGGACGCAGGCTGGAAATGCGCGTCAGGGCGGTGGCGCCGGAGTCCGCTTCGAGGACTTCGAATTCCTGCGCATTCAGTACCGCGCGGATCAGGGCGCGGTTGGTGGCCATGTCGTCCACCACCAGAATGCGGGCCATGCCGCCGTTGGCGTGCGTGATGTGCATTGAGTTCATCCTTGCTCCTCGATTTTGATGCGCGGATCGCCCAGCAGGGCGTCCAGGTCAAGCATGGTCAGTTGCCCGGCGTGGATACCGCTGGACCAGTGTTCTTCCCCGGCAGCGGCGCCGGGCATGATGGGGCCGAGCGCTTCGGCGCGATAGCGGTCGTTGCCGATCACCTCGGCGACGCGCAGGCCGACGCTGTAGCCGGCGGCGCTGACCATGACCAAGCGGGTTTCGGCGTCATCCTCGCCGCTTTCGATGTGCAGCAGGTGGGCCAGATCGAGCACGGCAAGCAGTTTGCCGCGTCGCGCCATGACGCCGAGAACGAAGGCGGGCGTGCCGGGTACCGGCGTGACGCCGAACGGCCGCACGATCTCGTCGAGCCAGCGGTAAGGGATGCCGTAGTGTTCCCGCGCGCCCAGCCGCACGGCGAGAAACAGGTCACCGCGCGGCGCCTGCCGGGTCGGTTCGTTTTCGCAGGCCAGGCGTACCGCGCGACGGTGCAGGATGGCACGGTCGTGGGCGCTGGACAGGGCAGGCACGTTCTCGCTCATCGTCGGTCGCCGCTATCGGATTCGTAGATGCGCAGTTCGTGGCGCAGGATGGCTGCCATGCGCTCGTGGTCGCGTCCGGCGGCATCGTGCAGGCGGCGATCCGGGCGGGCGCTTTCGGCGATGGCCAGGGCGTTCTGCATCGACTTGAAACCGCTCTGGCGGGCGCCGCGCCGTATCTGCAACAGGCCGAGCTGGTAATGCGCTTCGACGAAGCGACGGTCCAGATAGAGCGTGCGGCGCAGGGCTTCTTCGGCCGCAGGCATGCGGTGCAGTTCGAGCAGGATCAGGGCGTGCAGGAAATGGCTGTGTTTGTCGCCGGCGTCGAGCGCCAGGCTGGCCTCGCACGCCTCCAGCGCTTCGCGCGAGCGTCCCAGATTGGCCAGCGCCTTGGCGCGGAATTGCCAGAGCAGGGCGCTGACCTCGCCTTTCGCCTGGCGCGCCGTGACTGCCGCCAGGGCTTCGCCCCAGGCTTCGCCCCCGAGCAGGCGGATGATCTCGCTGTGGCTCGTCGCCGGCAGCGCGGCGGCGGGGGCTGCCGGCGGCGCAGGTTGCTTCGGCAGCGGGCGGAGGGGCGCTGCGGTTGGCGTCGGCGTGGCGGTTGCCGGGGTGGCCATCTCCGGGCTGGTTATGACCGACGTCGGGTCGAGGCGTTGCAGGTAAAAGGCGTTGTCCAGGCTGTGCAGGCTGAAACCGTCCAGCGTGGCGCTGTCGATCAGGTCGGAGGCGCCCAGTAGCAAGTTGCCGCCGGGCGTCAGGCAGGCGCGGAACTTGCGCATCACGTCGGCGACGATGGCCGGGTCGAAATAGATGAATACGTTGCGGCAGAAGATCAGGTCGAGCGCGGTGGTCTCGCTCAGCATGGACGGGAAGCTGTCTTCGCGCAGGTTCAGGTAGGCGAAGCGGACATGCGCACGAAAGTCGGCCGAGATCGACCAGGTGTGGTCTCTTTCGCGCCGGAAATGGCGTTGTCGCGCCACCTCCGGCGTGGCGCGCAGCGACCATTCGCTGTAACGCCCGCGCAGCGCACGGGCGAGGGCGGCGGCATTGAGGTCGGTGCCGAGCAGATGCAGGTTCCAGCGCTCCAGATCGGGCAGCAGTTCCGCCAGCAGCATGGCCACGCTGTACAACTCCTGGCCGTCGGAACAGCCCGCGCTCCAGATGCGCAGGGACAGGTTGTTTTCTTCGCGGCGGCGTGCGATCAGGCGCGGCAGACAGTGTTCGCGCAGCCAGGCCATCTGCGCCTGGTCGCGGAAGAAATAGCTTTCGCCGACGGTGATGCCGGCGATCAGGTGTTCATGTTCCGGCGAACTCGCTCGCGCAGCGCGCAGCGCGGTGAGATAGCCCATTTCTTCGGCATGGCCGAAGCGGGCGATGCCCTCGGTCACGGTGCGGCGCAGGGTGTCCATTTGATGATCGAGGATGCGAATGCCGGTGCGCTCGCGCACCAGCAGACAGATCTGTTCCTCGATGGCCGGATGGACCGCGGGTGCCGACATCAATCCGCCTCCCGCAGCAGTGAGCGCGGGGGCTCGGCTGCCCGGCAGAGCGCGAGGAGTTCCTCGTTGAGCGCGAGCGGTTGCGACAGGCCGGACAGATCGACATCCAGAATGCGCAAGGCGTCGAGCAACAGGGTGGTGCTGTCGTCGTGGGTCACCGCCGAGAGCACCGGCGGCAGGCCATCGCGGAACAAGGCATCGCCGCGCAGCGCCGTGCGCGGTACCGCCCGCACGCCTTGCACTTCATCGACCAGCAGGCCGGCGCGCAGCGTACCTATTGCCGCGAGTACGACCGGGGTGTCGAGCGGGTAGTGCGCCGCAGCGGGAAGATTGAGCCGCCGAGCCAGGTCGAGCAGCGGCACCGCCTCTCCGCGCAGATTCATCACGCCGACCAGGTAGTCGGGCCCTTCCGGTACGGGTTGCACCTGCATCAGCGGCAGCAGGCGTTCCACATCGCCGAGACGCAGACAAAAACGATGCCCCGCGACCACCATATAGAGGAGGCGCTGCAAGGAGTCGTTGTGTACTGCTGCGTTCACTGTCGGGGATGCCCTGGAAAAAAGCTCAACTGTTAACGGCAAGCAGCGGGGGAACTTTAGGCGGTGCGTCGTTCCTTCTGGGGGCTGCTCATACGCTTATGCGTTCTCGTCGATATGCGGTTTGCGCATGCCGTCGAAGATTAGCATGGACGCGCCAAGGGTTATTGCCGCATCGGCGACGTTGAACGCCGGCCAGTGCCAGGCGCCGACGTAGACATCGAGGAAGTCGATGACATGACCGTACGAAATTCGGTCGAACACGTTGCCGATGGCGCCGCCCAGGATCAGCGCCAATGCGGCGCTGAACACGCGGCGGCCGGCCGTCTTGCGCAACAGATACAGGATGATGCCGGAGGCGAGCAGCGCCACGCCGACGAAGAAGCCGCGCTGCCAGCCGGGTTGGTCGGCGAACAGGCTGAACGCGGCGCCGGTGTTGTGGACATGGACCAGGTTGAAGAAGCCGGTGACGGCAATGACATCGACATAGGGCGTAAGCCGGTTGATCACGACCAGTTTGGTGAGCTGGTCGAGCAGCAGCACCAGGGCGGCGAGCCAGATCCAGGCCGATGCGTTGTTTTTCGCCTCAGGCATGGACACGGATTTCCCCTTCGCCATGCAGATTGCTGACGCAGCGGCCGCACAGGCCCGGATGCGTGCTATCGGCGGCGCCGACATCGTCGCGGTAATGCCAGCAGCGTTCGCATTTCTCGTGGCTGGAGGCGGCGGCTTCGACGCGTGTTTCCCCGTCCGATTTCACCACGCGCGCGGCGGAAGTGATCAGCACGAAGCGCAGATCGTCGTCCAGGCTGGACAACAGCTCGAAGTCGTCGCCGGCCGCCAGCAAGGTGACTTCGGCCTGCAACGACGAGCCGACCGAACCGGCGACGCGCAGTTCTTCGATGCGTTTGCTGGTCAGCGCGCGCAGTTCGCGCAAACGGCCCCAGCGCGCCAGCAGAGCGGCCTCGTCGCCTTGCGCCGGGAGGGCGTGCCAGGCTTCGAAAAACACGCTGTCCGATGTGCCGACCAGTTGCCAGATTTCTTCGGCGGTAAACGACAGCACCGGCGCCAGCAGTTTGGTCAGCGTCTGCAGGATGTGCCACAGCGTGGTCTGCGCGGCGCGGCGGGCGGTCGAATTGGCGGCGGCGGTATAGAGCCGGTCCTTCAGTACATCGAGATAGAACGCGCCGAGGTCTTCCGAGCAGAAACCATGCAGCCGCTGGATCGCGGTGTGGAAGCTGTAGGCGTTGAACTCCGCCAGCACCGTGCTTTGCATTTCGCGCGTCAGCGCCAGCGCGTAGCGGTCGATTTCGAGCCAGTCCGCGACGCCAACGGCGTCACGTTCGATGGAGAAATCGGCGGTGTTGGCGAGCAGGAAACGCAGCGTGTTGCGGATGCGGCGATAGCCATCGACGGCGCGCTTCAGAATCTCGTCGGAGATGGTCAGTTCACCCGAGTAATCGGTGGAGGCCACCCACAGCCGCAGGATGTCGGCGCCGTAGGTGTCCATCACCTTTTGCGGCGCCACCACGTTGCCTTTCGACTTGGACATCTTGTGGCCCTTGGCATCGACCACGAAACCGTGCGTCAGCAAGGCCTTGTACGGCGCATGGCCGTCGCTGGCGCAGCCGGTCAGGAGCGAAGACTGGAACCAGCCGCGATGCTGGTCGGAGCCTTCCAGATAGAGGTCGGCCGGGTGCGCCAGGCCTTCGCGTTCCTTCAACAGACAGGCGTGGGTGACGCCGGAATCGAACCAGACATCGAGCGTGTCCTTGTTCTTGACGTAGTTCTCGGCGCCTTGTTCACCCTCGCCGAGCAACTCCTTCGGATCGAGGCTGAACCAGGCTTCGATGCCGCGCTGTTCGACCAGTTTGGCGACTTGTTCCAGCAGTTCCGACGTGCGCGGATGCAGTTCGCCGCTGGTCTTGTGCATGAAGAACGCAATCGGCACACCCCAGTTGCGCTGGCGCGAGACGCACCAGTCCGGCCGGCTCTTCATCATCGCCTCCAGCCGTGCGCGGCCCCAGGCCGGGAAGAACGCGGTGTTTTCCACCGCGTGCATGGCTTTCTCGCGCAGGCCCATCTTGTCCATGCCGATGAACCACTGCCGCGTGGCACGGAAGATGATCGGCGTCTTGTGCCGCCAGCAATGCGGATAGCTGTGCTGCAAACGCGCCTGCGCCAGCAGATGGCCCATTTCGGTCAGGGTTTCCATCACCTTCTTGTTGCCGTCCCACACTGACAGGCCGCCGACGATGGGCGTGTCGGCGTAGAACTTGCCGTCGTCGCCGACCGGGTTGGCGACTTCCAGGCCATATTTGAGGCCGGCGATGTAGTCGTCATGGCCGTGGCCGGGCGCGATGTGGACCAGGCCGACGCCGGCGTCGAGCGTGACGAAGTCGGCCAGGATCACCGGCACCTCGTAGTCGTAGAACGGATGCCGCAATTGCAGGCCTTCAAGCGCCGCGCCGGCGATCTGGGCGATGGTTTCGACGGTCTCGAAGCCGTAGCGCTTGATCGCCGCTTCGGCCAGGTCGCGCGCCACGATCAGCAGGCCTTTCGGCGTGCGGATCAAGTCGTAGATGAATTCGGCATGCACCGCCACCGCGCGGTTGGCCGGCAGCGTCCACGGCGTCGTGGTCCAGATCACCGCGTACGCCGGGCAATCCGCCGAAGCCTCGAAGCCCAGGCGGCGCGCCAGATCGGCGCAGTCGGCGACCGGGAAGGCGACGTCGATGGCCGGCGAATTCTTGTCCTCGTATTCCACTTCCGCCTCGGCCAGCGCGGAGCCGCAATCGACGCACCAATGCACCGGCTTGGCGCCGAGATACAGATGGCCGTTGGCCTGGATGATGCCGAGCTGGCGAATGATGTCCGCCTCGAACTGGAAGTCCATCGTCAAATACGGCCGGTCCCAGTCGCCCAGCACGCCGAGGCGGATGAAGTCCGCCTTCTGCCGCTCAACCTGGCTGGCCGCGTATTCGCGGCAAAGTTCGCGGAACCTCGCCGGCGGCGTCTCCTTGCCGTGCGCCTTCTCGACCACCAGTTCGATCGGCAGGCCGTGGCAATCCCAGCCCGGCACGTAGGGCGCGTCGAAGCCGTCCAGCGTCTTGGTCTTGACGATGATGTCCTTCAGGATCTTGTTCACCGCGTGGCCGATATGGATGTCGCCGTTGGCGTAGGGCGGGCCGTCGTGCAGGATGAATTTCGGCCGGCCGGCGCTGGCGGCGCGGATTCGCTCGTAACGCTTTTGTTCTTGCCATTGTTTGACCCAGCCCGGCTCGCGCTTGGCGAGATCGCCGCGCATCGGAAACGGGGTGTCGGGCAGGTTCAGGGTGTTTTTGTAGTCAGGCATGAGGGTTACGCATTCACGTTCAGTAGGGTGCGCGCTTGCTGCGCATCGAGGCCGATCTGCGCGATCAGCGTGTCGAGATCGGGGAATTTCACTTCGTCGCGCAGCTTGTGCAGAAACTCGACGCGCAGGTGCTGGCGATAAATGCTGCGGTCGAAGTTGAACAAATGCACTTCCAGCGTCGGGCGGCCGTTGGCATGCACGGTCGGGCGGGTGCCCAGGCTGGCGACGCCGGGCCAGTCTGCGCCGGTCTCAAGGCCTTGCACGCGCACCGCGAAGATGCCCTTCACCGGCGGCTTGTTGTGCTTCAACTGGATGTTGGCGGTGGGGTAGCCGATCTTGCGGCCGAGTTGGTCGCCGCCGACGACGCGGCCGGAAATCGAGTAGGGCCGCCCGAGCAGTTGCGCCGCCATCGCCATGTCGCCCGCCGCCAGCGCTTCGCGCACGGCGGTCGAGGACGCGCGCTGGCCGGCGGCTTCGACCGTGTGCAGCGCTTCGGCTTCGAAGCCATGCACCTGGCCGAGTTGTTGCAGCAGCGCGAAATCGCCGGCGCGTTTGGCGCCGAAACGGAAATCGTCGCCGACCAGCACATAGCGCGCCTTCAGGCCCTGCACCAGGATGCGTTGCACGAATTCGTCGGCCGACAACGCGGCGAAGGCTTTGTTGAAACGGCAGACATGCACATGCGCGACGCCGAGCTTGCGCAGGATTTCCAGCTTCTCGCGCAGCGAAGTCAGCCGGGTCGGCGCGGATTCGGGCGTGAAGATTTCGCGTGGATGCGGTTCGAACGTGAGCACCGTCGGCGCTGCGCCGACCGAGGCGGCGCGCGCAGTCAGTCGCGCCAGCATGGCTTGATGGCCGAGATGGATGCCATCGAAGTTGCCGATGGTGACCGCATTCGGGCGCGCGGCGCGATGGCGGCTGTCGAACCAGCCGTGGGTCATCAGCATGGTGCAGGTATCTCTTTGAAAAGGCGCGAATTTTAGCGGCTTGCACGGGGTTCGGTCCATGTCGGGCTGGCATTCCGGCGCATCCGGTCTTCCGTCGTCGGTTTTTGTTCTCGGCGGGACCGCAATGCCGGCATTCCTTTCGGACAACTGTCGATCGCTTTCGATGACTCGGCATTGACCTGGGAACTCGACATTACTAGAGTCTGGCGGGCAAAAATAATTGGGAGTTCGTATGAAGGGTTTGATGAGTTTTCTGGTCAAGGCAAAGCTCGTCGAGCCAACGCCGGAATCGGACGCGGAGTCGTTGCAGCCGATGCCGGTGGCCGAGGATGCGGCGCCTGACGGATATGAGCCGCCGCTGAGTACGGCGTCCCTCCCCGAGAACGGCGAAATACCGGTCGATATACCGTTCGACGCCATCTTTCAGCAGGCCGGCATGCCGCCGTCGCCGTTTCCGGCCGAGAAGCTGCTACGCCTGCTGGACGGTTTGCGCGCGATGGATGCCGACACACGAAAATCCGCCGTCCTGGCCATGGACGCCGCTGACGATAGCTGGAGCATTTCCGATCCGATCCAGGATGCCAGGCGCAAGATCGCTGCACTGGCGGCTTATCGGCAAGGCTTGACCGAGCAACTGGCCATCCTCGCGCAACAGGCTGGCGACCGGATCGCGGACGGCAAGCATGCTTTGGAAAACTCGGTGGCCGAGATTCGCGCCCAGATTTCTCAGCTGGAACAACTGCTGGAACGCGAAATCTCCCGTTCCGCGCAGGAAATCACCGCGATCGAAGGCAGCCAGCGCGCCGCGCGCGAAGCGGTTGCCCGTGAGCAACGCCGGCTGGATCAGGAAATCGAACGGCTGGGCGAGATTCCTGCCAGCTACAACGAACCCCAATAAACGTCGTCTGGAGAACTGGATATGGCTCAACTTACCCCTCTGGCCAAAGGCCTGATCACCGTTATCGTTCTGGCCGCGGCCGGATCGGCCGCCTGGAATTTCGGGCTCAAGGAACGGTTCGACCAAAGCGGGCAGACTGCCCAGAGCGACCAGCCGGGTGACAAAAGCGGCTCGGCGCTCGGCAAGTTTTTTGGCGGATCGAATGATGCCGTGCCAGCAGCGGGCAAGCCGCTCAAGGTCAGCATCGTCAGTTTTCACGGCTATGCGCCAGCCCTGGTCGCCAACGGCAACAGCCTGACCACCCAGCCGGGCTCGATCTACGCGCAGAAGGGCGCCAACATCGAGTTCGTGATTCAGGACGATATTCCGACCCTGTCGACCATCTTCGAATCGGGCGCCGCCCAATGCGCCTGGCGTACTTCCGATTTCTGGGCGCAGGAGCAGCCGAATCTGCGCAATGCCAAGCTGGACGCCCGCGCGGTGATGATCGTCGACAACACCCAGGGCGGCGATGCGGTGATCACGCGCGATCCGGCGGTCCGTTCCGTTGAAGATCTGGCCGGGCGCAAGATTGCCCTGCTCGAATTCACGCCGTCGCATGGCATGCTGATCGACGCCATCGCAAGCTCGTCGCTATCCGCACGACGCAAGGAAAGCATCCGCACCGTATTCATCAATGCCGAGGAAGGCACCGCCGGCGTGCGCGCCGCGTTCGAAACCGGCGCGGTGGATGCCGCCGTGCTGTGGGATCCGGATCTGGCGCTGGCCTTGCGCAACGTGCCGGGCTCGAAGGTGGTGTATTCCACCAAGACCGCGACCAACCTGATCTATGACGTCATGGTCTGCGACAGCCGGTTGTTGAATTCACCTGAGGGCAAGGCACAGGTGGAGAAATTCGTCGAAGGCTGGATGGACGGGGTCAAGGTTGCCCGCGCCAACCCCGACCAGGCGGTCGATGCGCTGGTCAATACCGAGGAGTTTTTCAAGCTGTTGGCCGACAAGGAAGGCCGTCCGTTCATCAAGAGTCTGTTCGCCAATCTGGTCTGGACCGGTGTCGAAGATAACGCCCGCATCCTCGGTCTGGCGGGCGGCACCAACCATTACGAGCGGGTCTATCGCCGCTTCGACCAGATCTACCGTGCCGCCGGTGCGCTGGCCAATCCCAATTCGCCGGTGATCCCGCCGCAGGACAGCTTCGACTACCGTTTCATCCAGTCCTTGCTGGAACGCAACCAGGGGGCGGCCAGCGCGGCAGCCAAGCCGACCGAGCGCTTCACCAAGGCCGGTTTGCAGGAAAGCGCGCAGAGTGCCGCCATCGTCACCAAGCCGGTCATGGTCAGCTTTTCCAAGGCTTCGGCGGACCTGAACAAGCGTGCGGAACGCAGCCTCGACACGGAAATGGTTCCGTTCATCGAGAACAACGGCAAGGCCTACTTCGAAATCAGCGGCAATACCGATGCCACCGGCGGGCGCGAGGTCAACATGCGGTTGTCCGAAGCGCGCGCACGGGCGGTGGTCGAATACCTGGCCAGCCAATGGGAATTCCCGCGTGAGCGCTTCAAGATCGTCGGCAACGGCCCGGATCGGCCGCTGTGCAACGAACAGAATCCGGCGGCGGAGGGCTTGTCGCTGGATGACTGTCGGGCGATGAATCGCAGCACCCGGATTGCCGTGTTTGGTGGACGCTGAGTGAAGTCGGATTTCTGGAATCCGTATGTCGCGCCGAGTCCGCAGACTCGGCGCCAGTTGGCGTTGTTGTCGGTGGGCGCGATATTGCTGATCTGGAGTGCGCTGTCGGGCCTGGGCCTGGTCAGCCCGAGCCGCTTGCCGGCGCCCTGGGACGTGGTCTCGGCGTTCGGTTACCTGGCCTGGCACGACGGCGAGAGCATGCTGGCTGTTGCCACGCTGTGGTCGGTCGGCCGTCTGTTCATCGCCGGGCTGCTGGTGGTTGCCATCGGCATTCCGATCGGCATTGCCATGGGCGCCTCGCCGCGCATCAATGCCGCGCTGTCGCCGCTGGTCGACCCGTTCCGCTCGGCGCCGGTGGTGGCGTTGTTGCCGATCCTGGTGATGTGGCTGGGCATCGGCGAGGCGATGAAAATCGCGTTCCTGTTCATCGGCGCCGTGGTTTATCTGATTCCGATGGTGCGCGATGCGATCCAGGCGGTGCCGCAAAGCCACTGGATCGGCGCCCGCGACCTGGGCGCGACACCGTGGGAGTGCATCCGTCAGGCGGTGCTGCCGATGGCCATGCCGCGCATCGCCGATGCGCTGATCGTGGCGGTTTCGGTGATGTGGACCTATATCACCGTAGCCGAATACGTGAATGCCAAGGTCGGCCTCGGCCAGCTGATCCAGAACGCGCGCCGTTTCAGCGCCTGGGACCAGGTATTTGCCGGCATCATCGTCATCATCGTGCTGGCGCTGCTCACCTATCACTTGATGCGCTACGCCAAGGCCAGACTGTTTCCCTGGGAGACCCAGCAATGAGCGATGCCGCGACTGCAAGCGCAAGCCCGACCGCCGGCGTGCCCAGCGAGCATGCGGTCAGCCTGACGCTGGGCAACATCATCCAGGACTATCCGGCGCCCGGCGGTGGCGTGAGCCGCGTGATCGGCGGCATCGACCTGAACTTCGAGCGGCCCGGCTTCAACATGCTGCTGGGGCCGTCCGGTAGTGGCAAAAGCACGCTGCTGAACATGATGGGCGGCGTGCGTCCGTTGAACGTGGTAACGCCGACTTCCGGCCTGGTCAGCATCGACGGCAAGCCCTGCACCGGACCGCATGACGATGCCGTGATGGTGTTTCAGCGCTACGCCAACCGGCCCGATCTGACCGTTTACGACAACGTCGCGTTTCCGTTCCGCTTCAAGCTGTGGCGGGATCGAGTGCCGGAAAAGGAATGGCGCGCGCGGGTCGAGCACATGCTGGAGGCGGTCGGCCTGGCCGACAAGAAGGCCTTGCACCCGGCTCAGTTGTCGGGTGGCCAGAATCAGCGTGTTGCACTGGCGCGCGCCCTGGTGTTGCAGCCGCGCATCCTGCTGATGGACGAGCCGTTCGGCGCACTCGACGCGCAGACCCGCGAGGAGATGCAGCACCTGCTGATCAAGCTGTATCGCGAGCGGCCCTGCCTGATCGTGTTCGTCACCCACGACGTCACCGAAGCGTTGATGCTGGGCGACCGCGTCGTCGTGCTGTCGACCCAGCCGGCTGCCGTGGCCGATGATTTCACCATTCATGCACCGCGCCCGCGTTCGCTCGACTGGCAGCGTTCGCCGGAAGCGGTTCAGCTCAGTGAACGGATCCTCGAACAGCTGCATCGGGTCAGTCCCGGCAAGGGTTCGTTGCGGGTCACCGTTTAAGCGGACGTCATGGAAGAACAGAAGCCGCCCTATCTGCGCGAATGGTTGACCAGCCAGGGCAACGTCTATGTTTTTCTCGGCGCCACGGCGGCGGCGGCAGTGCTTTCGATACCCTTTGGTTTCGGCATCGGCGCGTTGCCATTGATCGCGTTTGCCGCCGGCGAAGCGATCGCCTCGATGTTCATTCCGGCATCGCTGACTTTTCGCGAAAAGGTCGACCGCAAATACCGGCAGCGGGCGCGTGAGGCCGCGCGCCAACATTTGCTGGATGAAATTGGCCGACGCACGCAAGGCGGCAAGCAGTTCGACAAAACCCTGGATATCTTCGAGCAGATGCAGCAGCGCATCGACTCCTTGTATCGCCTCGCCGGTGACTATGGCAGCCAGTTTTCCGAACGCGATATCGACAAGCTCGACGAGGCCAGCATGGATTACCTGTACGCCAGGCTGGCGTTGCTGGTGATCGAGGATCGCGCCGCTTCGGTCGACCTGAAACAGATCGACGAGCGGGTGCGCGTGATCGACCGCGACCTGACTGCGCCGCCGGCGGGCGCGGACATCCGCCAATTGCAGAAGGCGCGCGCCGATTATCAGGCGCTGGCCGCGCGCCACCGCCGCATGTTGAGCCGCAAGACCGCGCTGGAGGCAGCGGTGTTGTCGATGCCCGATCAGATGGAAGAGATCTATCAGATGGTCGTGGCGGCGCCGCGTTCGCACGAACTGGGCGTCAAGTTGACCGAAGCGGTGGGCAATCTGCGCTTGCGCGAGGAGATCGAAGGCGAGGTAGCCAACGATCTGGCAACAAACATTCCCGGTATCGTGGTGCCGCTGCATCAAGCTGCGGCCAGACGAACGACCGCGCAGACTGCGGTCTGATCCGGAATTCAATTCGAAATCGAAGCAAGGAAAGGATAGGAAATGGCTCAAATCAATCTGATCGCGCGGGTCGCCAACCTGTGGCAGGGATTCGTCTCGTTGTGGCTGACCGACGTGGAGAAACGCCATCCGGAAATCGCCTATCAGAACGCCATCGATTCGATGATCTTCAAATACGACAAGCTGAAGATGGCCACCGCCGCCATCCTGCGCCGGCGCGAGGACATCGCCGCTCGGCTGGACAAGGCCAAGCGCGAACTGGCCGCCGTGGAGACCGATCTGAACGCCGCCTTGGCCACCGATCAGGACAACCTGGCCGTGGTGCTGATCCAGAAGAAGAACGCGCTCGATGCCAGCATCGCGGAACTGGCCGGCGAAAGCCAACTGGCCAGCGCCGACGCGGAAGATGCCAAGAGCTCGCTGATCCAGGTCAAGAACGAAATCCAGAAGCTGAAGGACGAGAAGGACCGCATGCTGGCGCAGATGGCCAGCGCCGAAGCGCGCGTCAAAATCCAGAACCAGCTGGAAGGCCTCTCGGTCGATGCCGAAGTGCGCGCACTCGATAACGTGCGCGAGCACATCAAGAACACCGTCGCACAGGCCAAGATGGGCCAGGAACTGCGCGAATCCGATCTCGACGTGCAGCTTGCCAAACTGCGCCAGAGCAGCGGCTCGGTTACCGCCCGCCAGCAACTCGACGAACTCAAACGCGCCCGTGCCGCGCAGGCGGCGCCGGCCGGCAAGGCGATGTAAGCCGCCGATGACTCATCCCGACGCTCGTCCCGCCGTGCTGCCCGTCTGGGCCGATACCGTGCGCCAGAAATACCTGGCGGGCGAAGCCTCGGTGTTCGTGCTCTATCGCAACGTGTTCGACCGTTATCTGGCCAACGGCACGGCCCTGTCACTGGTGGACTTTCTGTCCGGCGTGCTGCTCAAGGAAAACAAGCAGACCATCATCGAATTCAGCGTCGACCGCGGCGTGCGCTACCTGCAGGGCAGCAGCGCCGATGAACGGCAGATTCTGTATGCCCACCTGGAAGGCAAAGGTCTCGGCGGGATATTCGATGCGCTGGAACGGCGCATGCGCGAGCAGCGATCCACCGCCATCGTGATTCCCTACGCCGGCACGCTGTTTCCGGCCACCGAGCCGCATTTCCTGTCGATGGAGGAGCGCGCCGCGCTGACCGCGCTGCATCGCTGGTCGCTCGACGATGCCTTGGCGGCGGGCGACAACGTGGTGCTGCTGATCACCGAGTCGCTGGCCGAAATCAACCCGGTGTTGCTGACCAATCCGCGCGTCGCCGCAATCGAACTGCCGATGCCCGATCAGGTCGAACGCAGCGCCGCTATTCGCCACTATGCGCCGCACATGCCGGAAGCGCAGGTGACGCGGCTGGCCGGCCATACCGCCGGCCTGCGCAGCATCCAGCTGGCCAGCATCGTGGCCGGCGAAGGGCCGGGCCTGAGCCAGGGCGAACGGCTCAAGCTGATTGGCGAATTGCTCGCCGGCACGCCGAATGCCGCCGCGCGCGCCGAAAAGCTGGCCGACATCACCGCCGGCATGACGCCGGACGAAATCCGCCGGCTGATCGATCCCGAACGTCCGCCCGCGCCGGACAGCGATCCCGATCAGGAGATGCTGGCAGCGGTGCGCAAGCGCAAACGCGAGTTGATTGAAAAGGAATGCGCCGGCCTGATCGAATTCGTCGAACCGCGCCACGGCCTGGAAGTAGTCGGCGGCAATGAACACATCAAATCGGAACTGATGGCCATCGCCCAGGCGGTACGCGCCGGCGACCGTACCCGCTCGCCGATGGGTCTGCTGGCGGTCGGACCGATGGGCGCCGGCAAGACCTTTGTCATCAAGGCGTTTCTGAAAGAGGCCGGCCTGTCCGGCGTCGCGCTGAAGAATTTCCGCTCGAAATGGGTCGGCGCCACCGAATCCAACCTGGAACGCGTGCTGGCCACGGTCAAGGCGATGGGGCCGATCGCGCTGGTGATCGACGAAGGCGACCGCAGTTTCGGCAGCGGCAGCGACGATTCCGACGGCGGCACCAGTTCGCGCGTGATCGCCCGGCTCAAGGAATTCATGTCCGACCCGGACAATCGCGGCCAGGTGCTGTTCATCCTGATGACCAATCGGCCCGACAAACTCGACACCGACATCAAGCGTCCCGGCCGGCTCGATCGCAAGATTCCGTTCTTCTATGCCGACAGCGCCGCTGAACGCGCTGCCGTCGTCGCCGCGATCCTGCGCCGTTATGACGGCGGCGTGCTTGATGCCGCCGTGCTGGAAGCCCTGTGCGCCGACATGGAAGGCTATTCCAACGCCGACCTGGAAGCGGTCGCCTTGCTGGCGCTGGAGTTCGCCGGTCGCGCCGGGCGCGGCCTCGATGCGGCGTTGTTCGCCGAAGCGGTGGCCGACTTCATCCCGCCGCAGGAACACGACATGATTCGCTACATGGAACTGCTGGCGGTCGCGGAAACCTCGCGTCGTTCGCTGATGCCGCCCCGCTTCAAAGCCATGAGCGCCGCCGATCTGCGCGCCGAACTCTCGGCGCTGCGCCTGAAAATTTCCCGCTAGGAGAGACCATGCTGCCCCTGAACGCCACTGTCGAACTCGACCTCGCCCAGAAAGCCCTTGCCACCCGCGCCATGCTGGAAATCGCCCAGGTCGATGCCGGCCATGTCGCGGAAGAAATCGCCCTGATCCGCAGCTTTTACGAGGCCGACGCCGAGCCTGCGCAAATTCCGTTCGACAGCCTTCTGGCATCCGCCAGCCAAGCCGCGCCGCTTGCCGCCGACAGCTTCCCGGAGCCGGATCAGCGCGATCTGGTCATCAGCTCGTGCCTGATGGTCGCCTATGCCGACGGCCAGTTCAGCCAGGCCGAGCGCGCCGCCACCTTGGCCATCGCCAGCCGCATCGGCATGCCGAGCGAGCGCTTCGAAGCCCTCGACGGCATCATCCAGGATCATCTGCTCAGCCAGCTCGCCAGCCTGCCTGATGCCGAATCGGTCGCCAAAGTCGGCGCGGAACTGGCTCATCCGGCGAGTTGAGGAAACTTACGAATGAATTCGCACCTTCGACTTGAGGCGGCTTGCCAGGCCAGGTTCTTGGTGTTGTTGCACAGCGTCGGGTATGAACTCGACCAGGTCGCTGGCAGCCCGCGCCACCGCCTCCGCCTCCGCCTCCGCCGTGGGGATGGCGGCCTGTTCCAAAACCCATGAAGCGGCGGCGGGTGCGTCCGGTCCAGTCAGACGAATGACCGGTGCGAGCACGCGGGCGGCGCCGAAGTCATCCAGCATTTCGCGGCGCTTGGTGGCGACGCCCTCGACCATCAGCATTACGTACAGACGTATCGGGTCGCGGCGCAGCCAGTCACGCAGTTCGGCCGGGTCGACATAAGTCTGGTCGTCGGGTTCGAAGTGGCCGCGCTGGCGGTAAGTGGCGAGCTCCAGAAAGGCTGGGCCGCCGCTTGTGCGTATCCGCGCCACCGCCCGAGCGGCGGCGTCCTGGACGGCGTCGACATCATTGCCGTCCACCGTTTCAACCGTCAGACCATGGCGCAGGCTTCCTGGCCGACGCTGGTGCAGGTGCCGGGGGCGCCGGCGCGTTGCAGTTCGACCAGGGCCAGTTCGTAGGCGCGGATCAGTTGCATGGCTTCCAGCCGGCGCAAGGCGGCGTCGGCATTCGGTTGCGCTGGCATGATGTATCTCCTGAGCGGTTCAGCGGCGGGCTTGTTGGGCCGGCGCTGGCAGGTTCTTCGGCATGAACTCGAAGTAAGGCGTATCCACCCGCTCGCCGGGAGCGACGGCCACCGGCGTCGGTTCGCCGGCGGGGCCGAGCGAGCGCACGAAACGGTATATGGCAAGCAGATCCCGGTCGCTCATGGCGTGCAAATTGAACCAGGGCATAGGCGGACGCATCGGCTGGCGTGCGCGCACCAGCCATTGCGCCTCGCTGATGGCGTTCATCGACAATCGCAGGTTGCTCGGGTAGGTCGTGCCCCAGGCGCCCTGGAATCCAACCGCGCTGCCGGTCAACCATTGGCGCAGCGGCACGTTGCCCTCGGCTTGCATGTAGCCTGGGGTATGGCAGTCATTGCAGCCGCTGATCTTGACCAGATACTGGCCACGTTCGGCGAGGTTCGCGTCCCGGCTGGAACTGGCCGCCGTTGCGGTCTGGGCCAGCAAGGCGAAGGCGGTGAGTACGGATGCGGCGAGAAATTGATAAGTCATGGCGTTGGCCCTCCTTGGAAGAATGAATGTGTGCATTTCGCGCTGTGAAGGTTAGGTGGCAGGCGGGCAGTAGGTTGCTAAGTCTTTGCTATGCGAATGCTAAAAATTCGATAAACGCTCTGGCCCGGCGATGTTTCGCCGACCTGCGTGGTTCGGTGTCTGATGGGTAAAATCAGCGCCTCATTGGTCGCCTGTAGGGTGTTCGCATGCCCCGGACGCAAACTGACTCACCTTTGCTGGATGCCGCACAAGCCGCGTTTCTCGTCGGCCCGGTGGCGATCAACGCGGCGTCGCACGATGCCGGCCGGATGCCGTCCGTCACCCGGGCCTATGGGTGCCGGGTCGCGGCGGACCGGAGCGAGGTGATCGTGTTCCTGTCTGCGGCGCGTTCGGTTGCCGTGCTGCGCGATCTGGCGGCCGACGCGCCGATCGCTGTCGTATTCAGCCGGCCGCTGACCCACGCAACCCTGCAACTCAAGGGCGCTCGCGCGCGCATTCAGCCGCTGGCGCCCGGAGACCGCGAAATCATGCGGGCTTACGCCGCCGCGTTCAGCCAGGAAATCATCGCGCTCGGTCATGCGCGCGGCTTCTCGCATGCGCTGATGGCGCCGGCCGGCGATGACGCGGTCGGTGTCGTTTTCCTTCCGGACGCGGTATTCGATCAGACCCCCGGCCCGAAGGCCGGTATGCGACTGGGACCGATGCCATGACGCTGACGCTGCGCGCGCTGCGACGTTGTTTCGAGGGCGCGGTGCCCGCCACCATCGCGACTTGCGCGCCGGACGGCATGCCGAATGTCGCCAAACTGTCGCATGTGCATTACGTCGACGATGCGCACGTGGCGCTGTCCTACCAGTTCTTCAACAAGACCCGCGAAAACATACTGCACAACAGCCGCGCCCGCGTCGAAGTGCTGGACCCGGTCAGCGCCGCCCAGTACACGTTGTCGCTCGAATATCTGCGCACCGAAACCGAAGGGCCGATGTTCGAGAACATGAAGGCCAGGTTGGCCGCCATCGCCTCGCATTCCGGTATGAGCAAAGTGTTCCGCCTGCTCGGCTCGGATGTCTACCGTGTGCTGAATATCGAGGCGGCGCCGGGCGATGCTGCGTTGGAGATCTCGCCGCGCGCTGAATTGCTATCCGGTCTGCGCGCCTGTCTCGATGAACTTTCCGGCTGTACCGATCTGGCGCATCTGCTCGATACGATGCTGGAAGGTCTTGAACGACATTGGGATATCCGCCATGCCATGCTGTTGATGCTCGACCCCGACGGCATGCGTCTGTACACCGTCGCCAGTCGCGGCTATGCGGAATCCGGTGTCGGTTCGGAAGTGCGCATGGGGGAGGGCATCGTCGGCGTCGCCGCCAGCGCGCGCACGCCGATCCGTATCGGCTACGCGGTGCAGGAATACCGCTACAGCCAGGCCGCCCGCCAGGGCTTCGCCGCCAGCGCCGACGGCAACACGCTGGAAACCGAGATTCCCTTCCCCGGGCTACTGGAAACCGGCAGCCAGTTGGCGGTGCCGTTGCTGCTGGCCGGACGCCTTTCGGGCGTGCTGTATGTTGAGAGCCCGCTGGAACAGCGCTTCACCTATGAGGATGAAGATGCGATGGCAGTGCTGGCCAGCCAGTTGGCGCTGTACATCGATTTCCTGGCGCGCGGCGCTGAGCACCCCGTCGAGGCCGAACCACCCCACCGCGCGCCGGTCGTGTCGGCGCGCGGTGTGGCTGTGTCGATTCGGCACTATGCGGCCGATCACAGTGTATTTATCGACAACGACTACCTGATCAAGGGCGTTGCCGGTGCCATCTTCTGGAAGTTGCTGCGCGAGCAGGTCGAGTCGGGGCGGGTCGAATTCACCAACCGCGAGTTGCGGCTGGATGTCTCGCTCAAGTTGCCGGACATCACCGACAACCTGGATGCCCGGCTGATCCTGTTGCAACGTCGCCTGGCCGAACGCTGCCCCTATCTCGCCCTGGAGAAAACCGGACGCGGCCGCTTCCGCCTCAATATCGGCCGGCCGCTGCGCCTGCTCGAGGCGACGGTCGGCTGAGCGGGCGTTTGCCGTTTCATATTATCCGGACCGATCCGACAGCGTCGGGCCGACCGCTAATGCAGCACCAGCCGAAGGTCATGCGGCGGAAGGCGCTACGCTTTTCCGCCCTACGCGGGCTGGTGGTTTGCCCCTCCCAGCCGATGTGCCTGCCGGGCGATGGCGAGGCCGAGTCGCCGCGCGTTGATGGGCGCGCTGCGCTTCGCCCATCCTACAAACCCTGGCGCGCGATCTGGGCCGGGCTCAATTCAACACCGTCCGCCGTAGGATGGGCCAAGCGAAGCGGGCCCATCCATCAGCTACGACGTGGCGGAATAGCCGTGGCTGGTGAGAAACGCGCCGAGGCGCTTGTCGGTGTGCAGGATGTGGTTGACCAGCCAGTTGTTGAGGAAGGAGAGCAGTTCTTCGCGCGTGACCAGGCGGCCGTCGCGCAGGCCTTCGCGTAACGCCACTACCTGTGTTGAGAAGCTGCGGTGTTCCTGGCGATGTTGTTCGTTTTCGGCGATGGACAGGCCGGCGTAGTCGTATTCCTGCATCAACGATTCTTCGGTTTCGAAGTGGTAGATGGCGTAGCTGAGCAGGTCGCGCGTGATCTGTTCGAGCAGGTCGCGGGTGACGCAGACGGCGAGGCGGGCGTTGGCTTCGTTGAGCGTGTTCACCAGCACTTTGTGTTGTTCGTCGATGCGGGCGATGCCGGTGAGAAAGCTGTCGTTCCAGAGGATGGGTTCGTGGCTGATCATGACGGGTTCCCGATGGAATGGCTCATGCGCCGAGGTCGGCGTGCTTAACGCTGGCCCGGATTCCGGCCAGGATGGTGCGGAATTCTTCGGCGCTTCCCAGCAGTTCGGCTTCCGTTTTGCGACTGCCGGCCAATTCGCCCTGCTCGGTTTGCCGGACCAGTTGTTGCGCCAAGCGGTGGATGCGCTGGTGCATGCTGTCGGCATCGCGGAATTCGGGCAGGTGGCCATAGCGCGTTTCGCCTTCGCCGTAATACCAGAGGCCGAAATCGCATTCGCGCCCGTTCAGCGGCGGTGGCGCGCCGCGGTGCTCGGGGGGACGCTGCATCCAGTTCTGTAGGCCGGCCAGCCACTGGCGATGATTGACTTCGGCCAGCACCAGCTGGAAGTCGTCGCGCGACAGGCGTTGGGCGGCGTTTTCCAGCCAGCGCGGGTCCGCCTGGAAGTTTTCGAGCCAGGCCCGCGTTTGCTCGCTCGGCATCGGCTTGGCGATGCCGAAGCCCTGCACCAGGTAGCAACCCATTTCCATCAGCATCAGGGCATGGTCGGTCGATTCGACGCCTTCGGCGATGACTTGATGATGGAATGCGGTGCTGAGGCCGATGACGCCTTCGACGATGGCCAGATCGTCGGGATCCTGCAGCATGTCGCGCACGAAGGATTGGTCGATTTTCAGCGTGTTGACCGGTAGCCGGCGCAGGTAAGTGAGGGATGAGAAGCCGGTGCCGAAATCGTCCAGCGCAAAACGCACGCCCAGGCTGGCGCTGGTCTGGATCAGGCGGGTGACGCTGGCGAAGTCGTCGAGCGCGGTGCTTTCGAGGATTTCGATGCAGAGTCGGTTGGCCGGCAGGTCGGGGTGTTCGGCGAGCAGCGCCTGGAGCTGCTCGGGAAACTGCGCATCGCGCAGTTGCTGTACGAACACGTTGACGCTGACCGGGATGCCGAGGCCGGCTTGCTGCCATGCCTCGGCTTGTTGCAGGGCATGGCGCAGCACCCAGGTGCCGACACGGCGCGCCAGGTTGTCGTCGCTTTCCACCAGCGGCAGGAATTCGGCCGGCCCCATCAGGCCGAGGATGGGATGCTGCCAGCGCACCAGGGCTTCCATGCCGACCACCAGGCCGCGCCGGCAATCGACGATGGGCTGATAGAACAGGTGCAACTGATCGTTTGCGACCGCATTGCCAATCAGGGTGAGCGCGGCCCGGTTGTCGCGTTCGCGTTCTTGCAGCACCGGGTTGAACAGGATGAAGCGGTTTTTGCCGGCTTCCTTGGCCAGGTACATGGCGTGATCGGCGTGGCGCAGCAAGGTGTCGGCATCGCCGCTGTCGCTCGGGAACAGGGTCACGCCGATGCTGGCCGAGACCGTGATGGCCGGTTCGGCCAGCGCGTAGGGCAAGGCCAGGATATGCAGCAGGCGGCGCAGCGCTTCTTCCAGTTCCTTCACGTTGTCGAGCGCGCCCAGCAGGATCACGAACTCGTCGCCGCCCAGGCGCGCCACCGTGTCGTCGCCGCGCACGCTTTCCAGCAAGCGACGCGCCACTTCGATCAGCAACTGATCGCCGATTTCGTGGCCGTAGGTGTCGTTGACCGGTTTGAAACCGTCCAGGTCGAGCATGCAGACCGCCAACAGATGTCCGCTGCGTTGGCTGTGCGCCAGACTCAGGTGCAGGCGGTCGGCAAGCAGGCGGCGGTTGGGCAGATGCGTCAGCGGGTCGTAATGCGCCAGTTCTTCCAGATGTTGCTGATACGACTGCCGCTCGGTGATGTCTTCGGCGATGCCGGCGACCCGGACCATCTGGCCGGTTTCGTCGCGGATCGGGTACGCGCGCGCCGTGATCCAGCGGATCTGGCCGTCCAGACGGCGGATGCGAAAGGGCGGGAACTGGATGCTCTGCCAGTCCTGCCCGGCCGGATTCGGCATGCATGCCAGTACGCTGTTGCGGTCTTCTTCGACGACCGCGTCGAACCAGTCCATGCCGCGCTGGTACAGGCTTTCGGCGCTGCGTCCCCAGATGCGCTCATAGGCCGGGCTGATGTAGATCATGCGTTGCCAGTTCGTGGAATTGATCCAGAAAATGGCATCGATGTTGTCGGCCAGTTGGTGGAAGCGGTTTTCGCTTTCCTGCAAGGCCAGTTCGGCGCGTTTGCGTTCGGTGATGTCGTGGATGATGGAGTACAGCAGACGCCCTTGCGCTGTTTCGATCGGGCCGCTGTAGACCTCGACGTCGCGTATCTCGCCGCTGGCCAGGCGATGGCGGAAGTTGAAATACAGTCGCTTTTCTGCCTCGGCCAGGCGCATTTCGGCCTTGACCGCTTCTTTCGGCAGTACGTTTATTTCCTGGATCCGCAGGCTCAGCAGTGTGGTGCGGTTGTAGCCGTAGTAGGCGCAGGCCGCACTGTTGGCATCGACGATGCGGCCATCGGCGGGGTCGATGATCAATTTAATCGCGCTGTTGGTTTCGAAGGTCTGACGCATACGGTGCTCGCTGGCTTGCAGTTCTGCATGCAATCGGCCTTTTTGCAGACCCTGGCGGGCACGAACCCAGAACAGTAGGCTCAGCAGTACGCTCAGCGCCAAGCCGGAAAACAGCACGGTCCACGCTTCGTTGCTGCCGGTGACGGCGCGGAATCCACGCGTTGCCGTGATGCGCAGGATCCAGTGGCGTCCCGGCATGGCGAGCGGGTAATCGCGCTGTAGCGTTTCGCCGGGCAGGATCTCGCCTTCAGGCAGGCGGCTGCCAAGGTGGTGGATCAAGGGCGGGCGCTGCTCCAGGTCGAATAAACGGGTGTCGAGGCCGAGCGGAGACACGCGAGCCAGCATCGTTTCCAGCGACTTGCCGGGTTGCAGCAACAAGATCACAAAGCCGTGCAGGGCTGACTGTCGCTCATTCGGTGTCAGCAGGGACATGCCATGCCGGTAGACCGGCTGGTAGATGGCAACCGCCAGCGATTCCTGTCGATCCTGCACGATGGCAAAGGGTGCTGTGCTCCATTGCCTGCCGTGGCGTATCGCCGCATCCATGGCGTCCCGATGCTGCGCAAGGCCATAAGGATCGCTACCGATGGCGGCACGGTTTTGTTCCAATGGCTCGCTGAATGCCACCGGAAAGTACGTGTCGCGTTCGCCGGCGTTGTGCGCCTGGCTGGCGTCCGGCGCGACATCGTAGATGCCCCGCTCGCCGAATCCCTCCGCGCGCAGGCTGCGCTCGAAGTCCCGACGTTCGCTCCGGCGTATTCTGGGCGCCCAGTCAATGGACAGGATCTCGGCATGCCGCTTCAGCGCGGGTGAGACCATCGTCTGAAACTCGCTGCGGGTGACTTGCTCGGAGGCATCGAACAGGCCTTGCACCGAGGCCCATATCACCAGGACCTGATCCAGCGAGTTCTGCAAACGGATGGAGCGGTCGTGCGCGAGATGTTCGAAATGGGACTGGAGACGGGCTTCTTCCTGTTTCTGGCTGAAGCCGAAGGCGATGGTCGAGAGCAAGACCCCAAGCAACGCGGCAAGCAAGACCCAGCGGTGCGGCCAAATGCGCATCCCTGCCTGGGCGATGCTCATGTCCTGCTCCATCAGGCGAAGCGCTCAGGCGGCGCGTCGCTTGAATTGGTGCAGCCGGAAGCCGAGTAGCCAGAGCGTGGCGAAATAGACGCACGCGCCCCCGGCGACGAGCGCAAACAGGTGGAGGATGCGTTGCGAAAAATCATATTCGATCCAGCGGCTTTCTTCGCCTATCCATAACCAAAGTAATAGACCCATAACGGCGAGCGCTGAGAAAAGCTTAAGGAGGAATCCGAGCCAGCCGGCTTGCGGCTGGTAGATGCCCAGCTTGCGCAACTTGTAGAACAGGATGCCGGCGTTGAGGCAGGCGCCGAGGCCGATGGACAGCGCCAGGCCGGCGTGCCGGAACGGGCCGATGAAGATCAGATTCATGGCTTGCGTGGCGAGCAGGGTGACGAGGGCGATCTTGACCGGGGTCTTGATGTTCTGGCGGGCATAGAAGCCGGGCGCCAGCACCTTCACCAGAATCAGACCGATCAGGCCGATGCTGTAGGCGACCAGCGCCCAGCGCGTCATGGCCAGGTCATGCGGCGTGAATTCGCCATACAGGAACAGCGTGGCGATCAGCGGTACCGCCAGAACGCCGAGTCCGACCGCAGCCGGCGCGGCCAGCATGATGGTCATGCGCAGGCCCCAGTCGAGCAGGCGCGAATATTCGGACGGGTCGTTGTCGGCGTAATGCTTGGCCAGCGACGGCAGCAGGATGGTGCCGAGCGCAACGCCCAGCAAGCCGGTGGGAAACTCCATCAGACGGTCGGCGTAATACAGCCAGGACACGCTGCCGGTTGCCAGGAAGGAGGCGAAGATGGTGTTGATCAGCAAGGAAATTTGCGCGATGGAGACCCCGAACGCCGCCGGTCCCATCAGGAAAAGAATGCGGCGCACGCCTTCGTCGCGCGGCGCCCAGTCCCAGCGCGGCAGGAAGCCGAGCCGTTTGAGGGCGGGAATCTGCAGCGACAGTTGCAACACGCCGCCGATGAACGCACCCCAGCCCAGCGCCAGCACCGGCGGATCGAAATACGGCGCCGCCACGGCGGCGGCCAGAATCATCGCCACATTCAGCAACACCGGCGTGAACGCCGGCACCATGAAGCGGCTGAAGGTGTTGAGGATGCCGCCGGCGAAGGCGACCAGCGACATGAACAGGATGTACGGAAACACGATGCGGGTCAGTTCCACGGTCAACTGGAACTTCTCAGGATTGGCACTGAAGCCCGGCGCGGAAATCAGCACGATCAGCGGCGCGCCGACGATGCCGAGCGCGGCGACGCAGGCGACCGCGACGAACAGCACGCTGGCGACCCGGCTGACCAGGATGCGCGTGGCGTCTTCGCCGCGCTGATTCTTGTATTCCGCCAGAATCGGCACGAAAGCCTGCGAAAAGGCGCCCTCGGCGAACAGACGGCGTAGCAGATTGGGCAGCTTGAACGCGACGAAGAACGCATCGGTGGCGGCACCGGCGCCGAATGCGCGCGCGATGATGGCGTCGCGCGCAAAGCCCAATATGCGGGAGAGCAGGGTCATCGAGCTGACCGTGGCCAGGGCCTTGAGCAGGTTCATTGGGGAGCGATCTTCAGGAGAATTCGGTGAAAAAGTCGCGGCATGGTAACGAATGGTCCGCTAGCGCGATAGAAAAACCCGGGAAACCGTTCGGTCTGCTTGCTTAGGTCAGAACAGACCAGTATGATGCGCGGCTTCTCGTAGCGTCCAGATTCCAAGGAGTTCCTGTATGGCTAATAGTGCCCAGGCAAAAAAACGTGCCCGTCAGTCCGCAGTGCTTCGCCTGCATAACATGTCCCAGCGTTCGGCTTACCGGACCGCGGTCAAGAAAGTTCGCAAGGCAATCGAAGCCGGTGACAAGGTCGCTGCTCAAGCCCTGTTGAATGAAAACATGAGCGTGATCGACAGCCTGGCTGACAAGAACATCGTTCACAAGAACAAGGCCGCTCGTCATAAGAGCCGCCTGTCCTGTGCGATCAAGGCGATGGCTGCCTGATTTTTGCTGGATCGAACGAAACCGCCCGGCATGCCGGGCGGTTTCGTTTTGTAGTCGCACAAAGCAATGTAGCCAAAAAAGGCAGCGGCTCAGGCAGACTTTTGCCGATTTGCCTGACGTCCAGGGATGACTTCCAGATCGTTTTCGGTGGCGAAATCCATCAAAAACTTGAACACGCGCGGCTCCTGCAGTTCCAGTTCCTTCTTGATCACCACGCAGCGCACGCCTGCGCGGGTAACCGGGCAGAGTTGCGGGGAATAATTCAGGCGATTGTCTTTGCCGACATGCGAAAGGATGCTGGCCAGGCGATCGGCCCAGTCGCTCGGGCGGAACTGCCGGCCCTGGCTGGTGATGCCGCGAATGACGACTTCCCCAGTAGTTTGTTCGGACATGGCATGCACTCGATTTGAGCAGTTGGAAAAGTGTAGCAGAGGCCCCGGCTATAATGCCGCATTGCATCAATTTACAAGGACACCCGCATGATCCTCGATCACGTCCCGACCGGTCGCAACGTGCCGGACGACATCAACGTCATTATCGAAATCCCCGCCCATGGCGAGCCGATCAAATATGAGCTGGATAAAGAAACCGGCGCCATGTTCGTCGATCGTTTCATGTCCACCGCCATGCATTACCCGTGCAATTACGGTTATGTGCCGCACACCTTGTCGGAAGACGGCGATCCGGTCGATGTGCTGGTGGTGACGCCGATTCCGCTGATTACCGGGGTCGTGGTGCGCTGCCGGCCAGTCGGCATGCTGAAGATGACCGACGAAGCCGGTATCGACGCCAAAGTCATCGCGGTGCCGGTCGACAAGCTGACCAGCCTGTACTCGCACGTCCAGTCGCCGGATGATTTGCCGCAGTTGTTGTTGCGCCAGATCTCGCACTTTTTCGAGCACTACAAGGATCTGGAGCCCGGCAAATGGGTGAAGGTGGACGGCTGGGTCGGACTTGATGGGGCCAGGGCGGAGATTCTCTCCGGCGTCGATCGTTACAAGGCCGCGCCCGAAAAACCGATGTTCTGATTCGGATTGCCGAAATCGCGGGGCGTGAGTCCGTCGGGCGCACGCCCCTGTTTTTTTGCGAAGTAGCACGTAGTGAAAATTTGCCTCCTGTCCGATAGTCATGACAATCGCCGCCTGCTCGAACACGCCGTGCAGGATGCCAAGGCGCGCGGTGTCGAAGCGGTGCTGCATTGTGGCGACGTGGTGGCGCCGACGACGTTGCGGGTGCTGAAGAAATTCGAGTTGCCGGTGCATGTCATCCACGGCAACAACACCGGCGATCTCTATGCCATGGCCAAGCTGTCGTACGAGTCGGACAGCTTGGTGCGCTACCACGGCCAGGATGCAACGCTGCATCTGGGCGGGCGCAGCATTTTTCTGGTGCATTACCCACATTACGCAGCGGCTTTGGCGCTGACCGGCGATTACGACCTGGTCTGTTGCGGGCACGATCACAAGGCCAGCATCCAGTCGGTCGCCAATGTCCGCGGCGGCATCACGCACCTGCTCAATCCGGGCACGGTCGGCGGCGTCGGTTCGAAACCGAGTTACATCCTGGTCGACCTGGCGGCGTTGACGTTCGAAGTGCGGGAAGTGCCGGTAGAGCCCGGTGAAGCCTGCAATACGCCGCCGGTCACCGTGCACAACTGAGCTGCCGCGTTCAGCGTGGCGGCCGGAAAAAACGCCGATCGTCGTAAAACCCGCTGTCTTCGTTCGCCGGCCACCAGCCGGGAATGCCCAGTACCGGCAGCGGAAACAGTTGCTCCGGCAGGCTGACTGCGGCATCGCGCCAACGTTGGGCAATGGCTGCATCGACCGCTGCCAGGGAGCTATCTGCCGGCAGGTTGATGAACAGGCATTTCGCCGTGATGCCTGGCCAGGGGCGGACCAGTTTCTCCAGCACGGCATGACCGACGATATAGACGCTGACCTGCGTCCAACGCGCGCGCCGATCGACCAGCGCCGCGCGCCAATGCCGTGCCGCCAGCAGTTCGGCCAGAGCGACGTCTTCGCCGACCAGGACCAGGCCGCTTTCATCGAACAGGGTGGCGGCATCCGAGGCCGGCAAGCGGTTGTCGCCGAGGCGCAAGGTGGTTTGATGCACGGCGTTCAACGCCGCTTTGGTGGCCGGAAAGGCCAGCCAGATCAGCGCATTGAACAGATCGTGCCAGTTGCGTTCACGGCTGGGCACCTGACCGCTGGCGTGGATGCCGATTTCGTATTCATGCTGGCCGCAATGGCGGCTCTGCGGTGAGAACTGCACCGGCAAGCCGATGCCATTGTGCAGATTCTGGCGCGCGGCGAGTTGATTGAGCGTGTCGAGCTCGGGCCAGTCCGCTGTCGCGAAACCATCCAGCCAGGGCCTGAGCGGCGCGAATGCGGGCTGGTCGGCGAAGGTTTTTTGCCAATCGCCCATCAAACCGAGAGTTCCGCCAGGCGGGCGCGGAAACGTCGTGTCAATTCGTGTTCGCCACCGAGCATGCCGAACAAGGCCAGCATCGCGCGGCGGCCGATGTCGTTGCGAAAGGTGGGCGCTTGCCGGGCGAGTTCGAGCAATTCGGTCAGCGCCTGCTCCGGCTGGTCTTCGAACAGGGCTTGCGCGGCACGGGTCAGGCGGGCTTCCGGTGTGTCGGCATCGGCGGCATGTTCCTGATTGGCCGCCTCGATCAGTTCCAGATGCACCAGCAGCCCGGCGATGTTCGGCTGCGCGCGGGCCGCCGCCGGCAAGGCTTCGAGCAAGGTCAGCGCTTCATGCGGTCGCCCGGCCAGGGTCAAAAGTTTCGCCAGATCGGCGGCGACGGCCAGATCGGCCGGGTCTTCCACCGCGATGCGCGCCAGCAGCGCGATGGCGCCTTCGCTGTCGCCATCCTGATGCATGCGTAACGCGGTCATGCGCAGCCGGTCCTGGTCGTTGGCGAGAAACTGGCCGAGCGCGGCGTGGAAGGTGGCATCGCTTTCGGCGCCGTGGATGGTGTGCACCGCTTCGCCGTGCAGGAAGAATTTCACCGTCGGCACGCTGGTCACGCCCAGCCCGCGCGCGCGCTGGCCAAGCTCTTCCGTGTTGACCATGACCAGCAGAAAGCGGCCGCCATATTCCGCCGCCAACTTGACCAGTCTCGGCATCAACACCATGCAGGGGCCGGCCTTGGGCGACCAGAAGTGCGCCAGCACCAGGCCGCGCATGGAATTGCCGAGGATCAGCGCGTCGAAGTTTTCGCGTGAGGCATCGAAGACGTAAGGCGTCAGGGACATAAGGTGGTTCCAGGTTTAATAACCCCAGATCAGGTTCCAGTTGATGTTGGGCCAGGCCGGGTCGAGGTCGACCAGATTGCGGATGGCATAGGCGCGGGTTTCCAGATTGCGCTCGCGCGGCGTTTCCAGCGCGCGGCCGCGTCCATCCATGAAGCTGATCGCAAAGCGGTAGCGGCCGTTGCTTCCAAGGCGGGTGATGCAGGCGTATTCGCGGTTGGCCAGGCGCACCAGCGTGCCGGGCGGGTACAGGCCGATGCGGCGCAGCAACAAGGCGGCGATCTGCGTATCCAGATGGGCGTGCTCGTCGCCGAATAAATCCTTGAAGGCGAAGCGAGTCGATTTGGGCGGGCGATAGTGGCGCCCGTCGATTTTTGTACAGTAGACGTCCGCAACGCGAAGAATCCGCGCAGCCAGACCGATCTGCGCACCGGTCAGGCTGTCCGGATAGCCGCTGCCGTCCATGTTTTCGTGATGCTGGCGCACGCCGGCGAGCCAGTCCGGGTCGGTCACGCCGGCTCGCTCCAGCATGGCGACCGTTTCCGCCGGATTTGCGCGCAACTTGATCCAGTCTTCGTTGGAAACGTAGCCGAGTTGTTTGAGCAGACGTTCATGCAACGGGATCTCAGCCATGTGCATGGTCAGCGCGGCCGCCGCCAGACTTTCGATCTGCGCTTCGGAAAAATCGAGGCGCTCTGCCAGCAATACGGAGACGAACAGGACATGCAGGCAATGGAAGAGACTCGGCGGCGTAACGGGCGCGACGCGCGGGTAGCCGAGACAGGCCTCCGGATCGACGCGAAACACCGCCAGAAATGCTTGCGCCAGCAGTCGCAATTCTTCTTCCGACAAGCCCTGTTCCGGCCCGGCCAGCAGGGCAGCCGTGTATTTCGCCAGTTCGTTCATCCGCTGCAGCGGCTGCAAATTCTCGCTGGCGGCTTCCGCCATCTGGTAGAGCGGGCGAGAGGCCAGTTTCTGGAAGTGCGCTGCATCCGCCAGCAACATACCGGCGCCCGCCAGCAGCACGCCGGATTCGCTGAATACATCCCACGGCAAGGGCTGGCCGATCAGGGCGGGGTCGAGTTGAACGGGGCGCAACAAGGCAAGTTCGACGCAGGTAACAATGACAGGCCGGAGTATCATGCAACGCACGCAACCGTGGGAGTCCCCAACATGACCGTACATGCCTTGAATGACCAGGAAGTCCGCCTGCTCCGTGAAGAAATCGAGTTGCTGATGGCCGAGCGGCAGAAGCTGTTGCAGGTGACCGGCGCCGCCGCCGTGCTGGTGGCCAACCTCGATTCCGAAACGCTGCCGCAGGACCAGGACACTATCGATGCCGCCGAGGTGCTGGCGGAAAGCCTGAATGCACTGACCGAGGAAACGCTGAAAGATGCGCTCGATTCGGTACGCGCCGAATTCGACGCGGATGCCCAGCAGAGCGACGTCCACGTGAATTGAGTGGCAGATCTAGTTGGGTGTTTCAGCCAGAATCAGGTCGTACATTTCCCACGACAGGGCCGCGTCTTCCGGGCTTACCTTGCGGACTGCCTGGCCTACACTGACCATCACGAAATCCCCGATCGCGGGCGGATCGTCCATCAGCATGAACAGTGAGATGTCGCGGAAGATGCCGCGCGCCTCGCAGCGGGCGTTGAGGCCGTCGATGGCAGTGATGCACATGGGAATGGCGAGGCACATGAGGGATGGCAAAAGGTTGTTGGAAATTCAGTATAAGTGTTTGAAAGCAGACGAGATAGTCGTAAATGTTGCAGAAATATTAAGCTAAATCAATAACTTGATGTTTTTGCTGGGTTGTAATTGCTGCAAGTGCAAACTAACATTTGGACATCATGCGAACCCTGATATTGGGCATAGGTAACACCCTCCTGACCGACGAAGGCGTCGGCATCCACGTTTTACAAGCGCTCGAACCGAGCCTTGCCGATTTCCCCGATATCACCCTGCTCGACGGCGGCACGCTGTCATTCACGCTGGCCGGACCGATCGAAGAAGCCGATGCGCTGATCGTGGTCGATGCCGCCAACATCAAGGCGGCACCCGGCGAATGGAAGCTGTTTCAGGGCGAGGAAATGGATGCCTTCCTGATGGGCAACCGCAAATCCACCGTGCATGAAGTCGGTCTCACCGATTTGCGTGCCATCGCCATCCTGGCCGGTCACTGGCCGGAACGGCGCGCCATGTTGGCGATTCAGCCCGCTATCGTCGATTGGGGCGAACAGGCGACGCCCGCTGTCGCTGCGGCGATTCCGCCGGTTTGCGCCGCCATCCACGCACTGCTCAAGGACTGGAACCATGCCGCTTGATGCCATCCCCGTCGTCGTCGTCAACACTTCTGCCCATCCGGCGGGGACAGATTCCGGTCTGTCCGGCAATGCCCCAGTGCTGTTGCGGGAGATCGCCGAACTCACCCGCCGCTTGCTCGCTACCGGCGAGTCCGCGGCAATCGATCTGCGCGCCCTGCCGTTGACGCCGGCCGATCTGGCCTGGCTGCGCGAAACGCTGGGTCAGGGCCAGGTTGCCGCGACCCTCGATGCCGAAGGCGAATCGACGCTGAGCGAGACAGTCTGCCCCGGCGTCTGGTGGGTGTCGCACCGCAATGAACAGGGTGCTGTCGCTTCCGAATTTATTGAAGTAACGTTTATCCCGGAGTTGCTGAAAGCGCATCCGGATGATGTTGGAATCGGATTAGAACATCTTGAATTACTGATTTCTGATCTAAGCTGAATTACGTATTTCCGAAGTTGTGTTCCGAGCCAGGAGGCATCATGCATGGTCCATTGATCGACACACTCGCGCGGCAAGGCGTTACCCGCCGCACATTCATGAAATATTGCGCCACGTTGGCGTCCATGATGGCACTGCCGCCAGCGGCAGGTCGGGCGATGGCGGAAGCCATGGCAGCCGCCCCGGCAGCCACCAAACGACCTTCGGTAATCTGGTTGCCGTTCCAGGAATGCACCGGATGTACCGAATCCATTACCCGGTCGCATTCGCCCACCCTAGAAGGGCTGATCTTCGACGCGATTTCGCTCGATTATCAGGAAACATTGATGGCCGCAGCCGGGCATCAGGCTGAAGAAGCGCTGCATGCGGCGATGAAGGCCAACGATGGCAAATATCTGCTGATCGTCGACGGGTCGATCCCGCTCGGACTGGATGGCGCGTATTCCTGCATCGCAGGCAAATCGAATCTGGATACCCTGAAGGAAGTCGCCAAGGGTGCCGCCGCAATCGTCGCGATGGGCTCTTGCGCATCCTTCGGCGGCATTCCCAAGGCGAACCCCAACCCGACCGGCGCGGTTTCGGTGTCGGACATCATCAAGGACAAGCCGATCATCAACATTCCCGGTTGTCCGCCCATTCCGGTCGTGATGACCGGCGTGCTGGCCCACTTCCTGACCTTCGGCAGCTTGCCGGAAATGGACAGCAAGGGGCGTCCGAAGGCCTTCTACGGCGAAACCATCCATGATCGTTGCTATCGCCGGCCGTTCTACGACCAGGGCAAGTTCGCCAAAACCTTCGACGATGAAGGCGCGCGCAACGGTTGGTGTCTGTTCGAACTCGGTTGCAAGGGGCCGGTCACCTACAACGCCTGCGCCACGGTCAAGTGGAATGGCGGCACGTCCTGGCCGGTGGAATCCGGGCATGGCTGCCTGGGCTGTTCCGAGCCCGATTTCTGGGATGCCGGTGGTTTCTACAAGGCGCTGTCGATGCCGGCAGATCCGCTGAAGATGGCCTCTACCGCCGCAGTGGTCGGCGCGGCGGCCGGCGTGGCGATCAGCTTTGCCAATCGCGGCAAGAAGAGCGCGGCCAAGTCGGCGCATGAAACAACGACTTTGGCCGACCTGGAGAAATGATCATGAATGACATGCAATTTCTGACCTGGGTGCGCGGTACCGGTCTCGATATCGCGGTGGGCATTTTCGTGTTGGGCGTGCTGTGGCGGTTGGTCGAGGTTTATTCCCTCGGCCGCAAGAAGGATCTGTCGGCGCCTCGCAGTACCGCCGGCGCGTCCGGATGGCACACCCTGTTGCGGCGATCGGTACCGCCGGAAGGCATGTTGAAGCGTTCGCCGGTGAGCTATATCGGCGGCTACACGTTCCACATCGGGCTGGCCATCGTGGTGTTCCTGTTCGCGCCGCACATCTTGCTGATCAAGAACCTCACGGGCCTGTCCTGGCCGGGTTTGCCGTCGCAGTTCGTCGATCTGGCCGCCGTGGTCACCATGGCGGCGATGGTGGTGGTGCTGTTTGACCGCATCAACAAGCCGGTGAAGCGATACCTCAGCACATTCGGCGACTGGTTCACCTGGACGCTGACCTTCCTGCCCGTGCTGACCGGCTGGATGGCGGTGCAACATCTGGTGCTGCCGTACACCACCATGCTGGCCCTGCATATTCTGTCGGTCGAGTTGCTGTTGGTTTTCCTGCCTTTCACCAAGCTGTTCCACGCTTTCACCGTGTTCGGTTCGCGTTGGTTCAACGGTACGGTCAACGGACATAAAGGAGTAGCGGTATGAGCGCGTCATTGGAAAAAGGCGTCCGCGTCCTCAAGGAAGTCATCGACGCCCCCATCGCCAGTTATTTCAGCAGCTGCGTGCATTGCGGTCTGTGTGCCGAAGCCTGCCTGTTCTATACCGAAACCGGCGATCCCAAATACACCCCGATTCACAAGCTGGAGCCGTTGCGTCGGATTTACGAGCAGGAATACACGCTGCTGGGTCGGCTCGGCAAACTGGTCGGCCTGTCGAAAGCGGTCACCGACGACGAACTGGAAGAGTGGAAGGAACTGGTCTACAACTCCTGCACGCTGTGCGGCCGCTGCTCGGCGGTGTGTCCGGTCGGCAACGACATCGTCTACATGGTGCGCAAGTTCCGCGAAGGCATGTCGGCCTCCGGCCATGCGCCTGCCGGCATCATCGGCGCGGTCAACCGCACCGTGACCATCGGCAGTCCGATGGGCGTCAAATTGCCCGCCGTGAAAGCGCAGATGAAGCACGTCGAGGACGATCACGGCCTGCCGATTCCGCTCGATGTCGAAGGCGCCGAATACATGGTCATGCTGTCCTCGATGGAAATCATCAATTTCCCAGAGTACCTCGCTGCCATTGCCAAGATCATGCACCAGGCCGGCAAGACCTGGACGCTGTGCTCGACCGCGTTCGAAGCGACCAACGCCGGCATGCAGATCGGCAATGCCGACCTGGCCAAACTGCTGGTGATGCGTATCGTCGACGGCGCCGAAAAGCTCAAGGTGAAGACCGTGATCAGCCCGGAATGCGGCCACGCCTATACCGCGCTGCGCTGGGAAGGCGCCAACCTGATCGGGCGGCCGTTCACCTTCGCGGTGAAACACATCATTGAAGTGCTGGGCGAGTTCCAGGAACAAGGCTTGCTCAAGACCGAGGGTTTCGAGACCGACCGCCTGACCTTCCACGACCCCTGCCAGTTGGCGCGGCGCGGCGGCGTCATCAAGCAGCAACGCAACCTGATGAATCAGGTTGCAAAGAACTTCGTCGAAATGCCCGAAGCCGGTTACATGAACTGGTGTTGCGGCGGCGGCGGCGGCGCTTCGGCGATCGAGGAAGGCGAGGAACTGCGGCTGGAGGCGTTCAAGAAGAAAAAATCGCAGCTGGATGCGGTCAAGCCGGATCGTCTGGTCACCGCCTGCGCCAACTGCCGCATTGTTCTGGAGGAAGGTCTGGAGCACTACCAGATGGATATTCCCGTGGTCGGCCTGACCGAAATAATCGCCGAGCACATTCCGGTTCAAAGCGCGAACAAAGGAGCTTGAAGCCATGGCCATCAGTAACGACAAGGATTTCAAGGCCGCCCTGGCCGGACTTTCCACCGCTCAGCAACGGCAGCTTGCCGCCAGCTTCGTGCAGCGGGTATTTGCGTTGTCCGGCGATGTGCGGGTCAAGGCGGCGCTCGATGTCGCCGCTCGCGCCGACATCACCGATGCCGAACTGACCGTGGTGTCGCAAGCCGTCAACAGCGCGCGGGTGGAAAGCTTCACCCAATGCGGCAAGGAAACCGACTGGAGCGCGCAGGCCGGCCATTTCGTTGCCAAGGCGGCGGTGGCCTGCATTCGGTCCGCCGAATCCGGCGATAACCTTGCCTGGGACGCCGCGATGCAGGCACGCATGGCGCGTACCTGCGAGACCGTCGCTACCGGCGAAGGTACCGAGAACCGCGAAGCCGGGGAGCAATACCGCATCCTCGAAGCGTTTTTGAACAATTAAGGATTCACGGCCATGACCACAGCACAACGCGTCGTTGTCGACCCCATCACTCGCATCGAGGGTCACCTGCGTATCGAAGCGGAAACCGATGCCAGCGGCAAGATCACCAGCGCTTACTCCGCCGGCACCATGGTGCGCGGCATCGAAATCATTCTGAAGGGGCGCGATCCGCGCGACGCCTGGGCGTTCGCCCAGCGCATCTGCGGCGTCTGCACCCTGGTGCACGGCATGGCATCGATCCGTTCGGTGGAGGATGCGCTGCATCGCGCCATTCCGAGCTACACCATCCCGCACAACGCGGAATTGATCCGCAACCTGATGATCGCCGCGCAGTACGTGCACGATCACGTCATGCACTTCTACCATCTGCATGCGCTCGACTGGGTCGACGTGGTCTCCGCGCTGAAGGCCGACCCGAAGGCGACTTCGGCGCTGGCGCAAAGCATTTCCAGCTATCCCAAGTCCTCGCCCGGTTACTTCGCCGACGTGCAGAAACGCGTGCAGACCTTCGTTGAACAAGGCCAGCTGGGCATTTTCTCCAACGCCTACTGGGGCCACCCGGCCTACAAACTGCCGCCGGAAGCCAATCTGATGGCGGTGGCGCACTACCTGGAAGCGCTGGCCTGGCAACGCGACGTGGTCAAACTGCACGCTATTTTCGGCGGCAAGAACCCGCATCCCAACTTCGTCGTCGGCGGCGTGCCTTCGGCAATCTCGGTGCATACCGCGGTCGAGAACAAGGTTGGTGGTCAATCAGGCACGGCGGTCAACATGGTCGGCCTGCAGACCGTGCAGAACGTCATCAAGCAGATGCGCGATTTCGTCGATCAGGTCTATGTGCCGGATACGCTGGCCATCGCCTCCTTCTACAAGGATTGGGGCGGCATCGGCGATGCCGGCGGCAATTTCCTGTCGTTCGGCGATCTGCCCTCTAAGAGCTTCTGGGACACCGATTCCTACCTGATCCCGCGTGGCGTCATCCTCAACCACGACATCTCCAAGATCCATCCCATTGATCTGGACGCGGACAACGAGATCCAGGAGTTCATCAATCACTCCTGGTACAAGTACAGCCAGGGCGACAACCAGGGGCTGCACCCGTTCAAGGGCGAGACCGAGCTCAACTACACCGGCCCGAAACCGCCGTACGAGCATCTCGATGTCGACAAGAAGTATTCCTGGCTCAAATCGCCGCGCTGGCAGGGCAAATCGATGGAAGTCGGTCCGCTCGCCCGGGTGTTGATGATGTATGCCAATACCGAATGCGGCGGCCACAAGCAGACCAAGGAACTGGTCGACTACACGCTGAAGACGCTGGATGTGCCGGTCACCGCGCTGTTCTCGACACTGGGCCGCACCGCGGCTCGTACGCTGGAATCGAAGATTCTGGCCGACAACATGCAGGGCATGTTCGACAGCCTGATGGCCAACATCAAGGCCGGAGACGTGCGCACCTTCAATGATCAGTACTGGGATCCGGCCACCTGGCCGCAACACATGCACGGTGTCGGTCTGATGGAAGCGCCGCGCGGCGGCTTGAGCCACTGGATCAACATCGACGGCGGCAAGATCAGCAATTACCAGG
>JASJPG010000142.1:0-8707 GCA_031426815.1 Hydrogenophilaceae bacterium
ACCGTGCTGTGTGTGCGCCTTCACGGGCGCACTAGGAGCGCCTTCCAAGGCGCGATTGTTCCGGACTTCGCGCCTTGGAAGGCGCTCCTACGACACCGGCAACTGCGCCGTTACTTCAGCAAATCCTTCAGCCCGGCAAACGGGTTGTGGCTGGCCGGTTCTGCCGGCGTGTTGGCAGCACGCGTCAGCGCAATCAGCGGCGCATCCAGATCGCGCGAATGCTCCGCATCGTGGCAATACAGGCAAAGCAACTCCCAGTTGCTGCCGTCGGGCGGATTGTTGTCGTGGTTATGGTCTTTGTGATGCACCGTGAGCTGCGCCAGGTTCTGGCTGGTGAAGCTGCGGCCGCAATGGGCGCAAACCCAGGGGAACAGCTTCAGCGCCTGGCCGCGATAAGTGAGTGCGCGCGCATCCGCGTTGCGGCGTGCTTCGGCTACGACACGGTCGAGTCTGGCGTGGTCGGGGGTCTTCGCGGGCATGGCGTTCTCCAACAAAAAAGGCGACCTCGGGTCGCCTTTTTTAGGTCAAGCGCGGGCTGACTTCAAGCCTTACTTCACCACTTCCTTCAACTGATCCAGGATGTGCGGATTCTCCAGGGTGGAGATGTCGGAGGTGATTTCCTCGCCCTTGGCCAAGGTGCGCAGCAGGCGGCGCATGATCTTGCCGGAGCGGGTTTTCGGCAGGTTGTCGCCGAAGCGGATTTCGTCCGGCTTGGCGATCGGGCCGATTTCATGGCCGACGTGGTTGCGCAGGTCGTTGACGATCTGTTTGGCCTCTTCGCCCACCGGTCGGGTTCGCTTCAGTACGACGTAGGCGACGATGGCTTCGCCCTTGATGTCGTGCGGCTTGCCGACCACGGCGGCTTCCGCCACTAGCGGGTGCGACACCAGCGCCGATTCGATTTCCATCGTGCCCATGCGGTGGCCGGACACGTTCAGCACGTCGTCGATGCGGCCCATGATGGTGAAGTAGCCGGTGGTCGCGTCGCGCACCGCGCCGTCGCCGGCGAGGTAGAGCTTGCCGCCCAGGTCTTCCGGGAAGTAGCTCTTCTTGAAGCGCTCCGGGTCGTTCCAGATGGTGCGGATCATCGACGGCCAGGGTTTCTTGATCACCAGGAAACCGCCCTTGCCCCATTCCACGTCATGCCCGGCCTCGTCCACCACGGAAACCATGATGCCGGGGAACGGCAGCGTGCAGGAACCCGGCACCAGCGGCGTCACGCCGGGCAACGGGGTGATGACGTGGCCGCCGGTCTCGGTCTGCCAGAAGGTATCCATCACCGGGCATCGGCCGCCGCCGATGTTTTCGTGGTACCACATCCAGGCTTCTGGGTTGATCGGTTCGCCGACCGAGCCGAGCACGCGCAGGCTGGTCAGGTCGAAGTTCTTCGGATGCGCCACCTCCGGATTGGCTTCGCCGGCCTTGATCAGCGAACGGATGGCGGTCGGCGCGGTGTAGAAGATGTTGACCTTGTGATCCTGGATCATCTGCCAGAAACGGCCGGCGTGCGGGAACGTCGGCACGCCCTCGAACACGATCTCGGTGCCGCCGCAGGCGAGCGGGCCGTAGGTGATGTAGGTATGGCCGGTGACCCAGCCGATATCGGCGGTACACCAGAACACGTCGCTGGCCTTCAGGTCGAAGGTCCACTTCATGGTCAGGATGGAATGCAGCAGGTAGCCGCCGGTGGAGTGCTGCACGCCCTTGGGCTTGCCGGTGGAGCCGGAGGTGTAGAGCAGGAACAGCGGATGCTCGGCCTCGACCCATTCCGGTTCGCAGGTTTCCGACTGCTCGGCCACCACGTCATGCCACCAGAGGTCGCGGCCTTCCACCATCGTCGACGCGCCGCCGGTGCGGCGGTAAACCACCACATGCTTGATCGTGTCGGTGCCGCCCAGGGTCAGCGCTTCATCGACGGCCGGCTTCAGCGGGATGCTCTTGCCGCCGCGGCACTGTTCGTCGGCGGTGATGACCAGCACGGCGCCGGCATCCTCGATACGGTCGCGCAGCGCATGCGCGGAGAAGCCGCCGAACACCACCGAGTGGGTGGCGCCGATGCGGGCGCAGGCCTGCATGGCGACGATGCCTTCGATCGACATGGGCAGATAAATGACGACGCGGTCGCCCTTCCGCACGCCCAGGCTCTTCAGCGCATTGGCGAATTTGGCGACGCGGGAAAGCAAATCCTTGTAAGTGACCTTGGTGACTTCGCCCTGGTCGGCTTCGAAAATGATGGCGACCTTGTCGCCCAGACCGGCTTCGACGTTCTTGTCCAGGCAGTTGTACGAGGCGTTCAGCTTGCCGTCCGGGAACCACTGGTAGAACGGCGCGCTGGACTCATCGAGAACAGTGGTGAACGGCTGTTGCCAGACCACATGTTCCTTGGCCAGTTTGCCCCAGTAGCCTTCGTAGTCGGCTTCGGCTTCGGCGCACAGCGCTTTATAGGCATCCATGCCGGAGACATTGGCCTGCGCCACGAACTCGGGGGAAGGATTGAATACGCGATGTTCTTGCAGAACGGATTCGATGGTGGTGCTCATGACGGGCGTCTCCTTAGTTGGCAAATGAGCGGCAAATTGATGGGAATCCAACGCTTTCCTCCCCCAAGGAAGACGCGAAATTAGGCCACTTCCAAACGTTTCGCATTTTGCACTGCAGCAACACCTTGCCGCCAGCCCCGGCAACACTATCCCGCACTGCCGCAAAAGCGAGACTGGCTAAAACCGCATCAAGATTAAAGTTCCTCGCAGCCGGGTCGATAGCCGCGCACCCACCCGATGCAATGGAGAGATCGATGCTACGCCCAGCTCAGTTCGTTCGCATGGCCGCAATCAGCGGCATCTGTCTCGCCTCCCTGTTGCCGAGCGGCGCCTTGGCCTATCACCCGCTGACGACCGACGACACCGGCACGCAAGGCCTCGGCGGCAACCAACTCGAACTCGGCTACGACTACGCGCACGCCAAGGCGGCCGGCGTCGTCGATATCGGCCGCGAAGTGCCGCTCACCTTCACCCGCGGCCTCGCCGACAATCTGGACGCCTTCGTCGGCGTCGCCCGCGTCACCGCGCCCGCCAGCGGCTGGAGCAATGTCGGCATCGGCGCGAAATGGCGTTTCCATGAAAACGAAGCGAGCAAATTCAGCCTGGCGCTGAAACCGGAAATCCAACTGCCGGTTTCCGCCGCCAAGGAAGCGGCCGGCTTCGGCAACGGCAAAACATCCTACGGCCTGAGCCTGATCGCGACGCAGGAAACCGATTTCGGCGAACTGCATTTCAACCTGGTCGCCGAACACGACAACTTCGACGACGCCACCATTCCTGATCGCAAAAACCGCTACCGGATCTCGTTCGCCCCGGTCTGGGCCGTGAGCGAGCAGTGGAAACTTGCGCTCGATCTGGGTCTGCAAACGAATCCCGACAGCGCCGAGAAAACGGGCATGGGCTATGTCGAACTGGGCCTGGTGTACAGCCCGTCCGAAGACCTCGATCTTGGCCTCGGCATCAGCCGCGACGTGATGGACGGCGCCGTGCAATCCACTTCCGTCAGCTTCGGCCTGACCTGGCGTTTCCGCTAAGCCCGGGGTAAACCGGGCTACCGCCGGGTTACCAATTGCAGTTTTCCGGCTCAGAATTGCGCTCTCCCCGCAGACCGCTCCGCGCCATGCCCTCCCCTGCCGAAATGCTCGCCCTTGCCGCCGCCTACAGCCGTTGGCTGAACGGCCGCCTCAATTCCCGGCCGGAACTGGCCGACTGGCTGCAGGCCGCCGTCGCCGGCCCGGTGACGCGGCAGGACATGCTGGATTTCCTGTCCAGCGGCATCGCAAGTGAAGACGACCTCAAATGCCAGTTGCGCCGCCTGCGCGAACGCGTGTTCGCCTGCGTGATGACGCGTGACCTGAACGGTCTGGCCGAACTTTCCGAAGTCACCCGCACGTTGACCGATCTGGCCGAAGTCAGCCTGCGCTGCGCGCTCGACTTCCATCACCGCGACTTGGCCGCCTTTCATGGCGAACCGCTCGATGCCGCCGGACAGCCGCAACAACTGATCGTCGTCGGCATGGGCAAACTGGGCGGCGGCGAGCTCAATGCCTCGTCCGATATCGACCTGATCTTCGTCTTCCCGGAAGAAGGCAAAACCGGCGGGGTGGACGTCAAATCCCGCGTCATCAACAACTTCGAATTCTTCACCCGCCTCGGCAAACGCCTGATCAACGCCATCGACGACAACACCGGCGACGGCTACGTCTTCCGCGTCGACATGCGTTTGCGTCCGTATGGCGATTCCGGCCCGCTGGTATCCAGCTTCGCGATGCTGGAAGAATATTTCTACACGCAGGCACGGGAGTGGGAACGCTATGCCTGGATCAAGGGCCGCGCCCTGACCGGGAGCGACAGCGCCATCGAAGACCTGGAAAAAATGCGCAGGCCGTTCGTGTTCCGCAAATACCTCGATTTCGGCGCCTTCGGCTCGATGCGCGAACTGCATGCGCAGATTCGGCGCGAAGTCGCCCGCCGCGACAAGGCAGACAACATCAAGCTCGGCCCAGGCGGCATCCGCGAAATCGAATTCATCGCCCAGGTATTCCAGCTCATTCGCGGCGGTCAGCAGGCTTCGCTGCAGATGCGGCCGACGCGCACGCTGCTGCATCAACTCGCCGCCTACGGCCTGATGCCCGAACAGCAAACCACCGAACTGGAAGCCGCCTACGTCTTCCTGCGCAATCTGGAACACCGCCTGCAATACCTCGACGACGCACAGACCCAGACGCTGCCGCATGAGGTGGCCGATCGGCGGCGGGTCGCCGTCGCCATGGGCTTTGCCGATTGGGAAGGCTTCGAGGCGCATCTCAACAGCCTGCGCAAGAAAGTCTCCGGCCAGTTCGAACAGGTGTTCGGGGCGCCGCAGGAAGACCAGTCCGGCCATCCGCTCGCCGGCCTGTGCGATGCGCCGGCAGACGAAGCGCAGGCGCGCCTGGCGCGTGCCGGCTACAGTGACCCGGCTGCCGCGTTGAACCAGTTGCGGGCGCTGCGCCAGGGCAGCCGCTACCACGGCTTGCCGGCCAGTAATAAGGCCATGATCGACGGTCTGCTGCCGCCGCTGATCGAAGTCGCAGCCGGTTTCCCGAATGCGGCCGACACGCTGACCCGCATCCTCGACCTGCTCGACGCCATCGCGCGGCGCGGCGCGTATCTCGCCCTGCTCAAGGAATACCCGCAAACCCTGCGCCAGGTCGCGCGCCTTCTCAGCAGCAGCCCGTGGGCGGCGCAATACCTGACGCGGCAGCCGCACCTGCTCGACGAACTGCTCGATACCCGCCAGCTCATGGCGCCGCCGGATTGGGCGCAGGCGCGGCAGGAATTGCGTCTGCGATTGAGCGCGATGGATGGCGATGTCGAACGGCAGATGGACGAACTGCGCCATTTCAAGCAATCGGAAACCTTCCGACTGCTGGCGCAAGACCTGAGCGGTCTGTGGACGCTGGAAAAACTGTCCGACCACCTATCCGATCTGGCCGACCTGCTGGTCGGTGCAACGCTGGAACTAGTCTGGGCCGGTCTTGCCGGCAAACATCGCCCCGCGCCAACCCCGCCCGCCTTCGCGGTCGTCGCCTACGGCAAGCTGGGCGGCAAGGAACTCGGCTATGCCTCCGACCTGGACGTCGTGTTCCTGTACGACGACGCGCACCCCGACGCACAGGAGGTTTACGCCAAGCTCGGCAAGCGCCTGAACACCTGGATGGGCACACTCACCTCGGCCGGCATCCTGTACGAAACCGACCTGCGCCTGCGCCCGGACGGCGCCGCCGGACTACTGGTCAGCAGCGTCGAGGCGTTCGAGGATTACCAGTTGCACCACGCCTGGACCTGGGAACACCAAGCCCTGACCCGCGCCCGCTTCTGCTGCGGCGACGCGGCGGTGGGCGAACGCTTCGCCGAAATCCGCGACAACGTGCTGCAACAGCCGCGCGATGCGGAAAAGCTGCGCGCCGAAGTGAAGGAAATGCGCCGGAAGATGCACGACGGCCATCCCAACCGAAGCGGCCTGTTCGACATCAAGCATGACGCCGGCGGCCTGGTCGACGTCGAATTCGCCATGCAGTTCCTGGTGCTGAGCGCGGCTGCGCAACACCCGGAAATGACCGCCAACATCGGCAACATCGCGCTGCTCAAACGCGCCGGCGAACTCGGCCTGCTGCCGCCGGAAATCGCGCTGGCCGCCGCCGATGCCTACCGCGAACTGCGCCGCCGGCAACATGCCGTCAAATTACAGGGCGGCGAACATGCCCGCGCCGAACAAGGTGGCCTCGGCCAGGAAATCCAGGCAGTGAAGGCGTTGTGGACGAATGTATTCGGCGCGGACTGATTGCCCAGGCGCTGCGGTTGTGCGAATGAATTCGCACCTACATCTGCATTTGTAGGTGCGAATTCATTCGCACAACCGGCCAATCGCGTGGCAAGCGCGCTTCCCGGTGTACCCTCGACGCATTTTTCAATTCCCATGGAGGCCTCGTGTCCGCTGAACTGATCGACCCCGCTGTCGCCCCCCTTGTCGACCGCCTTGCCGCCGCCTTCGTCGCGCGCGAAGCCCTGCTCAATCAATGTCATGCCGAACATACCGACGCTTATCGCCTGTTCCACGGCAGCGTCGAGGGTGAAACGGGCCTAACCGTCGACCGTTATGGCGAACTGCTGATCGCGCAGAGCTTTCATCGTCCGCTCGACGCCGCGCAACTCGATGCGCTGGAAACCTTTTACGGCGAGGTGATGCCCGGTCTGGTCCTGGTTTACAACGACCGCAGCCAGTCCAATTCACGCATTGCCAATCCGCTGTCGTCGGAAGAAATGGTCATCGCCACGCAGCCGCGCCAGTTCCAGGAACTCGGCGTCAATTACCGCATCCAGGCGCGCCATGCCGGACAAGACCCGTGGCTGTTCCTCGACATGCGCGCCGGCCGGCGCCGCGTGATGCGGGAGGCAGCCGACAAATCCGTGCTCAACCTGTTCGCCTACACCTGTGGCGTTGGTATCGCCGCGGCCAAGGCAGGAGCGAAGCGTGTCGTGAACGTCGATTTCGCCGAATCCAGCCTGGCCATCGGCCGCGAAAACGCTCGTCTGAACGAATTGCCGACACGGCCGCGTTTCGTCAAAAGCGACTTCTTCGCCGCCGCGCGCCAGTATTCCGGCATCGGCCAGCCCAAGTTCGTGCGCGGACGCAGCCTGCCGCCGTTCCCGAAGCTGGAAAAGGAAGCCTTCGATCTGGTCTTCCTCGACCCGCCGCGTTACGCCAAGAGCCTGTTCGGCGTGGTCGACGTGATCAACGATTACCCGGCGCTATTCAAGCCGGCGCTGCTCAGCACGGCCGAGGGCGGCACGCTGATCTGCTGTAACAACGTCGCCGAGGTCGAACGCGAAGCCTGGCTGGCGCAACTGCAGCGCAGCGCGGTGAAAGCCGGCCGCGAAGTGCGCGAGTTCGAATGGATCGTGCCGGAGGCCGATTTCCCCAGTCCGGACGGTCAACCGCCATTGAAGATGGTGCTGCTGCGGGTTTGAGCGGGCACACCGCCAAAGCTGCGTGGATGGGCAAAGCGTGCCGCACATCCAGCAGCTACAGGGACATGGTGTAGCGACGGCCTTGCCGAGGGATTTCGCGTCGTGGCGAATGTCTCGACCCCAGTGGAAGCGGAGTGCCGCCTTCAAGCGGGCAACATGGTGCCGGCGCAGGGCACGCTTCATGTTCTTCATCATGTTTCTCCTCGTTACGGCCGGCACCCGAGATGGGACCGGCCAGTCGCATGAAGAAACCTGTATGAATACAGGTGGTGGTGCGAAGGGCGCCCTTCGCAGAAACAGGGAACTGAGAGCGCGGAGAGCGGGAAAACCACCGAAATCCGGGGTTTTGCGTCGTTGCCGCCCCTCGCACAAATCCGGGAACCCGCGCCAACACTGGGGCTTCGGCGGATAACAAAAAAGCCAGCGCGAGGCTGGCTTCTGGAAAAGTGGTGGTGGAGTCGCCTCGTCTATCGAACTGAATCTCGAAGGCACGGGGGCGTTAGAAGCTCTTGCGCGCGGCTTGCCTCCAGCGCATCGGTTATCTCATTACAGCAGCTCATACCAAACTCCCCGCCCGCTCCCATGCCGGATCAGATGTGGCAGAGGCATGTCGCAGGTTACAGGTCGACGAGCGTCGTGTTTATTTACAAGCAAATGGCCTGGCGCGAGCAATCGCTGCGCGATGGAAGCAGCATCAATCCAGCCTCGCGGTGGCAAAGCAGTCTGAGGCGAAGGACTATCTTCGAACAACCTACCAATCACTCCAACGCGAGGGAAGACCGTTCAATCTGTCGGAGGTACGCCAAGTTGCCGACCCTAAGGTGCTCGGGTCAATTAACGGATTGTTCGGTGTTATCCGGGAAGTTCGAGAAGAACGAACCTGAATTTCGCGTAACCAAGAAAAAACCGGCCATGGCCGGTTTTTTTATTGCTGCTTGTTGCAGCATATCTAGAGACGATTGACTAGAAATGCCTAGCACGAAAAAGGCGATAAACCAAAATGTGGCCCAACGTGAAATAAAGCATAACGTGGCCGTTTGGCCACTTTATGCTTAACGGCACAAAGCCAGCGCAAGGCTGGCTTCTGGAATGTGGTGGAGAGGATGAGGATCGAACTCACGACCTCCGCATTGCGAACGCGGCGCTCTCCCAGCTGA
>JASJPG010000143.1:0-1620 GCA_031426815.1 Hydrogenophilaceae bacterium
TGAGCGTGTCGGGTCAGGCCGGTCACGGCGCGCGCTTCGATTCGCCCGGTGCTGGGCAGATTGCCAAGCTCACATTTTTCAACTCCGCTGGTCTGCGCGAGATCGTGCATGTCACGGCACGCAGTAGCGACACGTTTACCATCGTTCGCGGCCAAGAGGGAACTGCGGCGCTGGCGTGGAATGCCATCGACGGCATGCAGCAGACGGCGACAGCGGCGTTCCTGAATGGATTGTCGCAGCTCGATAGGACGGAAACATATACGGCAGTCAAGACGTTCAGTTCGTCGCCGATCATTCCAACGCCGACCCCCGGAGATAATACGACAAAGGCGTCGAGTACAGCCTTTGTCACGGGAGCGGTGGCGGCCGCGAAGGTGTCTCCGGCGTTTTCTGGGACGCCAACGGCTCCGACAGCGGCGGTTACGGATGATTCAACAACTTTGGCTACGACAGCCCACGTTAAAGACCTCCTGATTGCAGCGCAGCCCGCCGACTTTGTTCCTGTCGCAAACTCTACTGTCGCGGATGGTCACGGATTAGGCGTCGTCCCGTCACGATTCTCAGCACACCTTGTCTGTGTGACCACGGATGCCGGCTACGCCGTAGGCAATATAGTGGACGTTAGTACATATAGTTACCCCGGAAGTGGTTTTGGCGTTGTTTTAGCAGATGCAACCAATATTCTCTATTCCTTAAGCGGAACATTCGTGTTGCCACATAAATCGACCACGACACCGACGACTCTAACATTGTCGAAGTGGAACATGCGACTCAAGGCGTGGCGCCACTAAATGTCGCGCATCTCCATACAGAATTTCGTTGGCGAGATTCCGCGTGCCTCACCACGTCTGCTGCCGATCAATTCCGCCCAGGAGGCGACCAACTGCAAGCTGTGGTCGCACGAACTGCTGCCGTGGCGCGGCTTGGAGGTCATCAATAACCCGACCAAGACCGGTCCGATCCTGACCATCTATCCGCTGGCCGATGTCTCGACTTACTGGATGCACTGGATCGAGGACGTGGATGTCGCGCGCGGCCCGATTGCCGGCGACGAGACCAAGCGCAGCTATTACACCGGCACCGACGCGCCGCGCGTTACCGATCACGACATGGTGCACGCCAGCGCCGGCACGAATTACCCGACCGATTCTTACCTGCTCGGCATCCCGGCCGCGACGGCGGCGTTGACGTCGACTCTAGGGGCCGGTGGCTCCGGCACGGCGGTCGCACGCGCCTACGTGATAACGTTTGTCTCGGGGTGGAGCGAAGAGAGCGCGCCCAACGCGGTCTCGAATATCGTGTCGGCCATGCCGGGGCAGACCGTTGACCTGTCGGCCATGGGCAAGGCGGCGACGCTTACCCAAGCCGCTGGCGTGGCGACGGCCGCCTGTACCGGCCACGGGTTTTCGACCGGCGACAAGTTGCTGATCGGCGGCGCCAACCAAGGCGACTACAACCGCGTCGTCGCAATCACCAATACCGGCGCCAACAGTTTCACGTATCCGATCGACAACACCGCCACGGTCTCGCCGGCCACCGGCACCATTGCCGTGTTCAAGGTGGCTGCTGGCTCCGCGCCTGGCCGCACAAACATCACGACCAAGTACATCTACCGGGTGG
>JASJPG010000144.1:0-16478 GCA_031426815.1 Hydrogenophilaceae bacterium
AGCAGGCTCACCTGCCCCGCGGTCGGTTCGATCAGACGCAGGATCGCGCGCGCCAGCGTGGTCTTGCCGCAGCCGGATTCGCCGACCAGGGCCAGGGTTTCGCCGGCTGCAACCCGCAGGCTGACACCATCCACCGCTTTGACCTGGCCGACGGTGCGTTTCAGCAAGCCCTTGCGGATCGGGAAATGCACGGCGAGATCGCGCACTTCGAGCACGCACTTCAGTAGCTCGGATGCAGCAGCAGGTGGAATCCGGGCAGTCGACTCAACCCGCCCCGGATTCCGCTGCGCTGCATCCGGGCTACGCGGCTCCGCCAGATGGCAGCGCGCGAAATGGCCCGGCACGGTTTCATGGAAAGCCGGCGTTTCCACTCGGCAACGCTCGAACACCGCCGGGCAACGGTCGGCAAAGCGGCAACCGATAAATTCGCTCCCCGGTCCGGGCACGCGGCCGGGCAGGCTGTCCAGCCGTTCGCCGCGTCGATCCAGACGCGGCAACACGGCGAACAGCTTTTGCGTGTACGGATGCCGGGGCGAGGCGTAAAGCGCTTGGCTCGTCGCCCATTCGACGATCTGGCCGGCGTACATCACCGCGACGCGGTCGGCCATATCGCGGGCGACGTCGAGATCGTGCGTGATCAGCAACAGACCCATGCCGCGCTGGCGCTGCAAGTCTTTCAGCAAGCGCAGGATTTGCGCCTGCACGGTGACGTCCAGCGCGGTGGTCGGTTCGTCGGCGATCAGCACTTCCGGCTCGCCGGCCAGCATCATTGCAATCAGCGCGCGCTGGCGCTGGCCGCCGGAAAGCTGGAACGGATAGGCATCCAGTTTGTCGCGGCCCAAACCCACCGCTTCCAGCAAACGCACCGCTTCCTCGGCCGCCGCCGCGTTGCTCAAACCGCGATGCGCCGCCAACGCCTCGTCGATCTGCTGCGCCACCGTCATGACCGGGTTCAGGCTGGTCTGCGGCTCCTGGAAGATCATCGCCAGGCGGCCGCCGCGCACCTCGCCCATCTCGGTTTCGGTCAGCGCGAACAGATCTTCATCGGCCAGCCGCACCCTGCCCCCGGCGACGCGGCCGCCGTCCGGCAGCAAGCGCATCAGCGCCAGCGCGGTAAGCGATTTGCCGCAGCCGGATTCGCCCAGCAAGGCGACGCATTCATTGGCGCCGATCGCGAAGCTGACGCCGTCGACCGGCTTCAATAGACGCCCGCCGACGGCGATCTCGACGCGCAGGTTTTCCACGCTCAACTGGCTCATACACGCCCCCGCGACTTCGGATCGAGCGCATCGCGCACCTGATCGGCGAACAGGTTGGCGGCCAGCACCAGCACGAACATGAACACGAAGGCGGCGGCCAGTTGCCACCACACCACCGGCTCGCGCGCCAGTTCCAGACGCGCGCCATTGATCATGTTGCCGAAGCTGATCATGCCCGGATCGACGCCGACGCCGACATAGGACAGCACCGCCTCGGCCAGCACCAGGCCGGAGAAATCGATCACCACGCTGATCAGCACCAGATGCATGACGTTGGGCAGCAGATGGCGCAGCAGGATGCGCGCGTCGCGCACGCCGAACGCGCGCGCGGCCTGGACGAATTCGAGTTCGCGCAGTTTCAGCGCTTCGGCGCGCAACAGCCGTGCCAGCCCGGTCCAGCCGGTCACCCCGAGAATCGCGCACAGCGCCAGCAGGCGCACATCGGAACGCGCGGCGGCGGTATTGAACAATTCCGAATTCGCCTCGATCTGCACCTGCACCACCAGCACGGCGGCGGCGATCAGCAGCACGCCGGGGATGGAATTCAGCGTGGTGTAGAGATACTGGATGGCATCGTCGATGCGGCCGCCGAAATAGCCGGCGGCAATGCCCAGGCTAAGCGCGAAAGGCAGCATGACCAGCGTCGTCAGGCTGCCGATCAGCAGGCCGGTGCGGATCGATTTGAGCGACAGATAGAGCACGTCCTGGCCGACCTTGTCGGTGCCGAGCACGTGATAGTGCGGCGCCAGCGCCAGCAATACGCCAAAGGTGAGCAGGATGACCAGCAGGACGCGATAGCTTCGCGGCGGTGTGCCGGCAGCGCATGCGCCACCCGGCAGTCCGAAGCGCGCCCCACTGTTGCGACAACCGAACCACGACCGCCACAGCAGCCAGATCAGCCAGCCACCGAGCAGTCCCAGCCCTGCGCGTTCGGCTACATCGCCCCAGAAATCCTTGACCGGGTCGGCCAGATGCGCGCCGCCATGCAGCAGGCGCGGGTAAACGCGGATTTCGCGGCCAGCCGGGCCTGGCATGGTTTCCTTGGCATACAGATGCGTCGCGAACGGCGCCGAATAGGTCTTTTCGACGTTCTCGCGCAACGGCGTCAGCAGCGCATCCAGCGCCGAGCGCACCTCGCCGCTGTATTGCGCTTCCTGCCCGGCGGCTTGTCCGGGCGAGGCGGACAGGCGCTCGACGTAATGCAGCGAATCGAGCAGGCCGATGCCGGCGTACACCGCCAGGATCAGCGTGGTGGCTGCGCCCATGCGGCTGGCCATGACCTGGCGCCAGGGCGCGCGGAAGGTGTCGTTCTTGCGCGCCAGCCAGACCAGTGCCGCCACGGTCAGCAGCAACAGCAGAATCAGCGCATCGGACCAGAGCAGGACGGGCTTGATCATTCCAGCCTCACGCGCGGGTCGGCCCAAGTATAGGAAATATCGGTCAGCACCAGACCGACGATGTAGAGCAGCGAACCGAGGAACACCATCGAGCGCACGATGGCGAAATCCTGCGACTGGATCGCGTCAATGGTGTAGCTGCCCAGGCCGGGAATGCCGAAGAACGATTCGATGATCAGGCTGCCCATGAACAGGCGCGGAATCACCACGACGACGCCGGTCAGGATCGGGATCATCGCGTTGCCGAGCACATGCTTGAACAGCACGCGCAGATCGGACAGCCCCTTGGCGCGCGCCGTGCGGACATAGTCCTTGCCGATTTCCTCGATGAACAGTGCGCGGTAGAAGCGGCTGGAATCGCCGATGCCGCCGATCAGGCTGACCAACACCGGCATCACCATGAACTTCCAGGCATCCAGCCCGGGCTGATAGCCGGAAATCGGAAACCAGTGCCACAGCTTGCCCATCAGGTACTGGCCGCCGATGACGTAGAACAGGCCGGAAATCGACATCAATGCAACGCACAGAATGACGCCGCCGGTATCCAGCGCGGTGCCGCGGAAGAACACCAGCAGCAAGGCGAAACTCAAATACGCCAGCAAGCCGACCAGGAAGGTCGGTAACGCAATCGCCAGGCTGGGCCACATGCGCTGGCCGATCTCGCGGGCGATGTCGCGGCCGTCATCCGCCGCGCCAAAGTCGAGCACGAACAGCTTGAGCGACTTGTCGACGAACAAGGTATCCGTCGCCTTCTCGACTCCCGCCGCCGCCGCGTTCAGAAACAATGGTTTGTCGTAGCCATGTTCGCTTTTCCAGCGCGTGATCGCTTCCGGCGTCACGTGCTTGGCGCCAAGGTGGATGCGCGCCATGTCGTCCGGCGTGTTGACCATGAAGAACAACGCGAAGGTGAGCAGATTCACCCCAAGCAGAATCGGGATGGCATACAGCACACGGCGCAGGATGTAGTTCAGCATGACTAATGCACCCACCCGTCGGCAAAGGATTGCCGACCTACAGCACCCCCGTAGGATGGGCGAAGCGTAGCGCGCCCATCATTCCGCGCCGCAACAACGAGCTGTCCACGTTTTGTCATCGTCCCGCCAGCACAACCAGAATCACGATCATCGCCAACAACACCGCGTAGGGAAACGCCACCGTCGGCCGCAAGGCACTGGCGCCGTATTCGGCGAGCAGGCCGAACGTTCCGGGGCGCGCCGCCAGCCATTCCGAATGCAACTGAAAGGCGGCAGTGTCACCGGCCGCAATACCCTGTTCGATACGCAAAATCCGCACGCCCAGACGCGCCTGATAGGTCCGATAAATCCCTTCCTGCAGCCACAAAACCGACAGCAACGCCGCAATCAACACCTCATGCAACGCCAGCGCAAAACCAACCGCGCACAGCACGATTGCGAAAAGCTTGATCAGCAGCCCGCCCTTCTCGTACTGCTCGAAATTGTTCTGCAACGCAATCCACTCCTGGCCCAGCGCGGCGTTACCCATGTTCGCCATGATCAGGCGAAGCGTGTGTTGAGGTACTGGATGATCTGCGCCGACTCATACATCCACTCGCTGTTGCCCTGCGCGTCGGTGACTTTCAGGCACGGCACCACCGCCTTGCCGCCGCCACGCAGCAGATCGCCGCGTATCGGGCCGTCTTGCTGCGCATCCAGCAGCGCGATGTTGAGCGATAAACGCCGCATCTCGCGCCGCACCTTGACGCAGAACGGACAGGTCTTGAACTGATACAGCGCCAGATTCAGGCATTCCGCATCGACCTGGCGCTGTTGTTCAGGCGCGCGCTGCACGCCCTTCGGCGTCGTGACGAACTCCCAGATCAGAATCAGCGGACCGATCACGATGCGCAAGGTCTTGAAAAACATTCGGAAGACAAACTTCATGGGAATCAGGCTTTGCAATGAAAACAGGGCTCAGACTATGGCGATGCCTCGATTTCTGGTCAAGGCGGGCCTTGGATTGAAATAAATTTTCAATCCAGACTGGCCGTCCAGGATGGGCACGCAGCGCTTTGCCCATCCTACAAATAATCATGGCCAATCCTTGTAAGCGTGCCCGTTTAACCAAGAAAACCGCCGTTGATATCGGTCAATGACACCCTGGGCGGGGTCGGGTCAGGCTTGCCGGCCACTTTCTTTCCCCCACAAGCCAGCCCTACAGGAGCTTACATGGCCAACCCACAGCAGAAACTTCAAGCCGTCCCCTCCCCCTTCAGCCTCGACGACGACGATCTGTATCAGCACTGGCGCGACCAGAAGCTCAAGGACTATCCCAAGGGCCTGGGCGACCTGCTGGTAGAGATCAAGGATCCCCGGACCCTGACGGACAGCGAGCACGCCGCCATGCTCGCGCGCTGCCGCAAGGCGAACATGGTGCTGTATGCAAGCAAGACCGGCGCCGATCCCGACCCCGAGATTCCGCTTTCCATGGGACGCCGCTTCGGTCTGCAGGACCTGAACAAGAACTGGCTGGCCGATGAAACCGGCCTGACCTCGTTGACCGTGCGGACCGAAGGCATTCGCCAGCAATACATCCCCTACACCAACCGCGCCATCAACTGGCATACCGACGGCTATTACAACACCGCCGCCAAGCAGATCCATGCCCTCAACCTGCACGTGGTGCAGCAGGCCGCCACCGGCGGGGAAAATGCCCTGATGGACCACGAGATCGCCTACATCCTGCTGCGCGACAAGGACCCCGACTACATCCGCGCCTTGATGAGCCCCAAGGTCATGACCATTCCGGCGCGCATCGACGAGGGCGGCGCCGAGGCCCGCCAGGAAGAGCCCGGCCCGGTATTCAGCATCATGCCGTCGGGCGACCTGCATATGCGTTACACCATCCGCGTCAACAACGTGATGTGGACCGACGACGCCCTGGGCCAGGAAGCCCTGACCTACCTGCGGAACCTGCTCAACAGCGACTCGCCCTACATCTACCGCGGCCGCCTGGAGTCGGGCATGGGACTAGTCAGCAACAACGTGTTGCACGATCGCGCCGCCTTCACCGACGACGCCACCCACAAACGTCACTATTACCGCGCCCGATATTTCAATCGCCTGGCGGACACCGAGGTAGCGGATATATACGACCTGTAGTCCGGGCAAGCGGGCAAACTCACCCAAGCGGGCGGCGGAGAGGTCGAGTTCGTGATCGACTAGACGACACGGCGCGAACTTGCCGGTCCGGCACAGCGACGTGGGATCTACGAGCGCCGACACCGGACCTTTGGCGTGCGACACCGGTCCTTTGGGGTGCGACACCGGTCCTTTGGGGTGCGGCATCGGAGCTTTGGGGTGCGGCATCGGAGCTTTGCGGTCCGACATCGCATCCATCAGGTGCGGCACCGAAGCTCTGGGCTCCGACGCCGAAGCTTCGAGGTCCGATATCTCACCTATCAGGTCCGACGCCGAGGCCCTGAGCTCCGACGCCGCACCCACGAGATTCGGCAAAGACCGCAGCGCCATGGCGAAACCGCGCTCAGGCCTGGGGTTTGCCGTTGCGCGGGCGGTAGTATGCGGCGCCGTAGGCCTCGCTGCCGGCGGCCAGCATGCTGTCGTCCAGGCCGTCCACGCTGGTGCCGGCCGAGTACTTTTTGATCACCTTCACCGTGCCCGCCGAATTCCGCGCGCTGGCCTTTGCCCACCAGGAGACCGTCTACGATCTGCTGCTGCGTTGTGGTTAGGAGACGCTGCATACGTTCAGCCAGAACGATCGACAGTTGCGCGGGATGCCGGGCGCCATCGCGGTGTTGCACACCCATACGCGCAAACTGGATTTCCATCCCCACGTCCATCTCGTCATGCCGGCGGCGGAAGTCGACGCCGCGCACCGGCAATGGCGCACCAAGTCGCGGGGTGTGGGGAAAGGACAGGGAAAGGGCAAAGGGCGCTATCTGTTCAACCACAAGGCGCTGGCCAAGGTCTTCCGGGCGAAGCTGCTGGCGGGCATCGAGGCCGCCGGCTTGGCGCCGCCCGCTCGCCATCCGCGGGAATGGGTGGTGGATTGCAAAGCGGTCGGCAGCGGACAGACGGCGCTGATCTACCTGGGGCGCTATCTGTACCGGGGTGTCACCCGGGAGGCGGATATCGTCGCCTGCGCAGACGGTCAGGTGACCTTCCGGTATCGCAACGCCACGGGAAAGCGGGAGCGGCGAACCGTCTCCGGCGCGCATTTCCTGTGGTCTGGTTTTACAACATGTGCTGCCGAAGGGATTCCGGCGCGCCCGCAATTTTGGCTTTCTGCACCCCAACTGCAAACGCTTGATCGCCTTGCTGCACGTGGTGTTGCAGTTCGATCCTGGCCGGGCGGTCACCTGGATCAGGGAACGCGCGCCCATCGTCTGTCCTTGCTGTGGGGCGGCCATGAAGATCGTGCGAACGCAGATTCGAGCTTCGTCCCAGGAGGGAAACAAGGTGCCGATTGTCTCTTCTGTTACTCAGGGAGGGCTTGTCCAACAAACGGTTCAGATCGTGGCTCGCTGCGCTCGCACGAACTAACCTTATTCGTTAGACCTCAAGTAATTCAACGTCGCTCCCTCCTTCAACGAACCATAGGTCTGCCATGCCAAGTACATCTACAAGCGGTTCGTCCGGATGACTGGTTGTGGTGACGTGATGCGTGAAATGGCGGTCTGGGTCGGTGAGGAGCAGATCAACCGCTGTTTCCCAGTTTTCACAATCAACTCCGGCAGCGCAGAACAACTCTATGTGTCGCTCAAGGAGCGAGAGTAAAAGCGCCTCGTGCTGCGCTGAGTACGGCTGCGAGGCAACCAACACAACCTTCTTTGCGTGAGACGATGGCATGCTATCGAGGCCTAACGAGATGACTCGTATCCCTCGCCCCAAGCGGTTGGCGGGGGGCGAGGGATACGAGCTGTTGGACTGAACCGCTTGACTATGGCCTCGCGCGCCTTTCCGGTCAATTGGCTTGCGCCGCGCCCAACCTCCGCCAGGACGGCAAGCGAAGCGCGCATTTCCGCTCGAATCAAACATGGTCAGGTGGCCCGCGCGAACAGGGCAGCGTTTCCACCAGGCGCATGCACCCCTCGCGGCAGAACGGGCAGCGTGAATGTCCACCCCCAGTACCCGCCGCGCGAAGTCAGCCACCGACTCCTTCATTCGCCACGCATTTGTTGGAAGGCGGCTATGACATCCGCACCGTGCAGGAATTGCTCGGCCATTCCGATGTGTCGACGACGATGATCTACACATGTGTTGAACAAGGGCGGGCGCGGGGTGGTGAGTCCGCTGGATCGGTAGGAATTGCTGATTCATTCTGGTTCGTCGTTCCCGCGAAGGCGGGAACCCAGTTGAATCAATAACCTGGATCCCCGCCTTCGCGGGATGACTGACCAGCGATTTCCAAGGCGCGATGCTTGATCAGCCGCAGCAATCGCGCCTTGGAAGGCGCTCCTACGTTTCCTTACCGCCGTTCCTGCAGATGTTCGTAATCGACCGGCCATCGCGCCGATTTGCGGCATTAAACTCGCGTCCACAATTCCAATCCGCCGCAAGGAACCCAGGCCATGCCCGCCCCCAGCCCGTATTTCACCTACCTCACCGAACTGCTCAAGAACATGTTGGAAAAGGGCGCTTCCGACCTGTTCGTGACGGTCGGCGCGCCGCCGGCGATCAAGATCCATGGCGAAATGACGCCGTTCAACACCAAGCCGATCAGCCGCGAGCAGGCCGAGGAAATCCTGCGCGCGGCGATGAACGAGAAGCAGCAGGCCGAGTTTCGCGATACGCGGGAATGCAATTTCGCGCTGTCGCTCGACGGCATCGGCCGTTTTCGGGTCAACGCCTACGTGCAGCGCGGCTCGGTCGGTCTGGTGGCGCGCCACATCAACACCGATGTACCGACGCTGAAATCGCTCGGTTTGCCATCGGTACTGGGCAAGCTGGCGCTGGAGAAGCGCGGCCTGATCCTGATGGTCGGCGGCACCGGTTCGGGCAAGTCGACCAGCCTGGCGGCGATGCTGGACCACCGCAACGAGAACTCGCGCGGCCACATCATCACCATCGAAGACCCCATCGAGTTCATGCACCCGCACAAGAAATGCCTGGTCATGCAGCGCGAAGTCGGCGTCGATACGGATAACTGGTTCGCCGCGCTGAAGAACACCTTGCGGCAAGCGCCGGATGTGATCCTGATCGGCGAAATCCGTGACCGCGAGACCATGGAGTACGCCATTGCCTTCGCCGAAACCGGCCATCTCTGCCTGGCCACGCTGCACGCCAACAACTCGAACCAGGCGCTGGATCGCATCATCAACTTCTTCGCGATGGATCGCCGCTCGCAACTACTGATGGATCTTTCGCTCAACCTGCGCGGCATCATTTCGCAGCGCCTGATCCCGAAGCTCGACGGCGGCCGCGTGCCGGCCATCGAAATCCTGTTGAGCAGCCCGCTCGTCTCCGACCTGATCCACAAGGGCGACGTGCATGAGATCAAAACGATCATGGCCAAATCGCGCGACCTCGGCATGTGCACCTTCGATCAGGCGCTGTACGACCTCTGCGCCGCCGGCCAGGTCGCTCCCGAAACCGCGCTGCGTTTCGCCGATTCGCAGAACGAATTGCGCATGATGCTGAAGAGCCTGGTACGCCGCCCAATCCAGAGCGACGAGGACGCGGCGGACGATCCCAACGGCTTGTCCATCGTCTGATCATGTATCTCGGCATCGACTTCGGCACTTCCGGCGCGCGCGCCTGCGTCATCGCCCCGGGCGGGCAGATCGAGGACATGGCGCGCCTCGATTTCGGCCGCCTGCCCGACCACGAAGCCGCCGCCAGTTGGCGCGAAGCGATGCTTACGCTGATAGCGCAAATCCCGCTCGGCATGCGCCGCCGCCTGGCCGGGCTGGCCATCGACGGCACTTCCGCCAGCGTGCTGGCCTGCGACGAGGCGCTCAACCCGACCTACCCGCCGCTTGCCTACAACGACGCGCGCGCCGTCGAGGAAGCCGCGCTGATCCGCCGCACGGCCGGTGGCGAGCACCCGGCTGCGGCCGCCACCTCCGGCCTGGCCAAAGTGCTGTGGCTGAAGAAGCACCTCGGCCCCGGCATCGGCAAACCCGGCGCCCGCCTCTACCTGAACCAGGCCGACTGGCTTTCCGCCCAGCTCTCCGGCAACCCGGTGAGCGATTACCACAACGCCCTCAAGATGGGGCTCGATCTGGAAACAGGGCAGTGGCCGGCCTGGGTCGATTACCTGGCCGATGTGAACTATTTGCCGGTGCCGGTGAAGCCCGGCCAGACGCTGGGTCTGGTCACCCGCACCCGCTCGCGCGAACTCGGCATCAACCCGGATTGCCTGGTGCACGCCGGCACCACCGACAGTATCGCCGCCTTCCTCGCCGCAGGGGTGAGCAGACCCGGTGAAGCGGTGACCTCGCTGGGCAGCACGCTGGTGCTGAAACTGCTATCGGAAACCCGCGTCGACGCCGGCGAATTCGGCGTTTACTCGCATTGGTTCGGCAGCCAATGGCTGGCCGGTGGCGCCTCCAACGCCGGCGGCGCGGTGCTGCGGCAACATTTCAGCGACGACGAACTGAGCGCGCTGTCGCGCGAAATCGACCCGAACAAAGCGACCGGCCTGGATTACTACCCGCTGCCCGGCACGGGCGAACGTTTCCCGTACAACGACCCGCAACGCCCGCCCCGCCTGGAACCGCGCCCGGATAACCGCGCCGGATTCCTGCATGGCATGCTGGAAGGCCTGGCCCGCATCGAGGCGATGGGCTACGCCAAACTCGCCGAACTCGGCGCGACGCCGCTACTAGCCGTGGTCAGCGCCGGCGGCGGCGCGAAAAACGCCGCCTACAGCCGCATCCGCGCGCGTCTGTTGAACGTACCCGTCACGCAAGCCGTCGAACACCAAGCCTGTTACGGCAGCGCCCGCCTGGCCTGCCATGGCACCCAACTATTTCCAGGAGGCGGAAATGACTGACGGACTTGCCTGCGAATGCCTGATGCCGCTGGCCTGGCATGCCGCGCCACCGGAACCCGATGAATTGCAGCGCAGGCTGCGCGATACGCAAATCCGTGAGGCCACCCTGTTGCTCACCGCCTTGAACCAGATGGAAGGCATGCACGAACTCGAAGCCGGCGGGCCGGAGAATCGCCGCCTCGACCGCATCGAAGCCAAACTCGACCTGACCCTGCACCTGCTCGCCCGCACGCTGGAAGCCGGCACCGCGCCGGAAGTCAAAATCGTGCAACTCAGCCCGTCCGGCGTGCAATGGCCGGACCCCGCGCCGCCCGCCCAGGGCACGCCGCTGATCCTGGAACTGCGCCCTTCGGAAGCCCTGCCGATCAGCCTGAAAGTACCCGCCATCGCGCTGGAGGCGCAGGCCGGCAACGCGCGCGCAAGCTTCCAGGGACTGACCGAAGCGCTCGACGAAGCGCTCTATCAATTCGTGTTTCGTCGGCATCGCCAGGCGATTCGGGCGCGGACGGCATAACCAAGGGACATGGAAGCGACGCGATTCCTTGATCCAAACGAGCCGGAAACCGGCTTCCTGTCGAACTTTTACGCGGCCCGCTTTACGCTGGACGCGCAGGACTGGCCCACGGTCGAGCACTATTTCCAGGCGCAAAAATTCGCCGACACGGCGCAAGCGGAAGCCATCCGACAGGCCAAATCGCCGCGCGCGGCCAAGCTACTCGGGCAAAGCCGAGCGCACCCGCTTCGGCCGGACTGGGATACGAGCAAGCAGCGGGTGATGCTGCGCGCGTTGGTGGCCAAGTTCGTGCAGAACCCGGAGTTGGCGCAACGTCTGCTCGCCAGCGACGGCCGCCTGGTCGAAGCCAGCCCCAACGATACCTACTGGGGCGAAGGCCCGGACCGGCTCGGCGCCAACCTCCTCGGCCGGCTCCTGATGGCGGTGCGCGCCGAACTGCCCGAAGCCGACCACCAGAACATGCTCGCCCACGGTGACGCCGCCAGTCTGCAGGCGCGTTGCGGAGAAAGTGCCTGGATACTGACGCAAGACTCGGAGTTCAAACACAACGAATGGACCTGGCACCTGTCGGTGAATGTGCTTACCAGCCCGCTCTATGGGCACAGCTGCAGTCAGATCGCGCATCGCTTGCAACCGCTGCTGGGAAAGGATCTGGCTGGGATCTCCGCGTGGCGAGCACCGGGGGGTGACTTCAAGGCCGGTTTTCTCGATGGCTGGCGCCTGCATTGGCGCGATCCGGCCAGTCCGACGCTGCGCTTCCGCCCCGACACCACGTTGCGGCTGGCGCATTGGTGGCTGCATTCGGTGGCGCTGGATGAGGGCGAACCCGACAACGCGCCGCCTGGCGATACGCGCGATGAACTGAAAGATTCGTTCTGGCACACCGCCTGGCGACTGGAATCCGTCTGGGCGCTGGCCGGACCGGACTGGGATGCGCTGCTGAAATACCACTACCCGCCGGTCGCGGAGGCAATTGCACTGGAACTGGAGCGGTGCGCCATGCTCACCACGTCACGTGACATGGTGCGCATGGCGCACCCTACGATATGCGTTGATCGCAGCGCGCCGGAGCGCGGGCGAGACGCCCGCGCTCCTCCCATGTGGTTTTGCAACAACGCTTCAGCGCCGAATTGCGTACAGCGTCTAAAAAGAAACCGTCAGCACAGCGGCGACGACAAGAAATGCGAGGAGGTAACCGCGTGCAATCTCGCTTGAACTCGAAGCATCCCTGTTTTCGGCATTGGCTGTGGGCGCAATGCCTCATCTCCCTGTTGCTGTTTGCCTGCGGACTGGTATTGCCGTTATCCGGGTTCGCCGCGACGGTGAAAGTCGCGCAGATCGATGGCGCGATCAGTCCGGCCAGCGCCGCGTATTTCCAGCGCGCGCTGCGGGAGACGCAGCAGGCCGGGGCGCAACTGCTGGTGTTGCAACTGAATACGCCGGGCGGTCTCGATTCGGCGATGCGCGCGATGATCCGGGAAATCCTCGCCTCGCCGGTGCCGGTGGCGATCTGGGTGGCGCCTTCCGGCGCGCGCGCCGCCAGCGCCGGCACTTATCTGCTCTATGCCAGCCATATCGCCGCCATGGCGCCTGGCACCAATCTGGGTGCGGCGACGCCGGTGGCGATCGGCATCGGCGCTCCGCCCGGCAAGCCGGACAAGGCTGAAAGCGACAAGGACGCCGCACAATCGGGCGCCATGGAGAAAAAGGCGGTGCAGGACGCCGCCGCCTACATTCGCGGCCTGGCGCAGTTGCGTGGCCGCAATGTGGCATGGGCGGAACGCGCGGTGCGCGAGGCGGAAAGCCTGTCCGCGACGGAGGCGGTGCAGCGCAAGGTGGTCGATTTCGTCGCCGTCGATCTGGCCGATCTGCTGCGCCAGGCGGATGCGCGCCGCGTCAAACTGGCCTCCGGCGAAGCCACGCTGGCCCTGGCCGACGCCCGCATCGAAACCATCGAGCCGAACTGGCAGGAACAGCTGCTGGCGGCCATCGCCGATCCCAATATCGCGTTGATCCTGATGATGCTCGGCATCTACGGCGTGCTGTTCGAGCTGTACACGCCCAGCTTCGGCGTCGCCGGCATCATCGGCGCGATCAGCCTACTACTCGGCTTGTACGCGCTGGCCATGCTGCCGCTCAACGCGGTCGGCGCGCTGCTGTTGCTGCTGGGTATCGCGCTGATGTCGATGGAGGCGTTTATGCCCAGTTTCGGCGCGTTCGGCATCGGCGGCATCGTCGCGTTTATCGCCGGCGCTTTGATGTTGATCGACGCCGAAGTGCCGGGCCTGGAGATTTCCCTCGCCCTCATCGTGCCGCTGGCTGCCATCAGCGCGTTGGTCCTGGCTGGCATCGGCAGTTTCGCGCTGCGCGCGCGACGGCGGCCGCCGCTTGCCGGGGTCGAATCGATGCTGGGCGCATCGGTCGAGGCGCTGGAGGATTTCGAACACGAAGGCTGGGTGCGCGCGTTCGGCGAACGCTGGAAGGCGACCAGCACGACGCCGATGCAACGCGGCGCGCGCGCCAGGATCGCCGCCGTGCATGGTCTGACGCTGGAGGTTCAACCGGAAGCAAAGGAGAAACAATCATGATGATCGGGGACTTCGGTTTGGGCGGCGCGGTGTTGCTGCTGATCCTGCTGGCGGCGTCCAGCATTCGTATCCTGCGCGAATACGAACGCGGGGTGATTTTTCTGCTCGGGCGGTTCTGGCGGGTGAAGGGGCCGGGCCTGTTCATCGTCGTGCCGGGCTTGCAACAGATGGTGCGGGTGGATTTGCGCCTGGTGGTGATGGACGTGCCCAGCCAGGACGTGATCTCGCGCGACAACGTTTCGGTCAAGGTCAACGCCGTGGTGTATTTCCGCGTCGTCGATCCGGAAAAGGCCATCATCCAGGTGGAAAATTTTCTCGATGCCACCTCGCAACTGGCGCAGACCACGTTGCGCTCGGTGCTCGGCAAACATGAACTGGACGACATGCTGGCCGAGCGCGAACGCCTCAACATCGACATCCAGCAGATCCTCGACGCGCAGACCGACGCCTGGGGCATCAAGGTGGCGAATGTGGAAATCAAGCACGTCGATATCGACGAATCGATGGTCCGCGCCATCGCCCGCCAGGCCGAGGCCGAACGCGAACGGCGCGCCAAGGTGATCCACGCCGAGGGCGAAATGCAGGCTTCCGAAAAACTGCTGCAGGCGGCGCTGGTACTGGCTCAGTCGCCGCAGGCCATGCAGTTGCGCTACCTGCAGACGCTCAGCAACATCGCCGGCGACAAGAGCAACACCATCGTCTTCCCGATGCCGCTCGACATCCTGGAAAAGCTGTTCCAGTCGCGCTGAGGTGAAACCACGCGTAGGAGCGCCTTCCAAGGCGCGATTGTTCCGGACTTCGCGCCTTGGAAGGCGCTCCTACGAAATAGGTTCAATCCAGCGTGCGGCGGTAACGCAGCAGCGCGAGCGTCAGCGCGACAACCAGGAAGGCCAGCATCGGCCACAGTTCCGGCAGGATTTCCGCGAGGCCGTTTCCCTTCAGCAGCACGCCGCGCACGATGCGCAGGAAATGCGTCAGCGGCAGCACCTCGCCGATGGCTTGCGCCCAGCCGGGCATGCCGCGGAAAGGGAACATGAAGCCGGACAACAGCATGTTGGGCAGGAAGAAGAACATGGTCATCTGCATCGCCTGCATCTGGTTCTTGGCCAGCGTCGAGAAGGTGAAGCCGACCGCCAGGTTGGCGAACACGAAGGCCAGCACGCAAGCCAGCAACAACGGCAGGCTGCCCAGCATGGGCACCTCGAACACGAAATGCGCGGCGAGCAGGATCAGGCCGACCTGGATGTAGCCGACCAGGATGTTGGGCACGATCTTGCCGAGCGCGACTTCCAGCGGTTTCACCGGCGTGGCGAGCAGATTTTCCAGCGTGCCGCGTTCGCGCTCGCGGGTCATCGCGAGGCCGGTGCCCATCACCATGGTCATGGTCAGGATCACGCCCATCAGGCCGGGCACGATGTTGTACTGGGTGATGCCTTCCGGGTTGTAACGCCGATGCACGCGTACCTCGAACGGCGGCCCCTGCCCTTTCAGCCGCGCCAGCGGGCCGGTCAGGTCGCGGTCGAGTCCGCTGAGGTTGAGATTGGCCAGCACGGCGATGGCGTTGCCGGTCGCCACCGGGTCGCTGGCGTCCGCTTCGACCAGCAGCACCGGCCGCTCGCCGCGTTGCAGTTGGCGCGAGAAGTCGACCGGGATGGTCACCACGAACTGCACCTCGCCGCGTTGCAGGAGTTCGCTGCCCTCGCGTTCGTTTTGCGCGCGCCGCACGATGCGGAAGTAATCGCTGTTCTGCAACGCAGTCACCAGGCTGCGCGCGAACACGCTTTCGTCGGCCACGCGTAGGGCGGTGGGCAGGTGCTTGGGATCGGAATTGATGGCGAAGCCGAACAGCATCAACTGCATCATCGGAATGCCGACCAGCATGCCGAAGGTGAGGCGGTCGCGCCGCATCTGGATGAATTCCTTGACCGCTACGGCAGCGAAGCGGGTGAACGAGAAGACGTTCATGCGTAGTTGTCCTTCGCGCCATCCATCAATTGGATGAACACGTCCTCCAGCCTCGGCTCGGCTTCCCCCCAGCGCCAGCGCGGGTCGGCGCGCAGATCGGCGGTGCTGGCGGCGAGTTGGTCGGCGTTGTCGCCGCTGACGTGCAGCACGTTGCCGAACGGCACCACTTGCGCCACGCCCGGCCGGTCGCGCAGCAGATCGGCGAGGCGATAGAGGTCGTCGCCTTCCACCCGCAGGGTGACCAGGCCGGAGCGGGCCAGCACTTCGGCCGGCGTGCCGGTGGTGAGCAGCTTGCCGTAGGCGATGTAGGCAAGCTGATGGCAGCGCTCCGCTTCGTCCATGTAGTGCGTCGACACCAGCACGGTGATGCCCTCGCCGGCCAGCTTGTGGATTTCCTCCCAGAAATCGCGCCGCGCCTTCGGGTCGACGCCGGCGGTGGGCTCGTCGAGCAGTAACAGTTTCGGCGCGTGCAACATGCAGGCGGCCAACGCCAGGCGCTGCTTCCAGCCGCCGGACAGCGCCCCGGCCAACTGGTCGCGGCGGTCGCCCAGGCCAAGCCGTTCGATGGCGTCGGCCACCGCGCCGCGCCGGTCTGCCATGCCGTACATGCGGGCGATGAAATCCAGGTTCTCGCGCAGGGTAAGGTCTTCGTACAGCGAGAAACGCTGCGTCATGTAGCCGACCTGGCGCTTGATCGCATCTGTCTGGCGAATCAGGTCGAGGCCCAGGCAGGTGCCCTGCCCCGCATCCGGCGTCAGCAGGCCGCACAGCATGCGGATGG
>JASJPG010000145.1:0-27211 GCA_031426815.1 Hydrogenophilaceae bacterium
CTTTTGATGCCACTTCCCATCAAAACAAAGGCTTATCAATTGTGTTTCTCATGAGTCGCGCCTACGACACCGACCTCATTCGACGAGGCCGTAACAGCGCGCCGCGACCCGGTTGCGGCCGGCCTGCTTGGCGGCATACAGCATGGCATCGGCGGTTTCGACCAGGCCGCGGGCGGACATCTGCGGCGATGGCTGGGCGCTGGCACAACCGGCGCTGACCGTCACCACGGCGCACGCCTGGTTGTGCTGGTGGCGGATGGCAAGCGCCTGTACCGCCGTGCGCATGCGTTCGCCGATGTTGCGGGCGCCGTCCAGATCGGTGTCGGGCAGGATCGCGGCGAACTCTTCGCCGCCATAGCGGGCGAGCAGATCGCCCGGCCGCGTCAGGGCGCCGCGCATGGCGAGGGCGACGCGGCGCAGACACTGGTCGCCCTCGCCGTGGCCGTAGACGTCGTTGAATTCCTTGAAGCAATCCACGTCCAGCATGATCATCGACAGCGGCTGTCCTTCCCGCACGGCACGACGCCACTCCTGATCGAGCACCTCGTCGAAGCGGCGGCGGTTGGCGATGTTGGTGAGGCCGTCCAGCTTGGCGAGGCGATCGAGCAGGTCGCTCTTCAGCTTGAGGTTGATGTGGTTGCGGATGCGCGCCACCACGATGGGCAGGTGCAGCGGTTTGCTGATGTAGTCCACCGCGCCCAGGTTGAGGCCCTTCGCCTCATCTTCCGGCGAATCGCGCGCGGTGACGAAGATGACCGGGATGTCGCGGGTGCGCACCACCGCCTTGAGTTGGCGGCAGACTTCGTAGCCGCCCATGTCCGGCATCATGACGTCAAGCAGGATCAGGTCGGGCTGCTGCTCCGGCCGGTTGGCGATATCGAGCGCGCGCTGGCCGTCCATCGCCACCAGCACGATGTATTCCTGTTCCAGCGCATCCGCCAGCAGATGGATGTTGTCGGGCGCATCGTCGACGATGAGGATGCGGGGTTGCTCAAGCGGCATCGGGCGCCTCCGGTTCCAGAAGGGACTGCATGCGACCGATCAGATCGCGGGCGCCGACATGGTCGAACTTGTTCAAACGGACACGCAACTCTGCCAGCAGGCTGGCCAGGTCGCCCTGCCGCGCCAGTTCCTCCAGTTCATGCAGGAGTGGCCGCGGCACATATTGATCGGCATCGATCAGGCGCCGCATCTGGGCCAGAATTTCGTGCAGCCGCGCCCGTTCCGCCGCCGTCAGGGGCGGCGCCGGAGTGGGCTCGGCAACGGCGGCGGGATCGCTGGCTTGCGCGGCATCGGCGCGGCCCAGCAACGCCAGCAAAGTGTCGATCAGTTCCGCCATGTCGACCGGTTTGCCCAGGTGGCGGTCCATGCCCGCCCCCAGGCAGGCCTCGCGGTCGGCAAACATCACCGCCGCAGTCAGACCGATCACCGGCAGCGACGCCAGGGCCGGGTCGCGCCGGATCGCCTGGGTCGCCGCCAAGCCATCCATCACCGGCATCTGCACGTCCATCAGCACGGCGTCGTAGCGTTCCCACCGCAGCATCTCCAGGGCCTGGCCGCCATGGCTGGCCACATCCAGGCCGAGACCGAGATAGGCCATCGATTCGCGCAGCACCATCTGGTTGGCGGTGTTGTCCTCCGCCAGCAGAAAGCGGTAATCCATCAGGGCCGCCGAGCGCGCCCGCAGCGGTTCCAGGCCGGCCCCGGGCAGGCTCCAGGCGCGCTCGGCGACGACATTGGCGGCGCCGATCCCGAACGGCAGTTCGAAATGGAAGGTACAGCCGGCGCCGGGCGTGCTGTCCGCGCCGATCTCGCCGCCCATGCGGGTGACCAGTCCCTTGACGATGGCCAGGCCTAGGCCGGTGCCGCCGTAGCGGCGGGTGATCGAGCTGTCCGCCTGGGTGAACGGCTGGAACAGCCGCTCCAGTTGCGCCGGGTCGATGCCAATGCCGCTGTCGCGCACCGTGAAGCGCAGCCGCAACGCGACGCCCTGTCGCTGCACCTGTTGCACCGACACCGCGATGCCGCCGCGTTCGGTGAACTTGATGGCATTGCCAACCAGATTGATCAGCACCTGGCCGAGTCGGCGCGCATCGCCGATCAGCACGGTGGGAATATCGGCGGCCGGGGCGCAGTTCAGCGTCAGCCCCTTTTCCAGCGCGCTGACCTGGAACAGGGCGGTTACCTGGGCTAACACCCGCTCCAGCTGGAACGGTTCGGCTTCCAGGTCGAGCCGTTCCGCCTCGATCTTGGAGAAGTCGAGCACATCGTTGAGGATCGCCAGCAACGCGCGCGAGGCATCCTGGATCTTGCCCAGGTAATCGCGCAACCGCGGCGCCGGGTCGAGCGTCAGACCGAGGCCGCACATGCCCAGGATAGCGTTCATCGGCGTGCGCACCTCGTGGCTCATGTTGGCGAGGAATTCGCTCTTGGCACGGCTGGCTTCCTCGGCCATTTCCTTGGCCTGGCGCTGCGCCCGCTCCGCCTCTTTCACCGGCGTGATGTCCTGGATAGAGATGACCTGGCCCACCACCTGGTGCTGCCGGATGATCGGCGTCGCGGTGATGGCGGCATCGAAAACCGAGCCGTCGACGCCGCGTACAGTGGCGTCGAAGTCGCGATACTCCTGGCCGGATGCGCGCGCCTGTGCCAGCAAGGCGTGCCAGCCGGGCGCGCCACTGTCGCTGCCGAGCGCCTGAGCCAGGTCCATGCGCAGCAACTCCGCTTCGCTACGCCCCAGTTTGCGTTCCGCGCAGGGGTTGGCGAAGGTGATGCGGCCGGCTGCGTCGGTCACCAGCACGCTGTCGCCCAGCGTCGCGGTGATCTCGCGGATGCGCGCCTCGCTGTCGCGCAGCACCGTCTCGTTGGCCGCCCTCGCCTCGTCGCGTTCCACTACGGTGTGCGTGAGCAGGCGCATCGACGCGGCCACCCGGTCGATCTCGTCGTTGAGGCGACTGCCGGCGCTGTCCAGTTGGCGCTCCACCTCCGGCGTGATGGCGTAGCCAGCGGCGAAGGCGTCGGCCACCGTGCCGAGGGCATTGACCCGGCGCGCCATGCGCATCTGCCAGGTGCCCAGAATCCACCAGAGCAGACCGGCCAGCACCGCCACGGCGAGACCGCCGGCCATGCCCAGGTCGGCATAGGACAGCGGTGTGGTGACCGGCCGCCAGGCACTCAGTTGCGGCCCCGCTTGCGCACCCAGCTGGCGCCAGGGCAGATGCGCCACGACGAAGCGAACGCCGCCCTCTTTCTGGATACCGGGCGGCAACAGCGCATTCCGGTTGCCCAGGCCGCCACTCGAACTGGCCACCACACTCCGGTCCCAGAGCAGGAACAGACGACCGTCGGCGGGAGCGGCGGCGAACAGCAACGCGTTGTCGAGCCGTCGCAGCAGGTACAGCCGCCCCATGCCCTCAGCGCCGAGCCAGATCGGTTGCTGGTAAACGCGATACAGGCTGCCGCTGTGCGGCTGGTACAGCCAGGAAGCGGCATCGCCTTTCTCAAGGCCTGCCGGCAGCAAGGCAGCGTGCTGGCGACCGATGTCCGCCGCCATCAGGTCGGCGTGGCTGCCGAAATGGAATTGCACCTGGCCGGCTTGGTCGGTGACCAGGACATGGCTGAAGGTCTGCGTCTCGCCCTGCAGCGTGAAGAAACTCGCCAGGGCCTGCTCGCGCCCGCTCGCCCGCTCCAGGATGCGGGAGTACTCGATGCGCGCCTTGAGTTGCACCGCATCCTGTTCCCAGGTGCTTTCCCATTCCCGGATGCGCTGGGCATAGGTCGCTTCCAGGGTGTGGTGCATGCGCTGCACGGTTTGCCGTTCGGCGCGCAGATAGAACCAGCTGGTCAGGCTGACCAGCACCGCCAGGGCGATGACGAAGGCAATCGCCAGACGGGCTGCGGCCTGTTTGCCAAGCGGAGTGCGGACTGCCATGGCTAGTCGTTTCGACCGGCGATCAAGGTTTGCGGCCGGCCCAGGTGTCCACCACCATGTCGTCCAGACGCAGCGCGCGCGCCGACGGCGCCTTGCCGGAAGTGGTCTGGAAGAAGGTCTCGGTCTCCTGCAATTGCCGGCTGGAGAAGCGGCCATCCTTGCTGTACAGGCGGGGATAGCGCTGCAGGCTGGCGATCAGCGCGTGGCGCTCTTCCGCATCGTCCACCGCCAGCACATCGACGATCTGTGCCGGCGTGTGGCTGGCCATCCAGGCCAGCGTGCGCTTGAGGATGCGCACCATGCGGGCGACTTCCTCGGGATGCTGTTTCAGCGTCTCCTCGCGCGCCTCCAGCGCGGCATGCAGGAAGTTGGCGCCGGGGATGCGCTGTGTCGTGCGCGGGTCACTCAGGTCGGCCAGGAAGAACACCTTGCCCGCCTCGCGCAGGCGTGAGGCGAACGGTTCATCGCCCATGATCGCGTCGGCGACGCCCTGTTCCAGCAACGAGGACTGCTCTTGCCAGCTCTGCCCGGCGGCGAGCAGGCGCGCCTGTTCCGGCGCGACGCCGTCCGAGCGCAGCAGCAGTTCCGCCAGTTGCTGCGAAGTGGTCTTGCTGGTCAGCGAACTGGTATTCACACCGACCACCCTGCCCTTCAGGTCGGCGATGCGCTTGATCTTGCCCTTCAGGTCGCTGCGCACCATCAGGATGAACAGCGGCGCGTCGTTCACCGGCGCAATGGCCACCACGCGGTCGCCGTTGGTGCGTTGCGACATCGCCGCGGGCAGGCCGGCGACGGCGAAGTCGGCATTGCGGTTGAGCAAGTTGCCCAGCGCCACCGCGCCGCCGCCAGTGTGGAGAATCTCCAGTTGCGCGCCCTCGGCCCGGTCGGCGCCGATTCTGGGCGCCACATCCAGCGGCAGATAGGAGATGTTGCGCGGCCCCGGGAAGCTGATCACCAACTTGGTCAGCGGCTCGGCGCCCGCTGCCGCAGCCAGGCCGAGCAGCAGCAATATCGCGAAAACCTGTTTGCAGGATGGCATCGTGTATCTCCTCGTGTCGCCGCGAAGCGGCGGTGGTCGTCAGTCATGCCGAAAGCCGGGGATTTGGCGATGCATGCAACCTGCGAAGAAATCCCCTCGTTGCCCCGATAAAAGTGGGGGAGGCAGCCGGATTCTATCCATTCGTTTCAACATTTCCGACGCTAATTCGTCCGAATGTCGCGGAGCGGTTCTCCAGGTAAGAATAGTACTTAAGTAGAGTACTCGGCGGCCGGCACCAGGCTGGCGAGCAAGTCGCACAGCGCCGCCGGGTCCACCGGCTTGACCAGATGATGATCGAAGCCCGCTGCCTGGCAGCGGGCCACCGCTTCATCGTGGCCGTAGCCGCTCACCGCCACCAGCTTGACGGCATCGCCACCCGGCAGGCGGCGGATCGCGCGGGCCACCTGGTAGCCGTCCTGGCCGGGCAGGCCGATGTCCAGCAAGACGATCTGGGGCTGAAACTCGGCCAACAGCGCCAGCGCCGCTTCGCCGGAGTCGGCCGTACGCACCGCATGGCCTTCCATGCGCAGGAAGATCGCCGTGCTGACAGCCACATCGGGTTCGTCGTCGACGACCAGCACCCGCATCGCCGTCCCGCAATACGCCGGCGACTGGCCACACTCGCTCGGCAGCGCGGTGGCGGCGGCGACATCCTTCGACAGCGGCAGACGCACGCGGAAGGTTGCGCCGCGTCCCGCCCCGGCGCTCTCCACCGTCGCCTGGCCGCCATGCATTTCGACCAGCTTCTTGACCAGCGTGAGGCCGATGCCGAGGCCGCCCTGCGCCCGCTCCAGCGTGCGCTCGCCCTGCTGGAACAGGTCGAACACCCAGGGCAGCAGTTCGTGCGTAATGCCGGGACCGTTGTCGCGCACCGCGATCTCGACCTCGCAGCCGGCTTCGCTCGCAATGACGTCGGCGCGCAGTTCGATCTCGCCGCCTTCCTGCGTATACTTCGCCGCGTTGTCGAGCAGGTTGAGCAGCACCTGGGTCAGCCGCACCGGGTCGCCCGCGATGCACACCGGAACATCGGGGAAGTGCTGCACAAAGCGGTGCCGCTTGGCTTCGAGCAGCGGGCGTGCCGTCTCCACGGCCTGTTCCAGCAGCGTGTTCAGGACCATTTTTTCCTGCTTGAGCACCACCTTGCCCTGGACGATGCGGGAGACATCCAGCAAATCGTCGACCAGATGGGTGAGATGGTTGACCTGGTTCTCGATGATCTGCTGCGCCCAGCGCACGCGCGGCTCATCCAGTTGCAGCAGGCCGAGGATGTGGGCGGCGTTGCGGATCGGCGCCAGCGGGTTGCGCAATTCGTGCGCCAGCATGGCGAGGAATTCGTCCTTGCGCCGGCTCGCCTCGCGCAAGGCCACCTCGGCGCGCAAGCGTTCGGTGACGTCGCGGCCGATCACCAGCATGCCCTTGCGGCTGCCGTCGGGTTCGAACAGCGGCACCCGGCGCACGTCCATCAAGCGGCCTTCCAGACCAGGCAGCGGCATTTCCATGATGACATGGGAGGCAACGCGGGCGGCCCAGGCTGCCTCGTCGAGTTGTATGCAGATTTCGTGCGCGCGGCGGAAGGCCGGCCGTGCCGCGGCCAGTTCGGCCTCGCTCATGCCCTGCCAGGAAAAATCGCGCATCTGGTACAGCGTCGCCACTATCTGATTGATCACCCGCCAGCGGCCCTCACCGTCCTTGTACAGGATGGCGTCGGGCAAGGCCTCGATCAGGCTACTGAACTGCTGGTTGGCGCCGAGCAGGGCGCCCTCGGCGCGTTTGCGCTCGGTAATGTCCTGGCTGGTGCCGAAACCGCCCAGCAGCTTGCCGGCCGCGTCGAACTCCAGTTCGGCGCGCTGGCGCAACCAGATTTCACGCCCGTCCACCAGCAAACGGTGCTCGATGTCATAGGGCTCGCCCCGTAGCGCCGCCTGCCATTTGGCATCCACGAAGGCGCGTTCCTCCGGGTGGACGCAGGCGAGAAAAGACTCGTAGTTCAACGGCGTGCCGGGCGGAATGCCGAACAAACGGTAGCTCTCGTCGGACCAGGTCAACGCGTCGCGCTGCACATCCAGGCGCCAACTGCCGAGCTGGCCGACGGCCTGGGCACGGCGCAGATCGGCTTCCCGCACCTGCAGACGCTGCTGCGCCGCGCGCAGGGCGAGATGGGTATCGACGCGAGCCAGCACTTCCACCGCTTCCAGCGGCTTGGTGACGTAATCCACCGCCCCCACCTGGAAACCGGTGAGCTTGTGTTCGACTTCGGTCAGCGCGGTCATGAAGATCACCGGAATGTCGCGCGTCGCCGCGTCGGCCTTCAGGCGCCGGCACACCTCGAAGCCGTCGATACCCGGCATCATCACGTCGAGCAGAATCAGGTCGGGCCGTTTCTCCGCGCGGTGGGCGATTTCGAGCGCACGCTCGCCATCCATCGCCACCAGCACGACGTGATCCCGCGCCAACACCTCCGCCAATGGGTGGATGTTTTCCGGAACGTCGTCGACGATCAGGATGCAAGGTTGTGTGGCGACGGTTTCCCGCATGACGCTCGAAGTCAGATCAATAAAACTGGGCAGGTCGCACTCGCGGACACGCGGCAAGGACGAAATTTGGGCAGGACACAAACGGAGCCGCAAGGTGCGTTGCGCATCTACGCGACCGGCAGTCAGGCGGGAAGTATCAGAGCGCCGGGCAAGCTCAGTCAACCCGGAAATTGTGACAAGGCCACCCCAACGCCACTCCGTAAACCCACGCGACGACCGCCATTGAATGTGCGCCAGCGCACCGACTAAATCGAGCGATACGAGCAGCCTTTCCGGCATCCGCATCGACTCGGCCTGCCAGCGAGTCCGTTCGGATGGCCGCCATCGACAAGAACAGAGGAAACAACATGGACCGGATCGTCGGCTTCCTGACCCAATACGGCCTGTTTCTCGGCATCCCGCTGGCCTTTCTGGCTATCGTGATCTGGGTTTTCCGACCGGGTGCGAAAAAGCGCTACCAGGCCGACGCGAACCTGCCGTTCTACGGCGATAAAAAAACCGATAAATCAGGCCCGGCCGGCCATTGATCCAGAGGGCCTGGCTCCCGATGCCCCCCGACTCGCTCAAACCCGCCGCGCTCGCGCAGCCGACCCCGCAACAGCTTGCATTGTCGGGCTGCTGGACGGCGCGCGGCCTCGGCGACATCGGCGCCGAGCTGGCAGCGCTGCGCCTGAGCACGCCGGCCACTGCCGACGGCAGCGGCATCGACGCGCTCGATTCGGCCGGCGCCTGGCTGCTGCAAAAACTGCTGCTGCGCCTGCGCCGCGAAGGCGGCGAGGTGAGCGTGCACGGCTTGCGGCCGGAATTCGCCAGGCTGCTGGAAAGCGTGGCGCAACACCTGGCCGCGCAACCGGCGCCCGCCGCCGCCACTGCCGCCACGGCGCTGGAGCGCATCGGGCAGCGTGCGGTGGCCGCGCTGGAACAGAGCGTCGCGCTGCTCAGTTTCGTCGGCGAATGTGCGCTGGCGTTGGCCGGCAGCGTGGCCCACCCGTCGCGCATCCGCTGGCGCCCCATTCTGTACAACATCCGCAGCGCCGGCTTCGACGCGCTGCCCATCGTCGGGCTGCTGTCGTTTCTGCTCGGCATCGTGGTGGCGTATCAGGGTGCCGACCAGCTGCGCCAATACGGCGCCAACATCTTCGTCGCCGATCTGATCGGCTTGTCCATGCTGCGCGAATTCGCGCCGCTGATCACCGCCATCATCATCGCCGGCCGCTCGGGTTCGGCCTATGCCGCGCAGATCGGCACCATGGCGGTGACCGAAGAGATCGACGCGATGCGCACGCTCGGCATCGCGCCGCTGGAATTGCTGGTGCTGCCGAAGATCCTGGCGCTGTTGATCGTATTGCCGCTACTGACCGTGTACGCCGACGTGCTCGGCGTATTCGGCGGCATGCTCATGGCGCGGACGCAACTGGGCGTCGGCTTCGAGGAATTTCTCGACCGCTTCGCCAAGGCGGTCAGCGTGACCGCCTATCTGACCGGTCTCGGCAAAGCGCCGGTATTCGCCGTCATCATCGCCGTGATCGGCAGTTTTCAGGGCTTCCGCACCCGCGGCGGCGCCGATAACGTCGGCCGCCAGACCACACGCAGCGTGGTGCAGGCCATCTTTCTGGTGATCGTGGCCGATGCGCTGTTCTCGATCCTGTTCAGCATGCTGGATCTCTGACATGACGGACAACGTGGTGATCGAACTCAGCCAGGTGTCGACCCGCTTCGGCGACCAGGTCGTGCATGACGAACTCGACCTCGCCGTGCGCCGCGGCGAGATTTTCGCTCTGGTCGGCGGCAGCGGCTCCGGCAAATCGACCCTGTTGCGCGAGATGATCCTGCTGCAACGTCCGGATGCCGGCTCGATCAAGGTGCTTGGCATCGAACTGACCCGCATCGATGAGCCAGCGGCGCTTGCGCTGCGCCAGAGATGGGGCGTGATGTTCCAGCATGGCGGCCTGTTCGGCGCGCTGACGGTGAGCGAAAACGTCGGTTTGCCGCTACGCGAACACACCGGCCTGGACGACCGCACGATCGACGAAATCGCCGCCTGGAAGCTGGCCATGACCGGCCTCGAAGCAGAAGTCGGCGACAAGTATCCGGCCGAACTAAGCGGCGGCATGTTGAAGCGCGCCTCGCTCGCCCGCGCCCTCGCGCTCGACCCGGAACTGCTCTTTCTCGACGAGCCCACCGCCGGTCTCGACCCGGACAGCGCCGGCGAAGTCGATCAACTCGTACACAAGCTGCGCGACCAGTTCGGTTTGACCATCGTCATGATCACGCACGACCTCGACCTGCTCTGGCAAGTGGCCGACCGCGTCGCCGTCCTCGCCGAGGGCAAGGTGCAAGGCGCGGGCGCGATGACCGAACTGGCGGCAATGGACAACCCGGCCGTCCGCAAATACTTCGACGGCCCGCGCGGGCGGGCGGCGCAGGAACAAGCCGTCAATCAACATAGAGAAAGCGGGGGGGCATCATCGAAACCAAAGTGAACTACGCCATCGTCGGCGCATTCGTGCTGGTCCTGGCCGCCGTGCTGATCGCCGGTGTGCTCTGGCTGGCCTCGGGCGGCACTTTCCAGAAGAAGTACGACCTCTATCTTTCCATCGTCGACGAGTCGGTCAGCGGCCTCAATCTGAATGCGCCGGTCAAATACAACGGAGTCGACGTCGGCAAAGTACGCGACATTCGGCTCGACCCAGCCACCCCGGAACGGGTCAACCTGCTCTTCGCCATCGAGCGCGGCACGCCGATCAAGGTGGACACCGTGGCCAAGCTGAAATCGCAGGGTCTGACCGGCATCTCATATGTCGAACTCAGCGGCGGCACGCCCGCTGCGCCGCCGCTACGCGCCACGGCGGGCAGCAAATATCCGGTCATCCGCACGAAACCCTCGCTCGGCGCCCGTCTGGAAAACGTGCTGACCACGGTGCTGTCCAAGCTGGACAGCACCTCGAACAACATCAACGCCATCCTCAGCGACGAGAACCAGGCCTCGTTGAAGAACGCGCTGGCTGATATCGCCAGCGTGGCGCACACCATCGCGGCGCGCAAAGACGAACTGGATGCCGGCATACGCGACGCCGCCGGCACGCTGAAAAATACCTCACGCGCCTCGCTGCGGCTCGACCCTGTGCTCGCGCGCATCGAAAGCAGCGCCGCCGCCGTGCAGGCAATGGGCAACGAGGTCGCCAATGCCGGCAAGACGGCCAATTCGGTCGGTGCCGACGTGAAGCGTTTCACCGCGGAAACCCTGCCCGAGCTGGAACGTCTGCTCGGCGAACTCAGCGTGCTGGCGAACTCGCTGCGCCGCCTCAGCGAACAAACCGAACGCAATCCGTCCGGCCTCCTGTTCGGCCGCAAACCGCCGCCGGAAGGACCGGGCGAGTCGACCCGAGGAGCACGTCCATGAGCTTAGTTAGAGCGCCTTCCAAGGCGCGATTGTTCCGGAAATCGCGCCTTGGAAGGCGCTCCTACGCCGCCGTTCTGCTGCTCGTGCTGGGCGGTTGCGGCGCGCTGCGCCCGTCGGCGACGCCACAGCCTACCTTCTATGCCCTCGACAGCGGGCGCCCGGAATCTCGTGCGGCGGCGGCGAGCGTTGCCGCAACCGCGCCGACCCTGATCGTCAATCCGCCGCATGCTGCGTCGGGTTTCGACAGCCAACGCATCATCTATGTGCGCACAGACCACCAACTGGAATATTTCGCGCACAGCGAATGGGTCGACACACCGGCGCGCATGCTGACGCCGCTCATCGTCGGCGCGATCGAGGCGCGCGGCGTGTTCCGCGCCGTCGTGCCGACGCCGAGTGCTGCGGCGGGCGACATCCGGCTCGACAGCGAGATCGTTCGCTTGCAACACGAATTCGGCAGCTCGCCGAGTCGCGTGCGCTTCACGCTACGCGCCTACCTCGTCGACAACTCGACGCGCCGCGTGATCGCCTGGCGTGAATTCGATGAAAGCGTGCCCGCGGCGAGCGCGAATCCGTACGGCGGCGTCGTTGCGGCCAATCGCGCCGTGCAGAACGTGCTGCAACAACTGGCTGATTTCTGCGCCGAAGCCGCGCGGGAGAGGCAAACACGCCATCACTAAAGTGCTTTGCTTGTGGAACCTGAAAGCCGGCGGGACGCCGGCGCTCCACGCGGGGGGCAACGCGTAGTGGAGCGCCGGCGTCCCGCCGGCAGAACCGGCTAAACTGCGCTGCCGAAGCCCTGGTCGCGCGCGCCCGACGGCGGCGTCAGGCCGGCAAGCAGGCAGCCTTGCGCCACCGGCCCCTTGGGAAACAGGGTGTAGAGATAGCGGATGCCGCCTTCGGGATGAAAATCCTCATCCAGCGCGTCATGCAGTTCGCGCACGTTGACGCTGGGGTCATCGTGGCGGGCATAGAACTCCTGCAACGCGCGCACGACCCGCCAGTGCGCTTCGGTCAGGTCGAGACCTTCCGACTGCGCCATCTCTTCGGCACTGGCGCGCGACCAATCGCTGGGTGCATGGGGGAAATCCGGGATGGGCTGGGTTTCGTAACCCGGACGGGTGTATTCCTGCTGTATGGCTTGGTTCATGGTCGTCCTCCTGTGGTTCACTCAGTTGCGGGTGTCGTAGGAGCGCCTTCCAAGGCGCGAAGTCCACAACAATCGCGTCTTGGAAGGCGCTCCTACACGTAGAGTAGTTCAAGGTTCGAACGGCAAGCGTCTGTTCGACAGCGAACCTGGCACCAGGTTTCCTGATCACCGCGGCAACGCTCGCGCATCGCGCATCAGTTGCGCGCAATCGCTGTCCTGGCCCGGTCCCGCATCGATCAACGGCGCCAGCGTCAGCAGCGGATTGAGTACACCCAGCGCCAGCGCGCCGAAAGCGCGCGCGGACAGACGTGCCTTGTCGACCCCGACCTCGGGCTTGGCGAAGCTGCCACGAATGTGGATAGGGCTGCGCAAGGCTAGCGGACTCGTGTTCTTGGTTTGCTGTTTCAGTGTCAGGTCCAGCTTTTCCTGGGCCAGATCGATGCTGCCGGTACCGAACAGGGTGGTGACGGCGGTATCGAAGATCAGCGCATTAGTCTGCATAACGCCGTTTTCGACCGCGAAGTCGGCGACGCCGCAACGCAACTTGATGCGCTGGTCGCCGGCCAGGTTGAGCGCCATGATTTCCCATAGATGCAGGCCGACCATTTCCATCATCAAGCGGCTGATCTCGCCTTCGGCGACGACCAGCCCCACCTTGCCGTTGGCGCTGGCCAGCATAGCGCCGACCGAGTTGCCGTTGCCGGCCAGATCGAACGTGCCGTTGATCTGGCCAATGCTGTTCTCATTCAGCTTGACGGTCGGAAACAGCTGGGCGATGCGGATTCTTCTCGCCTTGATGCGGGCGTGCGCCTGGATCGGATCCTGGCGCCCATCCAGCGCAATCTTGGCGTTGAGCTGGCCGCCGGCAAGGCCGAAATCGAGCGGATCCAGATTCAGCACGGCATCGCGCAGGCTGAGATGGGTCACCAGGTTTTCCAGCGGCAGTTGCTTGCTGCGGCGAATGCTGCCGGCGCGCAGGGAAATTTCCGCATCGACACTGCCCCAGCGCGCGGCCTGGAACGGGATGTCCGGCAACACGCGCCCGCTTCGCACCGACTCGCCGGTCTTGCCGCGTGCGCCGATCAACGGGCCGAGATCGGCGAAATCGAGTCGTCTGGAAACCAGGTCGCCTTTCAGCGCCGGGCGTTTGCCGGCGCTATCGATCTGCAAGCTGCCGCCGATATCGCTGCCGCCGATGCGGCCGGAGAATTTTTCGTAGCGCCAGAATTGCTGCTTGTGCACGAAATGGCCGTCGATGGCGTACGGCTTGGTGGCCGGCACGGCGATGCCGAGCAGCGGATAGAGCTGCGCCAGATTCTCGCCACGCAAGGCAAGCTGCAGATCCACGGCGGCAAACTTGAGCAGGCTGGTAATGCTGCCGGCGGCTTTCACCTGGGTGCGGCCCACCGTCAATTCGGCTTGCAGCGGATAGGGCATCGTTTCGTCGCGCAAGCCCAGCACCGGGCCGCCATTGCCGCGCGTCGTGAACGCCATGCCCTTGAACTGCCCTGCCGCGCTGAAAGCCAGTTCGGAGCCGACCGGCCGCGCCGTCGAGGTGGTCAGTTCGGCACGGACATGGGTTTTCCGCGCGGCATCGTCATAGCCGACGCGGCCATGATCGAGCGACAGGCGGTCGATCTGGATGCGTGCCTCTTCGTCTTGTTGCTTGCGGTCGAGCAGCCAGTTCTTGCGGCCGTGACTGCCTTGCTCAAGAAAGATGACCGGGCGCACCAGACGTACCTCGGGAAAAACGAGGCGTCGCCTGAACAGCTCCGGCAAGTCGATGGACACTTCCACCACGTCGGCGGCGACCATTTGCTTTTCGCTAGCCCAGGCCGGATTCGCGAAGGTCACCGCCGCCGCCTGTAGACGCGGCCGCGGCCAACCGAACTCGATGTCGATATCGCCGCCGATGACCAGTTCGCGCCCGGTTTTATCCAGCGTCATGCGCTCGACGGGTGCCCGTAGCCAGTTCCAGCCGAACAGCGCGATGAACAGGGTCGCCAGCACGACAAGTGCAAGCGGAATTCCGACGATCCATTTGAGCGAACGAGGCGGTGTCATGGCTGAGGCGATGCGGTGACGGATTGGAGAGACAGGAACACCTGCGCGTACGCGGATTTTCCGTTCCCGGCGTTCGCCACTCTGTTCTCTGGCGCACATAAGACAACGAAATTTCCGGCCGTAGCGGCGGGCTATGTGCGGCGGCGCGGGTAACTAGGCTGCAAACCAGGTTTTCGTAAAGACGAAGTCCTTCTGGCGTGAAATCGTTGCCTACAACTCTGCTCACCGTCGCGGCGTCGAGACCTACAAGGGCGTCGTGCAACTGAACGGTTTCGTCAGCTCGCAAGAGGCGGCGAACCGGGCAATCGAGCTGGCGAGCCGCATCTCCGGCGTCAAATCGATCAAGAACGACATGCGCCTCAAGTAAGCGATCCGGCTCGCCAAGGCAACCTGCGATGTGGAGCATCCAGATTGCCGGCGAAATACCCGTTGGTTTACACACTTGCGAAGCTGCAATCGGACAGCGGAACTCGACGGCAGGCAGTAAAGTCCAGCGCATATCGGGTCCAGTCCATATCGGCTTGGATGGCCGCAAGCGCGCCGACGACTCCAGTCTGCCGGTGCCGAGAGGAGGAGGTGCGATGAGCGAACATCAGCCGGTAGAACTTCCCAGCTACGAGACCCTCGCGCAACTCGCGCGCGAAGATCCGCAGGCATTCGAGTCGTTGCGCCGCAAGGTGATCGACAGTTTCATCGACAGCGCTCCGGACAGACTTTCGGCCCGTCTGCGCGGCCTCCAGTTTCGGGTCGATTGCGAACGCCAGTTGTCCCACTCGGCATTGGGTGCGACGGTGCGGATGTATGCACTGATGTGGGAGAGTTTTCTGCGCATGAACGATGCCTGGCAGTCCTTCATGCATCTGGACGAAGACGTGGATGAATCCATGCCGACCACGTACCTGCCGAACCGGCGCGCACACATCCTCGAGTTCAGACCGCGTTCCCCGCACGATCCGACGTGAGATCAGTGCTCCGGTAGGAACGCGCCGAAGCGCCGGTCAGGCGATCCCACGCCGCCACCTTTGGAGATGGCCAATGGCGGCTTATCTTCCCGGCAAATGACTAGAAACCCGACTGTATTTGTCTGGTACTGGCGCTATGGTTAAGTGGTGTTTCCACTTGATAGGAGTCAGACATGGCCGACCAAATTCAGATTGCCATCGACCGGGACGTTCTTGAGCGGCTGCAACAGCTCATGGTCCCTCCCATCAGCGACCCTAACGCGGTCATCAAGTCTTTGCTGTATCACGATGGGCACCCCAGTCGGGCCGCCATCGCGCTGGAAGCGGATGAGCACCACTTCACCTTTGCGCAGGAACTCGAACGCTCCAGCCAAGGCGTTTACGAGTGTGGCGGCGGGACTTGAGCTCACGCGGCAACCCGTCGGTAGATGACCGACACCACTCGTAGGAGCGCCTTCCAAGGCGCGATTGTTCCGGACTTCGCGCCTTGGAAGGCGCTCCTACGGGGTTAATCAGCGGTTACCCATGTGTCGGCACGCAGTGACTTGGCAGGCAACGTTGCGCAGGCAGTTCGATCCCGCCACCGGATCGAAGCATTCGCCGTCGAACAGCCGGTTGGCATCGCCCGCCCCATCGGCGTATTGCCACCAGCCGTATTGCGCGCAAAGCACCTCCGGCGCGAGGAAACGGTCGAATTTGGCGCGGGCGCGCATGGCGCCCATTGCCGTGGTCAGTTCGATCCAGTCGCCGTCGCGGATGCCGCGCGTCGCCGCGGTTGCCGGATGCAGTTCGACCAGAGGTTCGGGCATGCGCTTGCGCAGTGAAGGCTGATGGCGCTGCTGGCTGTGGCAGTACTGCGGCCACTTGGCGGTGGTCAGGATGAGCGGGAAGCGCGCAGCGGGGGTTGCCGCCGCCGTGAAATCCGGCAACGGGTCGAGGCCGGCGTCGCGCAGGCGGGCGCTGTGGAATTCCAGCCGCCCGCTCGGCGTCGCGAAGCCGTCCTGCTCGTATTTGCGGTAGCGCGTCTCCAGCGCCAGCCGGATGCCGCCGGGCGCCGCGCGCAGGGCCGCCGGGGTGAGCCCGGTCGGCGCCAGTTGCGCGGCCAGGGCCGCTTCTGGATCGCCGCCGAAGAATTGTTCGGCCAGGCCCAGGCGCTTGGCCAGTTCGAACACGATCCAGGTATCGGAACAGCTCTCGCCGCGCGGCGCCACCATGGCCGGGCGCAGTTGCACATGGGCTTCCGCCGCCGCGCCGACCTGGAAGCCGGCCTGCAACCCTTCCCGTTCCCAGGCGCTGCACACCGGCAGGAGCAGGTCGGCGTAACGCGCGGTGGGCGTCTCGACCAGCTCGGTGAGGGCGAAGAAATCGAGCTTGGCCAGCGCCGCGTCACTCAGGCGGGTGTTCGGTTTGGAGAGCAGGAAATTGCTGCCGAACGAGACCAGACAGGTCACCGGATAGGGCTCGCCTTCGACCACGGCGCGGAACAGGTCGCGGCTGGTGATCCAGCCTTTTTGCGGCGGGCCGTGCGGGCGCTCGTCCCGGCCCAGGGTCAGCGCCCGTTCTTCGGGTGTGACCCAATCGAAGCCCATGACCTCGGCCAGCGGCGGCTTGGCGAACCAGACGTTGCCGCCGGGCGCGTCGATGCAGCCGGTCAGGCCGTACAGGGCGGCGATGGCGCGCCCGGTCTGGGTGGCGTTGCCGTGCTGGGCGGTGCCGGTCCAGGTGAAGAAGGACAGCGGCAGGCTGGCCGCGATCAGATCCGCCGCCGCCTCCACCTGCGCGGCGGGAATGCCGCTGGCCGCTGCCACCCGCGCCGGCGTCCAGGCGCGGCAACGTTCGGCGAGCAGATCGAACACCGGCCGGCAGGCGAGCGGGCCGCTGCGGGTTGCGACGGTATAACGGCCGCGCAGCGCCAAACGGCCTTGCGGACCGGCATGGTCTGGCGGGTTGGTATTGGGGTTGGCATTAGGCGGCCGCGGCGGGCAGGCCCGCGCCGCACCGGCCGCCGTGTTCCAGGCCAGGGGCCGCGCCGGATCGCCGTCGGGATCGAGATCGGCCTCGCTCAGGCGGCGGCCGTCCGCTTCGGCGACCAGGAACGGCGCATCGCTCCAGCGCATCAGGAAGTCCTGGTCATAACGTTCCGTTTCGATCAGCCGATGCGCCAGGCCCAGGGCCAGCGCGCCGTCCGTGCCGGGCCTGGGACGCAGCCAGAGGTCGGCGGCGGCGGCCAGGCCGGCGCGGCGCGGATCGACCACGATCAGCTTGGCGCCGCGCTGGCGCGCCTGTTGCACCGCCGTCGCCTGCGCCAGCCAGGTGGTGGCCGGGTTGAAGCCCCACAACAGGATGCAGCCGGTGCGCGGGTAGTCCGGCATGCCGATGCCGGCGCCGAAGGTGTAGGCCGGCGCGAAATCCTTGTGCCAGTTGCAGTTTTCGGTGGCGAAGACCAGGTTGGGGCTGCGGCAGGCATGCGCCAGGCGGTGCACCCAGGCGAAGCTGTCGGCCACCGCCGTGCCGCTCGGCGTGGCCACGCCGAAGGCCAGGGATTGCGGCTTCGCCATCGCGGCACGCATCTTCGCCGCCAGCAGGTCGAGAGCGGCGTCCCAGGAGATGCGCTCCCAGCCGGGATCGGCCGCGCCCTTGGGGCGGGTGCGGCGGAGCGGATGCAGGATGCGCTCGGGCGCGTACACCGCTTCCGGCGCCGCCTTGGCCTTGACGCACAGCGCCTGGCCGGTGGGATGCGCCGGATCGGCATCGACGCGGGTCAGGACACCGTCCACCACGCTGCCGACGCAGCCGCAACGGGAAACGCAGAGGGAGCAATAGCCGTGTCGCAGTTCGGTGGTCATGGCGGTCTCCGGCCCAGAGGGGCATGGGCATGGTTCGTCGCCAGATGGTAAATCCGCGGCAGGTCTTCTTCCTTGACGTCGATGAAGGTATCGATCCGGGACAGGGCGTAGACCAGCGGCGGTGCGGGAAAGGGGCGTTGAACAGCATGCCACGCCCAACAGGACCACAAACCCGACTGGATTTGTCGGGTACTGGCGCTATGGTTAAGTTGTGTTTCCACTTGCGGCGCCGCAAGTTCGCATCAACCGGCGCGGTGGACGGGAACCTTGATCCACCACGCCACCCGGGGGCCGGCTGCGTCCGGCCATGCAGTCAACCCGGCCTTGTGGCCGGGGGTTTGAAGAAGGAGCGAGAGATGAATCGCAAAGACGTTTACAAAGAGATCGAGAGCACGTTCGGCCTGGTGCCCAGCATGTTCAAGAGCCTGCCCGACGCCATGCTGGAACTCGAATGGAAGCTGTTCCAGCGCAGCCAGATGGAGGAAGGCGCCATCCCCAACAAGTATCGTGAACTCATGGGCATCGCGATTTCCGCCGTGACCAAGTGCCGCTACTGCGCCTATTACCACACCGAACTCGCCAAGCTGAACGGCGCAACCGCGGCCGAGATCGAGGACGCGGTGCACTTCGCCAAGTCCACCGCGGGCTGGAGCACCTACGTGAACGGCATGCAGCTGGACTTCGACGAGTTCAGGAAGGAGATCGACCAAGCCGTGGAATTCGCCCACAAGAAACAGATGCACAAGTCTCTGAAGAAGGCGGCCTGACCGGCACAACCTGTTGAGCGCGGACGGACGCAAGGCGCGGCGCGCGGGCAATGCTGGTTCCATTGCCAAGCAGCCTGTCGGACTTTGGAATCGTCGGCTGCAAACTGACCGCGACGGCCCCTTCTTCGCCGGCTTCTTGCCCCATGGAACAACCATGCGGCAGCGAATGCGACAAAAAATGGACTCGCCGGGGCCAGTTTTCGCTATCGACGACCAAAGTCCGACAGGCTGCTAGCGTCGCAACACCGCGGACGCCCGCCCGTTGGTCGGGTCGAAGCAGCCTGCTTATTTGCACACCTTCTGGATTTCCGCTGGCAGCAGATCGCTGTCGTTTGCCATCGCGATGAGTTGATCGACACCGAGCTGGAGCACGGCGACGACCGGCGTATCGACCCCGAACAAGGCCTTGGTCGGACAGCTGACCTGCACCAGCAGGAGCGGCTTGCCGGTGCCGCGGATGAGTTCCCAGAAAATCGGCGGGTGCATTTGTCCGATGCCATCCGGCAGAACGGAAAAGAGCGCCGATTTCAAATTTCCCAACGGATTCGTCGGCGATGCGGGGACAACCACCATCTGCGGCGGAGTCATGGCCGGGCCGACCATGACCGGTTGCAGGTAAGGGTTTCCGGTCGGCGCCGGCTGCGGCGTCATGACGATTGCCGGACTGGCCGGCGCCACGATGATCGCGCTCGTCACGACTGGCGCTAGGGCTGGGGCTGGCGCTGGCGATAGGGCTGGGGCTGGGGCTGGCGCCAGGATGACCGGCGCGAACACTGCGATATCGGTTGGCGCCGGCATGGGCGGCGTGACCACGACGACCGGTGCCGCGATCGGCACGACAGCGGCTGGCTGCAACACGGGCGAGGCGGGGATGGTCGTGGGTTTCTTCACGGCCTGGTATTTCTTCACCGCCGGTTTTTTCTTCACGACCGCAGCCTTCTTGGTCACGTTTTCGCCACCCCATACGGTGTCGATAGGGGCGGCAAGCGTAAGCATGATGCCGAACAGCAATAGCGTACTTTTCATCTCGAACTCCTTGAGGGTGTCTGCCGAAACCACCCGAAAACACCTAACCGGAAAGCCATCGGTTTGTTACTGCACACAGAAAACTGAACGTCTGGACGCGACTGGGCGGGAAGTGTCGCAGTTTCGGTCGGCAAATCGGCGTCATGAATTACGCCGGCACTTCGTTCGATAGCGCACATGGACAAAGGTTTAATCCTGAAAACCAATCTGCCCGTCACCACGGCTCGCTTTCATGCGCCAGCACGCGTTGCCACAGCAAGTTCGCTCACCACTCGGTTGCGCCCAGCCGCCTTGGCGGCATAGAGGGCATGATCGGCACGGTCGATCAGAGCGGCAGCGGTTTCGCCGGGGCAGTATTCGCTGACGCCGATGCTGATGGTCAGGCAAATTCCGTTGTCGAATTCGGCCACTGCGATGGCCTCGCGCAACTTTTCCGCCATCTTCAACGCATCGCCCAGATTCAGATGCGGCGAGATAACCAAGAACTCTTCGCCCCCCCAGCGTCCGAATATGTCCGAGCCGCGCAGATTGGCATGGACGATTTCACTGAAGCGTTTCAGTACCGCATCGCCGGCCGGGTGGCCTAGCTGGTCGTTGATCCGCTTGAAATTATCGAGGTCGAGCATCAGCAGGGACACAGGATGCCGGAAGCGATCCGCGCGTTTCATGATTTCGTCGCTGCGCTGCTTGAGGCCATGGCGGTTCAACGCCCCGGTGAGCATATCGGTCATCGACAGCCGCGCCAGTTCATCGTTGTGCTGCAGGATGCGGCGTTGCCTGCCGTCGATCTGGCGGATCAACAAGGCCAGCACCAGATAGATGCTGGACAGCATCACCAAGGTAACCAGGGTCAGGGTCCACGCCATCTGGTCGCCGGCCTTGACGACAGCGCCCAAAGGGGCCCGGATCGAAATCAGGGCGCGGATGTCGTTGGCACGCTCATGGAAACCCGCCTTGTCGCCGTACATGGCAACCAGTTCAGCCGGCGCGTCGGCCGGTTCGCCGTGGCATTTCATGCAGCCCAGCGTGGCCCGGTCGATGGGCACGGCGAGATACAGCCATTTCTGCCCGGCCACTTCGATCACCTCTTCGTACTCCTTGAGTTCATTGGCATTCATCCGGCGCAGCAATTCCACTTCGCGCGGATCGGCCTGATTCACCGGGTTGCGCGGATTCGCCGAGGCGAGCTTGAAATAGATCGGCTCCATTTCATGTTTTTCCCGTTCCTCGTTGAGCAAATCCTTGATGCTGCGCGAGATGTAGGTGAACGACATCACCTGTGGGGAAAAATAACCCGGGTAAAGCTTGCCCTCGCCCTGTAAACGGTAAATCTCAGGACGCTGGGTCTTGGTGACATAGGCATGCGTGGCGCGATGCACCAGCAGTGTATTGAGCGCCTGCTTCCTGGCCTCGCCTACCGCGTAGCTATCCGCCCGCTCATGGAAAAGCGCCACCAGACCGACAAAAGCAAGAACGAAAAGGCCCAGCAATGCAACCAGGATATTGCGGTAGCGGGGCAGCATGGCAGGGTGAGAAATCCGGTAGGGATATATCTAAATATATAGACGCCCATTGTGCCTTTCTGCGGTAACGCCGGTAGAGAAATAATCCGGTCATCACTGGGAGGCGCCCTGCTTGTATGCAGCCGCATCGCAGCTATAGTCCCGCCTGAAATTTTTGACGATTTCCTTGACCGCCCCGGTGCGGTGATCGAACAGGCTGACACGACATGTTACGAATCGGCATAGACCTTGGCGGCAGCAAGATCGAGATCGCGGCGTTCGATGCGCGCGGCGAAGTCTTGCTGCGCCGCCGTATCGCCACGCCGCAGGGCGATTACCGCGCCACCGTCGCAGCACTCGTCGCGCTGGTGGCCGAGGTGGAAGCCGAATTGCAGGCACGCGGCAGCGTCGGCATCGGCATGCCCGGCGCCGAATCGCGCATCACCGGCCTGATCAAGAACGCCAACTCCACCTGTTTGATCGGCCAACCGCTGCGCCGCGACCTGCAAGACGCGCTGGGACGCGAAGTGCGCCTGGCCAACGACGCCAACTGCTTCGCGCTGTCGGAAGCGGTGGATGGCGCGGCGGCCGGCGCCGAAGTGGTATTCGGCGTCATCCTCGGCACCGGCTGCGGCGGCGGCGTCGTGGTGCATGGGCGCGTGCTGACCGGCGCCAACGCCATTGCCGGCGAATGGGGCCACAACCCCCTGCCCTGGCCGGCCGACGACGAACGTCCCGGCCCGGCGTGCTACTGCGGCAAACACGGCTGCCTGGAAACATGGCTGTCCGGCCCCGGCCTGGCGCGCGACCACCTCGCCAACAGTGGCCAGGAGTTCACTGCCGAAGTGATCGCCAGCCGCGCCGAAGCGGGCGACGCCGCCTGCCTGACCACGCTGCAACGCTATGAAGATCGTCTCGCGCGCGGCCTGGCCCAGGTCATCAACCTGCTCGACCCGGACGTCATCGTGCTCGGCGGCGGTCTTTCCAACCTCACCCGGCTGTATGAAAACGTGCCGCGACTGTGGCCGCACCACGTGTTTTCCGACCATGTCGCCACCCGTCTGGTCGCGCCCATGCACGGCGATTCGAGCGGCGTGCGCGGCGCCGCCTGGCTGTGGAACGATTCGCTACGCGAGGAAGCTCGATGACCCTGCCCTATCTGCTGTTCAACGCCGTCCTGCTCGCCGCGCTGTGGTTCTTCTGGTCGCGCTGGCGCCGGTCCATGCGGACCGAATTCATCCGCGCCTATCGTTTCCCGCCCGGACTGCTCGACAAGCTCGCGGCCAAGCGGCCGCAATTCGAGCAGAAAGACCGCGAACTGGTCGCGCGCGCCCTGCGCCAGTTCTTTCTGGCTTACCTCGACAGCGGCCGCAAATTCGTCTCCATGCCGTCTCAGGCGGCCGACGATCTCTGGCACGAATTCATCCTCTATACCCGCCATTACCAGACCTTCTGCCAGCAGGCCTTCGGCCGTTACCTGCACCACACGCCGGCAATCGTGTTGAGCCCGGACCGGCGCGGCAATGCCGGCCTGCGCCGGGTCTGGTGGCATACCTGCAAGGAGGAGAACATCGACCCGCGCCAGCCGACGCGACTGCCGCTGCTGTTTGCGCTCGACACAAAACTCGGCATCGCGGACGGTTTCCACTACACGCCGGATTGCAGTTCACTACGCAAGAACGGGAATGGCGGGACGTACTGCGGCGGCGACTTTTCCGACACGTCGGTGGATGGGTCCAGCGATGGCTTCGGTGATTCCGGTGGCGCCGATGGCAGCGGTTGCGGCGGCGGCTGTGGCGGCGGCGGTGATTGACCTAAGTTCCGGGCCTCGCGCCTTGGAAGGCGCTCCTACGCGTGGCGTCGCCTCTCGCCCAGCCTGGGTCGCGACGCCGGGGGCGCGCTCGGAAAGACCAGGGGAGCGGCGGACGACGTCGTCAGTTTCTTGCCCATGGCCACTTCGCTGATCAGCTTCACCTGTTTCGGCAGGCAGATCTTCAGCGCGTAACGGTCGAGCACGGTCTGGCGCGCGGCGCGGCGTAGCGCCGCCATCCGGTCCGGATGCGAGAGGACGCGGTCGACCTGGTCGGCGACGTCTTCCGGCGAGAAGAAATCCACCAGCAGACCGTTGCGGCCATGTTCGATGACCTCCTCCACCGGGGCGGTGCGTGAGCCGATCACCAGGCAGCCGGCGGACATCGCTTCCAGCAGCGACCAGGACAGCACGAACGGCACGCTGAGGTAGATATGTGCGGCCGACAACTGCAGCACTTGCAGGAAGCGGTCGTAGCCGACCTTGCCGAGGAAGTGGATGCGGTTCGGGTCGAGCGCCGGGCCGAGTTCGGCCAGCATGTTTTCGCGATAACAACCGCCGCCCGCCGGCTTGCCGCCGTAGCTGACGCCGTCGCCGCCGACCACCAGGATTTGCGCATGCGGGCGGCGCTGCTGGATCAGCGCGGCGGCGCGCATGAAGGTGGGGAAACCGCGATACGGTTCCAGATTGCGGGCGACGAAGGTGATGACTTCGTCGCCCGCTTTCAGCCGCAGGCCGTGCTTCAGGCTGCCGCTCGCTGCCGGGTTGGGTTTGACCCGGTCGCTATCGATGCCGTCGTGCAGCACCGTGATCTTGTCGCGGAAAGCGGCGGGATGCTGCTGCCATTGCCAGTGGGTCGGCGTGATGCCCCAGTCGGCCATTTCCAGGTTCAGCAAATGCAGGCCGTTGCGGGACTGGATGCGGCAGATATCGTCCAGCGTCGGCTGCTTGAGAAAATCGGCATCGCTGCCGAACGGGCGGTAATACCACTCGAAATAGCCCAGTAGCGGCGTCTTCGGCCAGACCTGTTTGAGATAGAGCGCTTCGCCCCAGCCGACGTGGGCGACGATGACATCCGGCTGAAAGCCGTTTTTCTTCGCCGCCATGGCGGCATTGGCGACGGCTTGCGCGTTCAGGATGCCTTCTTCGGTCAGGCGCAGATAGCGATGCGTGGCATCTGCCGGCTTGCGCGCCGGGCTGTATTCCAGCTTGCGCACATTGGGCAGATCGGGCTTGCCCGGCCGCGTCATGAACACCACTTCGTTGCCCGGCGCTGCCGCCATGTGGACGGCCAGATGCTTGAACTGGCCGGGACAGTTCTGATGCACGAACAGGATTTTCATGGCTGGCCTCACTGTTCCCGCATACCGCGCTGAACCTGATCCATGAACGGCTTGAACACATATTCCAGCGGCGTGCGCTGGCCGGTGACGATGTACACCTCGGCCGGCATGCCTGGATACAGGCTGAGTCCGGCCAAATTCTTCGGGTCGACCTCGATCTGCGCGGTGTAATAGGCGTCGCCGCGTTGCGGCTCGGTGAAGCGGTCGGCCGAAACCCGCGTCACCTTGCCCTGGAACACCGGCGTGGTGCGCATGTTGAGCGCGGAGAAACGTACTTCGGCAGGCAGCCCGGTGTGCACCACGTCGATGTCGTCGGTACGCACATGCGCTTCGACGATCAGCTTGTCGTTCTTCGGCACGATTTCCAGGATCGTCGCGCCGTCCTTGATGACACCGCCGAGGGTATGCACCTGCAGACCGATGACCTTGCCGGCCTGCGGCGCGACGATCTGCGTGCGCGCCATGATGTCGGCGGCGGAGGAGAGGCGTTCCACCGCGTCATTCATCTGTGTGCGCACCGCCTGCAACTTGTCGTTGGCTTCTTTCTGCGCCTCCTGCTTGAGCGTGATGATGCGCATCTCGGTTTCCGAGATGCGCTCTTTCGCCGCCGCGACATCGGCGCGCAGGCGGCCGATCTCGCCGTCCAGATTGGCCGCTTCGCGTTGCAGCGCGAAGTAGCGCGGCTTGGTGTACATGCCCTGTTCGAGCAGGGCTTCGGCCGCCTTGATCTCTTCACGGATGTAGCCGATCTTGGTCCCGGCCGCCGTCATCTGAGCAGTCAGGCCGATGATCGTTTCCTCGAACTGCTGGTTGCGCTGGCGCAGCAGGTTGATCTGGGCCTGCTGCGCATCGCGCCGGCTGTTGAACAAGGCTTCTTCGCCGGCCATCAGGTTGGCCACCTGCGGATCGCCGCGCCGCTTCAGCAAGTCCTGCGCAAACGCCAGACTGGCGCGGCCGTCGCGTTCCGCCTCCAGCCGGGCCATCTGGCTCGCCAGCGCATCGTGCTGTCCGCGCAGCAGGCCGAGCCGCGCCCGCGCGTTGGTGTCGTCGAGACGCAGCAGCACCTGGCCAGCCGCCACTTCCTGGTCCTCCCTGACCAGGATTTCACTGACGATGCCGCCTTCCAGGTGCTGCAGCGTTTTGCGCTCGCTGGCCACTTTCACCACGCCGGGCGCGACGGCCGCGCTCATCAGCGGGGCGAACGCCGCCCAGACGCCAAGCACGCCGAAAGCCAGCAGGATGACCAGCAAGCCGAGATTGACCAGACGGCGCCGGCTCAACTCGATCTTGGGGGCCAGTTCTATGACGTTTTTTTCCGATTCTCTGTTGCGCGTCCTATTGGCCTGACTGCTCATGATTTGCCTCCCTGTGCCACCAGAACGGGCACTTGTTGTTGTCCCGGATTCGCCATCTTGCGCACGGCGGCGGAGGGCGACAGTTGCGCCATGACCTGGCTGCGGTTGCCGAACATCTCGATAACGCCGTTGCGCAGCATCATCATCTTGTCGGCGGCGTGCAGGATGCTGGGCCGATGCGTGATGACGATGATGGTGGTGCCCTTCTGCTTGGCCGCATCGAGCGCCTTCAGCAACGCTTCCTCGCTGACCGCATCCAGGTTGGAATTCGGCTCGTCCAGCACCAGCAGGCGCGGATTGCCGTACAGGGCGCGCGCCAGCGCGAGGTGCTGGCGCTGGCCGGCGGAGAGCAGCGCGCCGAAGTCGCCGATGTCGCTGTCGTAGCCGTTGGGCAGCTGCAGGATCATCTCGTGCACGCCGACCATTCTGGCCGCCTCCAGCACGGCGTCCGGGTCGCTATCCTCGGCCAGACGGGCGATGTTCTGGCGCACGCTGCCGGCGAACAACTGCACGTCCTGCGGCAGGTAGCCGACGTGCCGTCCCAGCTCGTCGGGATGCCAGGAGGCCAGATCGACGCCATCCAGCCGCGCGCTGCCGGCCTTCGGGGTGACGATGCCGATCAGCAATTTGGCCAGGGTGGTCTTGCCGGCGCCGCTGGGTCCGACCACGCCGAGAAATTCACCCGGTTCGAGGCTGAAGCCGATGCCTTTCAGAGTCAGCCGCTCGCCGTCCGGCGCCGCCACCACGACACGCTCCAGTTGCAAACGGCCTTCCGGCGTCGGCAACGACATGCGGTTGCGGTAGGGCTGCAGGCGTTCTTCCGAAAGGATTTCCTTCAGCCGGGCATAGGCGTTCTTGGCGCCCACCATGCTTTTCCAGGTATTGATGGCGGTTTCCACCGGCGCCAGCGCGCGGCCCATCAGGATGGCGGCGGCGATGATCGCGCCGGTCAATATCTCGTTGTGCAAATACAAATAGGCGCCGGTGCCGTACAGGCCAATCTGCAACATCATGCGCACGAACTTGGCCAGGGAGCGGCTGATATTGGCGCGATCCGCCAGACGCGACTGGGTCGCCAGGGCTTCATCGTTCTGGCCGTGCCACTGCTGCAGCACCGCCGGCATCATGCCCATCGCTTCGATCGCGTCGGCGTTGCGCACCAGTTCCTCGACCCGTTGCTGACCGCGCTGGGTCAGCGCGGTGACGGTCTGGACCGGCGCGCGCGTGACCAGTTCGTTGACCACGGCAATGCCGAACAGAAGCAGGCTGCCGCCCAGCGCGAGGGCGCCCAGGACAGGATGCATCAAGTAGATGACAAGCACATAGAGCGGCACGAAGGGTGCGTCGAACAGCGTGAAGATGCCCGCGCCGGTGAGAAAACTGCGCAGTTCGGACACGTCGCGCATGCGCTGGGCGTTGCGCTTCGGGCTGCCGGCGGCGTGGCGGACGACGACTTCGAGCACTTGCGGGGTGAGTTGG
>JASJPG010000146.1:0-4289 GCA_031426815.1 Hydrogenophilaceae bacterium
TCTCGGTACACCGGCCCCGCAACGGGGGGTTGAAATGCTTCCAAGGCGCGAAGTCTGGAACAATCGCGCCTTGGAAGGCGCTCCTACGCGTGGTGTCGCCACCCACCCGGGTCCTCAAACTCCGCGCCGATAGGCGCGCAACGCGAAACGCGCCGGGTCGATGCCGTCGACCTGATCGCCGGCCAGCGGCAGCGCTTCGCCGTCGATCTGGCAGGCCAGGTGTTCCGCCAGCAGCGCGGACCAGACCAGGCCGCGCGAACCCAGGCCGAGCAAGCCATACAAACCGGGCAGACGCGGGAAAGTGTTCAACCGCAACTCTCCGACCAGTTCAGCATCGAGATCCGGCAGCGCGCCGACCAGCGGCAGATGGTCCGGCGTGGTGGCGCGGAAACCGACGCGGCCGGGCAACGCGGCGGGATCGAGATCCAGCGCCGTACCCGGCAGGATGCTGGTCAGCCGCTGCAGGTTTTCGGCGTGTTCGCCGCCGCGCAGCTCCGTAGCGAAATCTTTCGCGTAGGACGCGCCCAGGCAATGCACACCGTCGACCGCCGGCGTCAGGTAACCCTCGCAGCAGGCCGCATGCGCCAGATTCGGCAGCGTGCCGGCGGCCAGATGGCTGACCTGGCCGCGTACCGGCAGGATCGGCAGGCCGGCGATTTGCGCCAAACCGTTTGCTGCCGGTGCGACGGCCGCACCGGTGGCGAAAACTACCACCGCCGCTTCGGCGAGGACTTCGCCGCTTGCTGCGAACAGGCGCCAGCGGCCATCGACGTTTTGCATGCGCGCGACTTCGCAGTTGCCGCGCCAGCGAATATTGCCGCCGCCGGCGCGTAACCAGGCGCGGCACAGGCTGGGCGGGTTGGCCCAGCCGCCGGCGGGAAACCACCAGCCGCCATACGCAGTTGCCGCGCCCAGCCTATCGCTGGCGGCGGCCCGATCGAGAAAGCTGAGGTAGCTTTCCGGATAGCCGCCCGCCGCCAGCCAGGCGGGCTGCTCCGCTTCTTGCGCGGCATCGCGCGCGATCTGCAGGATGCCGTTGAGATTGCGGCGCGGCGGCCAGCCGGCCTGATCGAGTCGCTGCAAAGTTCGGCCGAGGTGCAGAAAGCAGGCGCGGTTGAGGCGCGAAGCGAGGTTGTCGTCGCGCGACAGCAACGGCCGCGCGATGCCGGCCAGATTGCCGGAACCCTCACCGGCCGGCGCCGCGTGGCGGTCGAGCAGTTCGACCCGCCAGCCGCGCGCGGCCAGGCGTTCCGCGATGGCGCAGCCGGCCAGACCGGCGCCGATCACCACGGCAGCGCGCTCGGCGGCCACCGGTAATGGCTGGCGCAGATTCGGCCGTTCGTTGATTTTCCCGGCCAGCATCTGGCGTTTGTGGCCGAAGCCCGGTTGTTTCTTCGGCACAAATCCGGCTTCGCTCAACGCCCGCCGCACCTGGCCGGCGACGCACCAGGTCGCGAAGGTGGCGTCGGGCGCGGCCAGTTGCGCAAAGCGGCGCATCAGCGCGGCCGACCACATCTGCGGATTCTTGTTTGGATCGAAGCCGTCCAGATAGAACGCATCGACGCTGGCGCGCAGTTTGCGCAGGCTGGTTTCCGCGTCGCCCAGCAGCAGCGTCAACACCACCCGGCCGGCGGCGAATTCCAGGCGGTGGAAACCCGGCAGCAAGACCGGCCAGCTATTGCGCAATGCCTCGGCAAGAAACTCCAGTTGCGGCCATTCTCGATGTAGCCGCGCCAGATCGTCGGCCGCGAACGGGTGCAGCTCGGTCGCCAGGTAATGCAGTCTTTGCGGCCGTTGCGGATCGGCGCGCCAGGCCGCCCAGGTGGCGAGGAAGTTGAGGCCGCTGCCGAAGCCGTTTTCCAGAATCGTGAAGCTGCGCCGGCCTTGCCAGTTTTGCGGCAGGCCGTTGCCGTGCAGAAACACATGCTGCGCCTGGCCGGGGCCGCCGTCGGCGGAGTGGTAGATGTCGTTGAAGGCTTCCGAAAACGGCGTGCCGTCCGCGGCGTAGGCGAGGCGGGCAGGGTGCAGCGATTGAACCGGCATCAGCGCAACACGTTTTGTCGGGTCAATGCATGCGGTGTGTCGGCGCGGCGAAGATCGCGTCGAGATCGTCCGCGTCGATCCAGTAATCGTGGTTGCAGATGTCGTCGCGCACATGGATTTCGCCGACATGCTCGTTGCTCGGGTCGCGCAGGATCGCATCGCATTCGGCGCGGCCGAGGCTGCGCAGCATGGCGTGGATTTTTTCCCAGTCCTGCGGGCAATGATGGCTGACCGGGCGCGGCGCGAACACGCGCAGTTCCTCTTCCGGGAAGAGCCGGTGCAACAGGTCGAGCGGTGCGTGCGCCAGTTGCTCGTCGGCGGACAAGGTGGCGACCAGATGCTGAATCCGGTTCCAGCCGTCGGCGTCGTGCTGGTCTGCCTCCGGCAATTTTTGCAGCAGTAAACCGACCGCCCGCTTGCCATTGGCGGCCAGGACCAATCGCGTCGGCTGTTGCTCGGACAAGGTCAGATAGTGCTCGAAGATCGCCGCGATGCTGTCGCCCTGCAGCGGCACGAAGCTCTGATAGGGCTGGCGCATCGCCGCCGCATCCAGGCTCAGTAACAACTGGCCATCGCCGAGCAATGCCGGCAACGCGGCTTCCTGTTGCAACGTTTCCGGATCCCAGCGCGCCATGCCGCGCAACTGCAATTGCTCATCGCAGTCGAGCACCAGCAGATTGATCGCGCCGTCGCCGCGCAACTGGAAAGTCATCCGCCCGGGCTGTTTCAGATTGGCCGAAATCAACGTTGTCACCGCGCTCATTTCGCCCAGAATGCGGGCCACGTTGGCCGGGTAATCGCGTCCGGCGGAAAGGTTGCGCCAAGCCGTGTCGAGCGAAACCAGCGCGCCGCGAATATCGAGATGCTCGAACAGGAAGGGCTGGACGCAATCGGTTTGCATGGCAATCAGTCGGCGAGAAAAGGAGGCCGATTTTATCGTCCTTGTCTGCGCTCCGCGTCTTTCGCCGACTACGCTGTCATGTCACCCGAGCACGGGCATAATTCGTACGAAACCAGACCCAGGGGAGAACCATGATCGAGCAAGCCCGCGCCCGTTTTGAATCCCTGAAAGCCGGCGGCATGCTGCCGTCGCCGCAGGGCGTCGCCTTGGCCGTGCTGGAGCTGACGCAGAAACACGATGCCAACATCCAGACCCTGACCCATCTGGTGCAGACCGACCCGGCCATGTCCGGCCGCATCCTGCGCTACGCCAACGCGGTACATGGCGGCAGCCTGCGCCACATCGCTTCGTTGCCGCATGCCATCGTGTTTCTCGGTCTGTTCCGGGTGCGCCAGATCGCCCTCGGTTTTTCCCTGATCGATCATTACCGCAGCGGCGCCTGCGCCGCGTTCGATTACATGGGCTACTGGACCGCCTCGCTGGCCACCGGCATCACGGCCCAGCAGGTCTCCGCCCAGGCGCAGTGTCCGCCCGACGAGAGCTTCACCTGCGGTCTGCTCTCCGGCATCGGCCGGCTGTCGCTGGCGACGGTATTTCCGAACGAATATGGCGACATGTTGCGGCAAGACCTGTCCGGCCTGGCCTTGCGCGACGCCGAAATCGGCAGTTTCGGCCTCGACCATGCTGCGCTTTCGGCCGAATTGCTGCTGGATTGGGGTTTGCCGGAAATCTTCTATCAGGCCGTGCGCTATCACGAACTGCCTACCGAAGCGCCGTTCGCCGCCGGTTCCCGCGCGCAGACGCTGACGGTCGCGCTGCATTTCGCCGCCAAGGTGGGCGCCCTGCTCAATCTGGATGCGGCGCAACGCTGGGAACGGGTGCCATCGCTGTACCACGCCGCCGCCCTGATCGGTCTGGAAGACCACCAGGTGCCGCCGCTGGTGGAAAGCGTGGTCGGCCAGTGGCAGGACTGGGGCCGCGAACTGCATCTGCCGACGCGCGATTTCAGCGACATCAAACTGCTCCTCGGCATGCCGCCCGATCCCTCGCAGGATGAAAACCTGTCAGCCCTCGTCGTGCTGCCGATGCGGGTGGCACTGATCGCACGCGATGCATCGCATCTGCGCGTGCTGGCGGAAACGCTCGATGCCATGGGGCTGCGCGTGGAATTGGCGAGCGACCGCGACAGCGCCTTGCGCCTGCTGCAGGTCAGCCGACCCGACGTGATGATGGTGGAACTGCCCGACAGCGGCGACGCGGCGGTGCAAACCCTGCGCGATCTGCGTGCCGGCGAGGGCGGCCGCCAGAGCTACTGCATCGCCATGATCCCGCCCGAAGCCGAGGC
>JASJPG010000147.1:0-3525 GCA_031426815.1 Hydrogenophilaceae bacterium
GCGCAGCGCCTTCCGCCGAATGGGGCAGCATGCGGCGGAAGGCGCTGCGCTTTTCCGCCCTACCGAATCCGATGTTCTTCTTGGCGATGATCGCGAGACCGCCGTGCTGCTGGAACTGGCGCAGGAACATGCCTGGCGGCTGCTGCTGAATTGGCCGGAACAGGCGGGCGCGCCGCTCGGCATCGCGCCCGACATGGCCAGCCTGCTATCACTGCGGCAGGCTGCGAGCGAGCCGCAGCGTTTCGCCGCGACGCTTGCCGATGTGTTGCAGTCCACGCTGCTGGGCGAGCCGGCGGCGGCCTGGCTGGCGCGCGATCTGGCCGGCTTCGATGCCTGGCGGCGGGCCGGCTCAACGCCGACCGCGCGGTTGTTCGCCGCGCTGGGCGATGGCGCTGATGCCGGCATCAGCCAGGTCAATCTGCTGCCGCCGCTGGCGCGGCTGCAAGACGAGGCAGCGCGCGAACTGGCGCAGCGCGCGCTGGACGTGCCGGCGTTCTGCGCGCAGCCGTTGTGGCACGACGCACCGGCCGAAACCGGCGCGGTCGCCCGGCTGGAGGCGCAGCCTCTGCTGGCCGCCTGGATATCGCAACGTGGCCGCGGCGTTGGCGCCCGCCTGCTCGCCCGCCTGCTGGAACTGGCGGCGCTTCCGGCGCGCTTGTCGGATGCGGGTCCGGTGCTGGTGCGCGACTGGCCGCTGGGGGAAGAGTGCGGACTCGCCGGGGTCGAGACTTCGCGCGGTTTGCTGCTGCATGTGGTGCGCTTGCGGGCCGGCAAGGTCGCCGAATACCGCATCGTCGCGCCGACGGAATGGAATTTTCACCCCGCCGGCGCGCTCGCTCAGGCATTGTCCGGTCTTGCCCCCGGCGGCGATCTGGCGGCGCGCGCGCGTCTGGTCGCGCAATCGCTGGACCCCTGCGTGGGCTTTGGAATCGAAGTAAGCGATGTGAGGTAAGCAATGCATGAAATGTCTCTCGCCGAAGGCATCTTCCAGATCGTCGAAGATGCCGCCGTTCGCCAGGGCTTCACTCGGGTGACCGAGGTGCGCTTGGAAATCGGGGCGTTGTCCGGCGTCGAAGTCGAGGCCTTGAGCTTTTGCCTGGACGTGGTGTTGAAGGGCGGCGTCGCCGATGGCGCGCGGGTGGAACTGGAAAAGATTCCGGGCCAGGGTTATTGCCTCGGCTGCGGTGAAACGGTGCCGGTGAATGCGCTATACGATGCCTGTCCGCTGTGCGGCAGCTATCAGGTGCAGGCCACCGGCGGTACGGAAATGCGGGTCAAGGATTTGTTGGTCGAGTAACTTCAGGAGTCAGACTATGTGTACCGTTTGCGGCTGCGGCCAGGGCGAAACAAAGATCGAGGGGCATGATCACGCCCATCCCCACGAGCATCCCCATCCCCACGATCACGCGCATGAGCACAGCCATGACGGCGGCGGCATGCACAGCCACCCGCATGCGCACGAACACAGCCATGCCCACAGCGGCCACGACCACGCGCACGATGCCCTGCATGCGGCCAGCGAGCCGCACTACCACGAACACAAGGGCGAGTTGCACTACGGCCTCGGCCCCGCCCACGCGCATGCGCCGGGTATGAGCCAGGCGCGCATGGTGCAGATCGAACAGGACATCCTGGGCAAGAACAACGGCTATGCCGCCGAGAACCGGCAGTACTTCGCCGAGCACGGCCTGTTCGCCATCAACCTGGTGTCCAGCCCCGGTTCCGGCAAGACCACGCTGCTGGTGAAGACCATCGAAGCGCTCGCCGGCAGCCTGTCGGTCGCCGTGGTGGAAGGCGATCAGCAGACCAGCAACGATGCCGATCGCATCCGCGCCACCGGCGCCGCCGCGATCCAGGTCAACACCGGCAAGGGCTGCCATCTCGACGCGCACATGGTCGGCCACGCGCTGGAACGCCTGAACCTGCCGGACGACAGCCTGCTGATGATCGAAAACGTCGGCAATCTGGTCTGCCCGGCGGCGTTCGATCTGGGTGAGGCGCACAAGGTGGTGATCCTGTCGGTGACCGAAGGCGAGGACAAACCGCTGAAATATCCAGACATGTTCCATGCCGCCGACCTGATGATCCTGAACAAGGTCGACCTGCTGCCGTATCTGACTTTCGATGTCGACAAGTGCATCGAATACGCGCATCGGATCAATCCGAAGCTGGAAGTGCTGAAGGTTTCCGCCACCACCGGCGAAGGCATGCAACGCTGGCTGGCCTGGCTGACCGAAGGCGTCGACGTCGCCGTGTCCGCGCGGCAGCAGAACGTGAACCTGCTCAGGCAGCGGATCGCGGATCTGGAAGCGCAATTGGCGCAACAGGCGGCGGCGAAGTAATTCGCACGTCAGCCGCCGGGTGAGTGGCGACGCCACGCGTAGGAGCGCCTTCCAAGGCGCTCCTACGACACCGGCAACGGCGCGAAATAGGATTATCCATCCGCACCCCTGCTTGTACGTCACCACTGAAGGGGGGTAACCGGGGCGGAATGCATCCCGGAAATAGGGGCTTTGCCGTGCTAAAATCGCCCGGCTTTTTTCAGTAAAAGCGCAAGTAAAAACAAAACGCTAGCCAGCGCTAAAAACTCGAGACGCCCCGCAATGGAAAACCAGTTCGCCAAAGAGACCCTGCCCGTCAGCCTGGAAGAGGAAATGCGCCGTTCCTACCTCGATTACGCGATGAGCGTGATCGTCGGACGGGCGCTGCCGGATGTGCGGGATGGCCTGAAGCCGGTGCATCGCCGCGTGTTGTTCGCGATGCACGAGCTGAACAACGACTGGAACAAGGCGTACAAGAAGTCGGCGCGCGTGGTCGGCGACGTGATCGGTAAGTACCACCCGCACGGCGACACCGCGGTGTACGACACCATCGTGCGCATGGCGCAGGATTTCTCGCTGCGCTATCCGCTGGTCGACGGCCAGGGCAACTTCGGTTCGGTCGATGGCGACAACGCGGCGGCGATGCGTTACACCGAAATCCGCATGGCCAAGATCGCGCACGAGTTGCTCGCCGACATCGACAAGGAAACCGTCGACTTCGGCCCCAACTACGACGGTTCCGAGCACGAGCCGCTGATCCTGCCGGCCAAGTTCCCGAATCTGCTGGTCAACGGCTCCTCCGGCATCGCGGTCGGCATGGCCACCAACATCCCGCCGCACAACCTGAACGAGATCGTCGACGCCTGTCTGGCCGTGCTGCGCGAGCCGATGATCGGCATCGAAGACCTGATCGATATCGTTCCCGCGCCCGACTTCCCCACCGCCGGCATCATCTACGGCACCGCCGGCGTCAAGGAAGGCTACCGCACCGGTCGCGGCCGCGTCGTGATGCGCGCCAAGGTGCATTTCGAGGAGATCGAGAAGTCGGTCGGCCGCCAGGCGATCATCGTCGACGAGCTGCCGTATCAGGTGAACAAGGCGCATCTGTGCATCAAGATCGGCGAGTTGGTGCGCGAGAAACGGATCGAAGGCATCAGCGAAATCCGCGACGAGTCGGACAAGTCCGGCATGCGCATGGTGATCG
>JASJPG010000148.1:0-29666 GCA_031426815.1 Hydrogenophilaceae bacterium
CGTGCATCTGACGCCGACCGAGTACCGCATGTTGACGGTGCTGCTCACCCACGCCGGCCGCGTGCTGACGCATCGGCAACTGCTCAAGGAAGTCTGGGGACCCGCGCACGTGGAGCGTACCCACTACCTGCGCGTGTTCATGGCCGGCCTGCGCCGCAAACTGGAAGCGGAACCGGCGCGGCCGCAATACCTGCTCACGGTGTCGGGCGTGGGCTATCGGCTGGCGCTGGAATAATCCGCGAGGAGCGCCGGCTGGCCGGCTGGAAGCGGGCGCTCCCAGCTCGACACGCGCTCCCCATTTGCAACGACCAACCGGCAATGCCCCGCCGGCAGCAGGATGGTCCGCCTAGGAAGTAAGCGGATCGCCGCGAGGAGCGCCCTGCAAAGCCTCGCCGGCTGCGGGATGGCCCGCACCGCGACTCGATGGTGTAGGCTTTCGTTTTCTTCGTCAGTGCCCCGATCAGTCAGACCGCGGTGTTGGACATAGGCTGCAATCACATGAAACCGCGCGCTCCCCACCAGGAATTCTCCGACCCCGCTTTGAAGATGGCTGTACGCATCCCGTCGCCACCGCCACTGCTGGACGAACTCAACCGGCTATTGAATAACGCCGATGCGAGCATGAAGGACATCGGCCAGGTCGTGCAGAGCGATCCAGGTCTCACCGCAAGTCTCTACCGCACGCTGGCCAGACCGATGTACGGCTTGCGCCAGCCGCCGGAAACCGTCGATCAGGCCATCTCCCTGGTCGGCCTCCGGACGGTCGCCGACCTGGTCAAGGGCTTGTCGCTGGAAAGCGCGATCTACGGCGAATCCCGCTTTTTCCCGTGGTTCTGGGATCGCGCCAACGAACTGGCCCGCTACGCCACGGCCATCGCGTGGAAACAACGCTCGGTCTGCAATCTGTTTCCCGAGCATGCGCAAATTGCCGCGCTGTTCGTCGACTGTGGCGTACCGATCCTGATCCAGCACATCGAGAAATATGAATACGCCTTCATTACCGCGAAAGGCCACGTCTGGCCCAATGTCCCCGCCGAGGATAGCCGTTTCGATACCGACCACGCCGTGGTCGGCTACCTGGCCGCCCGCCACTGGAAGTTGCCCGACTATGTCTGCCAGGCCGTGCGCTGGCATCACGATCCGATCAACGTCAACCACAAGTCGGCGACACTGGTCGCCATCCTGAAGACTGCACTGCATATCTACAACATGCAGACCACCAGCGACGACCGCGAATGGGACGCGCACGAGGCCAAGACACTGGAAGAAATCGGCGTGGCAAAAGAAGGGTTGCAGGAGTTTTCCGAAGAGATTGCCGAGCAGGTTAGAAGCCAATAGCCGGCATCTCAGCAACAACCCGCAGCCGCGTCCGTAGTTCCGGTGTCGAACGGCAACCCTCCGCCGCAGCCGGCGAAGATGCCGAAATGCCGGCTGAAATCGCCGATGAAATCGAAATGCGCGGCAAAGCGGCTGTCATGCAGCATGCGCCAGGTATTGCCGCACACCGGGAAGACGCGCCCGGCTTCGATGACGTGATGTTTATCCAACGTGAAGCTGCGTTCGTGTCCGACGATTCCGCCCCGGTAGATCACCGCCTGGCCGTAGTCCTCGCAGTCCGGCTCCAGGCCGTCCAATTTGAATAGCCGGTAGGTGGCGGAATAAAAGCCGATGCCCTGGGTGAGCGCCGCCAGCGCCGGGTCGGTCACGGCGATGGGGCGGTCTTCCACCAGGCGCGGGTCGGTGAAACCCTGGCGCCGAGCCAGATGCTGGAAGTCGTTCCAGTACAGCGCGCCGCCCAGGCATTCGCCATACAGCACCGGATCGTTGCGCAGCGTCGAAGGCACTCGGCGGTCGGCGTAGACATCGGAGAAATAGAACTCGCCGCCCGGCTTGAGCAGGCGATGCACTTGGCGCAGCACGGCATCCTTGTCGGGGGACAGGTTGACCACGCAGTTCGACACCACCACGTCAAAGCTGGCGTCCGCCTGCCCCAGTTGGTCCAGGTGCTCGATGTAGCCGAGGCGGAATTCGACGTTGTCGCGGCCAAAGCCGAAGGCTAGTCGATGATGTTCGCGATGGCGTTCGGCCACCGCCAGCTGTTCCTCGGTCATGTCCACGCCCACCACTTGACCTGATTCGCCGACCATCTGGGCCAGGGCATAAACATCCCGTCCGGAACCGCAACCCAGGTCGAGCACGCGGCAGCCTGCCAGCAGCGGCGGGCTGACCAGGCCGCAGCCGTAATAGCGCGACATCACTTCCGGATGGATGCGCGCCAGCAGCGGCTTCAGCCATTCCGGCATCTGGCTGGCGTCGCAGCAGGCCGAGGTGCGCAGGTCCGCCGTGCTTTGCAACTGGCGGCCGTAATAGTCTTTGACGAGTTCATGCATGGTGTTCTCCTCTGGATTGATGGGGTGGCCGGCATCGCTTCATCTCATGCCGCCATGTCGCGTGTGCCTGGATCCAGTTGCGCCGGCGAATGGATGAGGTCGGCGGGTTCGTCGATATCCGCGAGTGCATCCCCCACCCAGACGCGCCATTCCAGGGCCTGCATGCGCGCCAGCGTCAGTTCGGCGACGGCGGCAGTGCTCCAGGGCATCTCCGTGAACAGGCTGGGGTGGAACACCCGCAGGCCCAGCAATGGGTAGCCCCCATCCAGCGCGGGATGGAGCACGGCCTCATGGCGATCCAGCGCCGCCGCCGCCGCGCGCAGGCGCTGGGCCGACAAGGCGGGGCAATCCGTGCCGATCAGCAGCACGCGTTGGTTCAGCAGCAACGCTCGCTGGCTGGCGCGGGCCATGCGCGCGCCCAGATCACCTTCGCCCTGATCGCTGACCGCTACGCCATGCGGCGGCAGGTAACCGGCCCAGTCCGGACTGGCGATGGTCGGGCTGGCGCACAACTCGACCGGCCCGATGTCGGCTGCGCGTGCCTGATCCAGCGTGAGGTCGAGCAACTGGCGCGCCAACCGCGCCGCGCCCAATGCGCCCAGCGCCGGAATGAGCCGGGTTTTGACCTGACCGGGGATGGGCGCCTTGGCGAACACCAGAATGCGGGTGGCGCTCATCGGGCTCTCCTCTTGGCCGGGCGAACACGTATGGAAGGGCGATAGCGCGACGCCAGCCGATGCGCCGATACGCCCGACCAATAGTCGAAGCGCAATCGCCACATCAGCAGAATCGTGCGCCAGACGCCGTTCTCCTCCCAGCGCCGCCCGGAAGTGGCCACGCGCTCGCGCAGGCAGGCGGGCGGGCCGAGTTTCTTCAGACGCTTCGAGAGTTCGATGTCTTCCATCAGCGGCTGCTCGGGATAGCCGCCCACGGCGCTGAAAGCCGCGCGACTGACGAAGATGGCTTGATCGCCGCTGGCGATGCCGGTCAGACGCGAGCGCCAATTCATCAATTCGGCCACCACGCGCAGCATGCCGGGGCGGCCTTCGATATCGACATCGAAGCGACCCCACAAGCGCGAGCGCAACGCGGTCCGGATGCGGGATGCGGCATCTTTCGGCAGGTGGGTATCGGCATGCAGAAACAACAGCGCATCGCCTTTCGCCGCGGCCGCGCCGATATTCATCTGGCGCGCCCTTCCGCGTGGGGCGGAGAGGACCCGGTCGGCATAGGGTTCGGCCAGCGCGATACTGGCGTCGCGGCTGCCACCGTCCACGACGATCAGCTCATGGCCGTCGGCGCGCAGGGCTTGCAGCGCGGCCAGCGTGGCGACGATGCCGTGGGCCTCGTCGAGCATGGGAACGATCAGGGAGAGTTTCATCGCGTGCCGTTCAAGCGCCAGTTCTCGGCACACCGGAACAGCGCTGCCACCGAGATAAGCCGGCGTTTCATTTCCGTCTCCAGGCATGCAAGCGTTCCAGCCAGACCAATGCGGCCTTCGGCGCATGCGCGCGCTTCCACTCTCCGGCGGCGTATTTGGCGGCTTCGCTCCAGGTCGGGTACGGGTGGATGGTGCCGAGAATCTTGTTCAGGCCGAGGCCGTGCTTCATCGCCAGCGTGAATTCGGCCAGCAATTCGCCGGCATGTTCGCCGACGATGGTCGCGCCCAGGATGGTGTCCTTGCCGGGCGGGGTCAGCACCTTCACAAAGCCGTGGGCGGCACTTTCGGCGATGGCGCGGTCGAGCTCGTCAAGGCCGTAGCGGGTAACTTCATGGGCAATGCCGCGCGCCTTCGCTTCCGCTTCCGACAGCCCGACGCGTGCCACTTCCGGGCTGGTGAAGGTGACCCAGGGAATCACCCGGTAGTCCGCCTTGAAACTTCCGAGGTTGCCAACAATCCCGGCGAACAGCGCGTTGACCGCCGCGTACCAGGCCTGATGCGCGGCGGTGTGGGTGAACTGGAACGGCCCGGCAACGTCGCCGCAGGCGTAGATGTTGGGGTAACGGGTTTGCAGATACGCATTGACCTCGATGGTGCCGGCTTTGGCCAACGGAATGCCGAGTTCCTCCAGGCCGAAGCCACTGACCCGCGCTTTACGACCTGTCGCACACAGCAGCACGTCGAACGGCAATGACTGTTCCACGCCGTTTTGCGCCACGATCAGGCGCTGTTCACCGCCCACGATCTCGCAGCGCAGCGTGTCCAGGCCCTTCAGCAACTGCACGCCGTCGGCGGCGAGACCGGCTTCGACCAGCGCCACCGCATCGGCGTCTTCCTTGCCCATGATGCCGGAGCGCGCCAGCAGCGTGACCTGGCAGCCGATGCCGGCGAAAGCCTGGGCCAGCTCGCAGCCGATGGGCCCGCCGCCCAGCACGAGCAGGCGTTCGGGTTTTTCGGTCAGCGACCAGATCGTGTCCGAGGTGACATGGCGCACCGCTTCGATGCCGGGAATCTTCGGGATGACCGGGCTGGCGCCGGTGGCGATGACGATGGCACGCGTGCTCAGGGTCTGCCTGATTACCAAACCGCGGGTTTCAGTCGTCACTTCCACCGTCCACGGCGAGGTGATGCGGGCATGGCCCTGGATCACTTCCACGCCGAGTTGGCTGTAGCGCTCGACCGAATCATGCGGCTCGACCTGGCGCACGACGTTGTGCACGCGCGCCATGATCCGGCCGAAATCGGCGTCGGCGCGGGCGTTGCTGATGCCGAGCGATTCCGCCTCGCGCACGGTCTTCATGAAACGCGCGCTGCGGATCAGCGCCTTCGACGGCACGCAGCCGTAGTTGAGACAATCGCCGCCCATCTTGTGGCCTTCGATCAGCGTCACCTTGGCCTTCACCGCGGCGGCGATGTAGGCCGACACCAGGCCGCCGGCGCCAGCGCCGATCACCACCAGATTGCGCTCGAAACGCGCCGGCTTTTGCCAGCCGGCGTAGACCTTGCGCGCCTGAATCACGCCAATCAGCTTCTTCGCCAGCAACGGAAAAAGGCCGAGCAACGCGAACGAGCCGAGCAACCCCGGCGACAGTACGCCGGACAGGCTGTCGAGTTGCGCCAGCTGCGTGCCGGCGTTCACGTAGACCGCCGTGCCGGCCAGCATGCCTAGCTGGCTGACCCAATAGAAGGTGCGTGTCTTGATCGGAGTCAGGCCCATGATCAGGTTGATGACGAAGAACGGGAACAACGGCACCAAGCGCAGCGTGAACAGATAGAACGCGCCATCCTTTGCCATGCCGGCGTTAACCGCGGCGAGCCGGTCGCCGAAGCGGCTTTGCACCCAGTCCTGCAGCAGGAAGCGCGATGCCAGAAACGCCAGCGTGGCGCCGAGGCTGGACGCGAACGAGACCAGCAGCAGACCGGTCCACAGCCCGAAAAACGCACCGCCGGCCAGCGTCATCATCGCAGCGCCCGGCAAGGACAACGCGGTCACCGCGACATAGATCAGGAAGTACGCGCCAGCCACCCGCCACGGCGACGTATCGAACCAGGCGGCGAAGGCGGCCTGGCTGGACTTGAGCGCGTCCAGGGTCAGGAAACGCCCCAGATCAAGCGCAAAGAACGCCACAACGAGCGCCGCGATAAGCAGCAGCAGGGCGAACTTCTTCATGCCGCGCATGCCGTTTGAGTTTGCGTGGCGTCATCCAGTGCGCCGCCGCAACTGCTGCCCTGGCCGGCGGTGCAGCCGTAACAATGGTCCGCCACCCGAACCGGCGCACCCGCCGGATCGTGTTCGAGCAGGTCGCGCAGGTGTATGTCACGTAAATGCGAATGCGGCGTGCCGTTCAGACGGGCCGGCAGGCCCAGCATCTGGTTGAAATCGCAGTCGAACAAATGGCCTTGCCAATCCACACTGATCAGGTCGCGGCACATCACCTGATCCAGGTTGGCGCGGCTGAAGCTGCGTTTCAACAACACCATGTATTCGGCGAATTGCCCCTTCGACACCAGCGTGCTGCCGAAACGCAGAATGGGCATGTTGGTGATCGTATAGAGCCGGTTGAAGACAATGCCATGGCGTTGCAGCAGTTCATGCTTGTAGCTCGCCTCCAGACCGATCTGCTCCGGCGGCAGGTTGGGGCCAGCAGGGTTGTAGACCAGATTCAGGTCGAGACCGCTGCCCGGCTGGGCATACCCCAGGCGGTTGAGCCGCTGCAGGCCGGCGATGCTGCGCGCGTACACCCCCTTGCCGCGTTGCTTGTCCACGTTGTCTTCCAGGTAGCAGGGCAGCGAGGCCACCACCTCCACCTGCAGCGCGGCGAGGAAGTCGGCCAGATCTTCGTAGCCCGGTTCGGACAGGATGGTGAGATTGCAGCGGTCGATCACCCTCACACCCAAAGCCCGCGCCGCCTCCACCAGCACGCGGAAGCGCGGATGCAGCTCGGGCGCGCCGCCGGTGAGATCGAGTGTGGTGAGGCCGCGCGCCGCCAGCACGGCGGGAATCAGCTCGATGTTCGCGTCAGCCATCGTCTCGGTGCGATTCGGGCCGGCGTTGACGTGGCAATGCAGGCAACGCTGATTGCAGCGATAGCCCAGATTGACTTGCAGCGTCGTCAGCCGCTGCCGACGCGGCACGGGAAAATCGGTGGTCCGCAACAGCGGCAGGGTGTCATGCATGACGGCTACCTCGTTCGATGGGTTTGTTTACCTTGGTCGCGCCGGCTTCGGAAGCCTGGCAAAAATCGGCGCTGAATTATTCGTCATCCGCGCGAAAGCGGGGATCCAGTGCCTTGATTTCACTGGGTTCCCGCCTACGAGGGAACGACGGAGCGGAATAAATCAGCGCTTCCTTAGCCGAGATTTTTCTATTTCTGAGTAAATTTATAGCCAACCTGGAAATTTGGCGGGTGACCGTCGCGACATGTTCAGCGGTTCGGCGTCAGCGCAAGCAATGCCTCGATCATGGCCGGGTTATCGAACTCGCGGCCCCCGACGGCGCGGTAGATCACGCGGCCTTGCGGGTCGACGACGAAGGTGGTGGGCAGGCCCTTGACCTTCCAGCGCTGCATGGCTTTCGAGTCTTGATCCAGCAAGAGGGGAAAGTTGGGAGCGGGTTCCAGTTGGCCGGAAAACGAAAATACCGTGTCGGCATCTTCGCCCACATCCACCGCCAGCACGGCCAGTCCGAGCTTTTCCAGGCGTACGCGCAGGCGTTCCAGCGAAGGCATTTCGCGCCGACAAGGCGGGCACCAGGTCGCCCAGAAATTGACCACCACCAGCTTGCCCTTGAGATCGGCCAGGTCGTGCATCTTGCCGTCCAGGTCGAGCAGGCGCAGCGCCGGCGCGGGTTTGGGCTCGGCAATCGGGGTGAGGCCCTGGGTCAACGGCGGCAGCTCGACGGCGACGGCGGGAAGTGCTGCCACACAAGCCAGCAGGAGGGACAACAGGCTTTGCTTCATTCCGCTTTCAATGCGCGCAAACGACATTTTCCAGTTTCCCTTCGTAGGTCTTGCCCGCCACCGTCCAGCGAGCGACCAGATCGAATCTGCTGCCGGGCGGCAAACCGGTGGTCAGCATGCCCTGGTTCCACTCACCGACGGCGTACTCCTGCTCCGGCGGGAATTGCGCCCAGCGGAAGGCGATCTGCGCTGCTTCCGTCAGGCCCAGCGCCTGCCACTGCGCCATCCACGCCGCCACGGAGTTGGGCGGCTGCGTCCGGCCTTCGCTTTGTACGCTCCAGTCGTCCAGGCGAAAGTTCAACTCACCCGGCGCGGCATCGTTGCGCAGCACGGTCATGTACACGCAGGCAGTGGCATAGCGTTCGACCGCTTCCGGTGGGAAACCGCGATTGAGATAAAACGCGCGCGCCGGGTCTGGCGGGATCTGGGTGAGCGAGAGGGTGACGCCATGGGCGCGCGTCTGCCAAGTCGTGGCACCCGTTTCGGGGTCGCTGTGTTGGGTCTGGGCGGCGTAGACCGGAAAACCGGGCAGGCTGGCAAGCGCCATGGCCAACAGGGCGAACAGTCTGGGATTCATGCGATGGCTCAGTGAGGGGGTGAGGGATTATTGCCGGTTATCCGCGTACCAGGCGTCGTAGTCGGCACGGCCGTCATGCCGCAAGTTGTCGCCAGGCGGCGATCAGGGCGGCGGCGGCCCGTTCGATTTCAGATGGCGTGGTAAAGCGCCCCAATGACAGACGGACCGCCCCGGCGGCGCGCTCGCCGGAGCAGCCCATCGCGCCCAGCACGCCGCTGGCCGCGTGCTGCCCGGCATGGCAGGCGGAACCGGTGGAGGCGGCCAGATCCGGGGCAGCGGCCAGCAACTGCCAGCCGGCGATGCCGGGGAAGGAGAGGTTCAGGGTATTGGGCAGGCGTTCGCTGGCATGGCCGTTCAGAAGCAGGCCCGGGATGGCATCGGCAAGTCGCCGCTGCAAGTCGTCACGCAGGTTCCGGAGGCGCGCGCCCTCCTCCTGCAACGCTTCCCGTGCCAAGCGAGCGGCCTCGCCCAAGGCGACGATATGCGGCACGTTCTCGGTGCCGGGGCGCCGGCCGCCTTCGTGGCCGGCGCCGTACTGGATGGCTTGCAGCGGCGTGCCGGCGCGCACATACAACGCGCCCACCCCCTTGGGCGCGTAGAACTTGTGCCCGGCCAGGGTGAGCAGGTCGCAGCCCAGATTGTCGACATCGATGGGTATCTTGCCGACGGCCTGGGCGGCATCCACATGCATCAGCGCACCCGCCGCATGCGCGCAGGCTGCGATTTCAGCCACCGGCTGCAGCGTGCCCACCTCGTTGTTGGCGAGCATCACAGAGACCAGCGCGACGTCGGCATCCATCTCGACTTGTGCGGCATCGACCCGGCCGGTCGCGTCCACGCCTATCGTTTCGGCCCGCCACCCGGCTCCGTCCAGATGGCGCATCGGTTGCGCCACGGCGGGATGTTCGACGGCGGAATAGAGCAAGCGGCGGCGGCTACCGCCCTGTAACGCTTGCGCCACACCGAGGATGGCCAGGTTGTTGGCCTCAGTGGCGCAGCCGGTAAACACGATTTCGTCAGGCTGCGCGCCGATCAGCGTCGCCACCTGTTCCCGCGCGTGCTGCACCGCCGCCTTGGCGGTGCGGCCATAAACGTGATCTGAGGACGGGTTGCCGAAACCTGCCCGCAGCCAGGGCAGCATGGCCTCGACGACGCCTGGGTCGATCGGCGTGGTGGCGTTGTAGTCGAGGTAGATTGGTGCATTCATCCTTGAAACAGCAGTTGAACCCGTCCGAGGGCGAGGTGGGGAAGCCGGCTGGCAAGGTAGCGGAGTCGTAGCGCTTCAGCGCGTACGAATCCGGCATGCCCCTTGCGGGTGCGCGACGACGAGTCATGCCTAGGCATGGCGAGGAGGAGCAACGCAGACAGACGGCTTCCCCACCCCGACAGCGGGCGGGTAGCGGGCTCACCCAATGGGTGAGCGTCATCGCAGCGCAAAACATCAGTCAGCATGAGGCCTCACAAGGGATAAGGAGCGGTCAACTGCTGTTTCAAGGTTCATGCCAGTGCCTGCACCAGATCGGCGATCAGGTCGTCCGCATCTTCCAGCCCCACCGACAGGCGCAGCATGGCGTCGGAGATGCCGCGCCGAGCACGCTCTTCCGGCGTCAACCCGTGGTGGGTGGTGGTGCAGGGCTGGGTGACCAGGCTTTCCACCCCGCCCAGGGAAGGTGCCAGAGCGAACAGCCGGAGCCGGTCGGCCGCCTGTGTTGCGGCGTTTGTTCCACACTCGCCGCCACCGGCCACCTCGATGGAGAGCATGCCGCCGTAGCCGTGCATCTGCGCCTTGGCCAGGGCATGGCCGGGGAAATCGGGCAAGCCGGGATAGAACACACGGGTCACTTTCGGGTGGCGCGCCATCGCTTCGGCCACCGCTTGCGCGCCGGCATTCTGCTGGCGTATCCGCACCACCAGAGAACGCAGGCTGCGCGACAGCAGGGAAGCGGTCTCCGGCGCGATCATCGAACCCAGGTTCTTGCGCCAGTTCCATACCGGCATGAGCAGCTCCTTCGAGCCCATCAGTGCGCCGGCGGTGAGATCGCTGTGTCCACCCAGATATTTCGTCGCGCTATGCACGACGAAATCGGCGCCGAGTTCCAATGGCCGCTGATTGACCGGTGAAGCGAAGGTGTTATCGACCGCGACGCGAGCGCCGTGGGCGTGAGCCGTGGCGACAATCGCCCGGATGTCGAGCAGTTCCAGGGTCGGATTGGTCGGCGTCTCGAAAAACACCAGCTTGGCGCCGTCGGCGAGCAGCGGTTCGAGACGGTCGAGTTCGTTGCCGAGGATGAGGTGGGTCTTGATTCCCAGCAGGGGCAACTGGCTGGCCAGCAGTTCCAGTGTGCCGCCATAAGCATCGCCGATGCAGACGACGCCCTCGCGGCCGTGGCTCAGGAACAGCGCCGTTTCCGCCGCCATGCCGGAACAGAACGCCCAGGCCATCTCCGCGCTTTCCAGTCCGGCCAGCGTTTCTTCCAGCGCAAAGATGCTCGGGTTCAGTCCATAGCGGGTATACAGGGCGCCGGGCTTGCGGCCATCCACCACGTCGAGCAGGTCGGCGGTCGCGGCGAACGAGAAGGTGGTGGTGTTGTAAATCGGGATGTGCGGGCTGCCGTGGGCATCCTTGGCGCTGTGGCCATGAATGGCGCGTGTGGCCAGACTGTGTTGCTTGTACATCGGGTATCTCCTCAAGTTGGACGACGCGAGTCGTTGAAAGCCAAAGTCGTTGCCGCGTTCGGGCCACGCCGGTCCGGGGCATGGCTGGCGACCAGCGCGCCGTCTTGATAGACGCGCAGTTCGCGGGCGGCGAACGGCTGCCACGCAGCGTCGGAAAGCGGTTCGGTGGCGATCAGCACGCGGCGACCGTGGTCCTCCGATGACTCCAGGTAGTGCAGCCGATCATGGCCGTAGGCAACCAGGATGCGGCCGTCGGAGAGCAGGAAATTGAACTTGCCCAGCGTGGACATGGCATCGGCGAGCCGATTCAACGCTTGCAGCCAGCGATGCTGATCTGCGTGGTTGTAGCTACCGGCGATCCCGGCCAGGAGTTGGCAGAAGGCGAACTCCGAATCCGTCGCGCCCAGCGGGCTGCACGAAGGATTGGCCAGCGGCTGATCGAATACCTCGGCGACCAGGCCATTGTGGGCGAATACCCAGGCGCGGCCGCAGCACAGATGCACGAACGGATGCGTGTTTTCCAGGCTGAGTATTGGCGGATGCCGCGCCTTGCGGACGTGAGCGATCATCAGGTCGGAAACCAGGTTTTCCGATACGCGCAGGAACGACGCGCTATTCCAGCCGGGTTCCGGGGATTTTTCGATCTTGGGACGGCCGTCCAGCCAGCTCGCGACGCCCCAGCCATCGGGGTTGTCGGCAGCCGCGCCACCGCGCGCACGGAATGCGGTCAGCCAGCGGCCGAGGCCGCGCGGGAGGCTGCTGCTGACACCGAATAACTCGCACATTTCAGAAGTCCAGGTTCATGGTTCAGGCCGCACTTTCCAGCATCCTTTCCAATGGCGCTTCCAGCGCCTCGGCCAGGCCGATCAGTGCTTCGTCGGCAATACCCTGGCGTGACAACGCATCCAGTATGTCCGCCGGCATCAGGATGACTCCATCTGTCGGCGGTACCGGCGTGCCATCCAGCAGCAGGGAAGGATAGCCCGTGCCGTGTGCGTCCCGCAGCGTGCTGAAAGCTATTTCCACACGCGCATCAGGCAGTCTGGCCAAGACATCGGCATAACCCGCGTACAAGGTGCAACGGCCGCCTGGCGGGTGTTGCGAAATAACCCTGATCTGCATCGTTCCTCCCTTACTTGCTGATAACCAGATAGCAGTGGCGACCGATCAAGGCGTTGCGTCGCACCATCGCCTCGGGCGCAAGCTCGGCCATATCGCGCCGCACCGCCTGCTCGCTTTCGGAAGGAGTGAACAGGGTCAGTTTGGCACCGTTGTCACGCGAGTAACGCTGACCGGCCTGAACGATACGTTGGCCCGCCGGGTTGAGCTTGCCTTGATCGCAAACCTGTTGTTCGTCCATCCAGATACCCGCCCATTTCGCCTGGCCCTGGGCATCCCTACCCACCGAACTGGTGGAATCCTGAACCGATTGGGCCATGACCTGTACAACTTCTGCCATATCCCCCGTGTTCTCCGGAGCGGCATGGGTAGGAAGCGACGCCATGACAAGACTGGTGAAACCAATGACCCACATGGATTTGAACATTTCGATCTCCTTCAAAGGACACTCTTCAACAGGATGTACGTGGCTACGCACACCAGAAACCAGGCAAAAGCGCGCTTCAAAGCCGCCTGAGAAATATGGCCCGCCAGACGCGTGCCGATGAAACTGCCGATTACCGTGACGCCGGTGAACGCCCCCATCAGGGCATAGTCGACCGGCACGCCGCCCATATAGCCGAGAAAACCGGCATAGGACTTGGCGGCGACGATGGCCAGCGAAGTGCCCACCGCCTGCTTCATGGGAATGCCGGACAGCAGCACCAGGGCCGGCACGATCAGGAAGCCGCCGCCGACGCCGACCAGTCCGGTGAGCACACCGACGCCGACGCCGTGCACGGCGATGCGGGTCATGCAGGGGGAAAAGAAATCGTGGCAACCACCCAGCGCCGCCGCGCCACCGCCGACGCTCACCACCGCGTCCGCCGCGGGAGCCAGCAGCATGACCGGCTTCAACATGCGCCAGGCAGCGGCGTACATCACCAGAGCGAACAGGCCAAGCTGGATGACGACCGGCGTCAGCAGCCCCAGCCGCGCCCCGGCGAAAGTACCGGCAACGCCGAAGACGCCGAACACCAGCGCCACACGCACATCGACATTGCCGCGCCGCCAGTGGTCGATGGCGGAGAGCGTGGCGGTGACGCCCACCACGCCCAAACTCATGGCGATGGCCGATTTCGGTTCGATATGCAGCAAATACATCAGCGCCGGCAACGCGATGATGGAACCGCCGCTGCCGAACAGCCCCAACACCATGCCGGTCGCCAGACCGGCCACGATTGAGAAGATATCCATGTCGCCCCCAATTAAATAATTCAAACGAATGCTTGAATAATGTGGGCGACATAGGGACTATGTCAATCGATAGATGAGAAAGGGGAAAAAATCAGGTTTCGGAATCCGGTATGGTTTTGCGCGCCTGAACGGTTTTGTGCTCGGTGGGGGTCGCCATCCAGTTCACACCTCCTGGTGTTTGAGTTCAGCGTCGGCGTGACAGGTTATCGCGCCAGGAAAGTTAAAATATATTTATAATATGCAATAATATTGCATATTATAAATATATTTTTATATTTAGATGGAAAATTCCCATGCTGATCGAGTTCCGGGTCAAGAACTTCCGCAGCCTGCGTGATGAACAGGCACTAAGCTTGGTTGCCTCCAAGGATAAAACCCTTCAAGACACCCATACCTTCGCCACCGGTCTAAAAGCCGCTCCCCATCTGTTACGTAGCGCCGTGATTTATGGCGCAAACGCCAGTGGCAAATCTAATCTCATTAAGGCGATGCAATACATGCGAGGTGTGGTCGCCGAGTCGGCCGCCATTGTTCAGCCCGGGCAAACCTACGCCGTTCAGCCGTTCCGGCTCGATGAAGTCTCGTCCGGTGAACCGACTGAATTCGAGGTCACCTTTATCCTGGACCATGTGCGATATCAGTATGGTTTCACCATGACCCCGCAACGTATCGTCAGCGAGCATCTTCTGGTCTACAAAGCGTTCAAGCCGCAACGCTGGTTCGAACGTCATTTCGATGCCGAAACCGGCAAGGATGTCTACGAGTTCGGCACTGGACTGAAGGGCCCCAAGAACCTGTGGGAAGGTGCCACCCGCCCGAACGCATTGTTCTTGTCCGTGGCTGTCCAGCTCAACAGCGAGGCCCTCCGTCCTGTTTTCGATTGGTTGGTTCGCGGCCTGGTCATCTTCAATGAGCAGGAACAACTCAACCAGCAGATCTCCATCCAGATGCTCAAGCAACCGGATGGTCGCAAACACCTTTGCGACTTTCTGACCGCGGCGGACATCAGCATTGCCGATATCGAAGTGAGTACCCGCCAGGTCAAGGGACACGGCATCAAGTTCGACCTGTTCACGGGAAAGCAGGAGACCGCCCCCTTCGAGGATGAAGTAGATGAACTCAAATTCCTCCACGTCACCGAACAAGGCAAAGCCGTTTTCGACCTCGGCGACGAGTCCAGCGGCACCCGCAACCTGTTGTTCCTCGCCGGTCCAGTGCTGGGCATTCTGCGCGAAGGCCTGACCCTGCTGGTCGATGAACTCGACACCAGCCTGCACCCCCATCTGGTGCAGGCGCTGGTGCGGCTGTTCCACAACCCAGCGATCAATACCGGCGGCGCGCAGTTGATCTTCACCACCCACGACACGTCGCTGCTCGACGCCTACGGCCTGTTCCGTCGCGACCAAGTCTGGTTCGTCGAGAAGAAGAAGGATCAAAGCTCGGAACTGTATGGCCTGCTCGATTTCAGCCCGCGCAAGAATGAAGCGCTGGAACGTGGCTACCGCCAAGGCCGCTATGGCGCCGTTCCCATCATCAGCGATCTGGTCGAGGCGTCCCACTGATGGGGCGCGACCAACAGCCGGCAGTGACAACAAGAACGACGAGAACAAACTGGTTCCCTTCAAGGCCATCGCCTCCGTTCCCAGTTTCGAGCTATGGCTGTTGCTGCACTTCGAAGACATCCAACACCCGCTCCACCGGGACGAGGTCTTGGCACGCCTGAAACAGCACCTCCACGACTACGAGAAAGGCGCGGACGGCGTATTTGCCGCCACCCGCGACCGGCTGGAAACCGCTGTCACTGCCGGATGTAATTTGATACAACGTGCCGATTGAAAACTGATACACCGAACGAGGACGATCAGGGCTTTTTCGGAGCCTTGATGATCAGTGACGAGGTGTATGTGGAAATCAAAGTTTTGAGAAAGCAGGGACTGAGCCTGCGACAAATCGCATCGGAAGTGGGCTATGCGGTCAACACGGTGCGCGCCCATCTATCGACCCCAGAACTGCCGCGCTACGAACGCAAAGCGAAGCTCCCCAGCAAGCTGCCACCCTTTGAAACCTACCTACGCGAACGGCAAGCGGCAGCGCATCCGGACTGGATCCCGGCCAGCGTGCTATATCGCGAAATAGTTGCGCAGGGCTATGCCGGTGGCGGCAGCCAGTTGCGCGCCTTCATGCACGCGCTGAAACCAACGGTCCCGAACGAACCGGTCATCCGCTTCGAAACCGAATCCGGCGCCCAGATGCAGGTTGACTGGGTCGAATTCCGCAAAGGCCAACGACCGCTGTACGCCTTCTGCGCCACGCTCGGCTACAGCCGCGCCAGCTACGTCGAATTTGTCAGCGACATGAAAGTCACCACCCTCATCGCCTGCCACGAATCCACCCTCAACGCCGCCGGCCAACTGCAAATGACCGTCGAGCGCCAAATCGACGGCCACGCGGTCAAGATCGAATTCGTCGAGGACGAATGGGGCGAGCTCAGGGCCGCCCAACGTACTCAGCGTGGATGGCCAGGCCACCGCATCCAACGCCTTTGCGCAAGTTCTCGATTCCCAGGGCTACGACGCATGGGTGTTTGCCGACGGCGCTTCTGCCAACACCGGTGCCGCGCCGCTTGCAGAGCTTTATCACGCCTATGACCCGCAGAAGCCCAGCGGCGTGCACACGCTGGTCAGCGCGCTCTCCCGTACCGCCGATGCACTGAACCTGCTCAAGGCCATCCAGACCGGTCAACCCCTGCCCATCCTCGCTTCAGGTCTGCGTCTGGCCTCCACCCTACCCAACTCCGCTGAAGACGCGGCTGCCGCCGGCTTCAACCTCTCGGGTGCGGCCAACGCCGTCTCCGGTGTGCTTTCCCTGATGAGCCTCGACCAAGCCTTGAAGAATGGCGACACGATCGGCGCGATCACCGCCGGCGCCCAGGCGCTGTCTTTCGGCACCAACGCCTACCTCGACTTCGCCTTCGCTCAGGGCGGCGGCTTGAGCACCGCCACCGCCATCGGCATCGACGAAACGCTCAATGGCGTCCCCGGCGGGGCTCCCGGCGTCTTACCTTTTCTCAACATCGTCAACAGCCTCGCCCACGGCGACACCACCGGCGCGGCCATTTACTCCATTTCCATGATCCCGGGCATGCAATGGCTCGGCGTGGCCTACACCGTGTTCAACCTCATCTCCAGCCTGTTCGGCGGCGACGATCCCGAACCCTGGGGCGCGGGCAGTTGGGGCTGGAACGCGCAGGGCCAGGTTGTGCCTCAGGTCAGCGGCGGCGATGGTGGCGACGCCACCCTCGGCAATCTCATGCACCAGTTGCAAGGCATCCTCACCCAACTTGCCGATCAAAGCGGCCTGGGCCTCATCCCCGAGCGCCTGCCCGGCCTTTCCTTCCGGGACAACACCTTCCACCTTGCGGATATCGACTACGCCAGCGGCGCCGAAGCCCTGCCCGAGCTGCGTTACACCAGCACCGGGCAGCCCTACAACGCGCCTGCCGGGTCAGAGGAAGGCTACTGGAGCATCACCGAGCGCTTCGCGCAGGTGGCGTTGGCGCACGGCGCCATCGCGCCGGCCTGGGAGGCTGAAACAGCCCGGCTGCAGACGGCGAACCGCCTTAACGACGCCGGCCTGACCGAAGCGGACCGCGCCGCCAAGGCCGGCAAACTCGTCGCCGCCGAGAGCGACGGCGAGCAGGCCTTCCGGCCCGTCGTGCTCGATCTCGACGGCGACGGCTTGAGCCTCGCCGCCAAGGCGCAAAGCGGGGTGGCCTTCGACATCGACGACAGCGGCTATCTGAAAGCCACCGGCTGGCTCGCCGCCGAGGGGGTCAACTCCGACGGCTTCCTTTGGCTCGACCGCAACTGGAACGGCGCCATCGATACCGGCAGCGAGCTGTTCAGCAACGCCCAAGTGCAGGCCGGTAGCCGGGGCGTGCCCAGCCTGGCCTGGGTGGACGCCGATGGCGATGGCCTCACGGCGCTTGTGGCGTATCGACAGAAAAAGCAGTTATCGCTACATTCATGTCCGTAATAGGCAACGAAAGATCCGGTACACCGGACAGCCGCATAACGCCGGAACAGCGGTCAATACAGGGAAGGAAAAACATGAACTGGAATAATTGGCTTACCAAAGGAATGCTCGCGGGCGCACTTCTGACAAGGGTTCGCATGGCCCGAGTGGCGAAGACTGAAAGGCTGAAACTCTCCACGCTCGCGATTGGATTCGGGCTCTTGTCAGTGGCCTTGTCGGCCAACGCGCAACAACAGGACGCCAAGACTTACCAGGAACAGGAGAAACGTTGGAAATCCTGCCCGGACGGCTACTACAGCGGCCCACGGCCCGGGCGGCTGAACTACGACAACGACAAATATCTTTGGGTGGTCACCCCGGAGTTCGCCAAGCGCTTCTGCATGCCCGAGCACATGGTAGACGCCGAACTCAAGGGCGCCGAGGCCGTCGCCTTCAAGCGGGTGCCGTCGGAGGACGGATTCGACCGTTGCTCTGTGCAGGCCGGCGACCCACCCCGTTGCGTGGACGACGGGGTGGGCCGCTTCGAGGTTTATCTGCAAAGCAGGCTCAATCTGCCGGCGGCGCATCCGGAGGTGAAATTCTTCGACGATGAGCGTAACAACAGTGGGTGGCATATTGGTCCACAGGAATGGATAACCCGTAGTCAGCGTTACGCTAAAGGCCTCTATTCCCTCCCCCCCGGCGCCATCAACCGGTTCGGAAATCCATATGCTCATCCTGATCCAGGTTATGGCTTCGCACTTGTCTCGACTTGGCGCAAACGGATCGATCACTCAATCGTGGATAGCCTGTGGGAGGTTGGATATCGAGCGGACTGGGCGCTGGGCATCGATCTCCTAATCCTCGAGTCGCGGAGCCTCACGGAATTCTCCTTCCTCGCCAACCATCCCCGCGCCAAGGAGTGGGGGGGAATTGAACGGTACGCCATCGTCCTTGCGGACCACAGACGCGGGGCGAAATCCCATGACGAGAAACGCTTCCCGGAGGACTTCGAGCATGTTGTCTATCTGCCAAAGGACTTCGCCGAGCAAGTCAAATCCGCTGCGGAGAAGCTGGGAACCTGGAACGACGTCATCCGCACATTTCGCCAACCCTGAATTCATACCGTTGTTGAACTAAACCAACTTGAAGGGAAAATACCATGAGCAACCTGCTGCTTGACGCCAAACTGAACCAGGCCAGTTATGACGACGCCTACCACAATGGAAACTCCGGCGCGCCAGTCGCTGGCTGGCAGCCTGTGGCGGTAACCGGCTGGAAAGCATCTGACCAGCTCACCAGCAACTTCTCCGCCCAACTCTTCAAGGGCGCGGACGGCACCTACAAGCTCGCCTACCGGGGTACCGCCAATCCGGTGGGGGCGGCGGACACCAAAATGAATCTGTACCTGGGCGGTGGAGGATGGGCGCCAGAAATGACCGATGCCATCCGCTTCACTCATGCGGCTATTCAATCCATTGCAACCAACTTGAAGATCAAATATGAGGACGCTCGCCAACGTCTCTCCGTCACCGGCCATAGTCAGGGCGGTTTCGAGGCGGAGCTTTCCGCCAAGTTTTTCGGCCTGTCCGGTACCTCTCTGGACGGCCCCGGCGCGGCGGACCATGTTGGCGGTCTGGCCTGGAACGCCCTCAAAGCGGAACTCACGCGCCAACAGCCTGAGCTGCAAGCCGATTACGCCGTCACCGACTTCCTCGCCCGGCGCTACACAATCGCCATCGGCGGGATGGGTTTCCACACTCCAGGCGTGACGACGGACAACGCCGCGCTGTCCCTCTGGCTGCAAGGCGCAGTCATGCTCATCGGCCCGCTGGGTTTGACCATCTCCCTGGGGGTTCAGGCCGGCGGTCTGCATATGCTCACCAGCATCATCGACCTGGAGGCCGCCCGCGCCAAATCCCCGCTCTGGCGCCGGATCAGCGAGGCCGACGACCTGACAAGTCCCGTATCAACACAACCCCAGTCCGTCGCCGCAAGCATCGCCGGCGAGTTGAACCAAACCCTCGTCGCCGACGCCGGGCAAGTTCCTCTCGACTTCAGCGAGTTGGGCGCGCGCACCGCCCAGGTTAAGGGCTTCCTCGATACTCACCCTGGCGAAATTCAATACCGCCTCAACCAGGGCACAGTGCTGGTCGAGTCGGACAACGGCGACTCCCTGCTGCTGCGCTGGGACGGCAGCGGCGCACGCTGGACCCAGGACGGACTAGGCGGCGTGGTTCAGGAAACCTTTGGCGCGGACGGCTCAGTGACCAACGCTATCAGCGCCGCCCCGCTCTCGGACACCGAGACATTGGTCACCCTCACCCAGAACGGCCAGACGAGTTCAACTGTGGCACTGATCACGAACGGTGCGGATCTGTCCATCCTGGAGCGGGACGCCGACGGCAATCTCCTGACCAGCAGCCGATTGCACGAACTGGGCGGCAACGGCGAGACCCGTTATGGCCTGGACCAAAACCGCCACACCGCCGGGCAAATCCAATCCACCAGCGTCGCCACCCTCAACGCCGCCGGCCAACTGCAAATGACCGTCGAGCGCCAAATCGACGGCCACCAGGTCAAAGTCGAATTCGTCGAGGACGAATGGGGCGAGCTCAGGGCCGCCAACGTGCTCAGCGTGGACGGCCAAGCCACCGCGACCAACGCCTTCGCGCAAATTCTCGATTCTCAGGGCTACGACGCATGGGGGTTCGCCGACGGAGCCTCCTCCAACAGCGGCGCCGCGCCGCTTGCCGAGCTTTATCACGCCTACGATCCGAAGAAGCCCTCCGGCATGCAAACCCTGGTCACCGCGCTCACACGCACCGCCGATGCCCTGAACCTGCTCTCCGCCATCCAGAGCGGCAAACCGCTGCCCATCCTCGCCTCGGGTCTGCGGCTGGCCAATACCATCCCAGGCGCGGCCAACGACGCCGCTGCCGCTGGGTTCAATCTTTCGGGAGTCACCAACGCCGTTTCCGGTGTGCTCTCCCTGATGAGCCTGGATCAAGCCTTGAAGAATGGCGACGCGATCGGCGCGGTTACTGCCGGCGCTCAGGCTCTCTCCTTCGGCGCCAGCGCCTATGTCGATTTCGCCGCCCAGAACGTGCTCACCGCCAGCACCTTCGAGAGTACGGCCGCCGCGCATCTAGCTTTTGACGAAGCCACCACCGTTTCGCAAGGCATCAACAATGTCCTGCCCGTCCTCAACATCGTCAACAGCCTGGTCCACGGCGACTACGTCGGCGCCGCCGTCTACACCGTCGCCGCCTATGCCTTCCCTCCGCTCGGCATCGCCTACACCGTGTTCAACCTCATCTCCAGCCTGTTCGGCGGCGACGATCCCGAACCCTGGGGCGCGGGAAGCTGGGGCTGGAACGCGCAGGGCCAGGTCGTGGCGCAGGTCAGCGGCGGCGATGGCGGCGACGCCACCCTCTCCGGCCTCATGGGCCAGTTGCAAGGCGTGCTCACCCAGCTTGCCGACCAGAGCGGCCTGGGCCTCATCCCCGAGCGCCTGCCGGGACTTTCCTTCCGGGATGACACCTTCCATCTTGCGGATATCGACTACGCCAGCGGCGCCGAAGCCCTGCCCGAGCTGCGCTACACCCGCGCCGGGCAGCCGTTCGACGCGCCGGTCGGCTCCGAGGAAAGCTACTGGGGCCTCACCGAGCGCTTCGCGCAGGTGGCGCTCGCGCACGGCGCCCTCGCGCCGGCCTGGGAGGCGGCGACCGCCCGGCTGCAGACGGCGAACCGCCTCACCGACGCCGGCCTGACCGAAGCGGACCGCGCCGCCAAGGCCGGCAAACTCGTCGCCGCCGAGAGCGACGGCGAGCAGGCCTTCCGGCCCGTCGTGCTCGATCTCGACGGCGACGGCTTGAGCCTCGCCGCCAAGGGGCAAAGCGGGGTGGCGTTCGACATCGACGACAGCGGCTATCTGAAAGCCACCGGCTGGCTCGCCAACGAGGGCGCCAGCTCCGACGGCTTCCTCTGGCTCGACCTCAACTGGAACGGCGCCATCGACTCGGGCAGCGAGCTGTTCAGCAACGCCCGCGTGCAGGCCGGCAGCCGGGGCGTGCCCAGCCTGGCCTGGGTGGATGCCTACGGCGACGGCCGCATCACCCAAACCGACCCGGTTTGGGATGAACTCAAGGTCTGGCAGGACGCCAACGGCAACGGCCTGGGCGAGGCGGGCGAGGTGTGGGGCCTGGCGGGTTTGGGCATCAGCGAGCTTGATTACACGCTCGGGCGTTACACCCGCGCCGGCCAGACCCGCCAGCTCGCCAGCCCGGAATTCGAAGCCGACACCGCCGGCAGCCGCACCCATGTCATCGCCGAGGGCATCCTGGTGGAGAGCACGGCAAACGGCATCAGCCTGATCGCCACCCATGTCGACGATCTCTCGGCCCTGACGGCGAATCGCGATGGGGTGACGGGGTTCGAGGATACGGAGTTGATCGTCGGCGGCGCCGATCTGCTCGCCAACGATACGCTGGGCGGGGTGGCGGGAAGCAACCTGACGCTGACCGGGGTCGGCAATTTCCGCAACGGGTCGGGCTGGCTGGATAGCAATGGGTTTGTGCACTTCATGCCCGTCACCAATTTCTTTGGCGCGACGGGCTTCGATTATGCGGTTCGAGCTCCGGGCGGACAGACCGGTACGGCTTCGGTGGATGTGACCGTCCAGGGGGGGAACGATGCACCCACTGTGACAGTAAGTCAGGATTTGCGGGCGATTTATGGGTATGGCAGTGGCTACCTGGACATCGGCATCCAGCCCTGGGCAATTAACCTTGAAACCCCCTATTACGCACCTTATACAGGTTGGGACTACAGTACCGCCGCTGTCACTAACCTCATCACCATTAGCCCCAGCTACGGTGCCCATTTCACCCCAGTTGCCTGGGATGACCCCGATGAGCACGCCGGCAGCTTGGTAGTCTCGGACCTGGAAACCCCCGCCGGCCCCTTCACCTATACCATCGTCGGACAGCCACAGAACGGTGGAGCCAACGTAAATGCCTCGGGTCAGTGGACCTACACGAATTGGTCTGCGCCGAATCAACCGGGCCAGCAAGCGGATTCCTTCGTGGACGATTACGCGCGATACGACCGCACTCCCGACAGTTTCCGCGTCCGTGTCACCGACAGCCAGGGTGCCAGCACTGAGTTGGACGTGCAGGTCGAGCATATTGGGCGGTATGACATCCCAAGCGGAGATGGCGGGGGCGGCATCTGCCCGCTGGTCGTGGACCTGGACGGCGACGGTTTCGCCTTCCAGGGTGTGGATGACAGCGGCGTCTACGCGGAGGTCAATGGCGATGGCTGGAAACACGCCATCGCCTGGTCGGTCAGCGACCCCTTGCTCGTCCTGGACGACACCGAAGACGGGCGAGCGAGTCTCACTGAAGCCACCTTCACGCGACTGTCGCCCGATGCACAGACCGATCTCGAGGGCTTGCAAGCGCTGGACAGCAACGCGGACGGTGTCATCGACGGTCGAGATGCCAAATGGGCGCGGCTGGGCCTGTGGTTCGACCGCAACCGCAGCGGCGACGACCGCGGCCAGGCCGAGTTCGTCTCCCTGGAGGACGTCGGGGTGGCGTCCATCGACCTCGCTGCCACGCGCAAGCTGGAGGTGATCGATGGCCAAAGCGTGTTCGCGCGCGGCACGATCCACATGCAGGACGGCACGACGCGCCAGTTCGCCGACACCGAGCTGAACTGGAGCGACACCGTACAGATTGCCTTGCCTGACGGGGGCACACGAACCGCTACGCTTGACCCCCATGCCGCCGGCACATTGCGCGGTGGCGAGGGCGACGATTTGATTCCCGGCCAGGGCGGCGACAACTTCATCGAATCCGGAGCAGGCGATGACGTGGTGATGGACGACGGCGGCGATGACATCGTGGACGCGGGCGCGGGGAACGATGTGGTCTATACCGGCGCGGGCGACGACTTGATCCTCGCCGGTGAAGGCGACAACGCGGTCTTCGCCGGGAGTGGGAGCGACGTGGTGCTGGCCGGCGCGGGCCACGACGTCGTGATGCTGGAGACGGGCAATGACATCGCCTATGCGGGTGGCGGCGACGACTTCGTGTCCGGCGGCGACGGCAACGACCTCCTGGTCGGCAACGAAGGTGACGACCGCCTGTACGGGGAATCCGGTTGGGATGCGCTGTTCGGCGGCGATGGCAACGATGAACTGCTCGGTATGGAAGGCGACGATGCACTCTATGGCGAAGCCGGTGGAGATATCCTCGACGGCGGGTTGGGGGCCGACGCAATGTCTGGCGGCGCGGGCGACGACAGCTACTTTGTCGATGACGTCGCCGATGTCGTGATGGAAAACGCCGACGAGGGCAGCGATACCGTACAAAGCGCCATCGCCTACGTCCTGGGCGCCAACCTGGAAAACCTCGCCCTCACCGGCACGGCGGCCATCAACGGCATGGGTAATAGCGCCGACAACATCCTGACCGGCAACAGCGGAGCGAATACCCTGGATGGCGGCACCGGCGCCGACACCATGTTCGGCGGACCGGGCGACGATACCTACGTGGTGGACAGCTTGAGCGATGTGGTAACCGAAAGCGCCGGCGAAGGCATGGATACGGTCCAAACCTCAATCTCCCATTTCCTGGGAGCCAATCTTGAAAATCTTGTCCTCACCGGCATGGCGACCATTAACGGCATGGGCAATAGCGCCGACAACATCCTGACCGGCAACAACGGATCGAACCAGCTGATTGGCGGTGATGGCGCAGACACCCTGCTGGGCAATGCCGGGAACGATTATCTCAACGGCGGCGCCGGCAACGACTGGCTGACTGGCGGTTCGGGATCGGACTTTCTGAACGGCGGCACCGGCGACGGCGACTGGGCCGACTACAGCGACTCAGATCAGGCGGTAACGATCAACCTGGCACTCAACCAGGCCAGTGGCGGCCATGCCACAGGCGACAGCATCAGCGACATGGAAGGATTGCGTGGTTCTCTCTACCACGACAGCCTGATTGGAAGTGTCGGCAACAACAGCATCGCAGGTGGCGGCGGCAACGACTTTATGGATGGTGGTACAGGTAACGACACGCTAACGGGCGGCCAGGGTAACGACACGTTACGCGGCGGTCGGGGAAACGACGTCTATCTATTCGGCCGTGGCGATGGCAGCGACACCTGGAATGAATTCGACAGCACGCCAGGCAACCTCGACATCGCACATTTTGGTCCGGACGTCGCGCACGACCAGATCTGGTTCCGCCATGTCGGCAACAACCTGGAAGCCCAGGTGATCGGCACGACGGACAAGGCGGTTATCCAGAACTGGTATCTCGGCAGGGTCAACCACATCGAGCGGTTCGAAGCCAGCAACGGCATGGCGCTGCTCGATAGCCAGGTTGACGCTCTGGTCCAGGCAATGGCCGCCTTCGCTCCGCCAGCGGCGGGCCAGACCACGCTGCCGAGCAGCTACCACGACGCCTTGGCGCCGGTGCTGGCGGCGAACTGGCAGTAGGTGCACACCTTCTCGAACGAGGAAGATAGTTGATGAACGCCTTGGGCCGGACTCGACCATTTTCCTCTGACTCTGCACTGGGTCGCGTTTTCGCGCCTTACGCCCAACGTGTCTTGCCGTGCAGCCGCTGACATCCAGCAAAGGAAACACACATGTTCATTCGCCATGCCACGTCAGAAGACATGCCGAAGATTCTTGATCTAGGGCGCGTCCTACATATGGAAAGCGCATTTCGCGACTACCCGCTGGATGCCAATCGCGTTCGAGAAGCCATCGGACAGGTGCTGGGCAATCCCGGGTTAGCCTGCCTGCTGTTGGCTGTAAACCGAGATGGGGCTGTTGCCGGCATGCTTGCCGCCAGGATGGGCAATCTCTTCTACTTCGATAAACAGGTCGCGCAAGAACAAATGTTCTACGTCCATCCTGCCTGGCGAGGCACCTCTGCCGCTATCAAGCTCCTGATCGCCTGTAGAAAATGGGCAAGGAATCGTGGTGCAGACGAGTTCATCGTCAGTATCAACAGCGGGGTCGGTATCGAAAAACTGCCACGCCTGATGAAGCGTCTCCATTTCAACCAACTCGGGATGAGCTTTTCCTTGCGCCTAACGGAATCGGTGGGATAGGGGCCGGCGAGGGAGACGTCAGAAAAATGAACGGGCAAACATTTCAGCCCGCGACTCGCATGGAATACACCGGATACGTCAGCACTTCGGCGCAGACGTATCCGCCGCATCCGGGATAGTATTCCCCTACCAAACAACTTCCGATTCGCGCACGGAGCCGTATTCATGTCAGACAAACATCCCATCATCGCCGTGACTGGCATGGCCGGCGCCGGGCTTTCCACGGTCCGGCACGCCTTCAAGGATCTGTTCAAACGCCATAGTGTCAGCCCCGCCATCGTGCATGGCGACGGTTTCCGCCGTTATACCGACCGTCAATTCGCCGCGCTGCTCGACGAAGCACGCGCCAGCGACCGCCGGATTTCCTGGTTCGGCCCGGAATGCAATCATTTTCCCGAACTGGAACAGTTCTTCCAGACCTACGCCGAGACCGGCAGCGGCGTCGTGCGCGAATATGCCCACAACGATACGCGGGCAGCCGTCCTCAACGTCAAGGCGGGCGAGTTCACGCCCTGGAAGCCGTTGGCGAGCGGTTCCGATCTGCTTTTCTACGAAGGCCAGCACGGCGGCCTTGTCGCCAATACCTGGACCCGCCGCCAGGTCGACTCGCGCCACTTCCCGCCGGGGATCGATCGTCGCGTCGGCAAGCAAGGTATCGATGTCGCGCAACATGTCGACCTGTTGATCGGCGTCGTTCCGGCCATCAACCTGGAGTGGATCCAGAAAATCCATCGCGACATTGCCAGCGGCTACTGCTCGCCGGAAGATTCGTTGGAAACCATCCTGCGCCGCATGGACGACTACATCCATTACATCGTGCCGCAGTTTGGCCTGACCGACATCAATATCCAGCGCATGCCGCTGGTCGACACCTCCAATCCGTTCATCGCGCGCGATGTGCCGACCCCGGACGAGTCGGTGCTGGTCATCCACTTCCGCGACCGCAAACGGCACGACTTCCCCGCCCTGATGCGCCGCATTCCCGGCTCGCGCATGACGCGTCCGACCACCATGGTGGTGCCCGGCGGCGAATTGCGCCTGGCACTGTCGACCATCTGTGGGCCGCTGGTCGAAGAGATGATGGATAAACAGCGCGCGGCTTTGGGGACGTAGCAGAAGGTCGGCAATCCCTTGCCGACGGCCGCTACTCGCGCCAGTAGCGTTTCTCCGTCTCGCGCATCCGTTCCAGTTCGATTTTTTCGCCTTGCAGCCGCAACGTGACTGCGCCATCGCGGTCGGTGCGCGCCAGCGTCGCCGCCAAGCCGCGGTAACGCGCCAGCACTTCCGGATGCGGATGGCCGTAGCGGTTGCGATGCCCGACTGGAATGACGATCCAGCGCGGTTGCAACGCGGCAAGAAATGCCGGCGTCGATGACGACGCACTGCCGTGGTGCGGCGCCACCAGCACATCCGTTGGTTGCACAACGCCGCGCTCAAGCAGATTCATCTCGCCCAGCCGCTCGACGTCCGCCGCCAGCAGCGCGCTGAAGCGGGCCGTCTGCAGCCGGATCACGCAGCCGCGATTGTTGTCGCTATGCCCGGCATGCGCGTATTGGTGCGCGGGCGGATGCAACACCTCGAAACGCACGCCATCCCAGGTCCAGGTTTGTCCGGCACGGCATGCCAGCGCATCCGGACGCTCTTTTTGCACGCTTTGGCCGAGTGCGCCGAGCGACTGCGCCGGCACACCAGCCAGCGACGTCAACAGCCAGTCCGGCCGATGGCTTTGCAGCAGCGAAGCCGCACCGCCGATGTGGTCGAGATCGTCATGCGTCAACACCAGGCCATCGAGACGATTCACGCCCTGATGCCAAAGCGCCGGCGCGATCACGCGCGCGCCGGCATCCTCGCCGGAGGCAAAACGTGGCCCGGTATCGACCAGCAACGCGTGCTGTGCCGTGCGCAGCAGGACCGCCTCGCCCTGCCCCACGTCCAGCACCGTCAGCCAGGCGGCGCCTTGCGGCGGCGCGGACAGACGCGGGAAAAACAACGGCAGGAACAGCACCCAGCCCAGCCAGCGCGCCGGGAAACCGCGCGGCAACAGCAGCATTCCGGCGCCGGCCAGCGCCAACAGCAGCGCAGGCATGCTGGGCGAGGCGGCATGCAGCAGCGGTTGCGGCAAGCGCACCAGCCCTTCCAGCGCCCACATGACCGCGGCCACCACGCCATGCGCCGCTGCCGCGAGGAACGGCCAGGGCAATACCGCCGCCAGCAACGACAACGGCACCGCGACCAGGCTGATCAGCGGAATCGCCACCGCATTGGCGAACGGCGAAACCAGCGACACCTCCTGAAACAGACTCAGCAGCAGCGGCGTCAAGGCCAGCGTCACGGCCCATTGCGTCTGCAGCCAGGCTAGCCAGACCGGCGCCGGCCGCAGCCGGCCCATGCCCGAGTAGAGCAGAGCAGCCACCGCGCAGAAGGACAGCCAGAAACCTGGCGCATTGGCCGCCCACGGGTCGATCGCCACCACTACGGCGAGAGCCGCCGCCAGCAAACGCGACGGCGTCGGCATCCGGTCGAGCAGCGCCACGCCGGCGGCGCCGACCAGCATCAGCAAGGTGCGCTGGGCGGGAATACCGAAGCCGGACAGCGCGGCATAGGCTGCGGCGCCGAGCAGGCCGAGCAGCGTGCCGGCCGTGCGTGCCGGCACACGCAGATTGAGCGCCGGGAAACGCCGCCAGAGCAGCCGCACCAGGCTGAATATCAACGCGGAAAACAGGGTGATGTGGAGCCCGGAAACGGAGAACAGGTGCGAAGTTCCGGTCTGCCGGAACAACGTCCATTGCGGCCCCGGTGGTACGTGACAATAGAAACCTGAGGTGTGACAAATAAAGCTGAGCTGAACGTTTCATGACAAATAAAGCTGAGCTGCGAGGCAGGGTGTGCAAGCCCAACTCGGCCGAACAGCACCGAAATATCAATTTATGTTCAAGGACTTACCCTCAGCTCAGGTTTATTTGTCACTCCCCCGCGCACTGTTTCCGGCGCTCGCCAAATATTCAATGCGCCCCTTTGAGATATGGACCCGGCCTGTCCGGCCATGCTGGGGTCCATGAAAAAACAAGGGGTTACGCCAATGCATAACAAACAAATCTGAGCTGAGCTTAGAGCATGACATTAGAAACCTGAGCTCATTTTTCGGCGTATGCCAAGAGTAAGCCCCCCGCCCTCCAGCAGCCACCACAAGGGAAAACGGGGGGGTCGGCGCGGTTGATTTGGTTCTGGCGCTAGCCTGAGCGCCGAGGGAAAGGCAGTGTGATTTGTGCCCTTGGAGGCAAGATAGTTATGTCCAGACCCGCATTGACCAAACTGGCAGCTTGATGTCACGCCTGCACTGAATAAACCAAGCCCTACTCTTTCAACATGCGCATAGTTGCGATGTGCGCATAGGGGCCGATCCAGCTTATTGCCTGAAGGCCGGAGCAGTTATTCGGGCCTACGATCCTTAACCAATTGACATCGTTAAAATAAGTCCATGTATTTACATGCATGTTTAATGTTAAGGTGCTGATTACATGTCAATCAAAATCAAGTTACGTACCGGCGTCTCGAACCTTCGAGATCTGCGAGCGGATCTTCTGACAGCCGCTTACGATTTTGCTGACCGTGGAATCGGGACAACCCTGATTCTTCGAGATTGCAAGCTGTCACCTACGCGGTTGAGCGAAGAGCGAAGGCTATTTGCATTATTGGCACCAGAAGCTGCCGAGCACATCAGCATCCAGCTCCGTGGCAAAGACGAGGCAGACCCCCTTTCGCAGGGAGGGGCGGAAGCCGAGACAAGCACTGTTCCTGTGAAGACGAAACGGGCACCGGGCGTCGGACGGTACAACATTCAAAACATCTTGTTGCTTAACTGGCTCCACAACCTTGGGCCCAAAACGGTCAAGGCCCTCGGGGAAGCAAGCGGTACGGTGTATCCCACCACTGCTGCTGCGATTAACGACCTTGCCGCGCAAGGCGTGTTAGCCGGCGACAATTAGCCTGGCCGGTTGACGACAACTATCTTGACCGGTTGGACCTGCACCGGGACGGTCCGGAAGCGGGGGTTACAGTAAATTCCTGACGATGTGAAATCAGGAAGAACTGAGTGCCCGGCACCAAGATAACGG
>JASJPG010000149.1:0-2810 GCA_031426815.1 Hydrogenophilaceae bacterium
ATCCGGAAACGACGCGTTTGTGGCTGGAAGCGTTGGGCGATCCGAACAACACGCCGTGGTTCAACGCGCCGGCCAAGCCTTATGGCAGCCAGCCCGCCGGCCTGCCGACACCGGCAGCGAAGCCCGCGGCGGCAGGAATCTCGCTGTAAATCCCATCGCAGGCGATGCCTTAGACGCTGCTGCTGCGTCCCGCATTTCTTTTCCTGGCCCGGAGCCGGCATGAACCCGAAAATCGACGAATTGCTGGACCGCATCAAGGCGCTGGAAGAAGAGCTGGAACAGGAAATCGTCACCCGCCAGGCCGAATTCCGCTTCCGCCTGGAAAACCGGCGGGTGCGTTTCGAACAGGAAGTGCTGGCGCGGCATCGGCAACTCAAGGTCGGCCTGCTGCGCTACCTGGCCAGCGCTTCATGGCGGCACATCCTGTCGGCGCTGGTGATCTATCCGATGATCGTGCCGATCGTGCTGCTCGACGCCGGCGTCTCGCTTTATCAAGCGGTGTGTTTCCCGCTCTATCGCATCGCCAAGGTGCCGCGCGGCGGATACTTCGCCTTCGACCGCGAACAGCTCGCCTATCTCAATCTGATTGAAAAAGTGAACTGCAGCTACTGCGCCTACACCAACGGCCTGATCGCCTATGTCCAGGAAATCGTTGCCCGCACCGAACAATACTGGTGCCCGATCAAACACGCCCGCCGCATTCTCGGCAGCCACTTGCGTTATGCCGGTTTCGTCGATTTCGGCGACGCCGAGGCGTATCGCCGCGAGTTGGCGGCGTTGCGGAAAGTGCTGGAGCGGGCGCGGGGGTAGCGCCGGTTGCGTGGGCCAAAGCAAGTTGCCTGGATGAAGCGAAGCGGAATCCAGGACATCCCTTCAACGATTTCCGATTGGTTTGATTGAATCGAACGATTCGACTAAATTGAATGTTCATGAAGAACTCAAGCAAGAGGCCCAAGCGATGCTCAGCATGACCGCCAACGAAGCCAAAACCCATTTCGGTGAATTTCTCGACCGCGCCCAACGCGAACCCGTGCGCGTCATGCGGCATGATCGCGTGGTCGGCGTCATGGTCAGTGCCCAGGATTACGAAGCCATGCGCGCGTTTTTTGCCAACCGTTTGTCGCATACGCTGGATGAAGCCGCCGGAGCGGCTGCCAGTGCCGGACTGACGCCGGCAGCGTTGGATGCGTTGTTGGCCGATGAAAGTTGAACCTTTGCGAGTGGTGATCGACACCAACGTCTGGATCAGCGCCGCCCTCTCGAAAGACGGCGCACCGGCCATACTGGTGCGACGGGTACTGGAATCTGGCGTTGCCGTGTTTTCGCCCGCCACCTTCGCCGAGTTCGAAACCCGGCTGTGGAAACCCAAGTTCGACCGCTACCTGAGTATGGAACTGCGTCGCCGCCTGCTGCACGACATTGATGCAGCAGCGTTTTGGGTAGATGTGTCTCCAGCCATCGCGGCGCTGAGCTATTGCCGGGATGCCGATGACGACAAGTTCATCCACACCGCTTTGGCTGCGCAGACACCCTGGCTGGTCAGCGGCGACCGCGATTTGCTGGATGTGCCTGCCATTTCGGGACTGCGCATCCTGACTCCCGCTGAAGCGACATTGCTGCCCGAGTTCGCTGCTGGCGGATGAAAAGTGACGGGATTCCTTTGCTTTCCTACACCGCGAACAATCCCATGAACTCCTGCACCGGCGTCGCTTCCAGCCGCGCCTGATCGGCGCACAGGTGGTTCAGCGCGGCGCATTTCTTGGCCGACAGTTTGGTGGCGATGGCGGCTTCGAACTTCTTCACCAGCACCGGGATGCCCTCATTGCGTCGTTGGCGGTGCCCGATAGGGGCATCGATGCTGACCTTTTCCGTGCTGCTGCCGTCCGTGAAGAACACCTGCACGCTGTTGCCGATGTAGCGTTTGTCGGCTTCCAGGTATTCCGTTGAAAAGCGCGGGTTTTCCTTCACCGTGGTGAGCGAGCGCAACTGGTCGATGCGCGGGTCGGCGGCGGCCGCGTCGCCGTAGTCGGACGCAGTCAGGCTGCCCTTGATCAGCGGTACGGCGACCATGTACTGGATGCAGTGGTCGCGGTCGGCGTAGTTGTGCATCGGGCCGGTCTTGTCGATGATGCGGCAGCCGGCTTCCTGGGTTTCGATTTCGATGCGCTCGATCTGGTCGAGCCGATCCTTCACCGCCGGATGCAGTTGCATCGCGCATTCGACGGCGGTCTGGGCGTGGAACTCGGCCGGGAAGCTGATCTTGAACAGGATGTTTTCCATGACGTAGCTGCCGAAGCCCTGGCTGAACTTGAGTTCGTTGCCGCGGAACAGGCTGTCCTGAAAGCCCCAGGTCTTCGCGGTCAGCGCCGACGGGTAGCCCATCTCGCCGGTCAGCGCGATCAAGGCCAGACGCACACCGCGCGAACTGGCATCGCCCGCCGCCCAGGATTTGCGCGAGCCGGTATTCGGCGCGTGGCGGTAGGTGCGCAGCGAACAGCCGTCGATCCAGGCGTGCGACAGCGCGTTGAGCACTTCCTCGCGGCTACCGCCCAGCATCTTCGCGGCCACCGCGGTGGAGGCGATGCGCACCAGCATGACGTGGTCGAGGCCGACCCGGTTGAAGGCGTTTTCCAGCGCGGTGACGCCCTGGATTTCATGCGCCTGCACCATCGCGGCCAGCACGTCCTGCATCACCAGCGGTGCCTGACCTTCGGACACGCGTTTGCGCGACAACCAGTCGGCGATGCCGAGGATGGCGCCGAGGTTGTCGGACGGATGGCCCCATTCGGCGGCCAGCCAGGTGTCGTTGA
>JASJPG010000150.1:0-21257 GCA_031426815.1 Hydrogenophilaceae bacterium
ATCATCAACGGCACCACCAACTTCATCCTGTCCGAGATGCGCGACAAGGGCCTGTCCTTTGACGCCGCGCTGAAGGATGCCCAGAAGCTGGGTTACGCCGAAGCCGATCCCACCTTCGATATCGAGGGTATCGACGCCGCGCACAAAGCCACGTTGATGGCATCCATCGCCTTCGGCATTCCGGTGCAGTTCGACAAGGCCTACGTCGAAGGCATCACCAAACTGCAAGCCAAGGACATCCGCTATGCCGAGCAACTTGGCTATCGCATCAAGTTGTTAGGCATCGCCAAACGCAAGGAAAACGGGGTCGAACTGCGCGTGCATCCGACCCTGATCCCATGCAAGCGTCTGATCGCCAACGTCGAAGGCGCGATGAATGCGGTGCTGGTGCAGGGCGACGCGGTCGGCGCGACCTTGTATTACGGCAAAGGGGCCGGCGCAGAGCCGACCGCTTCATCGGTGATTGCCGATCTGGTCGATGTCACCCGCCTGCATACCGCCGACAAGCATCATCGCGTACCGCATCTGGCGTTCCAGCCGGATCAGCTGACCGACTTGCCGATCCTGCCGATCGAAGAAGTCGAAACGTCCTATTACCTGCGCATGCGCGCCGCCGACAAACCCGGTGTGCTGGCCGACATCACCCGCATTCTGGCCGATCTCGATATTTCCATCGACGCGATGCTGCAAAAGGAACCCGCCGAAGGCGAGGATCAGACCGATATCGTGCTGCTGACGCATGTCGCCAAGGAGAAGTTCGTCAATGCCGCGATGGCGAAGATTGAAGCGTTGTCGACCATTGCCGGCCATGTCACCCGCATTCGCCTCGAAGAATTGAACGGCTGATATGCGTTATCTCAGCACGCGCGGCAACGCACCCGCACTGACCTTCTCGCAAATCCTGCTCGGCGGCCTGGCGCCGGATGGCGGCCTGTATCTGCCGGAAACCTATCCGCAGTTCGATGCGGCCGACCTGACCGCGATGCGCGGCATGGATTACCGGCAACTGGCCTTCGCCATCTTGTCGCGTCTGGCCGACGACATTCCGGCGGACGATCTGAAGGCGCTGATCGACAAGACCTACACCACCGAGGCCTATTGCCACGGCCGTAAGGATTCCGATTTCAGCCAGATCACGCCGGTGCGCGAACTGGAAGACGGTTTGTTCATTCTGGAACTGTCCAATGGTCCGACCCTGGCGTTCAAGGACATGGCGATGCAGTTGCTCGGCAATCTGTTCGAGTACGCCCTCGACCAGGCCGGGCAGGACATCAATATTCTCGGCGCCACCTCGGGCGATACTGGTTCCGCCGCCGAATACGCGATGCGCGGCAAGCACAATGTGCGCGTGTTCATGTTGTCGCCGGTCGCCGGCATGACGCGCTTCCAGCAGGCGCAGATGTACAGCCTGCAGGACGCCAACATCTTCAACATCGCGGTGCGCGGGGTGTTCGACGATTGCCAGGACATGGTCAAGAGCGTGTCCAACAATCTCGAATTCAAGGCGAAATATCGGATTGGCGCGGTCAATTCGATCAATTGGGGCCGAATTGCCGCGCAAGTCATTTACTACTTCAAGGCTTATTTCGCAGTTACAACCGACAACGCGCAGAAGGTCAGTTTTTCGGTGCCATCGGGTAATTTCGGCAACGTCTGCGCCGGCCATATCGCCCGCATGCTGGGGTTGCCGGTGCACAAGCTGATCGTCGCCACCAACGAGAACGACGTGCTGGACGAGTTTTTCCGTACCGGCGTCTATCGTCCCCGCGCCGCCGCCGAGACACTGCACACCTCCAGCCCGTCGATGGACATCTCGAAAGCCTCCAACTTCGAGCGCTTCATCGCCGACTTGACCGGGCGCGACAGCGCCAAAGTCGCCGCGTTGTGGCAGGCGGTCGATGCCGGCGGCAGCTTCGACCTGAAACCGTCTGGCTTGTTCGACCGGATCGGGAATTACGCGCTTGAATCGGGTTCCAGCAGCCATGCCGACCGCATGCTGACCATCCGCATGGCCTGGGAAAAGTACGGCGTCATGCTCGATACCCACACCGCCGATGGCTTGAAAGTGGGCCTGGAGCATCGCGATGCCGGCATTCCGCTGGTGTGCCTGGAAACCGCGTTGCCGGCCAAATTCGAGGACAGCATTCGCGAAGCGCTGGGCGTTCAGCCCGAGCGTCCTGCCGGCCTGGAAAATCTGGAAAGCTTGCCGCAGCGGGTCGAGACCATGGATGCCGATGTCGCGGCCATTCAGGCCTACATCGCCCGCCATGCCAACGACTGATTGAGTCGCCGGTCGTGGCCGCGATGCGTCGCCTTGTCATTTTATTGCTGGGCCTTTGGCTGGGATTGCTGTCGGGGTTCGGGCAGGCATTCTGGCAGGGGGGGCAGCCGCGCCTCGTGGCCGAAATCCATGTTGCGGAACTGCCGCCCGAGGCGCGCCAAACCCTGCAACTGATCAAACGCGGCGGCCCGTTCCCGTATAGCAGAGACGGCATCCCGTTCGGCAACCGTGAAGTCTTGCTGCCCGCGCAAGCGCGTAATTACTACCGCGAATACACCGTGCCGACGCCCGGACTGAACCACCGCGGTGGGCGTCGCATCATTGCCGGCAAGGCGGGCGATTATTGGTATACCGCTGATCATTACCGGACTTTCAAGCGCATTCGGGAAGCATCGGGTGGAGCGCGCTGACATGAGCGGACACGCGAAAGTGGCGCCGGCGGTAACGGCCATACTTGCCCAGCCGGCTTTGAACGGCGTTTACCGCTTGAAGCATCCGGTTGTCGGATTGGCGCCCGTGCTGGATGGCCGAGTCATGACCGACAAACAGGATTTGCTGCTTACCCTGGGGCGCGCCCTCGAATTTCCCGATTACTACGGCGCAAACTGGGATGCGCTGGAAGAATGCCTGCGCGACATGAGTTGGCGTAACGGCCCGATCAGCCTGCTGATCGAACATGCGGAAGCGATCCCGGCAGCGGAGATGGCGACGTTAGTGGATATTTTTCTGCAGGCCGGGCGCCACTGGGCGAAGGAAATGAAAGTATTCAGCCTGTTTTTGACGGGACTCGAACGCAGCGATATTCCCTTGGCGGCTTAGCAGTTCGCGCTTGCGCGCGGTTTTAGTGCACTTCGTCGAAGCGGTGCCGGCGCCAGATTGCTGTCATGACCAGGCTGATAAATGCCCCGAATATCGCAATTACCCAATGAATGTGGACGCCGTGCCCAACCATGAAGGTATAGGCGCCAAGCAACACGAGGATGCCGAGGTTCTCGTTGAAGTTCTGGATGGCGATGGAATGGCCGGCACCCATGAGCAGATGGCCGCGGTGCTGCAGCAGGGCGTTGAGCGGCACCACGAAATAGCCCGACAGCACGCCGATGACGAACATCAGCACCAATGCAATGCGCCAGTCGGTGACGAAGATCATGCTGACGACGGTAATCCCCAGAAAGATTCCGGCCGGCAACACCTTGACCGAGTCTTCCAGACGCACCCATTTGCCAGCCGCTGCTGCGCCCACTGCGATGCCCACGGCCGACATGGCGGTCAGTTGTGTGGCATGGGTCAGATCGAAGCCGAGATTGAATGCCGCCCAGGCCAGTACCACCAGCCGCAAGGTGGCGCCGACGCCCCAGAACAACGTGGTGACCGCCAGCGAAACCTGGCCAAGCGGGTCTTTCCACAGGAGACGAAACGAATGCCAGAAGTCGCGCAGCAAAAACACCGGTCCCTTCCTGAGCGGCCGGTGATCGATGGGCAGGCGTGGAATGTAAAGATTGATCCAGGCCGCCACCATGTACAGAAAGGTGATCACGATGATCGCCAGTTCCGGAGCCGATAGCCAGGCTTCGAAGCCAATGCCGGAGAGGATGTAGGCTGAAAGTTTCGGACTGACCAGGAGGCCGCCGACAATGGCGCCGAGGACGATCGCCGCGACTGTAGCTCCTTCCATCCAGCTATTGGCGATGACCAGTTTGGATGGCGGCAGATACTCGGTCAGGATGCCGTACTTCGCCGGCGAATAGGCGGCGGCGCCCAAGCCGACGATGGCGTAGGCGTAGAGCGGCGGCATGCCCGCCAGCATGGCCAAGCAACCGAGCAGTTTCACCGCGTTGGACAGAAACATGACTCGTCCCTTCGGCATCGAGTCGGCGAATGGCCCGACGAAGGGAGCGAGCAGAATGTAGGAAATGACGAAGAATTCTTGCAGCAGCGGGGTGTGCCAGTCGGGTGCCGCAAGTTTCGCCAATAACGCGATTGCGGCAAACAGCAGTGCGTTATCGGCCAGCGCCGAAAAAAACTGGGCCGCGAGAATGGTATAGAAACCTCGATTCATCAGGCCTGGTGTCGACGGTTATGTTGGTTTGGCAAGTGGCTGCGGTTTATATCACGTTGCAATTTCGACAAGGCATCGACACTGCTGCTTTCTGTGCCGTGCGGGCTGGAACCGGGCGCGATGATAACGTCTCCCAGCCTATGTAGATAAGGTTTCGATGCAAATTCAGGCGGGCTATTCCCGCATTATTGCGGCTGTCCTAAATAAGAAAATTATGATTGAATTGCATAATTAAAATTTATCCGCATATAAGAAATGGCTGATCGCCGACTCCAAGTTTTTCACACTGTCGCAAAACAACTTTCCTTCACCAAAGCGGCCGAGTTGTTGTTCATGACGCAGCCTGCCGTCACCTTCCAGGTCAAGCAGCTGGAAGAGCATTTCAACACCCGCTTGTTCGAGCGTTCGCATGGCAAGATTTCCCTGACGCCGGCCGGCGAACTCGCGCTGGATTATGCCGAGCGCATTCTCAACATGACCGGCGAAATGGAGGCGCGCATCTCCGAGTTGACGGGCCAGGTCAGCGGACCCTTGTTGATTGGCGCCTCGACCACGATTGCCGAATACATGCTGCCGCGCCTGCTCGGCGAGTTCAAGCAGAAACATCCGGAAACCCAGGCCCGCCTGACCGTGGCGAATTCCGAGACGATCGAGAACAAGGTCGCCGACCATACCCTCGACATGGGCCTGATCGAATCGGCGTCGCACCATCCGAATCTGATCACCCAGGTGTGCTGCGAGGATGAACTGGTGATGATCTGCGCGCCGTTTTCCGATCTGGCCAATCTGGCCCATGTCACGCCGAAGCAGATCGCATCGCATCCCTATATCAGTCGCGAGTCGGGTTCCGGCACGCGCGAGTGCATCGACGATTTCTTCCGCGGCAACGGCGTTTCCCTGGACGAAGTGAATCTGGTCATGGAGTTGGGTAGCCGCGAAGCGATCAAGGGCGCAGTTGCCGCTGGCCTGGGCGTGGCGGTGCTGTCCAGCACCACGGTGTTGAAAGAAATCAAGCTGGGCGAATTGGTCTCCATTCCGCTCGATCCGCCGTTGCGTCGTCAGCTTTCATTGGTTTATCCGCAGGAAAAATTCCGCAGCAAACTGCTTCAGTCCTTCCTCGATTTCCTCGAACAAAGCCCGATGATCAAGAATTACGCCATTCCCAAGGTCAAATAATGACGGCGGATGAGCGGCGATTGTTGCGTCTGTTTCGGGCGCTGTCGGAAAGCAGGCAGGTTGGTTTGCTGGATTACGCCGAGTTTTTGCTGGCTCGCGTTGTTCCCGAACCCGAACCGGTTGCGCAAACGCCGCTGGAGATTGCGCGTCCGCCGCAGGAAAGCGTGGTCAAAGCCATCAAACGCCTGCGCGAAACCTATCCCATGCTCGATCGCGCCAAGCTGATCCACGAAACTTCTGCATTGATGAGCCAGCACCTGGTGCAAGGGCGCAAGGCAGCCGAGGTGATCGACGATCTGGAAGCGTTGTTCGCACGTCATTTCCAGGCGCTGCAAAACCCGCAGTAGCGCTGGAACTCCGTCTGCCGGAGAATTCCGGCGACGACACAAGGAATCCCCATGAGCAACGCCGATCAAGCCGAACTGGATAAATTCAGTCAACTCGCCCACCGCTGGTGGGATGCAAATTCCGAATTCAAGCCGCTGCACGACATCAACCCGTTGCGGCTGGAATGGATTGCCCGCCTGGCCGGCGGTTTACCAGGCAAGCGCGTGGTCGATGTCGGTTGCGGTGGCGGCATCCTGTCCGAAAGCATGGCGCTGCAAGGGGCTCAGGTTACCGGCATCGATCTGGCCGAGAAGCCGCTCAAAGTCGCCAAGTTGCACCAACTCGAATCGGGCGTTCAGGTCGACTATCGCCTCATCGCCGCCGAGGATCTCGCCGCGGCGGAGCCGGCAAGCTTCGATGTGGTCACCTGCATGGAAATGCTGGAACACGTGCCTGACCCGGTTTCCGTGATGACGGCATGTGCACGCATGGTCAAACCGGACGGCTGGGTGTTTTTCTCGACGCTGAACCGCAATCCGAAAAGCTATCTGTTCGCCATCGTCGGAGCGGAATATGTGCTGAACATGCTGCCCAAGGGCACGCACGATTGGGCCAAGTTCATCAAGCCGCATGAGCTCGCCGCCTACGCGCGCCAGGCCGGCCTGGAGTCGGTCGAGCTGATGGGGATGACTTACAACCCGTTCACCAAGGCTTATCGGCTGGAACGCGATACCGACGTGAATTACCTGCTGGCTTGCCGCCGCGCCTGATTTCGCACAAGCGGTGCGTATCGACGCAGTCCTGTTCGACCTGGATGGCACGCTGGTCGATACCGCCCCGGATCTTGGTGCCGCGCTGAATGCGCTACGCGAGCGACGCGGTCTCAGCCCGATTCCGGAAGCCGCGTACCGGCCGCAATCGTCACACGGCAGTCAGGGACTACTTCGCCTTGGCTTCGCAGTCGATCAGCGGCATCCCGACTTCGCCGGCTTGCGCGCGGAGTTCCTGGCGCATTACGCGGCCAATCTGACCCACAATTCGCCGCTGTTTCCCGGCATGGCCGACGTGCTCGCCGAACTCGATACGCGCGCGATCAAGTGGGGCGTCGTCACCAACAAGCCGGCCCGCTATACGCAACCCCTGCTGGCCCACCTGGGTTTGATCGAACGGGCCGCGTTCGTCGTCTCCGGCGATACCTGCGCGCAAGCCAAACCGCATCCCGCTTCGTTGTTCCACGCCTGCCAACTCGCCCGGGTGGCGGCGCGGGACTGTCTGTATGTCGGCGACGCCGAGCGCGATGTCCAGGCCGCCAATGCCGCCGGCATGCCGGCGCTGGTCGCGCTCTACGGTTATCTCGGAGCGGACGACTGTCCGCAGGCCTGGGGCGCGCGCGGCTTTATCGACGCGCCGGGCGAATTGCTCGACTGGGTCGAGCGCGCCGCCTGAAGCCGCGTCAGGCCCAATACTTCGCTTTCTCGGGTAGTACCCAGCGCACGCCGCCTTTGGGATCGGCCTTGTCGCCCAGGTAGCGCGGTATGACGTGGATATGCAGATGAGGCACGCTCTGGCCGCCGGCAATGCCCTGGTTGATGCCGATGTTGTAGCCATCCGGCCGGTGCAGCGCATCGAGCAGGGTTTTGGCTGTGGACAACGCCTGCAGCAAGGCCTGCTGTTCAACTTCGCTGGCATCGAACAGGGTCGGGAAGTGACGCTTCGGAATGACCACGGTATGGCCCGGCGAAACCGGGAAGCCATCCTTGTAAACCACGGTGAATTCGTCTTCGGCCAGGATACGGGCGGGGTCGAGAACGCAGAAGGGGCAGGGTTTGGCGGTCATGGTTCGGGGGAGGCTGTTCCAGGGAGCGCGCCATTATCCGGGATAACGTTCGGCAAGCGGAAACCTGAACAGATTCGGTTTTCTTCGCCGCCCAGCCTTTAAGGGGCGGGGGCATTCCGGTATCATTCCGCATCCCTGCATTAGCCGATTTTATGACCCGTTACGTATTCGTTACCGGTGGTGTGGTTTCCTCTCTGGGCAAGGGTATCGCCGCCGCCTCGTTGGGCGCGATCCTTGAATCCCGCGGCCTCACCGTCACCCACCTCAAGCTCGATCCCTATATCAACGTCGATCCGGGCACCATGAGCCCGTTTCAACATGGCGAAGTGTTCGTCACCGAAGACGGCGCCGAAACCGACCTCGATCTTGGCCATTACGAACGCTATACGCGCGCCAAGATGGGCAAGCGCAACAATTTCACCACCGGCCAGATTTACGAGTCGGTGATCAAGAAAGAGCGACGCGGCGAATATCTTGGCCGCACCGTGCAGGTCATTCCGCACATCACCGACGAGATCAAGGCCTACATCAAACGCGGCGCCGAGGGTGCCGAAGTGGCGATCATCGAGGTGGGCGGCACGGTCGGCGACATCGAGTCGCTGCCGTTCCTGGAAGCCATCCGTCAGATGGGCATCGAAGAGGGGCGCAGCGCCACCTGCTTCATTCATCTGACCCTGCTGCCGTACATCCCCGCCGCCGGCGAATTGAAGACCAAGCCGACCCAGCATTCCGTCAAGGAACTGCGCCAGATCGGCATCCAGCCCGACGTGTTGCTGTGCCGGGCGGACCGTTCCATCCCGGCCGAAGAGCGGCGCAAGATTGCGTTGTTCTGCAACGTCATGCCGGAAGCGGTGATCGAAGCGCTGGATGCCAGTTCCATCTACAAGATCCCGGCCATGCTGCATGACCAGATGCTGGATGAGATCGTCTGCCACAAACTCGGCTTGCTCGCCAAGGCGGCCGATCTGTCGGTCTGGAAGCAGCTCATCCACGCGCTGGAACACCCGCAGCACCAGATCGACATTGCCTTCGTCGGCAAGTATGTCGATCTGACCGAGTCCTACAAATCCTTGTCGGAAGCGTTGATCCATGCCGGCATCCATACCCAGAGCAAGGTCAACATCCATTACATCGACTCGGAAGCCATCGAACACGATGGCTGCGATGCCCTGGCGACGATGGATGCCATCCTGGTTCCCGGTGGTTTCGGCAAACGCGGCACCGAGGGCAAGATCTGTGCGATCCGCTATGCGCGCGAAAATCGAATTCCCTATCTGGGCATCTGCCTGGGCATGCAATTGGCGGTGGTGGAATATGCGCGCAATGTCGCCGGCATGGGCGGCGCGCATTCCACCGAATTCGAGCCGGATTCGCCGTACCCGGTGATCGGCCTGATTACCGAGTGGCTCACCGCCGACGGCCATTTCGAGCGCCGCGACGAAAACTCCGATCTGGGTGGCTCCATGCGGCTCGGCGGCCAGGTGTGCAAGCTTCAAGCCGGCTCTCTGGCACGCAGCATTTACGGCAAGGACGAGATCGTCGAACGGCATCGGCATCGTTTCGAAGTCAACAATGCCTTGCGCGCAAAACTGGAAAGCACTGGCCTGCGCGTGTCCGGACGCGCGCCGGGTACCGATCTGTGCGAAATGATCGAGCTGCCGCAGGACGTGCATCCGTGGTTTGTCGCTTGCCAGTTCCATCCGGAATTCACCTCCAACCCGCGCGACGGGCATCCGCTGTTCAAGGCTTTTGTCGAAGCGGGATTGGCGCACCAACGCGCTCACCAGGAAGAGGTATCGGTATGAAATTGTGTGGCTTTGAAGTCGGGCTTGATCAGCCCCTGTTCCTGATCGCCGGACCGTGTGTCATCGAATCCGAGCAGATGGCGATGGATACCGCCGGCAAGCTGAAGGAAATCTGTGCCGCAGCCGGCGTCAACTTCATCTACAAGTCGTCCTACGACAAGGCCAATCGCTCGTCCGGCAGGTCGTTCCGCGGCCTCGGCATGGATGAAGGCCTGCGCATTCTGGCCGAGGTGAAGAAACAAATCGGCGTACCGGTTCTTACCGACATTCACAGCATTGACGAGATCGCCGCCGTCAGCGCCGTCGCCGATGTGTTGCAAACGCCGGCGTTCCTCTGTCGGCAGACTGATTTCATCCAAGCCGTGGCCGCTTCCGGCCGCCCGGTGAACATCAAGAAGGGCCAGTTTCTGGCTCCCGGCGACATGAAGAATGTGGTCGACAAGGCGAAGGATGCCAATGGCGGCGCCGATACCATCATGGTCTGCGAGCGCGGCGTTTCGTTCGGCTACAACACGCTGATTTCCGATATGCGTGGTCTCGCCACCATGCGCGAGACCGGTTGCCCGGTTGTTTACGATGCAACGCACTCGGTGCAACAACCGGGCGGGCAGGGCGACCGTTCCGGCGGCCAGCGCGAATTCGTGCCGGTGCTAGCGCGTGCCGCCGTCGCGGTCGGTATCGCCGGTCTGTTTGCCGAAACCCACCCGGACCCGGCCAAAGCTTTGTCCGACGGGCCGAATGCCTGGCCGTTGCATTTGATGAAAGAATTGCTGGAAACACTGAGGGATATCGACACCCTGGTGAAACAAAAGGGTTTTATCGAAACCCGCGTTTGAGTAGAACCGAAAACCGCGCTCGTTGCGTACCCTGTAACGAACCTCGCGCGCAGACAAACAAAGGAATGAAATGAGTGCCATCGTTGATGTAATCGCCCGCGAAATCCTGGACTCCCGCGGCAACCCCACCATAGAAGCTGACGTGTTGCTGGAATCCGGTGTCCTCGGCCGCGCCGCAGTACCTTCCGGCGCCTCCACCGGCAGCCGCGAAGCCATCGAACTGCGCGACGGCGACAAAGCGCGTTATGGCGGCAAGGGCGTGCTGCAAGCCGTGGAAAACGTGAATACCGAAATTGCCGAAGCCATTCTCGGCCTCGATGTCGAAGAGCAGCATCTGATCGACCAGACCCTGATCGACCTCGACGGCACCGAAAACAAGGCGCGCCTCGGCGCCAACGCCATACTCGCGGTTTCCCTGGCCTGCGCCCGTGCCGCCGCCGAGGAAGCCGGACTGCCGCTATACCGCTACCTGGGCGGTGCCGGCCCGATGCAATTGCCGGTGCCGATGATGAATATCGTCAACGGTGGCGCCCATGCCGACAACAATGTCGACATCCAGGAGTTCATGATCATCCCGGTCGGCATGAAGACTTTCCGCGAAGCGCTGCGTTGCGGCGCGGAAGTGTTCCATACCCTGAAGAAACTGCTCAGCCAGGCCGGTCATCCGACCTCAGTCGGCGACGAAGGCGGCTTTGCGCCCAACTTCAAATCGAATGAGGACGCGCTCAAGTTCATTGTCGAAGCGATCAGCGCGGCCGGCTACACGCCCGGCCAGGATGTCGTGATCGGCCTCGATTGCGCCGCCTCCGAGTTCTATCAGGATGGTCGTTACGTGCTGGGTTCGGAAGGTCTCAAGCTGACCTCCGCCGAATTCGTCGATTACCTGGCCGCCTGGGTCGACAAATACCCGATCATCAGCATCGAAGACGGCATGGCCGAAGGCGACTGGGACGGCTGGGTGTTGTTGACGCAACGTCTGGGCAAGTCGATCCAGATCGTCGGCGACGATGTGTTCGTGACCAACCCGAAAATCCTGCGCGAAGGCATCGCCAAGGGGGTCGCCAATTCCATCCTGATCAAGGTCAACCAGATCGGCACCCTGTCGGAAACTTTCGAAGCCATCGAGACCGCCAAGCGTGCCGGCTACACCTCGGTCATTTCGCATCGTTCCGGTGAAACCGAAGATGCTTTCATTGCAGACCTGGCCGTAGCCTGCAATGCGTTGCAGATCAAGACCGGCTCCTTGTCGCGCGCCGATCGCATCGCCAAGTACAACCAGCTTCTGCGCATCGAGGAAGAGCTCGCCGAGCGCGCGCGCTACCCCGGCCGCGACGCGTTCTATCAACTGAGATGAAATGCGCGGCCTTGCCTGGACGCTGGTGGTGCTGATCGTGCTGCTGCAATACCCGCTCTGGCTCGGCAAGGGCAGCTGGTTGCGCGTGCACGAACTGGAGCGGGATATTGCCGCCCAGAGAACCGCCAATCAGGCACTGGAAACGCGCAACGTGCAATTGGCTGCAGAAGCCCGCGACTTGCACTCGGGTTACGATGCACTCGACGAACGCGCGCGCTTCGAGCTTGGCATGGTGCGTAACAACGAGGTTTTTTTCCACGTCATGGAGCCGGTAGCGAGCAAATCGCTGCCGACGCCGCAACCAAGGTAATCCGGCCATGATGACCACGCTTCAGATTGTTCTGGCCATCGTCGGCATCGTCCTGATCGCCGTCATCGTCATCTATAACCTGCTGCAGGAACGTCGCTTCCGCAAGGAAGCCGAGAAGATGTTCTCGCATAAGCGCGAAGACGTGATGCTGGGCGAATCGGTACGTACCGAATCGAGCAACCGGCGCGCCGAAACCCGCATCCACCTGACCGATGAGTCGTCTCCGGCGCCCGAGGTCAAGCACGTTGTGGAGGGCATGGAGGCGCCACTGCCCAGCATGGATACGATGCGTCGGCCGGAATCCGGTTCGATTCTGAGTTCGCTCGAACCGATCGAGTCCGCACTGCCAGAGGCGTCGATGCAGCCGCGTTCAAGCGTTACTCCGGCCGCTGGATTCAACCCGGGCCAAGCTGCGCCCGAACAGAAGGTAGCGCCCAGACCACTGCCGCCAGCGGCGCCGGTGCGGAAGCCCGAAGTCGCGCCGGCAGCAAGCCCGGCACGCGTGCCGGTGGCACCGTTCCACGACGAGGAGTCCGACGCAGCGCCGCAAAGCCAGGAAAAATCGAGCGGAAGTGGTCTGGATGCGGCAACCGAGTACATTGCCAGACTGAAATTCGTGACGCCGACGATCGCCAATTTCGGCCCGCTGTTGGCAACCATGCGACGTATCGGCAAACCGGTGCGCGCTCTCGGGCGCCGTGCCGATGGCGCTTGGGAGCCGCTCAGCAGCCACCCGCGGAGTGCGTTCGATCAGGTTGAACTCGGCTTGCAACTGGCCGATCGCAGCGGCGCCTTGTCGCAAGATCAGCTCGATACCTTCTCGCGGGCGCTGTATGAGTTCGCAGCAGAGGAAGGTGGCGCGGTAAGTTGCCCGGACAAGCAGGAGGCGCTGGTGCTCGCGCGCGATCTGGATTTGTTCTGTATGGATGTCGATGTCCTGATCGGCCTCAACGTGGTTTCGGCCGACAGTCGCCCGTTCACCAGCGAAGCGATGCACGGTCTGGCGCAGGAAGCCCGTCTCAGTCTGGAACCGGATGGCAGCTTCCATGCGCGCGATTCGTTCGGCCATACGCTGTTCTCGCTCGCCAATCAGGGCGAAGAGCCGTTCCCGCGCGATGGTCGCGGCCTCACCACGCATGGCGTCACCTTGCTGTTCGATGTGCCGCGTGTCGCCGACGGTCTGTCGGTGTTCGATCGCATGACCCATCTCGGCTTCGATCTGGCCGCCCGCCTCGAAGGCCGTATGGTCGACGACAACGGTCGCGTGGTCAGCGAAGAAAGCTTGAACCGCGACCGAGCGCGGCTGTTGTCGTTCTATCAACGCATGGAAGCGCGCGGTATCCCCGCGGGCGGTGAGCGTTCATTGCGCCTGTTCGTCTGATTGATGGTCGCCAGTGTGGATGCCGCATCTGCACGCGCCCAGCAGTTGCGGGCACTCATCAACGAAGCGAACTATCGATACTACGTTCTCGATGCGCCAACGCTGTCAGACGCCGAATACGACCGTCTGTTGCGCGAATTGCAAGCCATCGAGGCGGCGAATCCGCAACTGCTGACGTCTGATTCGCCGACCCAGCGGGTCGGTGCCGGGCCGCTCAAGACGTTCACCGAAGTCGCGCATGTCTTGCCCATGTTGTCGCTCAACAACGCCTTTTCGGAGGCCGAAGTAGTGGCGTTCGATCGGCGCGCGCGCGAAGGTTTGCAACGTGATGACAGTCCCATCGAGTATGCCGTCGAGCCGAAATTCGATGGTCTGGCGGTGGCGCTGCACTACCAGCGCGGCGTTTTCGTCCAGGGCGCGACCCGCGGTGACGGTAGCCGTGGCGAAGACGTTACCGCCAACCTGCGCACGATCCGCGCCATCCCGATGCAACTGGCCAGCGAACACCCGCCGGAATGGTTGGAGGTGCGCGGCGAGGTTGTAATGCTGCGGCGCGATTTCGAACGATTGAACGAAGCCGCGCGCGCGAACGGCGATAAAACATTTGTCAATCCGCGCAATGCCGCGGCCGGGAGTTTGCGCCAGCTCGATCCGCGCATCAGCGCGCAGCGTCGCTTGTCTTTTTTCGCGTATGGCGTCGGTCGCGTCGAAACGGCGGGCTTGCCCGACACGCATGCCGCGATCATGGACTGGCTGGCCGAACTGCGTTTGCCGGTGTCCGGCGAGGGTGCTGTGGTCAGCGGCGTCGACGGATTGATGCGCTATTTCCAGACGCTTGGCGCGCGCCGCGAAAAGCTGCCATTCGATATCGACGGTGCGGTTTACAAAGTGAACCGCCTCGCCGATCAAGCCATGCTGGGCTTCGTTTCGCGCGCGCCGCGCTTCGCCATCGCGCACAAATATCCGGCGCAGGAAGAAATCACCCAGGTCGTGGGCATCGACATCCAGGTCGGCCGCACCGGCGCGTTGACCCCGGTCGCACGGCTGGAGCCGAAGTTCGTCGGCGGCGTCACGGTGACCAATGCGACGCTGCACAACCAGGACGAAATAGACCGCAAGGATGTCCGCATCGGTGACAGCGTTATCGTGCGGCGTGCCGGCGATGTCATTCCGGAGGTGGTTGGCGTGGTGCTGGATATGCGACCTAGCCCGGCACCACAGCGCTTCAACATCCTGGCTAGCCTTGAGAAGAACGACAACGAAGAGCCCATTTGTCCGGTATGCAAATCGAAGGTGGTACGGGAGGATGGGGAGGTGGTCATCCGCTGTACCGGAGGACTTTACTGTTCGGCTCAGCGCAAACAGGCGCTGATCCATTTTGCCTCACGGCGGGCGATGGACATTGACGGAATGGGCGACAAGCTGGTTGACCAGCTTGTCGACAAGGGGCTTGCTGAAACGCCAGCTGATCTTTATGACCGGGCCAAAATCAATATACAAAGCCTTATGTCTTTGGATCGCATGGCGGAGAAATCTGCCACCAATCTGTTGGCAGCAATAAAAGACAGCCGCCGCCGCGATTTGGCGCGCTTTATCTTTGCCTTGGGTATTCGCAACGTCGGCGAGCAAACCGCCAAGGACTTGGCACGCTATTTCGGTAGCCTGGATGCATTGAAGGCTGCGGAGGAGTCAGCCTTGCAGCAAGTTCCGGACGTCGGTCCGGTGGTGGCCGCTTCGATACGCGCCTTTTTCACCGAGTCGCATAACCTAGTCGTCATCGAAAATCTGCGCGAGGCACACGCTTGGATAGATGGCGAAGCGCAATCGCCCGTCGCCGGAAAACTGGTTGGCAAGACCTTTGTTTTGACCGGAACCCTGCCCGCACTGACGCGAGACCAGGCGAAAGCCATGATCGAAGCCGAGGGCGGCAAAGTGGCGGGCAGCGTGTCCAGGAAGACGGACTATTTGGTTGCCGGTGCCGAGGCCGGCAGCAAACTGGCCAAGGCGCAGGAACTCGGCATCGCAATACTGGATGAAGCCGCGTTTCAGGTCATTTTTTCGAGTTGAGCTGTATTTGTCATAACGGCGACATGGATGAAATTGCTAACATTCGAACCAGAAAAAACAATTCAGGAGAAAAACGCATGCAGGTTGTAACCAAAGCTGTATTTCCCGTCGCCGGCCTAGGCACTCGATTCTTGCCCGCGACCAAGGCGAACCCCAAGGAAATGCTGCCTATCGTCGATAAGCCGTTGATCCAGTATGCCGTTGAGGAAGCGGTTGAAGCCGGTATTACCGATCTGATTTTCATCAACGGCCGCAGCAAGCGGGCCATTCCGGATCACTTCGACAAGGCTTACGAATTAGAAGCCGAGTTGGAGACCAAGGGCAAAACAGCCTTGCTGGAAATCGTGCGCAACATCATTCCCTCGCACGTCAATTGCATTTACATCCGTCAGGCCGAGGCGCTGGGTCTCGGTCACGCCGTCCTTTGCGCGGAACGGGTGGTCGGCGAAGAGCCGTTTGCCGTGTTGTTGGCGGACGATCTGATCGATGCTTCTCCCGGTGCGACTCAGCAACTGGTGGAGCAATTCGGCTTTTATCGTTCGTCTGTGATCGGCGTACAGGCTGTGCCGGACTCCGACGTGAATCAATATGGCATCGTTACGGTGCAACCCATCGCGAAGAACACGCATCGGGTGGCAGCGATTGTCGAGAAGCCGCAGGTCGGAACGGCGCCCTCGAATCTCGCCGTGGTTGGACGCTACGTGTTCACCGCGCGAATTTTCGAACATTTGAAACATATCAAGCGGGGGGTAGGCGGTGAGTTGCAACTGACCGACGCTATTGCCCGATTGATAGATGAACAGCAGGTCCTGGCCTACGAATACCATGGCATTCGCTACGATTGCGGTTCCAAGCTGGGCTTCCTGCGCGCCAATGTGGAATACGCATTGAAACATCCTGAATTGGCGGAAGCTTTCGGCGCCATCATGAAAGCGCGCTTGTGCCATCCATGCAATATGGCCGTAAAGGTCGATTCGAAGCTGGATGTGATGACTCCCGAAACAACGCTCTGATAAAACCAAACTTAAATATATAAGGTAGAGGAAACCAGATGAAACGAGTCACGAAAGCCGTATTTCCCGCCGCGGGCCTGGGCACCCGTTTTCTGCCGGCCACCAAGGCTAATCCGAAGGAGATGCTGCCTATCGTCGACAAGCCGCTGATCCAATATGCGGCGGAGGAGGCCGCGGCTGCGGGGATCACCGATCTGATCTTCATCATCGGTCGGAGCAAACGTTCCATCGCTGACCATTTCGACAAGGCGTACGAACTGGAAGTCGAACTGGAATCCAAGGGCAAACTGCGGGTGCTGGAAGAATTGCGCGGCATGTTGCCGATCAACGTCAATTGCATCTACATCCGCCAGGCTGAAGCACTGGGTCTGGGCCACGCGGTGCTGTGTGCGCAACCGGCCGTGAATGACGAACCCTTCGCAGTACTGCTGGCGGACGACTTGATCGATGGAAAGCCCGGTGTCACCAAGCAGATGTGCGATCTGTACAGCTACTACCAGTGTTCGCTGGTGGGCGTGCAGAACGTCGATCCAAGTGAAACCGCTTCCTACGGTATCGTTGCTGCTGAAAAGATGGCGGATCGTCTGTCGCGAGTGACCAAGATCGTGGAAAAACCGAAACCCGAGGTTGCGCCGTCAAATCTTGCTGTAGTTGGACGCTATGTGCTCACCCCGCGCATTTTTCATCATCTACGCCATATCGAACGCGGCGCTGGCAACGAATTGCAATTGACCGACGGTATCGCGGCCTTGATGCAGGAGCAGCAGGTGTTGGCTTACGAGTTCGAAGGCAAACGCTACGACTGCGGCAGCAAGCTGGGTTATCTGGAAGCGACTGTCGAATATGCGTTAACGCACAGCGAAGTCGGCGCCGAGTTCAAGGCCTATCTGCATCAGCGCTTCTGCGCGGAGTGCGATAAAGGCTAACTGCCTGGATGGGCGCGGCTCAGTCGCGCCCATCGATGAACTGGCCGCGCACGTCGACGCCATCCGGACCCATCAGAAAAAGTAGCTGCGGAACCAGGTCTTCCGGTTGCGGCAGGCTGGTTTTCGCTTCACCCGGATGCGTTTTGGCGCGTTGCGGGGTATTGAGCGGGCCGGGAATGATCAGGTTGATGCGCATCGGGCTATCGGCCCATTCGTCTGCCTGAACCTTGAAATAGGCTTCCAGCGCCGCTTTCGAGACGGCAAAGCCGCCCCAATAGGCGACGGGTGCATGCCCATGCGACTCGCCGACCAAGATCACGGCGGCATGTTCGCTGGCTTCCAGATAATTGGCGCAGACCCGGTTGATTGCAGCCGGTGCGGCGGCATTGACCTTGAACAGTTTCATCCAGCCTTCGACACTCTCCAATGCTTGCGGCGCCAGCGTTTCGAATGCCGCTGCGCAATGCAGGATGCCGTCGAGACGGCCGATCTGATAACCGATGGCTTGTGCCATGGCAGCGAAATCGGCATCGGTCGCGGCTGCCAGATCCATCGGAAAGATGGCTGGTTGCGGGCCGCCGATGGCAAGAATTTCGTCATAAACCTGCTCCAGCTTGCGGATCGAGCGTCCAAGCAGGATGACGGTGGCGCCATGCCGCGCATAGTCGATGGCTGCAATGCGGCCAAGACCTTGGCCTGCGCCGGTGATCAGAATGGTGCGGCCTTTAAGAAGATCGGCGGGGGCGGAGTAGTTTTTCATGTCGGTTCGGCAAGGATCAGGCGCGCGCATTCTACGCCGCTGCGGACTGCGCCTTCGAGGGTGGCTGGATAGGTTTGGGTCGGATCGACGCCGACGGTGTAATCGCCGGCCAGATAGAGTCCGTGTAGCGGTGTCCGGTTGCCGGGGCGTTGCATGTTGGGCACGCAGGCATAAGTGGCACGTTTTTCGACGATCGTTTTCCAGTTCAGCAGCGTCGGCAGCGGCCCGAGTTGCCGGGCGAGCAGACGCAGGTAGGAATCGAGCAGTGCTTCCGGCGAAAGTTCCAGATGCGGACCCTCCGCGCTCATCACGATGGCGACCATGCCGGGCGCAAGATCGTTGCGCTCGAACGCCCAGGGCGCCTGACTGTCGCCCAGACCCAGCATGGGAAACGGAAATTCGGGCGCTGTGGCGAAGCGCAGCCAGAGCGTCAGGATGGGCTGCCAGGTAAAACGCGAGACCTGATCGACAATGCCGGACATTTCCGGCAAACCAGCCAGCAAAGCCGGCAAGCGGGCAGGGTGGGCCGCCAGGACAACCTTGCATGCAGCGACCTCCGGCCCGGCCAGAACGAAACCTGTTTCTTTGCGGATGACGGCGTCGACCTTGCCGGCGAGCCTGATCTCGCCACCATGTTGCGCAAGATAGGACGGGGCGGCATCCAGCAGGCTGCCCAGATCCGCCCGGTTCATCAGCAGATCGCTGGCTGCGCGCGTGCCGGCCAGGCTGTCGCGCAGCACATTGCAAAACACCTGTGCCGAAGCGATTTCCAGCGGCGTATTGAGCGCGGCGATGCAGATGGGCGCCCACAACCGCGCCACCAGATTGGGCGGTTGCCGCTGCCGATCCAGAAATTCGCCCGCCGGCAGGTCTGTGGACAATTGAAAATCGATGTTCTGCAGATGGTGCATGAAACAGGCCGCCGCGAATTTATCGCGCCAGCTCAGGCCGCGAGCGGCAAGCAGGCCGCCGGCCAGGTGCAGCGGGGCTGGTAGTGCCGGCAAGCGCAGGCGGAAGTCCGGTACGCAGAGTTGCAGCCTGCGTTGTTCCAATTTGCCGGAGGTGCCCAGACGCGCGAGCAACTGCCGGGTATGGCGATAGGCGCCGATCATCAAGTGCTGGCCGTTGTCGATGGCGATGCCATCCCAGTCGACTCCCCGGGCACGGCCGCCGAGTTGCCTGGCGGCTTCGAACAGCGTGACGGGCACGCCTTGCCCGGCCAGTTCGACCGCGCAGGCAATGCCCGCCCAGCCGCCGCCGACGATGGCGACTCTGTTCGGCACGCGGCTTATCCCTCGATCCAGGTGCGCCAGGCCAGCCAGAGCTTGCGCAGCGGGGTCAGCGAGGTGCGCCGGTCGAGGACCTGAAAACCGTCCGCGCGGATTTCCTCCAGCAGGGTGCGATAAATCGCCGCCATGATCAGTCCCGGGCGCTGCGCCTTGCGGTCAGCGGCCGGTAGCAAGGCCAGCGCTTCGTCGTAGGTTTGCATCGCGCGCTGGGTCTGAAATTCCATCAAGCGGCGGAAGTTGTCGCTCACGTGTGCTTGTGTCAGATCGGCAATCGAAACACCGAACTGCGCCAATTCGTCTTCGGGCAGATAAACACGCCCTCGGCGCGCGTCTTCGCCGACATCGCGGATGATGTTGGTGAGCTGGAAGGCGAGGCCCAGTTTGTTGGCGTACTTCAATGTGGCGCGATCTTCGATGCCGAAGATCGACGCGGCGACCTCGCCGACGATGCCGGCGACACGGTGGCAGTACAGGCGCAACGCTTTGAAGTCGGGGTAGCGCACGGGTTGGCTCAGGTCCATCTCCATGCCATCGATGATCTGCTCGAAGGCATCCTGCGACAGATGAAACGGCGTGATGGCCTCCGCCAGCGCCAGCGTGACCGGATGACTCGGATTGCCGGCAAAAAGCTGGGCGATTTCGCCGCGCCACCAGGCTAGTTTGGTGCGCGCCAGGCCGCGATCAGGGCACTCGTCGACGATGTCGTCCACCTCGCGGCAGAAGGCATAGAACGCGACGATGGCGCGGCGTCGGTCCGGCGGCAGGAAGCGGAAACTGTAATAAAAACTGGAGCCGCTGGCGGCGGCTTTGTCCTGGCAATAGTCGTGTGGATTCATCGTGACCTGCATGTCAGTGTCCGCAGCCGCCGCTGCCGCACGAAGCCACGGCGCGTGGGCGCGGCTGGCGTGTGTAAGTCGCGCGCCAGAGCATGTTCAGCCAATCCTTCCAGGCCAGTTTCGGGCGTTGCTGGAACATGTCGCCGCGGCTGGCATGCAACTGCAGCAGGATGCGTTCGCCGCCGAGAATGATCAGGCGCATTTCGAAGCCGATACGACCCTTCAAGGCGAGGCCGAGCGGAGCGCCAGCCTGCAGCATGCGGCGGGCGCGTTCGATCTGGCCTTTCATGAATTGCTGCCAGAGCGCGTCGATGCGCCCCTCGGCGATCTGCCGTTCGCTGATGCCAAATTGGGCCATCTCATCCTGCGGCAGATAGATCCGGTTCTTTTTCCAGTCGATGGCCACGTCCTGCAGAAAGTTGATCAGCTGCAAGGCCGAACAGATGCCGTCCGACCAGGCCTGATGTTTGGCATCGTCGTCGCCGTAGAGTTTGAGCAACAAGCGGCCGATGGGGTTGGCCGAGCGCTTGCAGTAGTCCATGACTTCGCCGAAATGGGCATAGCGTGTTTTCGTGCAATCCTGCTCGAAGGCCGACAGCAAGTCGTGGAACAAGCCGTAGGGCAGATCGAACTGCCGAATATGCGGAGCTAGCGCTTTGAAAACCGGATGCTCGACCGTCTCGCCACGCTCCAGCGCATGCAGATTCGCGTGATAGGCGGCGAGCTTGGCAAGACGAATTTCGGCGGAATCGTCGCCTTCGTCGGCAAAATCATCGGCACTTCGGGCAAAGGCATAGATCGCCCGGATCGGAGCGCGCAACCGTGCCGGCATGAATATCGAGCCGACGGGAAAGTTCTCGTAGTGCCCTGTATTGATCAAATTGCGCGGATTTTCTTTGTTCATTTCAATTAAATCAATCGGTTACGTTCTCGCTACAGCATCGAGCGGCTGGCGGGAAAGGGGGCCGGTAGTTTACACTTGGCCGTTTTTGCGAAAGTG
>JASJPG010000151.1:0-11766 GCA_031426815.1 Hydrogenophilaceae bacterium
GTTCGCCGATCCTGTATTACGGCGACGAGATCGGCATGGGCGACAACCTCCAGCTGGGCGACCGCAACGGCGTGCGCACGCCGATGCAGTGGAGCGGCGAGCGCAATGGCGGCTTTTCCACGGCGGAAGGCGAGCGCCTGTACCTGCAGCCGATAGACGATCCGATGTACAGCTACGCCGCGGTCAACGTCGCGGCGCAGCAGCCCAATCCTTACTCGCTGCTCAACTGGACCCGTCGAATGATCGCCATGCGCCGCGCGCACCGGGCGTTCGGGCGCGGCAGCCTGCGTTTCCTGCGCCCCGGCAATCGCAAGATCCTGGCGTATCTACGCGAGTTCGAAGACGAATCCATCCTGTGCGTGGCCAATCTGGCGCGCGCGCCGCAGGCGGTGGAACTGGATCTCGCCGCCTTCAAGGGGCGCGTGCCGGTGGAATTGATCGGCCGCAGCCGCTTCCCGCCGATCGGCGAGATGCCCTATCTGCTCACCCTGGGCGGGCATGGCTTTTTCGCCTTCCGCCTGGCCACGGACGTGGCGGCGCCGACCTGGCACGAAGAGCGTCCGGTGGCACCGGATCTGCCGGTGCTGGTGTTGCTCGACAGCGGCTGGCGCACCCTGTTCTCGCAAGCGGCCGACGACGGCGGCGTGCTGCCGTTGATGGTGCGGCGCGCGCGCGACCAGCTCGAAAGCCAGATCGTGCCGCGCTACTTCCGGATGCAACCCTGGTTCGCCGACCGCGACACGGCACTGGCGAAGTTCAAGTTCGAAGCAATGCAGGAATGGACCGACGACGGCGGCGACTGGCTGTTCGCCACCGTCGCGGTCACCCTGCCCAACGCCGAGGTGCACCGCTACGCCATGCCGCTGGCGTTGGTCTGGGACGACGCGACGGACGCGCACGACGGCGCGCTGCTGCCGGCCACCCTGGCCAAGGTGCGCCGCAGCGCGCGCGTCGGCAAGCTGCTCGACGCGTTCTGGGACGATGGCTTCTGCCGCGCCCTGGTGGCGGCGATGGCACGCGGCGAAATGCTGGCGTTCGGCGAAGGCCGGCTGGAATTCACCGCCAGCGGCGCCGACCTTGCCGCGCCGGCCGGCACGACCGCGATGAGCGGCATCCAGCGCTCGCTCGGCGAGCACGGCCGGCTGCGTGTGACGCTGGACGACCGACTGCTGCTGAAGGGCTATCGCTGGCTGCTGGAGGGCATCCATCCGGAGCTGGAAATCTCGCGCTTTCTTTATGAAACCGCGCAGTTTTCCCATGTTCCGCAACTGCTTGGCACGGTGGAATATGTCGACAGCGTGGAGCAGCGTTCGACCCTGGCGATTCTGGAGCGCAGCGTGGAAAACCAGGGCGATGCCTGGCGCTATACGCTGGACTATCTGAAGCGTTGCCTGGATGTGCGCCAAGCCGGCCCGGAGCCGGCGCCGGATGTGCAGCACCACGCCGCCTACCTGGGCTTGATGAAGAACCTCGGACTGCGCACGGCGCAGTTCCATCGCGCGCTGGCTCAGTCCGATGTGGCCGGCGCCTTTGGCACCGAACCGGTCGAAGCGGCGGATATCGTCGCCTGGGTGAACAAGGTGCGGCGCGAGATGGATGCGATGTTCGAATTGCTGGAGCGGGAACTGTCGCGCCAACCGGAGTCGGTGCGGGAACTGGCCGTCGGCCTGCTGGCGCAGCGCGCCAAGCTGTATCGCCGCATCGTGCGGGCGGCCGGCATGCGGCTGCAGGCGGTGAAGACGCGTTGCCACGGCAACTATCACCTGGGCCAGGTCTGGCGGGTGAACAACGATGTGCTCATCGCCAACTATGGCGGCGAGCCGGGACAAAGTTGGGAGGAACGACGCCGCAAGCACACGCCATTGCTGGATGTGGCGGGCATGCTGGCTTCCCTCGGCATGGCCGGCGCCGCCGCGCTGGCGCAGGCGGTCGGCGATTTGCCGCCGCAGGGCGCGGAGATGGCGTCGAACATGGCAGCGAACTGGCAGCACCAGGTGGACAGCTGGGAACGGCTGGCGAGCAAGGCGTTTTTCAGAAGTTACCGTCAGGCAATGAAGGGGCACCCCACCTACCCGGCCGAAGTCGCGGTCGCCGAGGTGTTGTTGACCCTGTTCCTGGCGGAAAGGGCGATTGCTGAATTGAGCGATGCGCTCAAACAGTCATCGGTTGCTGTCGGTAGCGCGCTGCGGCGCTTGCTCCGGCTGGTACGGCGCTGAAGGAGGAGCGGTTTGCCGACAAGACGACACGACATGCCGTTCGGCACGCGGATCACCGAATCCGGCGTGCGCTTTCGCCTGTGGGCGCCCGACCTCGGTCAGGTCGGCTTATGCCTCGAACCCGGCCAGGACGCGTTGCCCATGGCAGCGCACGGCGAAGGCTGGTTCGAACTGACCGTGGCCGATGCCGGCGCCGGCGCGCGCTACCGCTTCGAGGTCAACGACGCGTTGCGCGTGCCCGATCCCGCCGCGCGTTACAACCCGGACGACGTGCATGCCGCCAGCGAAGTAATCGACCCGAGCGCCTTCGTCTGGCGCGATGCGGCCTGGCGCGGGCGGCCGTGGCACGAAGCGGTGCTGTACGAAGTGCATGTCGGCACCTTCTCGCCGGAAGGCACCTTCGCCGGCGTCATGCAACGCCTCGACTACCTGGTCGAACTCGGCGTGACCGCGCTGGAACTGATGCCGGTGGCGGATTTTCCCGGTACGCGCGACTGGGGTTACGACGGTGTCCTGCCGTTCGCGCCGGACAGCCGCTACGGTCGCCCGGAAGACCTCAAAGCGCTGATCGAAGCCGCCCATCTGCGCGGCCTGATGGTGCTGCTGGACGTGGTCTACAACCACTTCGGCCCGGAAGGAAACTACCTGCACGTCTACGCCCAACCGTTTTTCAGCGAGCGCCGGCAGACCCCCTGGGGTGCCGCCATCGCCTTCGACGGGCCGCGCCCGGTGCGCGAATTCTTCCTGCACAACGCGCTGTACTGGCTGCAGGAATACCACCTGGACGGCCTCCGCCTGGACGCGGTGCATGCGATCTTCGACACCAGCCCGCGCCACTTCCTCGACGAATTGTCGGCCTGCGTCAGAGCCGCCATCGGCAACCAGCGCGAAGTCCACCTGATCCTGGAAAACGACGCCAACCAGGCGCGCTACCTCGGCGACGACGGCTATCGCGCGCAATGGAACGACGACCTGCACCACGCCCTGCATGTGCTGTGCACCGGCGAAAGCGACGGCTATTACGCCGACTACGCGGCCGCGCCGCTGCACCACCTTGGCCGCAGCCTGGCGCAAGGCTACGCCTGGCAAGGAGAAATCTCGGCCTATCGCGACGGCAATCCCCGCGGCGAAGCCAGCGCGCACCTGCCGGCGCAAGCCTTCGTCGCCTTCCTGCAAAGCCACGACCAGATCGGCAACCGCGCCTACGGCGAACGCATTGCCCAGCTTGCCGGCAAACCAGCGCTGCGCGCGGCGGCCGCGATCTATCTGCTGGCGCCGTCGATTCCGATGCTGTTCATGGGCGAAGAATTCGCCGCCGCGACCCCTTTCCCGTTCTTCTGCGACTTCGGCGGCAACGACCGCGACAAAGAACTGCGCGCGGCGGTGACGCAAGGCCGCCGCCGCGAGTTCGCCCGCTTCGCCCGCTACGCCGACGCGGCAGCGCAGGCCGCAATTCCCGACCCCAACCGCCTGGAAACCTTTCTCGCCGCCCGGCTCGATTGGGACTGCCTGGACCAGCCGGAACATGCCGAGTGGCTGGCCTACTACCGCACTTTGCTGCTACTGCGGCGCGACATGATCGTGCCGCGCCTGCCTGGCATGGCCGGGGGAGCAGGGCAGTTCGAGGTATTGCCGAGCGGCTTGCTGCAAGTGCGGTGGCGCCTGGGCGACGGCTCGACGTTGCGGCTGCTGGCGAATTTATCGAACGCGGTGCGGGAAGGCGTGCCGCCCGACGGCCGTACCCTGTTCACTACGGATGAAATGGTGAATGGCGAACTGCCGCCCTGGTCGGTGTTGTGGACTCTGCAAGAGGGCGGCGACGGGTAGCGGGTACGCAACCGCGGCAAGGCAAGGCGGCTGCGGCGCTATGTCTTTAGACATAAGTCCTTCATCTGCCGGTAACATTTGCACATGCTACAAATTTCCACCGCGAACGAGTTCGCCGAGCGCCTCTCCACGTTGATCGAAGCGATGCCCGATGCCATTTTTTTCAAGGATGGCGAGGGGCGTTGGCGCGTGGTGAACACGGCCGGCCTGCGCCTGTTCAATCTGATCGGGCAGCGTTGGGAAGGCATGACGGACCTTGAACTGGCGCAGCTCTACCCGGCGCTGGCCGAGGTCTTCACCGCCTGCCAGCGCGAAGACGAAGCGGCCTGGGCACTGCGGGCGCGGCATGACTCGTTGGAAAGCGTTCCGAACACGCTCAGCGGCGAGTTGCAAACCTTCGAAGTGACCAAGCTGCCCCTGTTCCATGCCGACGGCAGCCGGCGCGGCCTGGTCGTCATCGGTCGGGACATCACCGAACGCAAGCGGCTGGAGGCGACCGCACTCCGCCAACACACCAGCTTCCGCCATCTGAGCGAAATCGCCGCCCTGTCGCATCTGCCGCTGGCCGAGCAGTTCAGGCAGGCGCTCGCGCTCGGCGCGGCGCATCTGGGGCTGGAATTCGGCATCATCAGCCATATCGAAGCGGACACTTACCACGTCGTGTCCCAGGTTTCGCCGCCCGGCACCTTGCAGGACGGGCAGACATTTCCGTTCGGCCAGACCTATTGCAACATGACCATCGCGCAGGACGACATCCTGGCCATCGACGCGATGGGGAGTTCCGCGTATCGGGGCCACCCCTGTTACCAAACGTTCCAGCTGGAAAGCTATATCGGCGCGCCGACCCGGGTCGGCGGGACGATCTATGGCACCGTCAATTTCAGCTCGCAGCATCCCTATCACCGCCCGTTCGACGACGGCGACAAGGAATTCGTCCAGTTGCTCGCCCGCTGGGTGGAATCGGCGATCGAACGCAGCCGGGTCGAACAGCGGCTGATCGAGAGCGAACTGCAGCTGCGCACGATCATCGAGAACGAACCCGAGTGCGTGAAGATGCTGTCCGCCGACGGCACCTTGCAGAAAATGAACCGCGCCGGCCTCGACATGATCGACGCGCATTCGCTGGAGCAGGTCATCGGCACCTCGGTCGCCGACATCGTCACGCCGAAATATCGCCAACGTTTCAAGAAGCTGACCAAGCAGGTTTTCGAGGGCAAGCCCGGTCGGCTGGAATTCGAGATACGCAGCTTGAAAGGCGCGCATCGCTGGCTGGAAACCAACGCCGTGCCGCTGGCCGATGCCGCGGGCAACGTCGTTTCACTGTTGAGCATCACGCGCGATATCAGCGAACGCAAACAGGCGGAATCCGCCTTGCGCGAAAGCGAGAAGCGCTTCCGCGACACGCTGGAATATGCCCCGATCGGCATGTCCGTCACCACGCTGGACGGGCGCATCGTCCTGGCGAACCGCGCCCTCTGTCAGATCCTGGGTTACGAAAAAGACGCGCTGGAGAACCTGTCGTTCCGGGATTTCACGCATCCCGAAGACATCGAGCAATCCGTCGTCAACATGCAACAGATCCTGGCCGGCGAGATCGATTCCTATCAACTGGAAAAACGCTATCTGCACAAGAACGGCGCGACCATCTGGGCGCAACTGACCGTTTCGCTGCTGCGCGACACCGCCGGCGTACCGCTCAATTTCATCGCCCAGATCGAGGACATCTCCGGCCGCAAGCGCGACCAGGAAGAAATCCACCGCCTTGCCTATTACGACACGCTGACCGGCCTGCCCAACCGCCGGCTGTTGATGGACCGCTTCAACCAGGCGCTCACCCAGGCCAAGCGTTTCCACCGCTCCCTTGCGGTCATGTACCTGGACCTGGACCGTTTCAAGGACGTCAACGACCAACTCGGCCACGATGTCGGCGACGAACTCCTGATCGCCGTCGCCGCGCGTTTGAACGCGTGCGTGCGCAACGTGGATACCGTCTCCCGCCAAGGCGGCGATGAATTCATCGTCATCCTCACCGAAATCAGCCAGCCGCAGGACGCCGAGCGGGTCGCCTGCAAGATCCTCGACAGCCTGGCCATGCCCGTCACGATCGGCGAACAACGGCTGAGTATCACCACCAGCATCGGCATCGCCGTGCTGCCCATCGCCGGCACGGCAAGCGCCGGCGAACTGCTGAAGCAGGCCGATATGGCCATGTATGCAGCAAAGGACGCCGGCCGCAATCAGTACCGGTTCTGTTGCTGCCCGACCGGCTACGTTTCGACCCAATGCATCAGCAGCGGCATGAACCTCCCGGTCGGGAGTGAGTTTTCGTAGGGTGCGCATGGCGCAGGGCCCGGCCGATTTCGTGCTGTTCGTCAAATGCCCGCCGTTACCAGATTCCACTTGAGTAGGTTCCTTACCCCATCGTCCTGATCGTGGCGAACGCTCGCCGGCCGGCGTGGTCAATCTGGGCGCACGCACTCAATTACTCGAATGCAAGGGGGTGAGCGATGGGCGAACACCTCGACCGGCTCTGCGAACGTTGCGGCATCCTGCCGGAATACTGCGATATCTGGGGTCAGGCGCATGTCGCGTCGGCGGCGACGAAGCGGGCTTTGCTGGCCGCGATGGGGTTCGTGCTGGATGACGAAGCCGCGCTTGCCGCCGCGTTGCGCGCGTTCGACCGGCGCGATTGGGCGCGGCCGTTGCCGCCGGTGCAGGTGGTGCGCGTGGCGGAGCGGCCTTACTGGGTCGCCTTTGCGTTGCCCGAGTCGACGCCGAACGAGACCTGGCGCTGGCGGCTGCAGCGGGAATCCGGCGAGACGGACGGCGGAGAATTTGTCCCCGCGGAGTTGGCGGAAGTCGGCCGCCAGGCACTCGACGGCGTGACGTTCATCCGGCGCGAGCTGAGCCTCGATCTGGCGTTGGAGCCGGGTTATCACCGTTTCAGTTTGGAGAACGCGGGCGGCGAACTGGCCGCCATGTCGTTCATCGTTGCGCCGCAAACCTGCTATCTGCCGCCGGCGATTCAGGGCGACGGGCGGGTGTGGGGCTTCGCGGCGCAGCTATATGGCGTGCGTTCCGAGCGCAACTGGGGCATCGGTGATTTCGGCGATCTGCACCGCATGCTGGAATTCTGCGGCGAAGCGGGCGCGGCGACCGTGCTGCTCAACCCGCTGCATGCGCTGTTTCCGCACGCGCCGGAGCATGCCAGCCCGTACAGTCCGTCGAATCGGGCCTGGTTCAACATCCTGTATCTCGATGTGCCGGGCATCGCCGATTTCGCCGACTGCGAAGAGGCGCGCGCGCTGCTGCATTCGCCGCCGTTTCAGGCGCGGCTGCGGGCGTTGCGCGCGGCGCCGCAGGTGGACTATCGCGGTGTCGCGGAAGTGAAGCTGCAGCAGCTCGAACTGCTCTACGCGCATTTCCGCGCCAACCATCTGGCCGGCGACAGCGAGCGGGCGCGGGAATTTCGCGCGTTCCAGGCGGAACACGGCGAGCGGCTGGCGCAGCAGGCCTTGTTCGAGGCGCTGCAAGCCCACTTCCATGCCGAGGATGCCGGCGTGTGGGGTTGGCCGGCCTGGCCGGAGGACTACCGCGACCCGGATTCGGCGGAAGTGGCGGCGTTTCGCGACAGCCAGCCGGAACGCGTCGAGTTCTACGCCTGGCTGCAATGGCAGGCGGCGCAGCAACTGGCGGCGGCCGGCACGCGCTCGTGGGAACTGGGGCTGGGCGTCGGCGTCATGCTCGACCTTGCTGTCGGCGTGGCGGAGGGCGGCGCGGCGACCTGGATGCAGCGCGAGTTGTATGCGCTGGGCGCGTCCACCGGCGCGCCGCCGGACGAGATCAACCGCATCGGCCAGGATTGGGGCTTGCCGCCGTGGATTCCGTGGCGACTGCGCGAGGCGGCGTATGCGCCGTTCATCGAATTGCTGCGCGCCAACATGCGCGATGCCGGCGCCTTGCGGATGGATCACGTCATGGGCTTGTACCGCCTGTTCTGGGTGGCGCGCGGGCAGCCGGCGACGGACGGCGCCTATGTCGCCTACCCGTTCGCGGACCTGCTCGGCATCCTGGCACTGGAGAGCCGGCGCAACCGTTGTCTGGTGCTGGGCGAGGATCTCGGCACGGTGCCGGACGCGGTGCGCGAGGCGCTGACGCCACTGCGCGTGCTGTCCACCCGGCTGCTTTATTTCGAGCGCGCGGACGCCGGCCATCTGAAGCCGCCGCGCGACTTTCCGACGCATGCTTCGGCGGCGGTGACCAGCCACGATCTGCCGACGCTGGCGGGCTACTGGCAGGGGCTGGATATCGAGCTGCGCGAGCGGCTGCATCTGTTTCCCGACCCGGACACGCGCAATCAGCAGGTGATCGAGCGGGCGCAGGACCGTGCCCAACTGCTGCTGGCGCTGGAGGGCGAGGGCGTGTTGCCGGCGGGTGGCGGCATGCACCCGGAGGCCTACCCGGAAATGACCGGCGAACTGGCGGCGGCGATCTACACCTATCTGGCGCGGGCGCCGTCGAAGCTGCTGCTGGTGCAGATGGAGGATGCGTTCGGCGCGCGCGAGCCGCCCAACCTGCCCGGCACGACGCATCCGACCTATCCGTGCTGGCGGCTGAAGCTGCCGCTTAATCTGGAGGCGTGGCCGGGTACCGCCTGGCTGCAGGGCATCGTCCAGATGCTGCGGCGCGAGCGGCCGCCGCAGCATCTGCCCGGTCCCGCCGGAGACGTCGGCGAGGGCGTGCGCCTGTCGATTCCGCGCGCGACCTATCGATTGCAACTGCATCGCGACTTCAACCTGCGCCAGGCCAGGGCGCTGCTGCCCTATCTGGACGAACTCGGCATCAGCCACTGTTATCTGTCGCCGATCCTGAAGGCGCGCCCGGGCAGCCGCCACGGCTACGACATCACCGACCACAGCAGCCTCAATCCGGAGATTGCCGCCGCCGAGGATTTCGAGCAGTTCGTGGCGGCGCTGAAACGGCGCGGCATGGGCCAGATCATGGACCTGGTGCCGAATCACATGGGCATCATGGGCGCCGACAACGCCTGGTGGCTGGACGTGCTGGAGAACGGCCCGGCTTCGCGCTATGCCGACTATTTCGATATCGACTGGTATGCCCGCGGCGACGACCTGTCCGGGCGGGTGTTGCTGCCGGTGCTGGGCGACCATTACGGCACGGTGCTGGAGCAGGGCGAGCTCCGGCTGATCTTCGACGTCGAGCCGGGCGAGTTCAGCGTGTGCTATTTCGAGCACCGTTTTCCGGTCGACCCGCGCGAATATCCGCGCATCCTGGGCGACGGCCTGGCGCGCCTGCAGGGGCGTCTGGGCGCCGACGATGCGCTGCTGTCGGAGTATCAATCGTTGCTCACCGCGTTCGGCCATCTGCCCGCGCGCGACCGGGCCAGCGCAGATGCGGTGGCGGAACGGGCGCGCGACAAGGAGGTGCACAAGCGCCATCTGGCCGCGCTGTATGTCGCCAGCGCCGATCTGGCCCAGTTCATCCAGGAAAATCTGACTGCGTTCAACGGCAGCGAGAACTTCGACCTGCTGCATGACCTGCTGCAGGCGCAGGCTTACCGGCTGGCGTTCTGGCGGGTGGCGTCGGACGAGATCAACTACCGCCGCTTCTTCGATATCAACGATCTGGCCGCGCTGCGCATGGACAACCCGGAGGTGTTCGCGGCCACGCACCGCCTGGTGCGCGAATTGCTCGCGCGCGGCTACGTCAACGGCCTGCGCATCGACCATCCGGACGGGCTGTACGACCCGCAGGAATATTTCGCCCGCCTACAGGCAATGGCGGCGGCGCTGTCGGCCAATCCGGCCGAGCCGGCCGAGGTGCGGCCGCTCTATCTGGTGGCGGAGAAAATCCTCGCCGCGCATGAACATCTGCCCGAGGCGTGGCCGATCCACGGCACCACCGGCTACGACTTCGCGGCGGCGTGCGGCGGCCTGTTCGTCGATGCCGACAACGAGGTTTGCTACACCCGCGTCTATCAGGGCTACATCCGCGCGCGGCCGGATTACGACGAGCTGGTGCGAGCGAACAAGCATCTGATCATGGAGACCGCGCTGGCTGGCGAACTCGGCGTGCTGGCCGCGCAACTGACCCGGCTGGCCAAGGGCGACCGCCGCACCTGCGACTTCAGTTTCAACAGCCTGCGCGGCACGCTGGCGGAAATCGTCGCCAGCTTCCCGGTCTATCGCACCTATGTGGCTGCGAGCGGCGCCGCGCCGGACGATGCGCACCACGTCGACTGGGCGGTGGGTGTGGCGAAGAAGCGCAGCCGCGCGGCGGATACCAGCATTTTCGATTTCGTGCGCGCGGTGCTGCTGGCGCAGGCGGATGAAGCCGCCGGCGCGGCGTATCGGCAGGCGGTGCTGGCCTGCGCGATGAAGTTCCAGCAATACAGCAGCCCGGTGATGGCCAAGGCGGTGGAGGACACCACGTTCTATCAATACAACCGCCTGCTTTCGCTCAACGAAGTGGGCGGCGACCCGCGCCGCTTCGGCGTGTCGCTGGCGGCGTTCCATCGCGAGAACCAGGAACGCGCGCGGCACTGGCCGCATGCCCTGCTGGCCAGTTCCAGCCACGACAGCAAACGTTCGGAAGACGCGCGGGCGCGGCTCAACGCGCTGTCGGAAATGCCGGAAGCGTGGCAGCACGCGCTGTCGCGCTGGAACCAGCTCAACCGTGGCAAGCGCCGCAAACTCGGCAGCGAGCGCGCGCCCAGTCGCGACGACGAATATCTGCTCTACCAGACCCTGCTCGGCATCTGGCCGTTCGAGTTGGCCGATGCCTCGAACGCAGATGAACTGGCGCAGTTGGCGCAACGCGTCGAGGCCTATCTGCTCAAGGCCGGCCGCGAAGCCAAGCTGCACAGCTCGTGGATCAATCCGAACCTGGAGTACGAGGCGGCGACGCGCGACTTCGTGCACGCCTTGCTGGCGCCGGAATCCGGCGCGGGCAACCTGTTCCTGCGCGACTTCCTGCCGTTCCAGCGCCGCATCGCCCGCCTCGGCGTCTACAACAGCCTGGCGCAATTGCTGCTCAAGCTGACCAGCCCCGGCGTGCCGGATCTGTATCAGGGCAACGAGTTGTGGGATTTCAGCCTGGTCGACCCGGACAACCGGCGGCCGGTGGACTACTCGCGGCGGCGCGCGGCGCTGAGCGCGGTGAAAAAGTTGTGCGCCGAACGTGGCGCGGCGGCGTGCGCGGCGGAATTGCTCGCCCATCCCGAAGACGGCGCGATCAAGCTTTACCTGACCTGGCGGACGCTGGCGCTGCGCCGCGAACGCGAGGCTTTGTTTCGCGACGGAGATTATCTGGCGCTGAAGTGCCACGGCGCGCAGGCGGATCGGGTCTGCGCCTTCGCCCGACAGCGCGACGGCGAAACCCTGCTGGTGCTGGTGCCGCGCCTGTTCGGCCAACTTGGCGCGGCGGAGCAGCAGCAACTGGGCGCATCGGTCTGGCGCGATACCTGGGTGGAATTGCCGCCGGAGCGGTCGCCGCCACTCTGGCGCGATGCCTTGACCGACAAGACGGCCGCCACCCGCGCGCTGGATGGCGCACAGGGCTTACCGCTGGCCCAGGTTTTAGCGGTATTGCCCTATGCGCTGCTGTACGCGCGGACGGCGGATTCATGATCCTATTTCACGCAGTTGCCGGTGTCGTAGGAGCGCCTCATGAGAAACACAATTGATAAGCCTTTGTTTTGATG
>JASJPG010000152.1:0-18493 GCA_031426815.1 Hydrogenophilaceae bacterium
CGGCAAGGTGCGCGAATACCGTCTCGAATATCGCGTGCGGCTCACCGTCACCAATACGGTCGGCGTCATCCTGGTCGAACCGACCGAGATCCATCTCAGCAACGACTTCTCCTTTACCGACGCCCAGGTGCTTGCCAAGGAAGCGGAAGAGGCCTCGCTGAATCGTGCGATGGAACAGGATGCGCTACGCCAGATCCTGCGTCGCCTGTCCTATCTGAAGAACTGATGAAGCTGCGTGGCGAACAGCTCGACGGCGCACTGAAACGCGCGCTGTCGCCGATCTGGCTGGTCAGCGGCGACGAACCGCTGCTCACCGACGAAGCCGCTGCGCAGATTCGCGCCGCCGCGCGCGCGCAGGGCTATGCCGAGCGCCAGTCGTGGCAGGCGGAAACCCATTTCGACTGGCGCGGCTGGCTGGCCGGCTTCGATTCGCTGTCGCTGTTTTCCAGCCTGCGTCTGGTCGAATTACGCCTGCCCACCGGCAAGCCGGGCATCGAAGGCGGCAAGACGCTGGAAGCCTGGGCGAGTAACCCGCCGGCCGACACCCTCCTGCTGATCAGCGCGCCGCGCCTCGACAAAGCGAGCTTGTCGACCAAATGGGCGAGTGCCATCGAACGCGCCGGCATTCTGGTGCAAACCGCGCCGCCGTCGATCGAACGCTTGCCGGACTGGATCGGCGAACGCCTGGCGCGACACCATCTGAAAGCCAATCCGGAAATCCTCGCCTGGCTGGCCGCGCGTGTCGAAGGCAACCTGCTCGCGGCGCACCAGGAAATCGAAAAGCTGTCCTTGCTGGCGCCACCGCGGCAACCCGGCCAAGCCGTGCAGCTGACCCTGGAAACCGTGCGTGCAGCCGTCGCCGACGTGGCGCGCTACGATGTCAGCGACCTGTCCGATGCCTTCCTGAAAGGCGATGCCGCCCGTTTCTGCCGTGTGCTGGACGGCCTGCAGAGCGAAGGCGAGGCTTTGGTGCTGATCCTCACCGTGCTCGGCAACGAAATCCGCACGCTGTACCGTATCACTGCCGGACTCGCGCAAGGCCAACGCATGGCCGCGCTGATGCAGGCGGCACGGGTGTGGGACAGCAAACAGGCGCTGGTCGAACGCGCCCTCAAGCGGGCCGGTCCGGACAAGCTGGCCTGGGCGATGCGCGGCCTGTCCCGCCTCGACCGCGCCGCCAAGGGCCTGCTGCGCGAAGATGCCTGGGATGAACTGAAACAACTTGGCCTGGCTCTGATGAACAAGGGCAAGGCGCCCGCTTTTTTGTAGAAACCCGATATGAGCAACACCACCATGAACATCAAGTCATACATGCAAACCGTCGGCCAGCAGGCGCGCACCGCCGCCGCCGCCATGGCCCGCGCCTCGACCAAAGCCAAGAACGACTGTCTGGTCGAACTGGCGCGCCTGCTGCGCACAGCCGGCGCTGCACTCGACGCCGCCAACGCGCAGGACGTCGCTGCCGCCGAGGCCGCCGGCCTCGCCACGCCGATGGTCGACCGTCTGCGCCTGACCGACAAAATCGTCGCCACCATGGCCGAAGGCTGCGAACAACTGGCCGCGATGCCCGACCCGGTCGGCGAAATGACCGGCATCAAACGCCTGCCGTCCGGCCTCAGCGTCGGCCAGATGCGCGTGCCGCTGGGCGTGTTCGGCATGATTTTCGAGAGCCGCCCCAACGTCACCATCGAAGCCGCGTCACTCGCCATCAAGAGCGGCAACGCCTGCATCCTGCGCGGTGGCTCGGAAGCGATCCAGTCGAATCTGGCCTTGTGGAAACTGGTTTCCCAGGCGCTGGAATCTGCCGGCCTGCCCGCCACCGCCGTGCAGATGGTGGAAACCACCGACCGCGCCGCCGTCGGCGAACTGATCACCATGCCAAGTTTTGTCGACGTCATCATCCCGCGCGGCGGCAAGGGCTTGATCGAACGCATCAGCAAAGAGTCCAAGGTGCCGGTGATCAAGCACCTGGACGGCAACTGCCACACCTATGTCGATGCCGAGTTCAACCTGGAACAGGCGCTGATCGTCACCGAAAACGCCAAGACCCAGAAATATAGCCCGTGCAACGCCACCGAATCGCTGCTGGTGCATGCGCGCGCGGCGGCGACTTTCCTGCCGCGCATCGGCGCCGTCTTTGCCGCCAAGGGCGTCGAAATGCGCTGCGACGCCGCCGCCAAAGCCATTCTCGCCGGCGTGCCGGGTGCCCAACTGGCCGACGCAACGGAAGAAGACTGGTACACCGAATACCTCGCCCCGATCATCAGCGTGAAAGTGGTCGACGACCTCGACCAGGCCATCGCCCACATCAACCATTACAGCTCGCACCACACCGACGCCATCCTCACCACCAACCACCCGAACGCGATGCGCTTCCTGCGCGAAGTCGATTCCAGCTCGGTCATGGTCAACGCCTCGACCCGCTTCGCCGACGGCTTCGAATACGGCCTCGGCGCGGAAATCGGCATCTCCACCGACAAGATCCACGCCCGCGGCCCGGTCGGCCTGGAAGGTCTGACCAGCCAGAAATGGGTGGTACTGGGCGATGGGCATGTGCGTGGGTAAGACGGGCGAGGCCGCCCGCCCGGTGGTCGGCCTCCTCGGCGGCACCTTCGACCCGATCCACTTCGGCCATCTGCGTCTGGCGGAGGAACTGGCCGAGGTGTTGCGGATCGGCCAGGTCCGCTTCATTCCGGCCGGGCATCCGCCGCATCGCGGTCAGCCGCGCGCGGCGGCGCCGCATCGTCTGGAAATGGCGCGACGGGCGGTGGCGGAGAATCCGCGCTTCCTGCTCGACCCCCGCGAAATCGACAAATCCGGGCCGTGTTACAGCGTCGAGACGCTCGCCACATTGCGTGCCGAACTGCCGCCGGGCACGCCTCTGGTATTGTTCATGGGCGGCGATGCTTTTCTCGGCCTGACCACCTGGCACGAATGGCGCCAGTTATTCGATCTGGCGCACATCGCCGTCGCGCATCGACCGGGCTATTCACTGGCAAGTTGGGAAGATGCCCTGCCCGATCCTTTGCGCACCCTGTTGTCCACCCGCCGTTGCGAACACGCCGCTGAAATCGCGGAAAAACCCGCCGGCCGGGTATTTCTTCACACCATCACGCAACTCGATATTTCCGCCAGCCAGATTCGCGACCGCGCCCTGCGCGGCAAAAGCCTGCGTTACCTGCTACCCGACTCCGTCATCGATTACATCAACGAGAACCATCTCTATGTCTGAACACTTAGCTACCGAACAACTGGTCAAAATCGCCATCGCCGCGCTGGAGGACGTCAAGGGCAAGGAAATCACCGTGCTCGATGTCAGCCACCTCACCTCGATGTTCGACAAGATGATCGTCGCCAGCGGCGATTCCACCCGGCAAGTCAAATCGCTCGCCGACAACGTCCAGAAAAAGCTGAAGGAAGCCGGCGCCGAGATCATCGGCATCGAAGGCGAACAAGTCGGCGAATGGGTGCTGGTCGATGCCGGCGGTTTGGTCGTGCATGTCATGCACCCGACCGTGCGCCTGCATTACAACCTGGAAGAACTCTGGGGCGCAGCGCGCAAGGCACGCGAACATCATTGAACCTGTGTATTTCGCGCGAAAGCCGCGTGGATAGAGGCATGAGAGATATTTGTCGCGTCACCCCACCGGCTGAGTGGCAACACCATGCGTAGGAGCGCCTTCCAAGGCGCGATTGTTCCGGACTTCGCGCCTTGGAAGGCGCTCCTACAACACCGGCAACTGCGCGAAATAGACTGAACCACTCCAACGCTGAAATGAAAAACGGCTGACCCGGGTTGCCCCGGTCAGCCGTTTTTATTTCGGCGCGGTATCAGTGCGCTTGCACGCCAGGCCCGAAGAAACGGTAGCCCATGCGTATCTGGCGGCTCAGCGCCAGACGTTTCTTGTCGGTTTCGCTGCTGAAACTGGCGGCGATGGCGTTGTAGGACTTGTTTGCCCAGGCGCCGTCCATCAGCAGATCGGCGACACCTTCGACCCAGCGCAGCTTGTCGTTGACGGAAGACAGGTGGCCGCCGCAGGCATCCATCAGCGGCACGATCTCGGAGGCCGGCAACTCGTAGGCCTTCAGGCGGTTGGCCAACTGCACGCACTCGTCGCCGCTGGCGCAGGCTGCGGCGGCCTTGGCGAACAGTGCATTGGCGGCGGCGTTGTCGCCGATGTCGCGATACAGCTTGGCGGTGTGTGCCAAGGCGTAATGGTCCTTGGCGCGGTCGGCGGCATCGCCCAACAGCTTCGCGGCCATCGCGGAATCGCCCAATGCGGTCTGCACGGTTTCTGCCATCTTGGTGTAGTCGTAGGCACTATCGCCCAGCGCGCGGCCTTCGGCGTAGGTGCGGGCACGCGCCTTGCCGTATTCGGCATCCTTCATTTCGGTGGCGCAAGTCAGCACGATCTCGCGGAACCAGACGAAGTCGGCCGCGTTGGTGACGCTTTCATCGAGCAGCTTGCCGAGCCATTCCTTGTCGCCCAGGCGGTCGACGCCGAGGATCAGCGACTTGAAGCGGGCAAAGTGGAAACCGCCTTCGGCGCGCATCTGGGTTTCCGCCAGACCGAGAATCTTGCCGGCGTAGGCGGCATCTTCCAGCTCCGCCATGATGCGATCCGCCAGGACGATGAACTGCTTGATCGTCTTGCACTTGGCTTCTTCGTTCTGCAGTTCGGTGTATTTGGCCTGGTTGGCTTCGCGCTTGACCAGCTTGCCTTTGACGCGCTCGATGCGGGCGGCGTCGGCGGGCAGGTGCTTTTCCACCGCATCGACGACTTTGCGCATGTCGAACAGGTTGCCCACGGCTTCTTCGGCCTTGGTCAGCATGTCGGCGGCACTGGCGGCATCGCCGCCGGTTGCGCAGGCATCGGCCAGTTGGATCAGTTCATCGCTGCTGGTGGCCAACTCGCCGCCCTTGGCGAGCACCGTCTTGGCGAATTCGGGGTTATCGGCGGCAGCCTTCAGCACTTGCATCAGCGCGGTGAAGTCCTTGGCGGAATCGAGCGCCTTGGCGTACAGCGCGCCGGCGGCGGCCGGGTCGATTTCGTTCATGGCGCCGGACAGCGCGATCAGGTCGGCCGGGCTGCCGTATTTGGCGGCACCTTCGTTGATCACTTCAACGCCCTTGGCCTGGTCGGAAGAGGCAACCAGTTTGGCGAGGCGCGCGAAGTCGCCGGCGCGACCGCACTTGGTCTTGATCTTGTCGATGATCTGGCCGAACAACGTCGCGTCGTTCAATTCGGCTACCACAGCCGCCAGGCCGTACAGTTCTTCGGTGGCGGAAACTTCCTTCAACGCGCCGGCCAGCGCCTTGGCGGCGGCAGCGGCATCGCTCAGCGCAAGCCACTGGCCCATGCCGACAGCCACTTTTTCACTGCCGTCCATCGCGAAATCGGCGCCCTGGCCGAGCATGTCCTTCGCCTTACCGGCATCGCCCAGAGCCTGATAACCGATGGCCAGGGTGACGAAATCCTTGGTGAACATCGCGTCACCCGCAACCTTGTCGAGCGCCGCCTTGGCGCCGGCATCGCCGGTAAAAGCAGCGCTGTTCAACAATTCCTTGGCATAGCCCATATCGGCCGGCGCCTCGAATGCATCGCGAGCGATGGCGAACAGAGCGGCAGCGCTGGTGCAAGCCGCGGCTTTTGCGGCGAGGGTGTCGCGGGTGGCCATGAGATAACTCCTTGAGTGGTGAAGATCGGATATGGCGCGCGAGTTTACCGACGCGTCACCCCCTTGTCAGCGCGGCTTTGTTTATGGGCGCATGACCCGAATTTATGAAATGGGCGGCGACGCCGCCGGACTAGCCGGAGCTAGCCGAGCTTCCCGCTTCGGTTCTGCAAAGTCCGCACCACGGCAGCCACCAGCGCTTCGATCTCGTTGCCGCTCAAATCGGGGTAGGTCTTTTGCAACTGGCTCATGGCCCGGTAAAGACTGGTGCCATTGAGCGAGGCCGGTGTGCTCAACAACGGTTTGAGCAGCGTCAGCGCGGAATCGAACCGGTTGCGTACCAACAGGTTGCTTCTGCGTTCGACCGGCAGTTGATAGGTATGCGCAATGGCTTGCGTATTCATGTGGACTCCATCCTTGATCATTATTTTTTAAGGCTCCCGAAGTTAGCGCGCTTTCGTTACACACCAATGACGGGTTGGTACTTTCTTACCAGCCTGCCGAGGGGAGGCGATTGTGCACCGATTCGCCACGATCGCGCGCATTTCGCGGCAATTTCTTGACGCCAGTCATATATCCAGGTAGCTCGGCGCGCAAACCGTCGCACCGGATCGCTTGCTTAATGTCCCTTTAAGCTCTGTGGAAAATACTGCGTCCGTCCCACTTGATAAGAAGACGGCCATGAAAAAACTCCTGATTTCCCTTGCCTTGCTGAGTGCCCTGCCGGCAGCCGCGAATTCCAGCGTCAGCGCCGATTTGCTCGCCGGCTACCGCGCCGAAGCCGGCAAACCGTTCAGCGCCGCACAAGGCGAACAACTGTTCCGCGCCCGCCACGGCGAGATGAGTTGCACCTCCTGCCATACCGACAACGCCAAAGCCGCCGGCAAGCACGCGTCGACCGGCAAAGCGATCGAAGCGCTGGCGCCGGTGGCCAATCCGGCGCGCCTGAGCGATCCGGCAAAAGTCGAAAAATGGTTCAAACGTAATTGCAACGACGTCCTCAAGCGCGCCTGCACGGTGCAGGAAAAGGGTGATTTCGTGACCTATCTGTTGTCGATCAAATAAAGGAAATCGCATGAAAATCTCCCTTTTTCTGCTTGCCGCCCTCACCGCCCTGGCCGGCATCGCGTTGGCCGGCGAACACGGCGACAAGTACGGCGGCGAAAATCGCGGCAAACCGGTGCTGCCGTCGCGCCCGAACGCGCTCTGGCAGCAGGAATGCGGTTCCTGCCATATCGCGTATGCCCCCGGCCTGTTGCCGGCCGCATCCTGGCGCAAGGTGATGGCCGGCCTGGACAAGCATTTCGGCAGCGACGCCTCGCTGACGGCGAATGAAAGCCGCGCCATCACCGCATTCCTGGTCGACAACGCCTCGAACCGCTGGCGCGCGCCCACCGCGCCGTTGCGCATCAGTGAAACCATCTGGTTCCAGAGCAAACACGCCAGCCATGAAATCCGGCCCGAGGTCTGGCAGCGCGCCTCCGTGAAGAGCCCGGCCAACTGCGCCGCCTGCCATCCGGGCGCGGTACAAGGCGACTTCGAAGAAGACCGCATCCGCATTCCGCACTAAGCCATGAAAGCGCTGCTGATCTGGGATCTGCCTACCCGATTGTTCCACTGGCTATTCGCCGCCAGCTTCGCCGGCGCCTATGTCACGGCGGATTCCGATGCCTGGCTGGGCGTGCACATCGGCCTGGGCTACCTGATGCTTGGGCTGATCGGCTTCCGGCTGGTTTGGGGATTCGTCGGCGGGCATTACGCCCGCTTCGCCAATTTCCGCTTCAGCCCGCAACAAGGCTGGCGGTACCTGCGCCAGACCCTGGCCCACCGCGCCGCCCGCCATCTCGGCCACAACCCGGCCGGCAGCCAGGCGGTTTATCTGTTGCTCGCGCTGGGCTTGGCGGTCGGGCTTTCCGGTCTGTTCGTGCAGGGTGGCGAGGAACAACACGGCGTCGCCGCAAGCCTGCTCGGCTATGACCTCGGCCATGCCATCAAGGAAGTGCACGAAGTCGTTGCCACACTGATGTTGCTGCTCGTATTCGGCCATATCGCCGGGGTCGTGCTGGAGAGCCTGGCGCATCGGGAAAATCTGGCGCGCAGCATGGTCACCGGCATCAAGCTGGGTCCGGACGATGCACGCGTGTCTCGGCCCTATCGCTTGATCGGCTTACTCGTCCTGCTCGGCGCCGCCGTATTTTCCGGCTGGTGGTTCCAGTACGCGGCGGAGGAACCGCTGGAAAATCTGACTGGCCAAGCGCAAGCCGCAACCGAAGCGCCGCATGTCGCCTTCATCGGCAAGGCGCTTGCCGGCAATGCCGCCTGGCGCGAGGAATGCGGCAGCTGCCACCTGGATTTCCATCCCGCCCTATTGCCGGCGCGTTCCTGGCAAAAACTGTTTGCCGAGCAGAACCGCCATTTCGGCGACGACCTGGCGCTGGATGCCGCCACCGCCAGTCACTTGCTGGCATTCGCCCTGGACAACGACGCCGGCAAACGACGCAGCGAAGCGGCCTGGAAGATCGACCGTTCGCTCGCAGCCGACGCAACCCCGTTGCGCATCACGGCAACGCCGTACTGGGTAAAAAAACATCGCGCCATCGAAGCCGCCGTCTGGCGTTCGCCCAAGGTGCTCGCGAAATCCAATTGCGCCGCCTGCCATCTGGATGCGCAAGCCGGCACCTTCGAAGACGCGGCGATGCGCCTGCCGAAATAGCCTTGAAACAGCAGTACGCATAAACCTGGAAACATCGGATGGTCATGTATATCCATCCACCGGGTGAGTGGCGACACCACGCGTAGGAGCGCCTTCCAAGGCGCGAAGTCCGGAACAATCGCGCCTTGGAAGGCGCTCCTACGAAACCGGCAACCGCGATGCCGTCAACTGCCGTTTCAAGGCTCAGACGAGGCTTAAAGATATTGCGGCAGATGTCGTTAGTTCAGGTTCGGATCGACCCACCCTGGGCAAGCCCCGTGGCTTCCCTTTTCAGGAACGACCTTGAGCGATCGCACGCCGTACCAGCCGGAGTCTGCCACTGCCGATGAAGCAGGGGCCAGCCATGCCATCGAGGTGGCGGGGGATGTCATCGCCGAGGCCGGTTTGCGGCTTTTTCAACACATCGTGGCCGACAGCAGCGACCACATCGCCGTGCTCGACCGGAACTACGTCTATCGCCTGGTCAACCAGACCTATCTGTGCAGCCACGGCCGCAGCGAGGCGGAAATCATCGGCCGCAACGTGGCCGACCTGTTCGGACAGGAAGTATTCGAAGCGCTGATCAAAACCAAGCTGGACCGATGCTTTGCCGGCGAGGTAGTGCGCTACCAGGCCTGGTTCGAGTTCAGCGCGCGCGGCCGCCGCTACATGAACGTGACCTACACGCCCTACCGGGATGAGGCCGGCACGATCAGCGGCACCATCGTCAGCGCACGCGACAGCACCGACCTGCGCCTAGCGGAAGAGGCCCTGGCGCAGAGCGAGGCGCACAATCGCGCCATTCTGGACACGGCGGTGGACGGCATTCTGGTGGTGAACGCGGCCAGCCGCGTGGCCTACGCCAACCCGGCCACCTGTCAGCTCACCGGCTACTCCAGCACGGAACTGCAGGACCGCCCCCTTACCGACCTGATGCCCGCACGCTTCCGCGGCCAGCACGACACCGCCTTCGCGCGCTATCTGCAGACCGGCCAGCCCAACATGCCCTGGCGCAACCTCGCCTTCGTGTTGCGGCACCGGGATGGCCACGAGGTTCCGGTCGAAGTCAGCATCGGCGAACAGGGCGGCGCCGGCGCGCGTCTGTTCATCGGCGTGCTGCGTGACGTCACCGAACGCCGCCAGGCCGAGCGAGCCTTGCAGGAAAGCCGCGAACGCTACCGCTCCCTGTTCGAGAACATGCTGGATGGCTACGCCTACTGCCGCATGCTGTTCGAGCAGGGCGAGCCGCGCGACTTCGTCTATCTCGATGTCAACCCGGCCTTCGGGCGGCTGACCGGGCTGCAGCCGGTGGTCGGCAAGAAGGTCAGCGAGGTGATTCCGGGGATCCGGGAAAGCAACCCGGAGATGTTCGAGATCTATGGCCGGGTCGCCCGCAGCGGCCAGCCGGAACGCTTCGAGACCTATCTGCCCACCCTCGACTGCTGGTTTTCCATCGCCGTCTACAGCCCCGAGCAGGACCATTTCGTCGCGGTATTCGACAACATCAGCGAACGCAAGCGCGTCCAGCAGGCGCTGGAGGAAGGCAAGGAGCGCATCCACCTGTTGCTCGACTCGATGGCCGAGGGCATGTACGGCGTCGACACGCATGGCGACTGCATCTTCGTCAATTCCGCCGGCCTGCGCATGCTGGGCTACGCGCAGTCGAGCGATCTGCTTGGCCGCCACATCCATGAAATCATGCACCACAGCCATGCCGACGGCAGCCCGTATCCCGCCGGCGAGTGCCGCGCCTACCGCGCCTATGTCGAAGGCCGCGACATCCACGTCGCCGACGAGGTGTTCTGGCGCCGCGATGGCTCCGCCTTCCCGGTCGAATACTGGTCGTATCCGATGCGCCAGGGCGGCCAGGTGGTCGGCTCGGTGGTGACTTTCCTGGACATCAGCGCACGCCGGCAAAGCGAGGAGCGCCTGTTCGCCGCGCGGCAGATGTTGCAACACGTCATCAACACGGTGCCGCAGCACATCTTCTGGAAAGACCGGGACATCCGCTATCTCGGCTGCAACGAGGCCTTCGCCAGATCCGCCGGAGTCGGCAGTCCGGAGGACATCGTCGGCAGGAACGACTACGAACTGGCCTGGCGCCAGTACGCCGACCTGTACCGGCGCGACGACGCCGAGGTGATGGCGACCGAGACGCCGAAACACGCCATCATCGAACCGGTGGTCCTGGCCGACGGCGGCACGCGCTGGCTGGAGACCAGCAAGGTGCCGCTGCGCGACAGCCAGGGACTGGTCATCGGCGTGCTCGGCGTGTTCCAGGACATCACCGAACGGCGCGCGGCGGAAGAACGCCTGCGCCAGTCGGCCAAGGTGTTCGAAAGCACCACCGATGGCGTCTCGATCACCGACTCGGCGGCCAACATCATCGCCGTCAACCGCGCCTTCACCGAGATCACCGGCTACACCGAAGCGGAGATGCTGGGCAAGAACCCGCGCCTGCTCCAGTCCGGCCGCCATGACGAGAGCTTCTACCGCAGCGTCTGGAGCAGCATCGCGCAGGTCGGCGCCTGGAGCGGCGAGATCTGGAACCGGCGCAAGAACGGCGAGGTGTATCCCGAATGGCTGACCATCAGCACGGTGCGGGACGATACCGGCAAGCTGACCAATTACGTCGGCGTGTTCGCCGACATCAGCCAGATCAAGCAATCCGAGGCCAAGCTGGAACACCTGGCGCATTACGACCCGTTGACCGATTTGCCCAACCGGCTGCTGTTCGGCGCCCGCCTGGAGCACGCCATCCGGCGCGCCGAACGCGACGCCGCCCTGCTCGCCCTGCTCTACATCGACCTGGACCGCTTCAAAACCGTCAACGACGGCCTCGGCCATCCCGCCGGCGACAGCATGCTGCAGGAGGTCGCGCAACGGCTGTCGCACTGTATCCGGGCGGAAGACACGGTGGCGCGCCTGGGCGGCGACGAATTCGTCATCATGCTGGAAGGCCTGGACAGCACCGCGCCGGCCACCGTCATGGCCGACAAGCTGCTCGCCGCGCTGACCCGGCCGTTCGATCTGGGCGGACAGGAAGTATTCATCGGCGCCAGCATCGGCATCAGCACCTATCCGGCGGACGGCGCGGACACCGCCGCCCTGCTCAAGAACGCCGACGCCGCCATGTACCGTTCGAAAGAGGGCGGGCGCAACACCTACCGCTACTACAACGCCGAGATGACCCGCTCGGCGCGCGAACGCCTGACCCTGGAAACCAGTTTGCGTCAGGCCATCGTGCAGCAGGAATTCGTGTTGCATTACCAGCCGCAGGTGGATGTGGCCAGCGGCGAGATCGTCGGCGTCGAAGCCCTGGTGCGCTGGGACCATCCGATCTCCGGCCTGATCGCGCCGCTGCGCTTCATCCCGCTGGCGGAGGAAACCGGCCTGATCATTCCGCTCGGCGAATGGGTGCTGTTCGCCGCCTGTGCCCAGGCCAAAACCTGGAGCGAACGGGTCGGCATGCCGCCCGTCACGATGGCGGTCAACCTGTCGCCGCGCCAGTTCCGCCAGGAAAAACTGGCCGAACATGTCCGTGCCGTGCTCGACGCCACCGGCCTGGCGCCGGCCTTGCTGGAACTGGAAATCACCGAGAGCGCCTTGATGGAAAACGCCGAACAGGCCATCGCCACGCTGTCCGCCCTGAAGGCGCTGGGCATCCGGATTTCGATGGACGATTTCGGCACCGGCTACTCCTCGCTGGCCCAGCTCAAGCGCTTCCCGATCGACAAACTCAAGATCGACCAGAGCTTCATGCACGGCATTCCGCAGGATCGCAGCGACATGGAAATCGCCGCCACGATCATCGCCATGGCGCGCAACCTGCATCTGAAAGTGCTGGCCGAGGGGGTCGAAACCGAAGCGCAACTCGCCTTCCTGCAAATCCACGCCTGCGATGCCTACCAGGGCTACCTGTGCAGCCGGCCGATGCCGGTGCCGGCGCTGGAAGACTGGCTGGCGCAGCGCCCGGAAAACCAATGACGCCCGAGACCGCCCGCCCGCTGCAGACCGAAGCGCAACTGCGGCGCAGCCACGAAATCCTGGAATGCGTCAGCGGCCTGCTCGGCCTGTATGTCGGCGACAGCGATGCCGACACGGTGTTCGCCGCAGCCCTCGCCGACATCCTGCGTCTGACCGGCAGCCAGTACGGCTTCATCGCGGAACTGGGGCAGACGGCGGATGGCGCGCCCTATCTGCAGGCGCTGGCCATTTCCAACATCGCCTGGGACGAGGCGATGCGCCAGTTTTACGACCAGCACGCGCCAGCCGGCTTCCGCTTCTCCAATATGGATACGCTGGCGACGGCGGCGACGCAGAGCGGCCTGCCGGTGCTCGCCAACGATCCCGCCCGCGACCCGCGCAGCAGCGGCCGCCTGCCGGCCGGGCATCCGCCGCTGGACGCCTTCCTCGGCCTGCCGTTGCTGTGCGGCGCGAGGATCCTGGGCAGCATCGGCCTGGCCAACCGCGCCGGCGGCTACGACATCGAGCTGCTGGCGGAACTGCGCCCGGTGGTCGACGCCTGCGCCCAGCTCGTCGCGGCCGGGCGCAACCGGCGCGCACGGCAGCAGGCGGAAACGGCTCTGCGCATGTACGAACGCATGGTGTCGTGCATGCCGGACCACATCTCCATGCTCGACCGGGAATACCGCTATCTCGCCGTCAACGACACCTATCTGAGCCACCACGGCCTGCCGCGCGAAGCCATCGTCGGCCATAGCGTGGCGGAACTGCTCGGGCAGACGCTGTTCGACACGCTGGTGCGGGAAAAACTCGACGCTTGCCTGGCCGGCGAGCGAGTGCATTACCAGCAATGGTTCGACTTCCCGGTGAGCGGACGGCGCTTCGTCGACGTCACCTACACGCCCTATCGCAACGACGCCGGCCGCATCGACGGCGTGATCGTGGCGTCGCGCGACCTGACCGAACTGGAACAGGCGCACCAGGCGCTGATGGAGACCGAAACGCGCTACCGCCTGATGGTCGATCAGGCCGCCGACGCGCTCTACATCCACGACCAGAACGGGCGCCTGGTCGATGTCAATCAGCGCGCCTGCGACAGCCTGGGCTACAGCCGGACGGAGTTGCTGGGCATGGCGGTGCTGGAGGTGGAACAGGATTTCAGCCTGGCCGCGGCGCGGGAATTCTGGGCGACGATGCAGCCCGGCCAGATTCTGACCCTGCATGGCCACCATCGGCGCAAGGACGCCACGCTGTTTCCGGTCGAAGTCCATGTCAGTTGTTTCGACATGAAGGGACAACGCCTGATCGCGGGCCTGGCGCGCGATGTCAGCGAGCGCATCCAAGCCGAGGAAAAACTGCGCCAGGCCGCCGTCGTGTTCGACAACACGCAGGAAGGCGTCATGGTGACCGACCGCGACGCGCGCATCCTGGCGGTCAATCCCGCGTTCTGCGAAATCACCGGCTACGCCGAAGCGGAAGTGCTCGGCGAGACGCCGGCCAAGTTCAAGTCGGGCCGGCACGACGCCGCCTTCTATCAGGCCATGTGGGACGCCCTGCGCCACGCCGACCGTTGGCAGGGCGAGGTGTGGGACCGACGCCGCAACGGCGAGATCTACCCGAAATGGCTGTCGATCAGCGCGGTGCGCGACGCCGGCGGCCAGACCGTGCGCTATGTCGCGCTGTTCGCCGACATCACTCACCTGAAGGAATCCGAAGCGCGCCTGGAACACCTGGCCCATTTCGACGTGCTCACCGATCTGCCCAACCGGCTGCTGTTCAACTCGCGTCTGGAACATGCGCTGGAACGCTCACGCCGCCACGGCCAGCGCCTGGCGCTGCTGTTCCTCGACCTGGATCGCTTCAAGACGATCAACGACAGCCTCGGCCACCCGGCCGGCGACGAACTGCTGATCGAAGTCGCGCACCGCATCCGCGCCCGCCTGCGCGACGAAGACACGCTGGCGCGTCTGGGCGGCGACGAGTTCGTCATTTTACTGGAGCAACAGGACGAGGCGCAGATGGCCGCCGTCGTCGCGCAGGATCTGTTGCAGGTACTCGCCGCGCCGGCGCAGCTCAGCAGCGGCCACGAGGTATTCATCAGCGCCAGCATCGGCATCAGCCTGTTTCCCGACGACGCCGACGACGCCACGCGCCTGGTCAGCAGCGCCGACGCCGCGCTGTACCAGGCCAAAGTGCAGGGCCGCAACACCTATTGTTTCTATACCGAGTCGCTGACCACGGCGGCCAACGAGCATCTCGCCCTGGAGACGAATCTGCGCCGCGGCCTGGAACGCGGCGAGTTCGTGCTGCACTACCAGCCCCTGATCGCCGCCCACGACGGCAGCCCGGTCGGCGTCGAGGCGCTGCTGCGCTGGCAGCCGCCGGGGGAAGCGCTGGTGGCGCCGGGCAAGTTCATCCCGATCGCCGAGGAAACCGGCCTGATCGTGCCGCTCGGCGAATGGGTGCTGCGCACCGCCTGCGCCCAGGCCCGCGCCTGGCTCGATGCCGGCCTGCCGCCGCTGTTGATGGCGGTGAACCTGTCCGGCCGCCAGTTCCAGTCCGAGAACATGGTCGCGCTGGTGCGCGCGGCGCTGGCCGACTCCGGCCTGCCGGCGCAATACCTGGAACTGGAATTGACCGAAAGCATCGTCATGAACCAGGCCGAACAAGCTATCGCCACCCTCGATGCGCTCAAGGCGCTGGGCGTGCGTCTGGCCATCGACGACTTCGGCACCGGCTATTCCTCGCTCGCCTACCTCAAGCGTTTCCCGATCGACAAGCTCAAGATCGACCGCAGTTTCGTGCATGGCGTGGCCGACAACACCGACGACCGCGAGATCGCCGCAACCATCATCGCCATGGCGCGCAGCCTGAACCTGGATGTGCTGGCGGAAGGCGTCGAAACGGAACAGCAACTGGCCTTTCTCCGCCTGTACGGCTGCGACCAGTACCAGGGTTTCCTGTTCGGCAAGCCGATGCCGGCGCCGCGGATGCAGGCGTGGTTGCAGGCGCAAGCGCGGGCACAGCCGGAGCGCGGTCCGGCCTGGCCATGACGCGGGATCCGGCCGCCAACCTCAGGGACTAATCGTTACCCCGACTACGCGCGGCGAAACCAACCAAGCCTAGCCCGGCAAGCATCAAGGCATATGTTTCAGGCTCGGGCACGGCGGCGACGGCAACCAGGTTGTATTCGAACAATCCTTGCACCCCGCTGTAATCGGTGGGCAAGGCGGGCGGCTCGACACTGCCTGCACTGTCTGGCGAGGTCAGCCACATGGGCAAAAACCAGGTGGAAACCGCCCCATGCAGACTCAACACATTACCTTGCAGTGTGCCGTTATCTCTCCGGGTCGCCCCCATTTCCCAGCCTGAACAAGACCAGGTCATGCCGGGGGGGCTGTTGAAGCCGACATCGAAACAGGGATGGCTCTGGTAGCTCACCTCTTCCGCCAGTTGCGCAAAGAAGTAAGGCAAGCCGAATGCCGCATAACTTGGTGCATCCGTACTTATCTGCGCTTGCGAGGGGAAAAGGCGACTCTGGTCTAAAACCCAATCAGAAGGGACGGTTTCCAGTTTGAATGAGCCGGCGAGACTGTAAGTGGCCAGCGTCCAGTGCAACTCCCAATCGAATGATTCCGTTTGCGAGTCGATGTAAGCACTGACCTTCTCCCAGCTGGGAACATAGGCTTTCACATAGCTTTGCGACGGATCGATGACAAACATTTCCGTGTGCGAGGGCAGGGAAAGCGGGATTGGGTCGAAGTTGTCGAACGGGGGCAGCTGGATTGGAACAATGCCGGATTCATCTGCATAAACCGGAAGCGCGATACAGCAGGCCACGGCAAAAACAACGGCGTGTTTCATGGTTAAGTTCCCTGTTTTGTTTTGGAATAATTGGCCGCAGCAAGCTGGGCCTCCTGGCGAGACTATATCTTTCCCAGATGAAGTTTCAAACCGTCAGCTCAATCCCGGCATTAAGGTCCGATTAATCCCCGTTTTTTAAAGTGCCGGACATACCCCTGAAACGAGGTTTGTCCGATGTCAGCACAACCGGTTTATCGCGCCCTCCCCGCGCGCAAGCACATCCCCTCGACGACGCGGGTGATTGCGCTGGATTCTCCCCGCCGCGGCGAGACCGAGAGCTTCATCCGCAACGTATTTGGCCGCCACTACGCGGCCCGCGTTGCCAGCTTTGCGCCCGATCTGATGCAGCTCGAACAGGCCGGGCGCATCGCTGCCGCAGCCGGTTGGCGTAGCGCGGCAAGCCAGCGTTTGTATCTGGAAACCTATCTCGACCACCCGGTGCACGAGCGGATTGCGCGCCTGGCCGGCCACCCGGTCGCGCGCCGGCGCATCGCCGAAGTCGGCAACCTGGCCTCAGTCACGCCGGGTGGCGGCGCACGCATGATTCTGGCGCTGGCCGAACATCTGGATCGCCTCGGCTTCGAGTGGGTGGTGTTCACCGCCACGCAGGAACTGATCGGCATCTTCGCCAAGCTCGGCTTGCCGCCGCTGGCGCTGGGCATGGCCGATCCGAGCCGGTTGGGTGCGGCGGCGAGCGACTGGGGCCGCTATTACGACAGCCGGCCGGTAGTGGTTGCCGGCCGCATTCGTCTGGCGCTGGAACGGTTTCAACCGCACTGCGAGGTTCTGCATGGCTGAGCGGCTGTTCGCGGCGCTGCACGCGTTGCCCGACGCGCACGTGCTGCTGTCCGGCGACGGCCAGAAGCGCACGGCGGCGGCTTTGCGCTGGGATATCGATGGCCTGGCCATGCGCCTGCAGCAACTCGACGGCAAAGTTCTGGCGGTATTGGCGGATAACAGCTCGGCCTGGGTGACGGCCGATCTGGCGGCGCTGCAAACCGGCGTGGTGCATCTGCCGCTGCCCGGTTTTTTCAGCGATAGCCAGTTGCACCACGCGCTGACCAGCACGGCAGCCGATCTGCTGCTGACCGACCAGACCGCGCGCGTGCTCGGACTGGACCTGGGCTTCCGCGAAATCGGCCAGTGGGATGGTCTCGCCCTGCTGCGCCGCGCGGTTGTTCCGGCGCCATTGCCGGCGGGCACGGCCAAGATTTCCTTTACTTCGGGCAGCACCGGCCAGCCCAAGGGCGTCTGCCTGACCGCGGCGGGGTTGCTCGACACCGCCGTGGCGGTGAGCGCCGCATTGGCCGATTTACCGATCGAACGTCATCTGGCCGTGCTGCCGCTGGCCTTGCTGCTGGAAAACGTCGCCGGCATCTACGCGCCCTTGCTGCGCGGCGCGGAAATCGTCTTGCCGAAACTGGCCGACCTGGGTTGGCGCGGCATGGGCGGTTTCGATCCTTTGCTGCTGGCCCAGCAGGTCGAAGCGACGCAACCCGCCAGCCTGATCCTGGTGCCGGAACTGCTCAAAGCCTGGACGCTGGTGCTGCGTGCCGGCCACCGACGCGCACCCGGCAGCCTGCAGTTCGTCGCGGTCGGCGGCGCGCGCTGCGATGCCGCGCTGATCGAAGCCGCCCGCAGCGTCGGCCTGCCGGCCTACGAGGGTTACGGCATGACCGAATGCGGCTCTGTGGTCAGCCTCAATCGCCCCGGCGCCGAGCAGCCCGACAGCGTCGGACGGCCGTTGCGGCATGTCCGCATCCGGGTCGATGGCGAGGCTGAAATCCGGATCGAAAGCCGTGCCTTTCTGGGTTATCTCAATGCCGGGATAGACACGCCAGCCGGCGAATTCGCCACAGGCGATCTGGGCCGCCTGAATGCCGCCGGTTTTCTACGGCTTGCCGGCCGGCGCAAGAACCTGATCATTACCGCCTACGGCCGCAACGTGGCACCCGAATGGGTCGAAGCGGCGCTGCTGGCGCAGCCGGAAATCGCGCAAGCGGTCGTCGTCGGCGAAGCGCAGCCCTGGCTGGCCGCCCTGCTGGTGCCGGCGCACGGCGTCGCAACAGCGAACCTGGCGGCCGCGGTCGCCCGCGCCAACGCCACCTTGCCGGATTACGCCCAGGTCGGCGGCTGGCTGGCCTGCGCACCTTTCACTGCTGCCAACGGCATGGCGACCGGCAACGGCCGCCCGCTGCGGGCCGCCATCCTGCCTCGCCATGCCGCCGCGCTCGAATCGATCTACTCTCCAAAGGAAGCCATCCATGCCGTTCTATGAACATCTGATCGCGGCCA
>JASJPG010000153.1:0-13115 GCA_031426815.1 Hydrogenophilaceae bacterium
AATCCGGTTTAGTGCTTGCACTAACGGGGGTTCGAATCCCCCTCTCTCCGCCACCGATCCTTAATCCATACGGCCTCCCGGCCTGTCATTGGAAAATACCCACCAACCGTAGCTGCGAATTTATTCGCACATGCGAACGCTGCCGTGCGGATAAATCCGCACCTACGGATATCGCGGTGCGTTGACCCCGGACCTTACAAGCCGAACTCCCCGGCAATCGACCTGAGCCAGGTTTCCAGGCGGTCGTCGCTGAGTTGTTTCTGGTTGTCCTGATCCAGCACCAGACCGACGAACTCGCCTTCCACTTCCGCTTTCGAGGCGATGAAGTCGTAGCCGTCGGTGGGCCAGAAGCCGACCACGCGGGCGCCGCGCGCGGTGACAAATTCGTACAGCAGGCCGAGCGCGTCGACGAAGTTCTCCGCGTACTTCTCTTGATCGCCCAAGCCATAGAGCGCGACGGTCTTGCCGGTGAAATCGACATCCTGCAATTGCGGCAGGAACTCGGCCCAACTCGCCTGCTGGCAATCGGCGTCGAGGCCGGGCAGATCGCCCTCGCCCAGGGTCGGCGTACCGAGGATCAGGTAGTCGTAGCTGGCGACCAGTTCCGGCGTGGCCTTGTTGACGTTGAGCGCCTCGGCCATGGTGGCGTCGTCGTAACGTTTCTTGATCATCTTGGCGATGCGGCGGGTGTTGCCGGTGCTGCTGCCGAAGAAAATGCCGATGCGGGACATGGTGGTTCCTTGGTGGTGGGAGATGGATATCCCCAAGCAAGGGGCGGGCCATATAGGAGCGCCGGCGTCCCGCCGGCTTCATTACTACAGCCAAACCCACCTGGCCGGCGAGACGCCGGCGCTCCAATGCGGCAGACCATGCAGGCGCCGGCGCTACAGACTGTCGCAAACCCGACAAGCCCCCGCGTCGGTACGACTCCAAACAGCGGAGTTGAACCGCACCCAGCCATCTCACCCTTTAATAACAACAAGTTACAAGAATACCGAAGTCTGGCACAGGCCTTGCAAATATCTCTCCATCGTCACCCGACACCCTGACAGGAGCCCGAAATGATCACACTTACCCCTTCCGCCCTCTCCGCTATCGACAAGTTCATCAAGGGCGCCGCCACGCCGGTGGCCGGCTTGCGCATCGCCATCTCCGGCGGCGGTTGTTCCGGTTTCCAGTACGGCATGACGCTGGAAGAAGCCCAGGCCGAGGATGACCTGGTGGTCGAAATGGACGGCGTCAAACTGCTGGTCGATCCCTTCTCCGCACCGCTGCTGACCGGCGTCACGGTCGATTTCGTCGACAGCCTGAACGGCTCCGGCTTCAAGTTCGTCAACCCGAACGCGAGCAGCAGTTGCGCGTGCGGTTCATCCTTCTCTGCTTAAGGAACGGCCATGTGGGACTACTCGGAAAAGGTCAAGGAACACTTCTTCAGCCCGCGCAATGCCGGCGCGCTGGATAACGCCAACGCGGTCGGCGATGTCGGTTCGCTCAATTGCGGAGACGCGCTGCGGCTGATGCTGAAGGTCGATCCGGACACGGAAACCATCCAGGACGCCAGCTTCCAGACCTTCGGTTGCGGCTCCGCCATCGCCTCCAGTTCGGCGCTGACCGAGATCATCAAGGGCATGACGCTGGACGCTGCGCTGAAGGTCAGCAATCAGGACATCGCCGATTACCTCGACGGTCTGCCGCCGGAAAAGATGCACTGTTCGGTGATGGGCCGCGAAGCGTTGCAAGCCGCCATCGCCAACTATCGCGGCGAGGAATGGAAGGACGACCACGAGGAAGGGGCGCTGATCTGCAAGTGCTTCGCCATCGACGCGGTGCTGATCGAAGACACTGTGCGCGCCAACAACCTGTCGACGGTGGAAGACGTCATCAACTACACCAAGGCCGGCGGCGGCTGCTCGTCCTGCCATGAAGGCATCGAGGAAATTCTGGTGAAAGTGCTGGCCGAGCGCGGCGAGACGTTCGATCCGCATAGCGTCGAGATCAAGCAAGAAGCGAAACCGGCCAAGCTGACCAACCTGCAACGCATCAAGCGCATCGAAACGGTGCTCGACTCGGTGCGGCCGCAATTGCAGCGCGACCACGGCGACATCGAACTGGTCGACGTCGACGGCAAGACCATCTACGTCAACATGACCGGCGCCTGCGCCGGCTGCCAGATGGAAGCGCTGACCCTGCAAGGCATCCAGCAGAAGCTGATGGAAGACCTGGGCGAGTTCGTCAAGATCGTGCCCAGCCGCGCCGGTTCGCTGTCGCGCGCCGCCAGCCACCCGTAACCATCGGTGCGCATGGCGCACCCTACAGAAACCGACGTAGGGTGCGCCGCGCGCACCATTCAACGCCCCAAGGAGCCATCATGGACGGCATCTACCTCGACAACAACGCCACCACCCGCGTCGACGACGCCGTGCTGGAAGTCATGTTGCCCTACTTCACCGAGCAGTTCGGCAACCCCTCCTCGATGCACAGTTTCGGCAACAAGGTCGGCCTGGCGATCAAGAAGGCGCGCCTGCAAGTGCAGGACCTGATCGGCGCCGAGCACGATTCGGAAATCATCTTCACCTCCTGCGGCACCGAATCCGATTCCACCGCCATCCTGTCGGCAACCAAGGCCAACCCGGACAAGAAGGAAATCATTACCACCAGCATCGAGCATCCGGCCGTGCTGGCGTTGTGCGCGCATCTGGAAAAAGAGGGCTACAAGGTCCATTACCTGAAAGTCGACGAGCGCGGCCGCGTCGACCTCGACGCCTACGGCAAGCTGTTGTCCGACAAGGTCGCCGTGGTGTCCGTCATGTGGGCCAACAACGAGACCGGCAGCTTCTTCCCGGTGCTGAAAATGGCCGAGATGGCGCATGCCGCCGGCGTGCTGTTCCATACCGACGCGGTGCAGGCGGTGGGCAAGGTGCCGATCGACCTGAAGACCAGCAAGATCGATATGCTGTCGCTGTCCGGCCACAAGCTGCATGCGCCGAAAGGCATCGGCGTGCTCTACCTGAAACGCGGCGTGCGCTTCCGTCCTTTATTACGCGGCGGCCACCAGGAACGCGGCCGTCGGGCCGGCACCGAGAACACCGCGTCCATCGTCGGCCTGGGCAAGGCCTGCGAACTGGCGCAGGCGGCGATGCACCACGAGAACACCGAAGTGCGCCGTCTGCGCGACAAGCTGGAAGCCGGCATTCTGGCCAAGGTGCCGCGCGCCTTCCCGACCGGCGACGTCACCAACCGCCTGCCCAACACCAGCAACATCGCGTTCGAGTTCATCGAGGGCGAGGCCATCCTGCTGCTGCTGAACAAGTTCGGCATCGCCGCCAGCTCCGGTTCGGCCTGCACCTCCGGCAGCCTGGAACCCAGCCACGTGATGCGCGCGATGGGAATTCCCTACACCGCCGCGCACGGCACCACGCGCTTCTCGCTGTCGCGCTACACCACCGAAGCCGAGGTCGACCGGGTCATCGAAGTCACACCGGAAATCATCGCGCAACTGCGCAAGATGTCGCCCTACTGGGGCGAAACCGGTCCGGCGACGGAACCGGAAAAAGCTTTCGCGCCGGTCTACGCCTAGCCGCCGGCCTCGATCCTCCACCTGAACCGGTCCGGTAAAGGTGACTTGCCCGCCCTCTTCACGGAGGGCGGGCTTTTTTTCATCGGGTTGCGGGACAGTAGGAGCGCCTTCCAAGGCGCGATTGCGACGCTGACCGGGGAATCGCGCCTTGGAAGGCGCTACTACGCGACGATGTGGTGGACCGGCAGCTTGCTCAGCTGCCATTCGCCGCTTTTGGCGTCGAATTGCGAGGCGGTGAAAACGTGCCAGTCGGCATCGTCCAGCTTGGGATGATCGCCGCGATAGTAGTAACCGGGCCAGCGGGTTTCCTGCCGGTATAGCGTGTGGCGCAGCACCGCCTCGGCGGTTCTGACCCGATGCTGGAGTTCCCACGCGCGCTGCAGTTGATGCAGGTTTTCCGCGCCGAGATGGGCGAGATCCTCGTTCAGCATGGTCATCAGTTCGAGGCCGCGAGCCAGCATCGGTTCGCTGGTGACGTAGAAGGTGCTGATGCCGCCGACATATTCGTCCATCAGTTTTTCCAGCCGCTGCAAGCCCTGCAGCGGCGTGATGTAGTGCGGCGAGACGCTGCCGGCGACGATCTCGGCGCGACCGAGTTGGTAGTTTTCCAGCGGCTGGAAGATGCTTTCCTGCAGTTGCTTGAGTTGCGTCTCGTCTACGCGCGGCGGGCTGCCGGCCATGGCCATGACGTATTTGACCGCCGACTTGCCGGCCAGGCGGCCCTCGGTGAAGGAGCCGGAAGAGAACTTGTGGGCGGAGCCGCCGATGGTGTCGCCGGCGCCGAACAGGCCTTCCACCGTGGTCATCCGGTTGTAGCCCCACTGGTAGTCGGCCGGCGCGCAGTCTTCCGGGCCGCTCGCCCAGGCGCCGGAACAGGTGGCGTGGGAGCCCATCACGTACGGCTCGGAGGTGATCAGTTCGGACGGTTTTTCCTTCGGGTCGATGTTCTGCGAGGCCCAGACCACGGCCTGGCCGATGGTCATGTCGAGGAAATCCTCCCAGCCGATTTCCTCCTTCTCGCGGCTGTCCAGCACTTCCTGCGTGTGCATGTAGATCGGCCCGCGGCCGGCCTTGATCTCCTCCAGCATGGCGTGGTTGCGCAAGCAGGTCGGCATCGGCGCGATGTCGGCGTATTTGCCGACCATGGCCTTGATCGCGTCGAGATGGGCGGCCTCGTAATTGACGCCGTAGGCGTTGGTGGCGAACGCCTTGAGCAGCAGGAACCAGGCGCCGACCGGGCCGTAGCCGTCCTTGAAGCGGGCCAGCACGATGCGGTTTTCCATCTGGATCATTTTTGCGCCGGCATTCAGCACCAGACCGTAGGCCGAGGCGCTGCTCCACGGCGCGTACCAGGTACGGCCGACGCCTTCGCCGATCGAGCGCGGCCGGAAGATGTGCGAGGCGCCGCCGGCGGCGACGATCACCGCCTTGGCGCGGAACACGTAGCAATGGCCGTCACGCACACTGAAGCCGATAGCGCCGGCGACCCGATTCGGGCGCACCTTGTCCATCAGCAGATGCGTCACCATGATCCGGTTGAACACCTCGCTGGCGGACTTGCGCGCGGCCTCGGCAATGATCGGTTTGTAGCTCTCGCCGTGGATCATCACCTGCCATTTGCCTTCGCGCTGATAGCGGCCGTTCTCCGGGTTCAGCATGATCGGCAGGCCCCATTCCTCGAACTTGTGCACCGTCGCGTCGACGTGGCGGGCGATGTCGAAGATCAGATCCTCGCGCACCAGGCCCATCAGGTCGCCGCGCGCATAGCGCACGAAATCGTCCGGCTGGTTCTCGCCCCAGCGCATGCCCATGTAGCAGTTGATCGCCGAGAGGCCGTGCGCCACCGCGCCGCTGCGCTCGATGTTGGCTTTTTCCACCAGCGTGATTTTCAGGTTGCGCCCCCAGAAGCGCGACTCGTAGGCGGCGCCGCAGCCGCCGAAGCCGCCGCCGATGATGAGGATGTCGCTGTCGACGTAGCGGGTCTTGCTGGCGGAAAACAGGCCCATGGCATCACCTCGGTTGGTAGGGCGGCAAGACGGGCAGGACGGGCACCTTGAGCGCTTCGGGTTCGTGCGCGAGCAGCGGCGTATTCAACGCCTTGGTATCGGGCGGCGCGTATTCGGCGGGCGATTTGATCGAGCCCCAGGCGGTGGTGCGGATCGGGAAGGTGAACTCCTTCAAGCGTCCGTCGCGATAGCGAATCTTCCAGGAGATGGTGTTCTTTGCCTCTTCCCTGAGCACGCGCACGCTGTGGCCGAGCGGCGCGAAATCGGCATAGCCGCGCACGTCGATGGCGTGCTGCGGACAGGCTTTCACGCAGGAATAGCATTCCCAGCAGAAATTCGGCTCGATGTTGTAGGAGCGCCGGTAGACCGGGTCGATGTGCATGATGTCGGACGGGCAGATGTCCACACACTGGCCGCAGCCGTCGCAGCGTGTCATGTAGGTGAAGGTCGGCATGGCGTTACTTCCCGTGCGGCTTGACGTCCGCCGGGCTGGGCAGATCGGACGACCCGTTCGCCTCGTCCAGCCGCTTCTGCAACGCCACCACCGGCTTGTAGAACATGTGCGCGAACTTGGACCAGGGCACCGTGACGAACAGCAGCGTCGTGAACAGCAGGTAGAGGCCGGCCAATACCCGCGTCGCCGTCGCGTTGCCGGCCGTCGGCACCAGTTCGAACAGCAGCGCGAAAGTCACGCTGGCCAGCAGCGTGACGATGAACAGGTCGGCGCGTTGCAAACGCCAGGGCGGATGCCCGTCATGCGTCACATTGACGCGCAGAAAGAAGAAGAACCAGTAGCCGCCGACCAGTGTCATCAGCGCGCCGAGATTCCACAGCAGCGGCCACAGCGCCGGCGTCTGCGGGTCGGCCGGATAGCAGAACGCCATGACCACGCTGCTGACCAGGTAAAGCACGAAGCCGTAGAACAGCAGCACGTGCGACAGCCGGCGCCGCGGGTTGTTGAATTCGCCGAACGTGGCGATGTCGCGCAGCAAAGTCCGCGTCGCGATGGCGGCCACATCCGGCGCGGCGAGTTGGCGCGTGGCGGCCGCTTTGGTGCGCTGCCGTTCCTGCAGGAAGAACTTGGCCTTCTTGCCGTCGAGCAGATCGAACAGCGTGCCCAGCACAACCGCCAGGATCATCAACACGATGTAACCCTGCATGCCTGCGGGGGAGATGAAATCGCTCAGCGGAATGAACGGATTGGTGGTGAACACGGTACCTCCCGATGTCGCCATGCCTTGTTTGTTTGCAGTGCCGGCCTCTGTAACGGGCGTCGGAGGAAGTCCCGCATGGAAGCCCGGAGTGGAACCTTTCAACTGACGTTAGCACCGCTGCCGGTCAAGTCAATTTCGCAGCCATGTAATTGTTTTTACAGACCTTATAGGATATCTACGGTATCGACCCAAGAACAAAAAGCGAGGAGGATCAAGACGTAAAGACGACCGTAGTCATGTCGGCTGACGAGAAAAACGGAAATAATGCCGGGATGCGAAATCGGCATGCACCCTCAACCGGGCCAATGAAATGAACAAACGCCAAGCTGCCATTCCTTTTCTCACCGCCTTCCTGGCAGTGAACGCCTATGCGGGTACCGACGCGGAACTGGAGCGATTGCTGTTGTTGAGCATGGAAAATCTGCTGACGCTCAAGGTCAAGGTCTCCACCAACACCGACCAGACACTGTCCAAGGCGCCTTCCGTGGTGTCGGTCATCACGGCGGAGGATATCCAGGCCACGGGTGCGACTAATCTCACCGAGATATTGCAGAGCGTGCCCGGCATTTACATCAGGACCAACTTGTTCGGATCCCGGCCGCACGTGACGTTTCGCGGCGCGTTGCCCTCCAGCACGTTGCTGATGGTGAACGGCGAAGCGATAAAAGACCTGATGTGGACTTCCGGCATTTTCTGGAAGGGTCTACCGATCAGCATGATCGAACGGGTCGAAATCATCCGCGGCCCCGGTTCCGCGCTGTTCGGTTCGGATGCTTCGGCTGGCGTGATCAATGTCATCACCAAGTCGGCGGGGCCGATCAGGCAAGCCAAGGTTGGCCTACGTGCCGGCCAGTTCGATAGCCAGGCAGGCTGGGTGGAACACGGCGGCAACTGGAACGGCTTCGACATCGGTTTTACCGCCGAACTGTCGCATAGCAACGGCCACAACCCGTTCATCGCGCAGGATGCCCAGTTGATCTCCGGCAACGCCCAATATGGCCACGACGGTCAGGACATCCGCTTCTCGATGGCCCGCAACAACTGGCGTTTGCTCGCCGATCACACCGGCCAGAGCGACATCGGCATCGGCCTGGCCGGCGCCGGCGTGCTGGACCCGCTGACCCGGGGCAGCAGCAGCCGAGACGATATCGCGTTGCTGTACAGCAACGACGAGTTTGCGCAGAACTGGGGCTTGAATGCCGAGTTGCGTTACAACCACCTCGATTACACCTCCGGCGACGGATTTCAGGAACGCCCGGCCGGCTACGTCGATGTGACAGACCCCTTAAATCCAGTCACTTATCCGGATGGACAGATCAACCAGATGCGCTCGGGCGAGCGCGGTTACCGGGCCGAGATCAGCGGCTTGTATACCGGCATCAAAAAGCACGCCATCCGGGTCGGCGGCGGTTACAGCCTGAAGGATCTGTATCGGGTCGAGCAATCCGTCAACTACTTCACGGGTCCGAACGGAGAAGCCGTTGGGCCACGGCTGTCAATGGCGAACATCTCGGATACGCCAGATGCCTTTACGCCGGAGAAGATCCGCCGCGTCAGCTACCTCTTTGTGCAGGACATCTGGACGCTGGCGTACGACTGGGAACTGACCGCCGGCGCGCGCTACGACAATTACTCCGACTTCGGCGGCACGCTGAATCCGCGCGCGGCGCTGGTCTGGCAGAGTACGGACCGGCTCACCACGAAACTGATGTACGGAGAGGCGTTCCGGGTGCCCTCTTATCTGGAGTTGTTCGGTAAGACAGCAGCCACTAAGGCGAACCCAACGCTCACCCCAGAAAAATCCCATACCTGGGATCTGTCATTTTCATATCTGGCAGCGAAGAATTTGAAGTTTGGCCTTGATCTGTACCAGTTCGTCCAGACCAACAGGATCGCCGCCGACGCGGCGAACAAATACCAGAACAGCCTCGGTGACCGCACCGCGCGCGGCATCGAACTGGAAGCGCAGTGGCAGGCGACGAAAACGTTACGTCTGGCCGGCAACCTGTCCCATATCAATGAGGATGCGGCCACCTTTCCGCGCTCCATCCCCAAACAGAAAGCCTATCTGCGGACAGATTGGGCGTTTCTGCCAAAGTGGAACTGGAACCTGCAGGCCAACTGGATCGGCAAACGCGAAGCTAACGGAGGACGTGCACCGCTGGATGCCTATACGTTGGTGGATACGACATTGCGCCATATCCCACGTAAGAACTGGGAATTTGCCGCCTCCATCCGCAACTTGTTCGATGCGGATGCCCGCGAGTATTCCAGTAGTGCCCTCCCGGACAATTTGCCGTTAGCCCGGCGCAGTTTCCATGCGGAATTGATTTACAAATTTTGAGGAATAACTGGACTGCCAGCTTCATTTCAATGAACTGCTGCGCCAAACATCTCGCCGTACTGGCCCGCTTTCTGCTGGTCGCGCTGGCCTGCCATGTGCAGACGGCCGCGGCCCAGGAGTTGACCAACGTGCAGGCGGCACGCTCGGCAATGGTGTTCAATTTCCTCAAATTTTCCGAACTCCCGCCCAAAACCAACCTCGCGCCGGAAATCCGCCTATGTGTCGCCGTGCGCGACACGCGCCAGGCGGAAGCCCTGGCGCTGCTTTCCGGCCGCAAGGTCGGCGGCCGCGAACTGATCGTTGCCGACTTCACCGCGCAGAGCTACTGCGACGTGTTTTATGTCGATACGCGCCAACGCTGGAACGCCGTGGAGGACCATCCCGCGCTCAGCCGCGCGCTCACGATCGGCACCTATCCCGGCTTTGCCAGCGATGGCGGCATGATCGAAATCGCGCTCCAGCCGGACGCCATCCGCTTCGACATCAATCGCAAGCAGGGCAAGCGCGCCGGCATCCATTTCTCGCCCCAAATGCTGCGTCTGGCGCGCCAGATCCATGAGTAGCCGCACATTCATCGGCGCTTTCTTCGATCGTCGCTCGATCCGCTATTCGCTGGCCCGACTCATCGTTGCGGCGGTCCTGGTCGGTCTCGGCCTGGCGCTGCTCAGCGACGCGGTGCTCATGCTCGATAACGTGCGCAAGGACATCCGGCGCACCATGACCACCGCCGCCAACGCGGCCGGCACCGCCGCCAGTGCGGCGGTCGTCTTCCACGATGCCAAGGTCGCGCAGGTCGTGCTGCGCATGTTCGAGGCTTATCCGGAAATCGATGCTGCCGCCCTCTATACGCATGACGGCAGCCGCCTCGCCAGCTATGGCAAAGACACGCTGCTGCCGGCGGATGCGAAGTCCATCGTGCAATCCGCCGACGACGTCGAACTGCTGGCGGAGGCCGCCAGCCTGGGGCTGCCTATCGAAGTCGACGGCGCCAGCGTCGGCACGATCTACATTCAGGCGCGGCTGCAAACCTATTGGCACACTTACCTCGGCACGATCGCGATGACCTTTCTGGTCGCGCTGACCTCCGGCATGGTGGCCCTGATCCTCGCCATGCGCTTTCTCAACCGCATCCTGCAGCCGGTCCGCATGCTGGCCGACGCGGCCAACGATGCCCGCCAGCGGCTGGATTTCATCCCGCGCGAAATTCCCGTCGCGGACAACGAAATCGGCGATCTGGTGCGCAATTTCAACGGCCTGCTGGCTGAAGTCGAAGCCGGCAGAAAACGGCTGCAGAGCCAACATATCGAACTGGAACGGCTGGTTACGGATAGAACGGCGGAACTGCGCCTGGCCAAGGAGTCGGCCGACGAGGCCAACGCAGCCAAATCGCGTTTCCTCGCCGCCGCCAGTCACGACTTGCGCCAGCCGATCCATGCCATGCGTCTGTTTCAGGAAACCTTGAGCACGACGCCCCTGAACGACGAACAGCGCCGGATTACCAATTACCTGTCCCTGTCGACACGCAGCCTGGCGGATATCCTGAACTCGCTGCTCGATGTTTCCCGGCTCGATGGCGGCGTCGTGAAGGCGCATCCGGAAATCGTCTCGGTCTATGCCCTGCTCAGCAACATCGAATCCGAATTCGCACCGTTGGCGATGGCGAAAGGTCTGCGCTTCAAGTTCTACTTTCCGAGCAACGATCTGCTGCTGTTCACCGATGCCAACCTGTTCTACAGCCTGCTGCGCAATTTCATCGACAACGCCATCAAATACACCCATACCGGCGGCGTTCTGATCGGTTTCCGTCGCCGCCGCGACAGCGCGCTGATCCAGGTGTGGGACACCGGCATCGGGATTGCCCCGAATCAGCTCGAAGCCATCTTCGACGAGTACTTCCAGGTCGGCAATCCACAGCGCGACCGGACCAAAGGCCTGGGCCTCGGCCTGGCCATTGCCAAACGTGTCGCGAACATCCTGGGCAGTCACATCTCCTGCCAGTCCCGCCTGAACAAGGGCACCAAGTTCGAGATCTGCGTCCCGATGGCGGCGCAGGAAGCGGAACTGGAAATAGACGACCAATCCGACGAGCTACCGGATATCGACTATGCGGCATTGCCTTCTGTCGGACGCCGGGTGGCAGTGATCGAAGACGATTCGATGGCCGCCAAAGCGCTCGAACTGGCACTGCAGGCGTATGGCATGCGGGTCACCACGTTTGCCAGCGCCGAACACGCCCTCGCCGATGCGCAGATCGACCAGGCCGACTTCTACATCGCGGACTATCGGCTGCCCGGCTTGAACGGCATTCAGTTTCTGGATGAGATGCAACAGCGAGCCAAGCAACCGATCAAGGCGACTTTGCTGACCGGCGAAACGCTGCACGAATCGATCAACAAAGTGGCGTTCCGCTGGAAGGTCATGTTCAAGCCGATCGACTCGGCCGCCCTGGTGGCGGAAATCGAAGCGCAATGCATTCGCGTCGAAGCTCGCGACGCGCGTATCCAGCTGCCTGGCAAGCTCGCTTGACGGCTGCAATTCCAGGGCTTTGATCTAAGCTCAGACATCCGGCGCCGCAGGAACGGCCGGACGTCGGCCCGCGCAGCCAAGCAGCGGGCTGCACACAAAAAAGACAGACGAGGAGGCAGCCATGGAAACCCCTGAGCAGGGTCTGCATGTCTATCGGCGCGTGCGTGCGGACAGCGAGTGGTTGTGCGCACCGTTGGCGATCGAGGATTACGTGATCCAGACCACGCCGGAAGCGAGTCCGGCGAAGTGGCATCTGGCGCATGTCAGCTGGTTTTTCGAGACCTTCATCCTGCGCCCGTATCTACCCGGCTACCGGGAGTTCCATGCCGATTTCGGCTACCTGTTCAACTCTTATTACGAACAGGTCGGCCGCTTCCATCTTCGAGCCGAACGCGGGTTCCTGTCGCGCCCGACGGTGGCGGAAGTCATGCGTTATCGCACGCATGTCGATCAGTACATGCAGGAACTGCTCGAACACATCGACGCCGCACAGTGGCCGCTGGTCAAGGCCCGCCTGGCCCTCGGCATAAACCACGAACAGCAGCATCAGGAACTGCTGCTCACCGACATCAAGCGCAATCTCGCCGCCAACCCGCTCTATCCCGCCTATCGCGACGATCTGCCGGCGCCGCTGCCGCAGTTGGCGCCTGCGCTCGCCTGGGTCGAATTTTCTGGCGGCCTGGTGGAGATCGGCCATGCCGGCAACGACTTTGCCTTCGACAACGAGTCGCCACGCCACCCGGTCTATCTGGCGCCCTATCGCCTGGCGACGCGGCTGGTCAGCAACGCCGAATATCTGGCCTTCATCGCCGATGCCGGCTATGTCCGGCCGGAATTGTGGCTGGCGGACGGCTGGACGCAGATGCGCACGGCAGGCTGGGACGGCCCGCTGTACTGGCTGCACACCGTCGGCGAATGGCGGCACTACACGCTGTCCGGCCTGCAACCGCTCGATCCGGACGCGCCGGTCTGCCACGTCAGCTATTACGAAGCCGCGGCCTACGCAGCCTGGGCCGGCAAACGGCTGCCGAGCGAAGCGGAGTGGGAACACGCCGCGGCCGGCCTGGCGGTGAGCGGCAATCTGCGCGACAGCGGTTGGCTGAGCCCGCTGGCCGCGCCTGCAGGCGACGGTCTGTTGCAGATGTATGGCGACGTCTGGGAGCCGACCGCCTCGGCCTATCTGCCTTACCCCGGTTTCCGTGCGCCGAGCGGCGCGCTGGGCGAATACAACGGCAAATTCATGTGCAACCAGATCGTGCTGCGCGGCGGTTCCTGCGTCACCCCGGACGATCACATCCGCCCCAGCTACCGCAACTTCTTCTATCCGGGCGAACGCTGGCAGTTCCAGGGTATCCGCCTGGCCGAAGATTTATGAACCTGGAAACTCACCGGGTGAGTGGCGACACCACTCGTAGGAGCGCCTTCCAAGGCGCGATTGTTCCGGACTT
>JASJPG010000154.1:0-8922 GCA_031426815.1 Hydrogenophilaceae bacterium
AGGCCGCACTGCTGCCGCCCGCCGTCTTCACCGTGATCGGCCCGAACACGCCGTCCGAGAGCGGTACCGTCAGCGTGGCGCGGCCGTTGACCGACTGCGCCAGGGCGTTGTCGTAGATCGAGTCGACCGATGGCCCGGTGGTCGTGCCCGCGTCGGTCATGATCTCCGTGCCGAGGCGGTATTCGCTGTTGTTGCCTTCGACGAAGCCGTAGCCGTAAATCTGCACCGTCGCGCTCGAACCGTCGGTACTCACCGAGCTGACTTCTACGCTGTTGATGAGCGGCAATATCTGCAACAGGAAGGTGCCATCGGCGAAATCGGTACGGACATTGCCCACCATGGAATAGACCACGGTATCGTCGGTGACAGCGGTATAGGGCACTCGGAAATAGGCGATGCTGCGTGCGGCGTCCCAGCGCACGGCCGATACCGTGCTGGTGGATTTGGTGCCGTTGGCATCGATGACCTTGAAGTCGGCTTTCGCTGTGCTGGGGTCGAACGGCACGCTGATGCCGATTTCCTGGCCCGGGTTGGCGGAAGGCGCGGTGCTGATTTCGGCGGTGCCGCTGATGGCACGGACATCGCTGGCCGGGCGGATGTTGAAGTGGCGGACGATGTCGGCAGCCAAGACGTTGCCGGGGCGGTCGGCGATGATGGTGTGGTCGACGCGCAGTTCGTAATCGCCCGGAATCAGGTAGCCGCTGGGCAGGATGGTGACTGTTTGGCCTTGGGCGCGGAAGTCGATGCCGACGGGTACCGTTACGTCGTCCTGCGTGCCGAACACGCCATCGAGGCCGGCGCGTACCAGACTGATGCCAGTGGTGCTGATCCGGGTCGTGTCCAGCGGTTCGTCGAAACCGAGGTCGATCGATTTGACGAAGAACCGGCGTTCATTCTCGGCCACGCTGCTGCTGGCAAGTTGCGGCGCAAAGGTGTCCGGCACCACGGTCATGCTGACCAGATTGGACAAGGTGCTGTTGCCGCCGGTATCGGTGGCGCGCACCTGGATGTTGAGTACGCTGCCGCCCGATGCAATGGTGGGTACTTGGGCGAACAGTTCGAACGGGAAGGAGACATCATTGGAAACGACGCTGCCGTTGACCAGAAGCTCGACGTTGCGCACCTGGACATCGTCACTAATGGAAGGAATCACGCGAACCGAGCGGCCTTCAAGCACTTGCACGCCCGCCGTGTTGGGGTCGGCGTCGATACCGTCAACGCTGATGGAAACCGTGGGCGGCACACCCTGTGTGTCGAAGGCGACGTAATTGACGATCTGCAGACCGGCGCTGCCATCGGCCACGAAGGCGATGCCATTGGCCAAGGCCAGCCCCTTCGGCGCCTCAGGCAACGCGATGCGGGTGATGAAGCTTGCGGTGTCGGTCGGATCGCTCACGCCGACCACATCCAGCGCGCGATAACCACCGAATACGAAACTGCTGCTGCCCACGGTGACGCCGAGGCCCGAGCCGTTCAACGCCATTGCGGTGCCGGCGATGGCGTTGTCATCGACGATGGACAGGAGGACGAGATTGTCGGGATCGGCAACATCGACCGTCAGATAGCCGCCGGCGCCGCCATTGCCCGCAGCAACATAAGCCACGCCGTTGCCGACGAACAGGCGGCCATTGCCGTCAGGCAGGGCAAGGCTGTCGCGCAGCGTCATGGCTTCGCCGGCCAGGGTGATGGCGCGCAGGTTGCGCAGGGCGTCGCTGACGTAAAGGGTATCCCCCTCGAAGACGAGGTCGTTGAGGACGCCGCCACCGACTGTGCCAAGGTCGAGGGTCTGACGAATCTCTCCGGAATTCAGATCCACGGTGACGATGCTGTCGCCGACGGCGACATAGGCAATGCCGTCACGCAGTTCGACACGATCGGCTGAGCCGTCGAAGGCCACGGTCTGCTCGAGAACCGGCGCGGTCGGGTTGGACACGTCGACGATGTGCAGACCGGCTTCGCTGCCAGCAACCACGACGATGCCGCGGGTGACATCGACCGCCAGATCGGTATTGGTGCCGGACAGGTTGAGTTCGGCCAACAGATCCGGACTATTGATTTGCGAGACGTCCACCAGCGCCAGACCATGGCTGCCGGTGGCGAGATAGGCAGTGAGTTGGGTCGGATCGGCCAGGTCGGCGGCCACCGCGACGGCTTCCGCATTGCCTTGCAGGTTGGTTGCGGCGACGACGCCGACCGGGATGCCAAGGCCACCGAGCGGGTCCAGCCCTTGTTGGATTTCGGTGAAATCGTCGAGGCCGTCATGGTCGGTATCGCGTCCATTGGCGTTGCTGCCGATGGCGAATTCGATGTCGTCCGGGAGACCGTCGCCGTCGCTATCGGGCGCAGTGCTCGCATTGAATGCCAATGAACGCGTCAATGCCGTGGTCAACCCGGACGCTTCGGTGGTGCCGTAACCATGGGCAATCAGGCCGGTCTGCGGGTCAAACGCCGCCAGGTGGTACTGCGCACTTGCCGGCAGGAACATCTCATAGTGGCCGCTGTCGTCGGTATGCACGCGAAGCGTTGCATTGCTGTCCAGTTCAGGGAATTCAACCGCCAGGTAATCGTTGCCCCACTGGATCGCACGATTGACATAACCGGTACCGACCAGACTGACCTGCAGGACCGGTCGAGTCGGATCGGAAGTCGTGATTTCCACTTGCGCCGAGAGCAGACCCGATTCCGTGGGCGTGAACCTCGCGCCAAGCTGGAAGGTGCCGTCTGTGTTCAGGATGACGGGATTGCTTGCGAGATCGGCCGGCACGCCGACAAGGGCAAAGTGTCCCTGGCCGGAAAGCAGACGAATGCCGGTTATCGAGAGCGGCTGGGCTCCGTTATTGCCGATTGTGATGGCGGAAACGGCTTCTGCCTGTTCTCCGAGCCTGACGCCACCCAGGTTGTTGCCGGTTACGTCGGTGGTGGCCGCTGCGGTTGCATACAAGCCGCTGCCGACCAGCTTGAAGGCTCTGACCGGAACATCGTCATTGCTTTCGATGGTCACCGTGATTTCCGCGTCGCCCGCGACGGTCGGCGCAAAGTCGACAGCCACATCGAGTCGCTGTCCAGGTTGCAACGTCGTTGCGGTGAAAGCTTGCACCAGATTGAAGCCGGCAGCGCTCGGGAGCGTCAATTTGCTGATGACGAGTGCCTCGTCACCGAAATTGGTGAGATTGATCGTCGTCCGAGTGGATTCGCCGATGCTTTCAGTGCCAACGTCGAACTGACCCGCTGCGAGCAGATCCAGGTCGTTGAAGCTGACCAGCATATGGGCGCCAGGCGTCAATTGGAAATTGCCGCCATCATCACTACCGTCGGTGGCCTTGAAATTTCCGGCATTCAGGTTTTTGAACAGATTGAAATTGGCGCGGGTGATATTCAGATTGTCCCAATTGCCATCGACCGCGAATTTCAGGACGGAATCGGTGTAACTCTGATGGATGGACAAATGTCCATCGTTGTCCGATGCGTAGCTCATGATGTCCGGCTGCGCTTGGTTGATGCTGCCCCCGGCATAGAAGTCATAGGGGTGCGCTTGGCCGAGGTTGTGGCCATCTTCGTGCGCAATGGTGTCGCCGATATTGAAGACGAAGGCCGCTTCGGAAACGCTGAAATAACTGTCGATATGCGAGGACAGCACGGTCAATACATCGCCAACGCGTGTCGGGTTGATCAGTTGATCAAGTTGGTAACTGTCCCAATGCCTGGATTTGTCACCGTATTCATTGAAATAGGTGGTGAACGCGGCTGCGTTGAGATCCACACCGCCACCTGGCGCCGACGTGCCGAGCAAATTGGGGTTGGCATCGGTGGGGACATAGTCGTTGTCGATGCTGACCGCCGCGTTCACGGCGGCATCGGTAATGTTCACCAGATAGCCGGTATACAAGCTGACGACGCGTGCTTTGATCTTGTCTGCAAGCGCAACGCCATCTGCGCCGACGCTGGCTTGCCAGTTGGCCTTGATATTGGTCATGCCCTGATTGGTATTCGTGCGCACGGTATTGATTTGCGCAGGCGTCGCGGCAACGCCATTGGTCGCCAGATAATTGGCGGCCCACTTGGTGGCCACGTTATTGGCGTAGGTTGTGGCGTAGGCATCGAAATTAAGCGAGAAATCGACCAACGCGGCACGCAATCCCGCCATGTCGAGATTGAGCTCCTGCACCGCGCGACCTACGCCGGCAAGCTTGATATTGCCGATGTTGACGGTCTGGCTGTCGGCTTCGACCGTGATGTTCAGGTTTGCAGAGAAGTTTTGCGTGTCTGCATTGCTTTGCGGTGGGCCGAACCGTACCGCGACGCCAGCCGAGCTTGACGCGAAATTGAACGCCGAGCCGCTGTCACTGGTGACTGCAGTGGTCGGCGCCGGCGTGCCGCCGAAGTAATAGACCGTCTTGTCCCGGTTTGCATCCAACGCACCGCCAGTCCCATCCATGGCCGTTTGTTCGAAGTCCAGCGTATCTGGCGTTTCACCATTGCGGGCGTCCAGGAATCGATACAGGTGATAGACCTTGGTCGTGGTTGTCGGCGGTTCGTCAGGTACCGGACATTCCTCGCCTGGCGCATGTTCAGTGTTCTTGTACAGCGTTTCTATAACGGTGATTTCCGCACCGTAAAGCCGATGATCCTGCAGCGATGCAATGCCGCCGGCCAGCATCTCGTCATACGATTTGGCCTTGAATTGGACTTCCTTGCTGGAATCGCCCGAAGACAGGACGACGCTGCCGCCGTTGACGCTGAAATCGCCTATGGCCAATGTGAAGGCTCCCAACGGACCATTCACGGACATCGAAACGCTCTTGCTGTAGCCGTCCGGCGGGGCGCTGAACTCGAGATCCAGCAACGCGGGGCGGAACAGGACAAATGGCGAGAAGGGTTCTCCCGTGATTAACGGGACGCCGATATGTTGCGGCGGATTGTTCGGGTCGGATTGGTTGGGTTCCGGCGGTGGGCAGTCGTCGGGCGGCGTATCGTCGGCCTCGGTTCCAGGGGGTGTGACTCCGTGCCAACCCGGCGCCATGACGCCGGAATCCGGGTCGGAGACCACGGTGAGACCGTCGGCGGATACCGTGCCGGTGCCGTTGATCACCAGACGGCCGGTGGTGTGGTCAAAGGACAGGATATTGACCTTGGTGCCCGGCGCCGCGCCGAAGACGTTGGGTAGCGTGATCTGTACCGGCTCGGCAAAGGTGGACACGCCCGGTGCCTGGATGGTGATGTCGAAGGTGTGCTGCAAGACACCTGGCGGCAGCATGTCGCGCACCAGTTCCGGCGGCACGGTGCTGACCCCGATCTGAACGTTATCGAGCACCTGGCCGTTCTCGCCGATAGCACTGCCTGGTGCCACAGTGAGCGTCAGACGCTCACGTTCCGCATCGCTGAGTTCTGGTGCGGCCGCTTCGTCGACGGTGATGACGGTGGTCTCGGTAGCGCTGACGTCCTGCAGGATGCTGGTGGGTACGCGTGGCAGATAGACCTCGGGCCGGCCGGCGTTGGCCTGGCGTTCCTCGACGTTACCCATGCTCGCCATGATCGTGTTGGTGATGCCGGCGGTGAGTTGGGCATCCAACACCATTTCCGGGAAGAAGGTGTCGGCTGGGGCATTGGTCGCGGTGCGGCCGTCGATGGCGATCTTGACCGTGCCGACCGGCACGTCGATGAGTTCGAAATTGCCCTCGGCGTCGGTGTAGACCGTCTGGCTTTCCTGGCCGAGGATCCAGACCTTGACGCCGGCGATGGGCAGTTTGAACACGTCGTCGGCCGTGTGGGCGACGCCGTCGGCACCGCGGCCCATGTCGTCGAAGGTCATCGGTTCCAGGTCGGGACCGGGGTCGACCACCTTGCCGACCAGGCGGGTGCCGGCGATGACGGTGCTGCTGACCGTGCTGAAACTCCAGGTCGTGACGCCACCGGCGGTACCGTCGCCGTCGGCATCGAGGAAGGTGCCGTCGCTCTGGGCGCGGATCGCCGAGCCGTTGAGGTGCAGGGTGATCTGCGCGCCACCCGGCATGGGCGCGTCGAAGAACAGCCAGGCATAGCTGCCGTCCAGAGCCGGGACAATGCTGGTGGCAAGCGTGGCGCCGTCGGGTCCGGTGGCCCAGAAGCTGTTGGCGTTGAGGGTGGCGGTGTTGACCGCACGCGAGAAGTGCACCTGCGGCCGGTAAGTGACGCCGATTTCCGTCGCCCCTGCCGACGGCGTGACGCTGGAGATGATGAACGGGGTGAACTCGGCCAGCGTGACCGTTCGCGTCAGGGTGGTGACATTGCCGGCGGCGTCGCGGGCGCTGAGTACCAGGCTGTGATTTCCGACGCCGAGATTGCCCAGGGGCACGGCCTGATCGAAGGCGCCTGTACTGGCATCGAAGGTGAGGTTGTATTTGGTGCCGTTGTCGATGCGATAGAAGACTTCGACCAACTGGCTGCCGGTCGGTGCGGCGCTGCCGGTGACGCGGCTGTTCTGGTCGAGATTGGCGCCTTCGGCGAGGCTGCTGAGGGTGATGCTGGGCGCACGCGTGTCGAGGGTGAAGGCGCGGGTGTAGTCTGCGGCGATGTTGCCGGCGGCGTCGCGGGTGACGATGGTGACGCTGTGGGCGCCATCGGCGCTGCCGTCGAGCGCAAAGGCGGTGCTGAAACTGAAGCGGCCGTCGGCATCGAGGGTGAGGTCTTGCAGCGCTCCGCTATCGATGCGGTATTGGCTGCTGGCGACGCCGGAGAGGCTGTCGAGAATCTGGCCGGAAAGGGTGAGGTTGCTGTTGATTACCTCGCTGCCGACGGCGGCGATGACCGTGGGTGCCTGGGTATCCTGTGTCAGGGCGAAGCGTGCCAGTACGGCGTTGGCGACTTCCTCGCCCAGCTGGTTGCCGACCTGGTTGGTGAATTCGTAGTGGATGCCGCCATAGATCCGGCTGCGCCCGGCCTCTTCTGCGGCCTGGCTGAAACTGGTGAAGTTGCGGGTAACCCCCGGCAGTGTGTAGGCGCCGGCGCTGAATGCGGTTGCATCGCCGAAGGCGTTGGCCAGCACGGTGGCGGCGGCGGCGCTGAAGGTGGAGTGGCCGGAGACGTATTCGGGATGCGGCGGGGTGATCAGCAGCGGTGCCCAGTTGGTGTCTTGGGCGGTGGCGGCGTTGTTGTCCAGGTCGGCATCCTGGATGGCGTCGATCGGGCGCCACAGGCCGTAGGTGTATTTGACGTCCCAGCAGGCGATGGCGGCATCGGCCAGGGCGACATTGAGCTGCGCGAACAGGCGCACGTTCTGGCTCAGGCTGTTGCCTTCGGCCAGGGCGACTTGTTGGGCGATCTGGTTCCAGTGGCCCGGCGGAGTGTAGCTGCCGCCACCGTCGGCCCAGAAATGCGCCTGTTGCGTCTGGTCGGAGGTGCGAGTCGCGCTGTTCGCGGCACCCAGCAGGCGGACTTCTTCGATCGATGCGGCATAGGCAGCGGAATCCAGCGCCGGCGGCGCGGCCGGTCGGAATTGATCGGCGGTGTCGAGGGCGAAGGGCGTGACGTCGGCCCAATGCGGATCGTCCGCAACGCTGTAGGTCGGTGCGGTCGGGCGCCAGACGCCGACGGCGGTGCTGCCGTCGTAGGTGGTGAACGCGGAGGAGCCGTCGTTCGCGCGCAGGAGCAGGACGGCGTTGGCCACTTCCTGGCCCAGAGCGAGGCCGGCGGTCTTGGCGGCGCCGTCGGCAATGCCGACGAGAGTCGCTGTGCGTGCGGCATTGAAGCTGGCGCGCAGGCTCGGGAAAAGATTGTGCAGGACGGTGTAGGCCGCCTCGGAGACGGCGGCTTCGGTGGAGACCTCGCCGCTGACGGTCTTTTTCACCAGATAAGGGGCGGTGCCGTCGATGGCGGCGATCACGTCGTACTGAGCCAGGCTGACCATGGCGAGGATGCGGGTCGCGTCGGTGGGATCGCTGACGCTGAGGCGGATGGCTTCCAGCACCTGCTGGTTCCAGGTGAGGGCGGCATCGGCGTCGACGTTGCCGCTGCGGGTGATAGTCAACGCATTCTGGGTACTGTTGCCGGCGGCATCGGTCACGGTGAGCGTGATCAGGTTGGCGCCGTCGGCCAGGGCCACGTCCGGCATCTGGAAACTGCCGCCAGCGCCGACCAGGACATTGTTGCCGGCCAAATTCAGGCGGGCGCCGGTTTCCGCGCTGCCGGTAAGCGTGATCTTGGCGGCAGCGGTGATGCCGTCGCCCACGGTGCCCGTATCGGAACTTGCAGCCAGACCGAAGCTGTTGATGACCGGGTTGGCGCGGTCGAGCGTGAATTCGAGGATCAGCGGGATGGCGGGAAGGCCGTTGCTGTCGCTCGCGGTCAGCCGCAGGCTGTAGCTGCCATCCGCCAGGCTGCCGCCGTTGAGGCTGGTCAGGCGCGCAAGGTCGAGACTGAAGCTGCCGTCGCCTTGCAGGAGATCGAGGATGCTGACGTCATCGGCCGCGTTTGCACCGAAGCCGGCCTTGAGGCTGGCGATGGCGGTTGTGGCGCTGACGCTGCCATTGATCGCGGCATCGCTGGTGATGCCGTCGCTGGCGCTGGCGCCGGTATCGTTGACGAGGGCGGCAGTGACTACGGTGGTCGAGGTGCGCGTGAACGTGCGTGTAACGCTGCTGATGTTGCCGACGCTGTCACTGGCCTGAACGGTGATCGGGTTGGCGCCGACAGTGAGGGCGATGTTGTCGAACTGGAAGTTTCCGCTGGCGTCGGCCGTGGTGCTGAGTGCGAGCGAGGGAATGCTGACGTCGGCATTGGCCTCGGTTGTGCCAGTCAGGCTGATGCTGGCAGCCAGGGTGATTTGATCGCCCAGCGTGTCGGTATCCGAGGCGGTAGCGAGGTCGAAAACAAGCGCTGGCGGCGTGGTGTCGACGCCGGGGGTGACTTCATCCAGGCTCAAGGTCGGCGCTGTTGCTACCGTTCCGT
>JASJPG010000155.1:0-13875 GCA_031426815.1 Hydrogenophilaceae bacterium
GGGGCGATGCCGCGAGGCAGGCGGCTTCTCCCGCAATGAGGCTAAGTTTCAATCCGCGCCCGGCCGTGAGGCCGGGCGATGCACGTATTCGCCTGCGACAAGATTTTCCATCAGGATGTTTCAATCCGCGCCCGGCCGTGAGGCCGGGCGATGCCTACCTCAACAGCAAGTCACCCGAGACGATGGGGTTTCAATCCGCGCCCGGCCGTGAGGCCGGGCGATGCGTGATTTCAGCATCACAACAAAGCCTTTTGACAAGTTTCAATCCGCGCCCGGCCGTGAGGCCGGGCGATGCACCAGCGCATCGACCACAGCGCAGACAACGTCAAGTTTCAATCCGCGCCCGGCCGTGAGGCCGGGCGATGCCCGAAGTCGCGGCCACCGCCAGCAACGCCATCATGTTTCAATCCGCGCCCGGCCGTGAGGCCGGGCGATGCCGCGGGCTGGGAGGGGGCCTTGTTCCCCAACAAAAGTTTCAATCCGCGCCCGGCCGTGAGGCCGGGCGATGCGCGGCCGGCGCGGCAGTTCATCGGCCCGGGCGAAGTTTCAATCCGCGCCCGGCCGTGAGGCCGGGCGATGCCGCCGCAGGCCAAGGCGCTGCTGATGTACCGGCATGTTTCAATCCGCGCCCGGCCGTGAGGCCGGGCGATGCAGGGGCGGATCCCGTCTCAGCTTGATCGCTGTTGCAGTTTCAATCCGCGCCCGGCCGTGAGGCCGGGCGATGCCTTTTTCGATTGGCTGGTAGTGCCGTTGTTGCAAATGAAGTTTCAATCCGCGCCCGGCCGTGAGGCCGGGCGATGCTTTGCGCCTACCGCGCAATCAGCGGTAACGCGGAGTTTCAATCCGCGCCCGGCCGTGAGGCCGGGCGATGCCATTCGTCAAGGTCGAACCACGATTCGGCCTGGTTGTTTCAATCCGCGCCCGGCCGTGAGGCCGGGCGATGCCAGAAAAAATGAAAGAGGCCGCCAGCGAGATGGAGTTTCAATCCGCGCCCGGCCGTGAGGCCGGGCGATGCCCAGTTGCGCGGCGAGTCCGCCGATTTCCGTGCCGTTTCAATCCGCGCCCGGCCGTGAGGCCGGGCGATGCCCCACCAACGTCGGCAGCAAAGTGCCAAACACCACAGTTTCAATCCGCGCCCGGCCGTGAGGCCGGGCGATGCAGCAAACCTATGGCGGCGTCGCCAACGCCGTCAAGTTTCAATCCGCGCCCGGCCGTGAGGCCGGGCGATGCCCGGCCTGCCGGTCGCCAACGACATCAACAGCATCATGTTTCAATCCGCGCCCGGCCGTGAGGCCGGGCGATGCCAAGGGTGATCCGTTCTATGGCCGATTCCAGAACGTTTCAATCCGCGCCCGGCCGTGAGGCCGGGCGATGCACGTTCTGCGACTGGAAACCCAAGGCGAAGACGCTGTTTCAATCCGCGCCCGGCCGTGAGGCCGGGCGATGCGATTGATTTTCTCGCCGGTCATCGGGTCTGGCTGGTTGTTTCAATCCGCGCCCGGCCGTGAGGCCGGGCGATGCGCCGGCGTTGGGCGTCACTTAGCCCACGATTCGGAGTTTCAATCCGCGCCCGGCCGTGAGGCCGGGCGATGCGGTGTTATTCCTTCCTGGGCATCAAGCCCAACAAGTTTCAATCCGCGCCCGGCCGTGAGGCCGGGCGATGCGCAGTGACAAGACCGGCCGCGACAGCAGCGATGTCGTTTCAATCCGCGCCCGGCCGTGAGGCCGGGCGATGCGCGATTTCCTCAGCGGCGCATTCATCGGCCTGAAAGTTTCAATCCGCGCCCGGCCGTGAGGCCGGGCGATGCTCCGCTATCGCAACGTGTTGTATTGAAAGCGAGGCGGGGCTAGCTTGCGCGAACCCGTTTCCGACAGCAAGTGCGGTTAACGTTTCGCGTTCTTCATATCGATTCAAATTGTTAAAGAACAAGGGTTTACCGCTCGCGCGAATGCTCGAGGATTTTGTCGTCGCTTGGGGTTCGCGCGTCATATCAGCAGTGGGCCTTCGAAATCGATGGAGCGGAATTTGCCGAATTGTTTGACCCGCACTTCCACCGGTTCGGTGATGCGGTAGAAGCGCAGGTTATCTTCCTTCTCGTCGATTTCCTGCAACAGGGTGCGTTCCAGTTGCTCGAACTGCATTTCGTTGACCTGGCATTCAAACACCGATTTCTGCACGCGCTGGCCCATCGCTTCGCAGGCTTTGGCGACGCGACGCAGGCGTTTACGGCCGGCTGGCGTTTCTGTGGAAACGTCGTAGGTGACGATGATCAGCATGGTTTATTTGGCGATGAACGGCAGGTAGCCTTCCATCTCGCCCCGGATGGCGCGGGCCATGAATCTTGCCTGGATCATGGGCAACAGGCCGATGGGCAGTTTGCTTTCCAGCAGCGGATGGGTGATTTCTTCCTGCTTGCGCTCTTGCCAGGCGGTGACGACGGCGCGGCGGCCTTTTTCGCCGAGCATGACGGCGCCGCCTTCGCGAATCTCGAAATCGCCCGCCGAAAGCTGGCCGCGGTTGATCAACGTGAGCGCGAGACGGTCAACCAGGATCGAACGGAATTCCTCCTGCAAATCGAGCGCCAGCGCGGCGCGGCCGGGTCGCACGGCATGCAGGAAGCCGAGTTGCGGGTCGAGGCCGACCGCTTCCAGAGCCGATCTGCAGTCGTTCATCAGCATGGCGTAGAGGAAGGAAATCAGCGCGTTGAAGCGGTCCAGCGGCGGGCGGCGGGTGCGGCCGTCGAGCGCGAACGACTCACGCATCTGCTGTTTGACGATGAGGTTGAGCGCGCCAAAGTAACCGCGCGCGGCTTCGCCTTCGACGCCGCGCAGTTCATCCAGTGTGGTCGCCACGGCGGCCGCGCGCAGTGAGGCGGCGAGATTGTCGGCGGTGCGGGTGAGTTGTGCGCCCTCCTCCGCATCGGCGGCTTCGCGCGCGCCGCGTTGCAGGTTGACGCGGCTGTTCTTCAGCTTGCCGGCAACGCAGGCGCGGGCGTGTTCCAGCGTGGCGACGGTGTCATTGGCGGCTTTGTGTTGCGCCTGACGCAGCAGGATGTTGCCGGAAACCGGGCCTTCCATTCGTGCCTTGAAGCGACCGTGTTCATCCAGCAGCACTAGCGATTTGCCTTCGTCGGCGAGCCGATGCATCAGCGCGGGCGAGACCATGACGTTGCCGAAAGTGACAAGACCGGCAAGATGATGCAACGGCACTTGCAGACGCTTTTCCCGTTCCACGTCGATGCGCACCGTTGCATTTTCCAGATGCGCGTAGGCCTGGGGCGTCATCACGTAGAGGGTGTTTTGCAGGGTATGCATGGCTATACTGTGTCTACGATTGTGAACAGGAGCGTGTCATGGATTTTGTCACCGTGCGTGAATTGCGGGCTGAATCGGCCAAGGTGTGGGCGAAGATCGAGGCGGGTGAGGAAGTGGTGATTACCCGCAACGGCAAGCCATTCGCCTTGTTGTTGAATACCAAGCCGGAAGAATTGGAAAGCATGTTGCGGGCATTGCGCTGGAACCGGTTCGAGCGCCTGTTGGCCGAGCAGCAGCAACGCGCCGCCGATCTTGGCCTGGACAAGATGACGATGGACGAAATCGACGCGGAGATTGCCGCAGTTCGCAAGGAAAGGCGCGAGCGCAATGCGGGCGATCATTGATACCAATGTCTGGGTTTCTGCCTTCCTGACGCCGGGCGGCACGCCGGCGCAACTGCTGAATGAGGTTAAGCGTGGGCGGCTGCTGCTGGTGTATTCGCCTCTGATCGAGGCCGAATATCGGGAAGTGCTGTCCCGCCCAAAGTTCAACATCAACCCTGAGTTTCTGTTCGAGTTCTTCGCGCGCCTGGAGGAAGACGGGCAGCGGATAACGCCGGATAGCATTTCGGTTGCCAATCTACCCGACCCCAGCGATGCCCCGTTCATCGCCACCGCACTGGCAGCAGGCTGCCCCATCGTCACCGGCAACGCACGCCACTTTCCCGCCGATTGCGGCGTGGAAATCCTCAGCCCGGCGCAATTTCTCTCTCGTCTCATCGGCTGATTTCCGCTTCATCCACGGCATAAAGCCCGGCCGCCAGCCGCGCCAGCCGATTCCGCTCCGCCAACGCCTCCGGCTGGCAAATCTCCTTCAACGAACATTCCCGACAGCGCGCGTCATTCACCGGCGGCGGCAGGCGTCCGGAAGCGAGCATGGCGCGAATGGCGTCGGCGGTTTCGATGACCTTCTCACGCAATGCCGGTGTGATGGCGACTTCGCGCCGCCGATGGCTGCTGGCGTGATAGATCGCACCGCGCGGCACGGCGCGGCCGAGCATGTCTTCCAGGCACAGCGCCTGGGCGGCAAGCTGAAGATCGTCATTGAGCCATTTCCGTTTTGGCCCGTGTTTGTACTCGACGGGGAATACCGTGCCATCTGGCCAGAACTCCACCACATCGCACTTGCCAATCAAACCCAGACGGTCCGACCAGACCGGCAAGGCGTATTCCACGCGTGCGCCCGCCTTTCCAGTGATGTGCGCAGCGCGGTCCACACGGTCGTGTTCCGCATTTCCGCGCGACGTATGGATGTTGTCGGTGAATTCGCCTTCCATGTGGATCAAACCGCAACGGCGTGGACAGTAAGCCCAGTGGTTGAGGGCAGAAAGCGGAATGGCCTCGGCGTTGTTCATGGATGGCGCAGTGAAGTACTGTTCGGTATCAAATAGAAACCAGCACCCGAATAGGAGCCCGCAATGTCTCTAAGCATCGAACAGATCAAATCTGAAGCCTTGAAGCTCACTCCCGATGAACGCGCAGACCTGGCTGACTGGCTTTGGGTCAGTGCCACTCCGGCAGCGGAAGTCGAGGCGGCCTGGGATGCTGAAATCAGCCGGCGCGTCGCGGAAATCGACGCGGGCACTGCCAAGCTGATGCCTGCCGAAGAAGTCATGGCGCGCATGGAGGAAAAACTCCGCAAAGCCGGCGCATGAAGCTGTTTTGGCATGAACTTGCCGAAACCGAACATGACGAGGCGGTTGATTAGTACCTCGATCATGCCGGCCCGGTGATCGCCCGAAAATTCGCCACCGCGTTGAGCGATGCGCTCGCCATGTTGAAAGCACACCCCGGCATAGGCATGGAAACCTATCGTCATGCGCGCCGCATTCCTTTGCATGGTTTCCCCTTCAATCTCGTTTATCGCCTACAAACCGACCGCATCGTGGTCATCGCCATCGCCAATCAAAGCCGCCGCCCCGGTTATTGGCGCCGGCGGCACTGATTCCAGCTCAAGGCATGATCAGTTCGACGCCGTTCGGCAAGCGGTCTTGATGTGCAGTGACCGTGTAGTCGGCAAAACTGCGCGCTGAGCCGGTCAATCCATCGCGATGGCCAATCGAGAGGATGGTGTTGTCCAACTTGCGACCCGGGCTGGAAAAATCCAACAACCGTTGCGCGGGCGCACAGCCCAGCATGGCCTGGCGTACACGCTGCTTTTCATCGCTGTCGGTGCCGACATGCTTGAACACATAAAGCCCCCGGCAAGCCATCACGCCTTTCGACGCGGAACGGTCGTGGTCCCACATGTTGAGCAAGGCTTGCCAGAGTTGGTCAAGGTCGTCATCGGAAAAACCGGTGCCGGCGGCCAGATGGGCGGAGACGAAACCCTTGGCGACATAGAGGCCGTAGGGGATCAGTGCTTTGCGGCCCATGGTGCGGAGCTTGTCTTCTTCTTGTTTGTTCTCCCAGGCTTCGTAGTCCTCAACCGATTTCGCACCAGCGACCTTTTCCGCTACCGCCATGCGAGTGATGGAGGCATCCATCGGCAGGATTGGATCGACCGAGCGGGAGAACGCCACTTGCACCGGACCGCGCACCTGACCGGCATTGGCCCCCGTAGACATGACCGCGCCGAAGGTACGTACATCGAAGAACTGCTGGCACATCCAGTCGCGCGCCTTGTTGACCTGAACACGATTTCCGCCCCCGGCAGGCGCGCCATTGGTCGCGACATGGGCGGCGGTAATGGGCTTGTTCAAGTTGGTCGCATGTTCAACAAAGATGGCATTCGGCGCCGCGTTGTCGAAAGCCGTCTGGATGTAATTCCGCACGCGCCGCTTGATCGCAACATCGGACACCAGACCATGCATGTCTTCCGGGTCGATCCGCGGACTGTTACCGGCGTCCGGGTCGCCATTGGGGTTGCCGTTTTCGCAATCGAAGAGATAGAGAAATTCGTAGCGATTCTGGATGGTGTTCATGCTTCTACTCCCTGTTCGTTGATGACGTAGGCGGTGATGGTGGTTTTCTTGCCGGGGTGTAGTTCGGCCAGCTTCTGGTAATAGCCGAGCGCAAATAGCCCCTGGCCTTCGAGATCGAGGATGCGCGGTGCGGCATCGCCCAGCTTGCACATGATTTCGGCGATCCGCTCCTCGTACAACCGGGCCAAACCCGGTTCGAGTTTTGCAAGATGGTTGCGCGCGTTTGCAGCAAGCCGGCCCAGCACGAGACCGGGTGTCTGACTGGCCGAGGCATAAAAGCGCTGCACGACGCCTGCGCCGACATCGCCCAGTGCGGCACGCTGGAGATTCGCCAGTACGGCAAGCAATCCGCCGCAGTGGTAAGCCGGTGCCGGGTGATTGGGGTTGTAAGTTGGGGTCATGGTTGTGTCACCTCCGGGTTTGAGTCGAACGAAATAGGCTTTGATAAGCGCCATGCGGGCGTGGTTGAAAGCGGGTTGATCCTTGTCCATCAGATCGGCACGAAATCGAGCTAGCGCCTGAGCCATCAAGGGTTGCGGAATGGGTAGCCCCTGTAAGGCGACTTTCCACAAGGTAGCGGCGGTGGGCGCGGGCAGGTCTTTAAGGTCGCGCACCAGCGCGCCGCAGACCGCCATAAACTTGGGGTCGTGGGCATGGCCATTGCCATCACGCGCGACGATAGCCAGATCGGCGAACCACGATTCGACATGGCTGACCAAATCCTCGAAGCGGCCTTCCATCCAGTCACGCACCATGACTCGGCCAGCCGCGCCGGAAAGCGTCAGGGCGTAGTAGCGGTTGTCGCCCAACTCGGCACGCTGCCCGCTGCGGATGGCATCAAGAAGGCGGCGGACTGCTGCGCGCGCAGCCGCTTCGGTCTGTTCCTGCGACTCCATCCCCATCAGGAATGCCAATGGGTCGTCTTCGGGTCGGATCGTGTCCTTGTACCAATGCGCAACCAGCGTATTGGCGATTTTTCGCGTGTGGTTTCGGATCAGATCGTTCAGTCCGTCGACGTACTTCTGAACCGCTTCTTCACCCATGGCCGCGTTGGCGGATTGGTCAAGGCCATAAGAACCGAAGGCGGCTTTGTCGAAACCGACCATGACATCGCCCATGGCCAGACCGCCAACACTGGATAAGCCAGTGATTTTGGGATGCGTGGCTAGCGGCTTGACCGGCCTTCCAGTCAGCAGACAGATCATCGTGGCGGCATCGCCCGCCGATCTGCCGCCAAGATCAAGCTCGGCCGTTTTGGGTTCGCCCGCTTGATCGGTTTGACGCCAGGCACGCCACCAAGCCTGCACCTCGCTGTTCTCGCGCGGGTCGAAGCCGTCAATGCGCCAGACCATCCAGTCGCTGGGTTTGGCTTTTTGCGCGGCAAGTGCCGCGCGAACCACAGCCAGTCTTTCGGCATCTTCCAGAACCGCAGCCAGTGTTTCCAATTGCGGGACGAAACCGCCCGCCTCCCGGATCAGACGGGTGAAAAAATCATGGCGTATCTCGGCTGTGGCTACTTTTTTCGGGTCTTCATTGGCCTTGAACGATGACACGGCGGTTTGCGCGGTTTCGACCAAAAAATGCGCTTTCCCGCCCGCGTTCATGCCATGCATGTCCGGGCAGCGGGTCAAAATCTTGCCGCGATTGCCATCGCCCAAAGGCACGACATTCAGAAATCGTCCATCACCGGCCAGCTCGACCATCCAGCGAACTTCACGGGATTTGAACCCCGGCTCGGAGCCGGTGAGGTGCTTGTCGGCATAGGCCGCCAGTTCGTGCAGCATGGTCAGGCTCCCCCTGGTTTTTTCACGGTATCGCTGCCGAATGCTGGCACTTCCAGAATGCCGGCCACGACCTGGGCATCAAAAAAGGAGATATACGGCTTATCCCCATCTTTCACGCTTTCACGGCTGAGGTCGAAGACGTCATAGAGCATGAAGCCGAGATGTTGGTTGAATGAAACTGGACTGGCTGGCAAGACATCCGGCGCTTCGATGTATTCGAAGAAAGCCGGAAATTCGCGGCAACCCAAATAGGGTTGCTGGAAGCATTTCCCAGCCTTGGCGCGACGCTGGAACTGGCTGTTCATCTTGCCCCAATCGGATGCAAAGGCGCTTTTTGGAACAATCTTTGCCGTCAGGCGGTAACGCACGTCCTTCAAGGCCATGGTCTGGCGCTGGGTGCGGCCTTTCTGGTCTGTGCCGAGTTCGTCTTTTCCTCCGTCCGCCCAAATCGGTTCGGGCGTGGAAGTGCCCTGCATCCAGCGGTTCAGGATGGCCGCGCCGGGCACTCGGTCCTTCACCTCATTTCGTCTCAAAGCGATAAAACGCGGCATTTCCAGCACTTCGATACGGGTGATCTGCCAATGGAAATAGGGCCGCATGACGGCGCCATCGCGTTTGCCATCCCAATAAATCGCATCGAAGATGCCGCGCGCCGCCGATGGCGTAATGACTGGATAGGAAAAGCGCTCGACTTTCATTTCCGGTCGGGTGAAGCAGGCCAGGTCGCCCCAGACTTCCAACGTGTGTGTCGTCATGTTTCCTCCGTTATGCGATGAATGTCTGCAGGCCTTCGGGCGGTTTCAGCCCGAGGGTGTCGTCGTAATAGTCACCTTCGAGGATGAACCACTCGTCGGAGACGCCAGCAGGGGACTTTCCGTATTGGCGCAACTTGGCCGGGATGGCCCAGGCTGGCGTGCAGGTTTGCGTGCGGTAAACGCTGACCGCCAGGCTTTGGGCGCGGCGCATCCAGTCGACCGAGATGCCGATTTTGTCGGCTTCGGCGCGGAGCAATTGAAACGCTCCACCCGGCCCAGAAGATGGTGGCCACGGTACGAGTACCTGAATGGCATTGCTATCGATCAGGCGGTATTGCCTGGTCACCTCGACGAAGTCGGCTGCGGTGACTGCTTGAGACAATTCTGTGTTTTGGGAGGCCGGGTCATTCAGGTCGTAGAGACGGCGGTAGTAGGCCTGAAACACGGCGGGGTCGTTGATGTCCAGATCGCCTTGCAATGCCAGCATGGTGCGCGTCGCCTCGGTGGCCTGGTAATAGGCATGAGTTGGGTAGCAGCGCCGCCAACTACCCTCTTCTTCCGGCTCGAACACGATCACCTCGCCCAACTGGCCGCTCGCGTTCATCCGGCCTTCCCGGTTGCAGCGGCCAGCGGCCTGGGCGATGGCTTCCAACGGGGCCAAGGCGCGATAAACCTTGGGGAAATCCACATCCACGCCGGCTTCGACGCATTGAGTCGAGATCAGGCGGCAGGGCTTCCCGGACTTGAGGCGCTTCCGCACACGATTCAGCACAGCGCGCCGATGCTGAGCACATAAATTGGTGGAAAGGTGGAACACATCAGGTTCATCGCCCAGTGTTTCCAGCAATTCCAGGGCATGGCGTTTGAGGTTGACTACGACCAGTGCTTGGTCTGTTAGGCGGATTTCAGCGGCGAGATCGGCCCAAGTCCTCTTGTGGCCAGTCTTCGGCCAAACCACACGAACGCGTTTGAGGGTTTCAAACAACTGGGAATGTTCAGGCACTACTTCCAGCGGCTTCCAACCGCCAGTCGCGTGCTTCGACACAGCTACATGCAAGGTATCGAAAGCCGGCTGGGTGGCGGTGGCGAAGACCACGCTGGAACGGTACGCCGTCGATAGATGCGACAGCGCCGCCAGCGTCGGCACGGCCAGATGCTGCGGCAGGCTTTGCGCCTCGTCGAACAGGATCACCGAATCCATCAGGTTATGCAGCTTGCGACAACTGGATGGGCGGTTGGAGAACAACGATTCCAGCAACTGCACGTTGGTGGTCAGTACGATGGGCGCATCCCAGTTTTCCGCCAGCAAGCGGCGCTGGCGTTCCTGGCCGCCTTCGGCATCGCGCTGTTCCGATTCTTCGCCCAGCCCAGCCAGACTGTGGTGCTCAAGTACGAAGTTATCCGGAAAATCAGCGAATACCTGCCGGTAAATGCGCGCGGTCTGTTCGATCACGGTCAGAAACGGCACAGCCAGCACGATGCGCTTGAGCTTGTTGCGGGCCGCGTGTTCCAGCGCGAAGCGCAACATGGCCAGTGTTTTGCCGGAACCCGTGGGGGCCGTGAGCGTAAAGACGTTCGGCGTCGTCTGTGCCGCTTCCCCGGTCGCCCGCCAGAGCGATTCACGCGCGGCCAGAACGCTGGCATCGGCTTGGGTGCCGGCGCGTATCCGTTCGCCCATGTATCGATTCAGGGCTGACAAAGCGGTTATTGGATCCAGAGTCTGGCCAGCCTGACGCGGATGTTTACCCTGCGCGTCGCCGTTGAAATGCGCTTCGGTATCGAGAAAATCGGCATCGACCAGGCAGGAAAACAGCAAGCGCACATCCAGCATGGCAGCGACAGCCTGGGCGAAGCCGTTACGAAGCGCTATCGCCTCCGGTTGGTTGAACTGCAGGCCATCCGATTGAGCACGTTGTAGAAGACCATCCGCGTCCGCATCACTCAGTTGCAGATGCTGGGGATGATTTGCCACGATGTTTTGCAACTGCATCTGGCGCAAATTCTGCACCGCGCCCCGCTGTAATCCGATGTGATGCCCCTGAATGGCTAGCGCTGCAGCAACCGACTTGTATTTCGAGAGCGCAATCCATGCGCCTTGCGACCAATGATCCAATCCCGATTCCTTGCCTTCCAGGCGAAGCTGGAATCGGTCGGCGTACTTGCCCAGGTCGTGCAGCAAACCGGCAAGTTCGGCTTCGCTGGCCCAGGGAACTGTGGCAGCAAAAGATCGGATGAGGGCGGCGACTTCGGTCAGATGTATTCGCAATGGATGCCATTGCCCTGCCTGATTACCGCTGTGCGCGTGGAAAATCATGATGATCGCCCTCCCTCGGACTGGTTTGCACCACTTCTGCGGTGGTGTAGGCATGGTTTTTAAACGAATAAAGAATCAAGCGCTTGAAATTTGCCGTAATCATGCAACACTCACTGGCTCACCAGACGCGCCAGTCCGGTTGCCGCTGTGGGCGCGGGATCACGACGAAATCGTGAAAAAACTTGGTCATTTCGGCATGGTTTTGGAGGCGCCGTCGGGTCATTTCCGTTGCGTCGGCAATCCTTTGCCGGCCTACACTTAACGGCCTAGGAAACCCTTCCATTTCTGCTGATTCGTTCTTTCAACTCAGGAGTTTTCCATGCGCGCCACCATTGCTGTCGCCGTTGTCGCTTCCAGCCTGTTTTCCGTTTCGGCCCTGGCCGCGCCCGGCTATTTCTGGGAGTTCGGCATGGAGATGGAGGGTATGCCGTTCGCGATGCCGAAACAGAAAGTCTGCACGCCGAAGGACAGCAAGGAGCCGCCGGTCAGCCGGGAAGGCGACGACTGCAAGACGCTGGAAAAGAAGATGACCGGCAACCGGTTCTATTGGAAAGCGCAGTGCAAGGATGGGTTGATGGTCGGGGACATCACCAGCACGCCGAGCAGTTATCACGGCAGCATGAAGATGACCGATAAATCGGGCGATACGATGAGCATGAAGATTTCCGGCAAGCGTCTGGGCGAGTGCGATTACAAGGATCCCAGCGGCGAAATCCGCGCCCTGCAGAAGCAGTCGGAGGACATGATGGCCGGCCACTGCCAGAACGCGCTGGCCGAGATGCAGGGGCAAATGTTGGGCAGCCAGTGCCCGAAGGAAACGCCGATTTATTGCAAACGCCTCGCCACGCCGGAGGGTTACGACAAGGCGACGCGCAACATGCCGGCCGAGATGATCGACGATCCGGTGCTCGGCGCGGCCTCGCTGACCAAGGTGTGCAAGCTGGATAACGCAAAACTGGTAAGCAAGTTGTGCGCGAGCGGGGTTTCCAGCGGAAATTTCGATTTTGTCTCGCGCCTGTGTCCGGCGGAACGGCCCAAGCTGTGCGCGAAGGCGGCGAGCGCAAGCAAGCTCGGCTATGTCAGTAACCACTGTCCGGCCGAAAAGGCGGCGCTGACCAAGGAGCATTGCGAGGGCCGCAAATCCACCAGCGATATCGAGCCGCGCTATGCCGTGTTCTGCAGCGATGTCGCGATCTCCGATGAAATGGCGCAAGAAGGTCAACGTGATGAAGCACGCGCAGCGCCGACGGAAAGCGTCGAAGCGAAGACTGAGGAAAAAATCCAGCAAGGCATCAAGTCGCTGCGCGGCCTGTTCGGTTTCTGATTTAACGCCACGCGGAGATGGTGCTGGATAGACGCTATGCCGCCGCGCTGATCGTCGGGCTGGCGCTGACGGCATGGTGGAACAGTTTCGCCGGCAGCTTTCAGTTCGACGATTTCAAGGTCATCGTCGATAACCCCGCCGTCGCATCGCTCGGCGCCTGGTGGCAGAGCATGCCGGGCATCCGTCCGCTGTTGAAGCTGTCCTATGCGCTGAATCTGGCCTGGGCGGGTGATGCGGCGGAGCGCGGCTTGTTCGGTTTCCACGCGGTCAATCTTGCGCTGCATATCGGCAATGCCTTGCTGTTGTATGCCATCGCGCGACGTCTGCTGGCCGGCACCGCGCATGCGGAAGCGGCGGCGCTGCTGGCCGCGCTGATTTATGTCGTGCATCCGGTGCAGAGCGAGGCGGTGACGCTGATTTCCGGCCGCTCGATGTCGCTCATGGCGTTGTTCTATCTCGCCAGCCTGCTCGCATATCTGGAGCAGCGCCGCGCCTGGTCGCTTGCCGCTTTTGCCGCCGCGCTGGCGACGCGGGAAACGGCGATCACGCTGCCGCTGGCGTTGCTGCTGGTGGATCGCATGCGGGCGCCGAATGAGCCGATGCGGGCGTCGTTCCTGCGCAGTGGCGGTCATTGGTTGCTGGCGCTGTTGGCGGCGGCGGCGTTGTTGCAGCTGCCCTACTTCCGGCATCTGGCGGCGGTCAGCCTGGCAACCCGCCCGATCGCCGACAACCTGATCGCCCAGTCGGCGGCGCTGTTGTATCTGCTGAAACAGGCGGTGTGGCCGCTGACGCTCGACGCCGACCCGATGCTGCCGCTGTTTACCGGCTGGAAAGTGTTCTGGGTCGGCAGCGTCGCGCTGCTTCTGGGCTTGCTGGGCGGCGCGATTCTGGTCTGGCGAAGCAGCGGGCTGGCGCGCTGGAGCGGCTTTTGTCTGTTCTGGTTTCTATTGCATCTGGCGCCGACCAACTCGCTGTTGCCGCGTTTAGACCTCGCCAACGAACGTCATCTCTATCTTGCCGACGCGGGGCTCTGCCTGCTCGCGGCGATCTGGCTGACGCGCTTGCTGGCGGCTCGACCGCGCCTGCTGGCCGGCGCGACCGCCGCGTTGTTGCTTGGCTTGACGTTGGCGACGCAGGCGCGTAACCGGGTCTACTTCGATGAGGTGGTGTTCTGGCAGGACGTCGTTGCGAAAAATCCGGACAACAGCCGCGCCTTCAACAACCTGGGCTACTCCCTCGCCGGCTCGGGCCAGGCGGCAGCCGCACTGGCCGCCTACGACCAGGCCTTGCGCCTGACGCCGGCCGATTTCACCCCTCGCCTGAATCGACGCGCGCTGTGCCGGGAAATCAACCGAGCGTCCGGCGCGATTGCCGTAGGTGCGCAGTGTGTCGCGTCAGCCACCGAGTAGGAGCGCCTTCCAAGGCGCGATTGTTGCGGACTTCGCGCCTTGGAAGCATTT
>JASJPG010000156.1:0-24508 GCA_031426815.1 Hydrogenophilaceae bacterium
CGGCGCCGGGCAGCGTCGCGCAGGTGCGCGAATGCGCCCAGGAACTGACCCGCCACGCCAAGCAGGCCGGCATCACCATCCTGCTGGTCGGCCATGTCACCAAGGAAGGCACCCTGGCCGGCCCGCGCGTGCTCGAACACATCGTCGATACCGTGCTGTATTTCGAGGGCGATACCAGTTCGAGTTTCCGACTGATTCGCGCCTTCAAGAACCGCTATGGCGCGGTCAACGAACTCGGCGTGTTCGCGATGACCGACAAGGGCCTGAAAGGTGTGGCGAATCCGTCCGCGCTGTTCCTGACCCGCGACGAACGCGAAGCGCCCGGTTCCTGCGTGGTGGTCGCACAGGAAGGCACGCGGCCGTTGCTGGTGGAAATCCAGGCGCTGGTCGATGCCGCGCACGCACCGAATCCGCGCCGACTGACTGTCGGCCTCGACGGCAACCGCCTCGCCATGCTGCTGGCCGTGCTGCATCGGCACGGCGGCATCGCCTGTTACGACCAGGACGTGTTCGTCAACGCCGTCGGCGGCGTCAAGATCACCGAACCGGCGGTTGATCTGGCGGTGGCGATGGCGGTGGTCTCCTCACTGCGCAACAAGCCGATCCCGCACCGGCTCGCTGTGTTCGGCGAGATCGGTCTGGCCGGCGAGATTCGCCCGGTGCAACGCGGCCAGGAACGCCTGAAGGAAGCCGCCAAGCTGGGTTTCACCCAGGCGCTGTGCCCGAAAGCCAACCTGCCGAAAGGCAAGATCGCCGGCATGCAGGTGGTCGGCGTCGCCAGCCTGGCCGAGGCGCTGGAGTTTTTTCGCGGCTTGTAGCCGGGGGGAAGCCGACGATCCGCTCGCCCTACGCCGGCTATCGCCATGGTCATGTCACCGTACGGAGCACGGGCGTCCCGCCCGCGAGTTTGTGCGCCACCCACGACAAGCGGGCGAGACGCCCGCGCTCCCAGCCGAAGTAGGTCGGCAATCCCTTACCGACATTCCTCTCGGCAGGCGCCGCCTATTTCACACAAAGGAAAACGGATGTTGGATCGGCGGGAATGGATTCCCGCCCTACGATTACTTCCTTTAGTCGCGCCGCCCTTTGCCCAGCGGCGCCGGCCAGCCGAACAGATGCCCCTGCAGCGCGTCGAAACCGGCTGCCTTGGCGGCGTCGCGCAGCGCCTCGTTTTCGATGCCGCAGGCGCAGGTGCGGATTTTCAGGCCGCGCGCGTACTCGCACAGCGAAGCCAGCAGCAAGCGGTTGCCGCTGGTGTGTTCCAGCGTGCGGACCAGGGCGGCATCGACTTTCACCCATTCCGGCCGTATTTGCGCGAGCAGGTCGAGCGCATCCGGCGCCAGGCTGAAGCGATCCATGATCAGGCCGATGCCGTTCGCCCGCAAACGCGCCAGCGGCGCGGCGAGACTGGGCAGGCGCAACGCATCCAGCGGCAATTCCAGTAGCAACTGGCCACGCAGGTCGGGCGTATGCAGCGGCAAGTCGGTCAGCCAGATCGCGGCTTCGCCTTGCAGCAAGCTGGCGGCGGCGATGTTGACGCTGATGGATTGATCGAGCGGCAGGCTTTCGTTCCAGACTTCGGTAGCGGCCTGCAACGCGAGGCGGTCGAGGCGACCGAGCAGTCCGCGCGTCTGCGCTTCCGCCAGCCAGGGGCCGATCGGGTGGCGTTCGCCGTTGCTGTTCAGTCTGGCCAGCGCTTCCTGGATCTCGATGCGGCCATCGGCGGCGGCGAACATGGGCTGGAAGTCGATGTCCAGCTTGCCGCCAGCCAGTAGCTCGGCCAGATCGGCATGGATCATCTGCGGGCGCGGCTCGCCGCCGTCGGCCAGCACGCTGGCGCCGGGCGTTTGCGACTCGGCCTGGCGCAGCGCCGCATCGACCCGCGCCAGCCAGGCGGAAGGCGCGACGCAGCGGTGGCTGAAGGCGGCGCCGAGGTGGATCGGCAGGTTGACCTCGCTGGCCTGCAATTCGGCCGCCTCGCTCAGCGCGCGCAATTGCTTGTGTGCGCTGGCGGCATCGGGCACCGACAGCAACAGCGCGAACTGCGGGCCGTCCAGGCGTGCGGCCAGGCTGGCCGTCGCCTGGCTGGCGGCGGCGGACCAGATCTGGCCGATGTGGCGCAACAACATGTCGCCGGCATCGCGGCCGATGCGTTTGTTGTAATCGGTAAATCCCTCGATACGGCCGATCACCAGCAGGTGCGGAGATTCCTCTCCCTCTGCCAACGCCGCCGCCAAGGCCGAAAGCAGATAGCGGCGGTTGGCCAGGCCGGTGACCGAGTCGTGGTTGAGTTCCTTTTGCAGGCTGGCGACGAGGTGCGATTTTTCGCCGAGCATGCGTTCCAGCGATTGCGACATGTCGTCGAGGGCATGGCCGATGTGGTGCAGTTCGCGCACGCGCGGCTGCCGGTTCAGACGCGGAAACTCGCCCTTGGCGATGCGCCGCGCCAGCTTTTCCATCGCCGAGAGCGGGCGCAGCGCGGCGGCGACGCTGAAGAAGGCGATCAACGACGCCAGCGCCCAACCGGCCAGGCTGAGTCCCAAGTTTGACAGGGCGGTTTGCCAGAGCTGGCGGTAGGCCAGGCCGGGATGACTGGTCACCGTGATCTGGCCGGCGAGGCGCCAGCCGTTGCCGATTTCCGCCTTGCCCGGCGGCGGTGTCAACGGAAAGCGATCGACGAACCAGGCCGGCACGCCTTGCATGCGGATCGCTTGTGTCTTGCTCAGCATCAGGTCGCCGCGCGCGTTGGTGACCTGAATCTCGCGGTAATAGCTGGAATCAAACAGCACATCGACGCTATTGGCGATGGCGGCGCTGTCGGCATGCCTGAAATGCGGCGCCAGTCGCAGACTGAGCACGGTGGCGGCATCCTGCGCATGCGACGCCAGTTGCCGGCTCAGGAAGTCCCGCGTCAGCGCCAGATTGGCCCAGAACAAGCCCAGCGCGAGCAGCAGGAACAACAGCATGAGCAAGACGATAAGCCGCAGTTTCAGGCTGAACGATGCGGCGTTGGTGTTGGATGTCATGTCACTTCCCTTCATTCATTTTTGTCAGCAGATCGACCCAGCGACCGATGCGGGTGGCGTCGCCTAGACGTCCGCTCTGGCCGCGTTGCTGCGCGGCCCAGAGCCCTTCGGCATTGAAGTGGTGCGTCGGGGTGAGATCGCTACGCGCCGGCGCGGGGCGGATGCCTGCCACCAGATTGTCGAGAATCAGTGGGTCGGCGTCTGCGTCCGGGTAATACGACAGCACCATGTGCGATTCCATGCGACGTTCACGCGGCAACCAGGCCCGCGCATAGGTGATGCGCAATTTTTCGACGGCAATGCCGCCCGCCTTCAGTGTGAAGTACTTGGCCAGGGCATAGTCCTCGCAGTCGCCGCCATTCCTGACCAGGAATTCCAGCGGCGTCGCCCAGTAATCGGCTACGCCCCAGAGAACCGCATCGGTGGCACCGGGAATCCGGTTGAAGAAACCGTTGACGCGGCGCAGGCGCGCCATGTCATCCAGCGCCGGCAACTGCCGCATCAGTTCGCCCCATTGCGCCACGCGCTCGGCGGCGGCCGGACTGTGTTCGCGGCGAATGCGTTCGATCAGTTTTGCGTCCGGCAGAAAGTTGCTTTCCAACGCCCAGGCGGCAAACATCAACCAGAGCAGGGGCAGAACGGCGATGGCACGCTGGACAGCGCGTTGCGGGGAGCGATCCACCAAGGCGACTCGGACGGGGAATGGGCGACATTATTGCCAGGAAATATTGCGCCGTGCTGAAAGCGCTTGATTCCGGGGGGCGTTTAGAATTCGCCCCCATGTCAGAGTCCCTACCCAATACACCTCCTCCCCGCTTCGTTCACCTGCGTTTGCACAGCGAATATTCGATCCTGGACAGTATCCTGCGGGTCGACGATGCGATCCGTCTGGCCAAGGCGGATGCCATGCCGGCACTGGCGTTGACCGATCTGGGCAATGTGTTCGGGCTGGTCAAGTTCTATTCCGGCGCGCGCAAGAAGGGCCTCAAACCGATTGCCGGTTGCGATGTCTGGGTGGCGCCGCCGGAGTCTTCCGACAAGCCGACGCGCATGCTGTTGCTGGTGCAGGACACGCCGGGCTGGCGCAATCTGTGCGAACTGCTGACGCGGGCCTATCGCAGCAATATGCATCGCGGCCGCGCGATATTGCAGCCGGCCTGGTTCGACGCGGACAGCACAGCTGGATTGATCGCGTTGTCCGGCGGCCATCAGGGCGATGTCGGCGTGGCATTGATGAATGAATCGATGGAGACCGCGCGCGCGTTGGCCAAGGCGTGGAGCGCGCGCTTCCCGGATCGCTATTACCTGGAACTGCAACGCGATGGCCGGCCGGAATGTGAGCCGCATGTCGCGCATGCGGTGGCGTTGGCGGAAGAACTTGGTTTGCCGGTGGTGGCGACGCATCCGGTCGAATTCATGACGCGCGAGGACTACATGGCGCACGAGGCGCGCGTGTGCATTTCGGAAGGCTATGTGCTGTCCGACCAGCGGCGGCCGAAGACCTTTACCGAAGAGAACTACTTCAAGACCCAGGCCGAGATGGCCGAGTTGTTCGCCGATGTGCCGGAGGCGCTGGAAAACAGCATCGAAATCGCCCGGCGCTGCAATCTGGTGCTGGAACTGGGCAAGAGCAAGCTGCCCGATTTCCCGACGCCGGGCGGCATGCCGCTGGAGGAATACCTGCGCCAGTTCGCGCGCGAGGGCTTGGCCAAACGCATGTTGGTGCTGTTCCCGGACGATAAAGTCCGTGCCGCGCGCTTGCAGGAATACCAGGACCGTCTGGAACTGGAGTTGAACACCATCATCCAGATGGGCTTCCCCGGCTACTTCCTGATCGTGGCGGATTTCATCAACTGGGGTAAACACAACGGCGTGCCGGTGGGGCCGGGACGGGGTTCCGGCGCGGGTTCGCTGGTGGCGTTCTCGATCGGCATTACCGATCTGGATCCATTGGCTTACGCGTTGTTGTTCGAGCGATTTCTTAACCCGGAGCGGGTGTCCATGCCCGACTTCGACGTCGACTTCTGTCAGGACGGGCGCGGTCGCGTGATCGAATACGTGCGCGACAAATACGGCGCCGATGCGGTGTCGCAGATCGCCACCTTCGGCACCATGGCGGCGCGCGCGGTGTTGCGCGACGTTGGCCGCGTGCTCGATCTGAGCTACATGTTCTGCGACCAGCTGTCCAAGATGATCCCGAACCAGCCTGGCAAGAACGTGTCGCTCGACGAGGCGCTGGAACAGGTGCCGGAGTTGAAGGCACGTTACGAGCAGGAGGAAGAGGTCAAGGAGTTGTTCGATCTGGCGCGCAAGCTGGAAGGCCTGTCGCGCAACGTCGGCACCCATGCCGGCGGCGTGCTGATCGCGCCGGGCAAGCTGACCGATTTCTGTCCGCTCTACAACGTCGAAGGCTCGGATTCGGTGGTGTCGCAGTTCGACAAGGACGATGTCGAGAAGGTCGGCCTGGTCAAGTTCGACTTCCTCGGCTTGCGCAACCTGACCATCATCGATTGGGCAGTGCGCTACATCAAACTGCTCGACCCAAATTGGGATGTGAATCTGGAAACGCTGCCGCTGGACGACAAGGGGGCGTACGACATCCTGAAGAAAGCCAACACCACGGCAATCTTCCAGCTGGAATCGGACGGCATGAAGAAGCTGCTGACCAAGCTGGAACCGGACCGCTTCGAGGACATCATCGCCGTGCTGGCGCTGTACCGGCCGGGTCCGCTCGGTTCCGGCATGGTCGACGACTTCATCCTGCGCAAGAAGGGAAAGCAAGCAATCGACTATTTCCATCCCGATCTGAAGGAATGCCTGGAGCCGACTTACGGCGTCATCGTTTATCAGGAACAGGTCATGCAGATTTCGCAGATCATCGGCGGATACACGCTTGGCGGCGCCGACCTGCTGCGCCGCGCGATGGGCAAGAAGAAAGCCGAGGAAATGGCCAAGCATCGCAGCATCATGGCCGAGGGCGCGGCGAAGAAGGGCTACGACCCGCAGCTGGCGATGAAGCTGTTCGACCTGATGGAGAAATTCGCCGAATACGGCTTCAACAAATCGCACACCGCCGCCTACGCCGTGGTTTCCTACCAGACTGCCTGGCTCAAGAAGCACCACACGGCGGCGTACATGGCCGGCACGTTGTCGGCCGACATGGACGACACCGACAGCGTCAAGATTTTCGTCGACGATGCGATCAAGAACGGCATCGCCATCCTGCCGCCGGACGTCAACCAGTCCGGTTTCCGCTTCGTGCCGGTGGACCGCAAACAGGTGCGTTACGGCCTCGGCGCGGTGAAGGGCACCGGCGAGGGCGCGATCAACTGCATCCTGGCCGCGCGGGAATCGGGCGGCGCGTTCAACAATCTGTTCGATTTCTGCCGCCGGGTGGACAAACGCATCGTCAATCGGCGCGTGATCGAAGCGCTGATCCGTTCCGGCGGCTTCGATACGCTGCACCCCAACCGCAACGCGGCTTTGATGAGCGTCGGCCTGGCCATGGAATGGGCCGAAACCCAGCATGCCAATGCCGCGCAGAACTCGCTGTTCGGCGACATCGACGCGCAAACGCCGCCGGATCTGGTCAAGGCGGCGGAATGGTCGCTGAAGGAGCGGCTGATCCAGGAAAAAGCCGCGCTCGGCCTGTATCTGTCCGGCCATCCGTTCGATGCCGACCGCGCCGCGTTGAAGGGCCTGGTGGATCGTTCGCTGAAAGACGTCAAGCCGCAGCGCGAACTGCAACTGATGGCCGGCACCATCGCCAGCATGCGTATCCAGATGACCCGGCGCGGCAAGATGGCCAGCATCGTGCTGGACGACCGCAGCGCGCAGATCGAGATCGCTGTGTTTGGCGAATTGTTCGATGCCAACAAGGCGCTGCTGAAGGAAGACGCGCTGCTGATCGTCGCCGGCAATGCGCGCGATGACAGCTATTCCGGCGGCATGCGCGTCACCGCCGAAGAAGTGATGGACATCGACACCGCGCGCACCCGTTTCGCCACCGGCTTGAAACTGGACCTGAGGGAGGGCGTCGATGCCCGTCGCCTGATCGACCTGCTGACTGGTTACAAGGAAGGCAAGGGCGGCGGCTGTTCCGTCTCATTGCATTACCGCAACCCGCAGGCGGAATGCGATATGCAACTCGGCCCGGCCTGGCGGCTGCGTCTGAGCGAAGAGCTGTTCACTGCGCTGGCAGAATTCGGCACGTTCGGCGTGGGCTATGCGGTGGTGCTGAAGAGCAGCCGGGATCGGGAAAGGGCTGCGGCGTGAGGTTTATGCCGGTGCCGCCATCCGAGCATGGATACAAATATCGGCTGGTCTATGTCGAAAACGGTAAAAGAGTCGTTGGCTTTGACAACGAGCGCGGCAAGGGTGACCACATACATATAGGTGTAACAGAACTGCCTTATGCATTTGTCGATGCGGAACGTCTCATAGACGACTTCATTCAGGAGGTGGAAAAGTGGAAGAACGAACATTAACCATCACCATCAACGCTGACTGGCAAAACGCCTTGCGCTCAGCTGCGCGTGCTGCCTTCGCGGCCAATCGCTATCAAGGTGAAAGACTGAATTTCGAGACGCCCGAAGCTTTTTTCTCGCGGCTTACCAGCCGCCGCTGGGCGTTGCTCAATACCTTGCAGGGCGCAGGTGAAGTGCCGGTGCGCGAGCTCGCGCGTCGCGTACAGCGCGATGTGAAGCGGGTACACGAAGACGCAGCGGAGTTGGTCAAACTGGGCCTGATCGAACGCACCGAGCGTGGCGGACTGGTTTGCCCGTATTCGGATATTCACATGGATATGCATATGCGACGGGCGGCTTGAGTGGTGGGGTCACCTATCGCATGACCGAAGTCCTTGAAACCGCCGAAGCCGCCGAGGAGGAAATCCGCCACCTCGCCAAGGTGCAGGGCGAGTTGTGGACCGATCTGCCGACCGATCTGTACATCCCGCCGGATGCGCTGGAAGTGATTCTGGAAGCTTTCGAAGGCCCGCTCGACTTGCTGCTCTGGCTGATCCGCCGCAACAACCTGGATGTGCTCAACATCAACATGGCGGCGCTGACCAAGCAGTACATGAGCTATGTCGAGGTCATGCGCCGCAAGCGGCTGGAGCTGGCGGCGGAATATCTGGTCATGGCGGCGATGCTGATCGAGATCAAGTCGCGCATGCTGCTGCCGCGCAAGGAATTGGTTGAAGAGGGCGTCGAACACGATCCGCGTGCCGAACTGGTGCGCCGCCTGCTGGAATACGAGCAGATGAAACTGGCCGCGCGCAATCTCGATACGGTGCCGCAGTTGGGCCGCGATTTTCAGGCGGTCGACGTCTATGTCTCGCAACTGGCGATCAAGCGTTTGCCGCTGGTCGGCGGCGAAGACCTGCTCGACGCCTGGCGGGCGATCCTGAAACGCGCGTCGCTGCACAAACACCATCGCATCGGCCGCCAGGAACTCTCCGTGCGCGAACACATGAGCCGCATCCTGAAACACCTGCAATCGGCTGGCCGCACGCTGTTCAGCGAATTGTTCGACCCGGCCGACGGCCGTTCGGCGCTGGTCGTCACCTTCCTCGCACTGCTCGAACTGGTGCGCGAACGGCTGGTCGATATTGTCCAGAACGAGCCGTTCGCACCGATTCACGCCCAGGTGGTTGCTGCCGCCGATCACTCCGAACCTGTCTGACTCCATGGCACGCAAACCCACCAAGGCCGAGCAAGCCGAAATTACCCAACTGGATGAAATCAAACGCATCCTGGAAACCGTGTTGCTGGCCGGTGCCGGCCCGATGACGCTGGTCGAACTGAAGCGCGTGTTCGAGGTGGAGCTGTCCAACGATTTCCTGCGCCGCGCGCTGGAGGAGTTGCGCAGCGACTGGCAAGGCAGAGGCGTCGAACTGGTGCAACTGGCGGAAGGCTGGCGCTTCCAGACCAAGGCCGACTATCAACGTTATCTGGATCGCCTGAACCCGGAGAAACCGCCGCGCTATTCCCGCGCCACGCTGGAAACGCTGGCGGTCATCGCCTATCGCCAGCCGGTGACGCGCGGCGATGTGGAAGAAATTCGCGGTGTCGCGGTCAACACGCAGATCGTCAAAACGCTGGAAGAACGCGGCTGGATCGAAGTGGTGGGCCATAAGGAAGTGCCCGGCCGGCCGGCCTTGTTCAGCACCACGAAGCAGTTTCTGTCCGACCTCGGCCTGCGCGCTTTATCCGAATTGCCGCCGTTGCCTGAAATGGCGAAGGATCTGCAGGCAGGGATCTTGCTGGACGGGCTGCCGCCGAGCGAGTAATGCCGGGCTCGGACAGGGTTACGCAAAAAATCCACATCCTACGGATTTGATTGATCTTTTTTCGGCGACAGGCCCGATAATGCCGGCCCGGCATCGGCAAACGATCCGGAATTGAGACCACTAACCATAGAGAGAACAACATGCCCCGCTATTCCTATATGGGACGCCCGTTGAAGGCGCGTCCGGAAGAGCTCGAAGACCAAAGCGAGAAACTGCACAAAGCCCTGGCTGGCGCCGGCATGGGCTCGCGCCGCGACATGGAACAACTGATCGCCGACGGTCGCGTCACGCTGAACGGCCAGGTCGCCAAGGTGGGCGACCGCGTCAAGGCCGGCGATCTGGTCAAGGTCAACGGCAAGGTGATTCGGCTGGGCTGGAAGAGACAGGTGCCTCGCGTGCTGATCTATCACAAGCTGGAAGGCGAAATCGTCTCGCGCGACGATCCGGAAGGTCGTCCTTCCGTGTTCGACAATCTGCCGCAGGTACGCAGCGGTCGCTGGATCAGCATCGGTCGGCTCGATTTCAATACCGAAGGCCTGTTGATCTTTACCACCGACGGCGAACTGGCCAACCACCTGACGCATCCGCGTTATGAAGTCGAGCGCGAATACGCCGTGCGTCTGATCGGCGCGCTTGATGCCGCGCAGATGAATTCCTTGCTGACCGGGGTGGAACTGGAAGACGGCGTCGCCAAGGTCGATGCCATCGTGCCGGCCGGCGGCGAGGGCGTGAACCAGTGGTATCACCTGGTCATCCGGGAAGGCCGCAACCGTGAAGTGCGCCGCTTGATGGAGCATCTGGGCCTCACCGTCAGCCGCCTGATCCGCGTGCGTTTCGGACCCATCGCGATGCCGCCGCGGCTCAAACGCGGCATGAAGGAGGAGTTGCCGGAAGAGGAAGTCGAAGCCTTGCTGCGCTGGTGCGGCATGGCCAAGAGCGCTGCCGAACAACGCAAGGATGAGGCTGGCGAAGACAAGCCGGCACATGCAAAACCACATGCTAAGCCGCATGAAGCCAAGCGCCCCGAGGCCAAGCGACCCGATTCGGCGCCGGCCAAAGTCGGCCATCCGTACCGGCGCAGGTTGAATAGCAAGGGCGACCGGCAGGGGTAACGTGAACGTCGCGTAGCGCCTACGACCGAAATGCAGCGACTTGTCGTTTTAATTCGGCCAGTTCGCCCACTTCCGCGCGGCCGTAGCGCAAAGCCAGATAAAGCCGGGTGATCCGCCGGATCGGCTCGGCCAGATCGGGTCGCAATGCTTCGGCGCGGGCGGCGAAGTCGGCCGGTCCTTCCGCGCCGCCGCGCACGATGCCGCGGCGCTGCAGGCGACGGCAAAAGCGCGCATAGAGACGGCTGGCCGGGTCGGTTCTGGCTGTTACCCAGCGCGGTATGACCCATACAGCCATCAACAGCAATAAAGCGCTGCCTGCCGCCGCCAGCCCCCAGGCCATGCCTTGCCAGGTCGCCAGAAACGGGTTGAGGCGGGCGAGAAACTGGCGTTGGCGCTCCTGGTTGTAGCCCAGCACCCATTGATTCCACTGGTTGTTCAGCAAATCCCAGGTCAAGCGCATCGGCATCAGCCAGTTGGCATCCAGCGTCATCAAGCCGGCGCGGCGTTCACCGGCGGGCAGGGCGGCGTCGAGGCCGCGTTCGACCCGGTTGGGTGCGACGGCGGCGGTGGGATCGATGCGCGTCCAGCCCTGGCCAGTCAGCCAGACTTCGGCCCAGGCATGGGCATCGCGTTGGCGCACGATCCAGTAGTCGCCGAGGGGATTCAGTTCGCCGCCCTGATAGCCGGTGACGACGCGCGCGGGCAAGCCGGCTGCGCGCATCAGGAACACGAAGGCGCTGGCGTAGTGTTCGCAGAAGCCACGCCGACTGCGCAGCAGGAAATCGTCGACGCTGTCATCGCCCAGCAGCGGTGGATTCAGCGTGTAGAAGAACGGCTCGCTGCGGAAATGATGCAAAGCTTGTTCGATGATCGCGCGTTCACTGCGGGCTTTGCCGACCCATTCCTGTGCCAGTGCTCTTGCTTGCGGATTGCCTTCCGGCAGCGCCAGTGTGCGCGCCCGGGTGGCGGTGCCGAGGCCGTCGGCGTCGAGCCGGTATGCGAGCTCGGCATCGATTTGGTAGCGCAAGCGCTGGCTGACCGGGGCCTTCGTCAGCCATTGCAGATCCGGGCCCAGACTGGTTTCGAGCGATGGCAGGTTCGGTGGCAATGGATGCGGCAAGCCGAGCAGGAACAACCAGCGTTGCCGGTGCGGTTCGAGCGTGACGGCGTAGCTGATCGGCATGCCCCGCGCTGCGCCACGCACCGGATTCGGCGGCACAGCCAGACGGGTCTGCCAGGTGCGGCCATCGAAATCCCACAACACCGGGCCGCGCCAGTAGAGCGCGCTGGGGTCAGGTGCTTTGTTGGTGGCTGCAGTGAGGAACTCGACCCGGAAAGCGATTTCGTCGGATTGGCTGAGTTGGCTGAAATCGCCCGGACTCATGCGGTCGGATATCCCGGTTTGCGCGGCGGCCTGCTGCGGCAAGCCCCACAGCGGGCCTTGCAAGCGCGGGAACAGCACGAACAGCAGCAGCGCCAGCGGTAATGCCTGCAGCAGCAAACGGGTGGCCAGGCCGAGCGTGGCGCGCAGGTTGGGTGCCGACTGCGCGTTGGCGATCATCGCGGCGACCAGGGCAATGCCGGCGATGGCCATGTAAGCGGCCAGCGCCATGCTTTGCGAATTGAGGAAGTACGCCACCAGCAGGAAACAGCCGACAAAGAGCAGGCCGAGACGGTCGCGCGGGCTCTGCGTTTCCAGCAGTTTGGCACCGGAGAGAAACACCAGCAGCGCCACGCCGCCGTGCGGGCCAATCACCGTGCCGTATTGCAGCAACACGCCCGCCACGCCGGCCAAGGTCAGGAACATCTTGAGCCAGCCTGGCCAGGCCTGGCGCCGCTTCGCCGCGCGCAAGGCGGCGAGCGCGAAGAGCAGCCAGCTCAGGCTGATCCAGAGCGGCAGCGCCAGCGCGTGCGGCGCCAGCACCAGCGCCAACGGCACTATCAGCCAGAGCAGCGCGGAGTCGAGATCAAACCGGAGCATGGGGTTGTCCACTTGCCTGGCCATATCTTGCCAATGCTTCCAGACATTGCCGCAAATGGGCCTCGCCGCGGCCCATGCCGATATTGCAGCCTGGTAGCGCCAGTTCGAAGGCGGCGCCGGCGGCATGTGCGTCGAGCGCCCAGCGGGTCAGGCGAGACAAACGGGCTTCCGTTTCCCGTTCCGGCGTGCGCGACCAATCCAGCCGCAACTTCGATCCACGCTGTCCGCTGAATTGTTTGGTCAATAGCTGTTGACTGCGCGCGGCGGCTTTCCAGGCGATGCGTCGCGGCGGGTCGCCCGCCTGGTAGGTACGCATGCCGGTGTAGTCGTCGCCATCGCTCCGGTTGGGCCTTTCATTGCGATCCGCGCAATCCGCCGCCGGTAGCGGCAGGCCATCGCGCGCCGGCGCCGGGTAGACCAGGATGCCGTGGGGTGCGGCATCCGGGCCGGACAATTCCAGCACCGTCCAGCAGCGGAACAGACTCAAGGGATAGCGCGAGTAGATCGCGAAACGGCCGAGCGGATGCCAGCCTCGCTCAGGCTGCATCACCACCATCGCCAGCTCCGCTTTACCGCCGGCAGGCACGTCGCACGGAAGGCTTTCGCCGCTCGGGTTGACCAGGCCAACGCGATAGCGGGTCTGCGCGCCCGGGTTTTCCACCTCCAGCAACAGGCGGGCGATTTCCCCCGCAAACACGGGCGGCGAGGCTTTCGGACGAATAATCAGGCCGGACAGGTTGCGTTGGGTATGCAACATCCCGGTCACGCCCAGTCCGGTAAACCAGAAGGTGAACAGGTAAGCCAGGCTGAGTCCGTAGTTGATCGCGCCGATCAACAGGCCCAGCAGCAGCAGCGCAAAGACCAGTCCGGCGCGGGTCGGCAGGATGTAAAGCCGGCGCGCGCCGAGCTTGATCGGGCCATGCTCCAGCCGGGGCGGGCGCCAGGGTAGATACGGCAGGGCGGGGAGTTTCATGTCGTCGCAGCGGATTCAAGGTTCAAGGCTGCACTGTGTCACGGGCGAGACAATTATTGCGTGCCGAATCGTTGGCGAAACCTATTCTTGAAGCATGAAACTGACTTTTCATGGTGCTGCGCGGGAAGTGACCGGTTCCTGCTATCTGGTGGAGACCGGGAAGCTGCGCTTTCTGGTGGATTGCGGCATGGTTCAGGGCGGTCGCACGGCCGATGCGCGCAATCGCCGCTTTCCGGATTTCGATCCGGAAAAGTTGGATTTCGTTCTGCTCACGCATGCCCACATCGATCATTCCGGCCTGTTGCCGCGTCTGGCCGCACTCGGCTTTCGCGGCCCGGTGCATTGCACCGCCGCGACCGCCGATCTGCTTGGTGTGCTGTTGCCGGACTCCGCTTTCATACAGGAGAAGGAGGCGGAATGGGCAAACTATGCCAATCGCAAAACCCGCAAACGCCACCAGAATGACCTGGCCCCCCTCTACACCGTCACCCAGGCACGCGAACTGCTGAAGCGCCTGCACCGGGTGGGTTACGACAAAGAGATCCGGCCGCACCCGCGCGTGCGGGTGCGTTTTCAGGATGCCGGCCATATCCTCGGTTCAGCCATTCTCGAAGTCTGGGTGGAGGTGGGCGGCACAACCCGCAAGCTGGTTTTCTCCGGCGATCTGGGCATGCCGGGAAGACCGATCATCAATGACCCGACGCCGATCCAGGAAGCCGACATCCTGTTGGTGGAATCGACTTACGGCAACCGTGTACACAAGAATCTGGCCGAAACCGTGGACGAACTGGCGCACGCGGTGACCGATACGCTGATGCGCAAAAAGGGCAACGTCATCATTCCGGCGTTTGCCGTCGGGCGGACCCAGGATCTGCTTTATCTGCTGATGGATCTGGTCCGCCAGGGGCGCTTGCCGCGCAATCTGGTCATTTTCGTGGATTCGCCGATGGCCAACGCCGCGACTGCCATCACGCTGAATCACCGCGATCTGATGGATACGGAATCGCGCGAGTTGCTGGATTGGTTTCGCACCAGCCCGGATGCGCCCTATCTTCGCGTCACCGAGGATGTGGAAGATTCGATGGCGCTGAACAAGATCCGCCAGGGCGCGGTGATCATTTCCGCCTCCGGCATGTGCGATGCGGGTCGGATCAAACACCATCTCAAATTCAATCTGCCGCGCACCGAATGCAGCGTGATCATCGCCGGATTCCAGGCCGAAGGGACGTTGGGGCGGCGTCTGGTGGATGGTGCCCGTAGCGTGCGGCTGTTCCGCGAAACGGTGCCGGTGCGCGCCGACCTCTACACCCTGGGCGGGCTCTCGGCGCACGCGGATCGCGATGCGCTGATCCAGTGGCTGTCGAATTTCGCGCGTCCGCCGAGCCGAACCTTTGTCGTGCATGGTGAGGCGGAAACCGCGACCGGTTTCGGGGCGTTGCTGCGCGAAGGCATGGGGTGGAAGGTGGATGTTCCGGAGCTTGGTGCGAGCTACGATTTGTGATTGCTTGCCGGAATATGCCAAGAAGCGCGCCGCGTGGCGGCGTTACTGGATACCATTCGACCCTGCCGGCAACTCTTGGGAAAAAGTAAGCATGACCTTGCCTAAACTGGGTGAAATTTCCGCGGTTCAATTGATCAATTTTTCCACCCCCAAGTCCTGGGGAATCAGCGATCCGGTTCGATTCCAGGCGCTGATGGAAGAAGCCAAGAGCCTGGTGACGCCGGGCTACTATCTGGGCGACAACTTGTTCACCTGGGGCCGCAACAACTCGTTGTTCGAGGATGTCGCGTTCCGCAAGGCCTGGACCGACAACATCCAGAACGATGCCGATCAGGCCATCGCGTGGCGCCGCTACATCCTGGCCTGCCTGGCGTTCAACTGCATGCAACTGCCGGGCGATTATGTCGAGTGCGGCGTTTATGCCGGCTCGGGCATCAAGACGGTGATGGACTATCTCGGCGGCAAGGATTTTCCGAAGACGTTCTGGGGCTACGACACCTTCGATTACAACCCGGTGCAGGGCCATACCTTCGCCGGCCAGGCGGATGGTTTCTTCGACCAGATCCAGGCGCGCTTCGCCGACTACCCAGTTCGATTGATCAAGGGCTTCATCCCCGATTCCTTCGCCCAGGGCATGCCGGACCAGATCGCCTACCTACATATCGACATGAACAATGCCGCCGGCGAAATCGCCGCGCTGGAGCACCTGTTCGGGCGTGTCGTCAGCGGCGGCGTGATCATTTTGGATGACTACGAATGGTCCGTTTACCGCGGCCAGAAGCAGGCCGAAGACCCGTGGTTCGAGGCGCGCGATTACCGTGTCGTGCCTCTGCCGACGGGCCAGGGCATGCTGATCAAACGCTGATAGAGGAGAACTTCGAGTGAAAAAAATTCTGAATGTCGGCGGCAACAGCAAAGCCATTCCGCTGCCGCCGCAATATGCCGAGTTCGAGCATGTGTTGCTCGACATCGACCCGACCGGCCAGCCGGACATCGTCTGCGATGCGCGCTTGTTGACGACGCTGGACAGCCAGCAGTTCGACGCGGTGTATTGCTCGCACAACCTGGAGCATTACTACCGCCACGATGTGGCGAAAGTGCTCGCTGGCTTCCTGCATGTGCTGAAGGACGGCGGCGCGGCGCATATCCGGGTGCCGGATATCGGCGAGGTCATGCGGGTCAGCGTCGAGAAAGGCCTGGACATCGAGGACGCGCTATACCAATCCGCGCTCGGCCCGATCATGGTGTTGGACGTGCTGTACGGCTATGCCACGCAGATCGAACAAAGCGGTCAGGATTTCTTTGCGCACAAGACCGGTTTCACCCAGAAATCGTTGATGAAGGCGCTGCTGCAAGCCGGATTCACCCACATGTTCCGCATCCTCGGCGAAGCGCAAAGTCTCGAAATAAACCTGCTGGCCTTCAAGGGCGAACCCGCCCCGTATTTCCGCGAACTGTTCGGTTTGCCGCAAGCCTCGACTCTTTAGGGCTCGTTTACCTACTTCGCGCAGTTGCCGGTGTTGTAGGAGCGCCTTCCAAGGCGCGAAGTCCGCAACAATCGCGCCTTGGAAGGCGCTCCTACGCGTGGTGTCGCCCCTCACCCGGCGGGCGAGGGTTAACGAGCCCTTAGCGCCACGCTATCGAGCGCTTCGGCGAAATCCTGCACGAACAGCGGCATGTCGAACAACGGCGAGGTTTGCCGGCCGGCAAGCAGCCGTTGTTTCAGATCGGCGTGCAGGCCGGGCTGCGTGGCGATCTCGATGGCGCGGGCCTCGTATTCTCCCAACGTGAGGGTGATCAGTTCCGGCAGGTCGAGCGCGGTGAGCAGGCTGCCGGCCATGCGCGAGGCGAAGGTGCGGCCGGAGCGGGTGAGTACCGGCAGCCCCATCCAGAGGGCGTCGTTGGCCGTCGTGCCGCCGTTGAACGGGTAGCAGTCGAGGAACAGGTCGGCCGCGCTGTAACGCGCCAGATACTGATCCGGCGCGACGCGCGGGGCGAACAGCAGTCGGGCGGGGTCGACGCCCTGTTCGGCGGCGCGGTCGAGCAGGGATTGTTTCGACCAGGGATTGTCGGCCAGCAGCCACAGCACACTGCCGGGCGTCCGCACCAGGATGCGCATCCAGCAGGCGAACACTTCCGGGGTGAATTTGTAGTTGTTGTTGAACGAGCAGAACACGAAAGCCTGTTCCGGCAGTTCGCATGCGGCGCGGCTGGGCAGGGCGGCGACCGGACGCTGGCGGTCGCTGCACTGGAAGACATGGGGCAGGTACAGCGGCGTTTCGCTGTAGTAGGGTTTCTCCGCGTCTGGAATCAGATAGCGGTCGGCAATGACATAGTCGATTCCGGGATGGCCGGTGGGGCCGGGAAAGCCGAGATAGGTCATCTGCACCGGCGCCGGCCGGTAGGCGATGATGTCGGGCCGCGCGCCGGAGGTGATGCCTTGCAGGTCGACCAGAATGTCGATTTCGTTTTGGCGGATCGCCGCGGCGGCGCTGGCGTCATCCATTTCGGCGATACGGATGTAATGGTCGAACGCCTTGACGACACGGGCGCGCAACGCGGAACCGTCTTCCCGGCTCCAGCAGAAACCGTATAGCTCGAAGCGGTCGCGGTCGAGCAGTTCGAGCAGTTCGACGGTCAGCAGCGAGACTGCGTGCAGACAGAAATCGGATGACAGGAAGCCGATGCGCAGTTTGTCGTGCCGGTAGGCGCGCTCCGGGGCGAGTGCCGGCACGCGCAGATTGACGCGTTCATGCACGAAGCGCATCGAAGTCGCCAGTTGCAAGCCGGGGTCGTCGCTGGCGGAGAGCATGGCGAGCGGCGAGGTGGCCTTGATCAGGTCGCCGGTGCTGGGCGCGGCCAGTCCCGCATACACCGGCCATTTGCATTGTTTCTGGCGCAGATGCACCCAGTGCTGAATGACCTTGGGTTGCGCCGGATCGGCTTGCAGGCTGGCCAGCAGTTTGGCTTCGGCGCGGTCGAACTCGCGCATTTCCTCCAGCAGCCGGCCCATGCTGTTGACCACCAGCAGATACAGGTCGCGGTTCAGTTCCGGCGTTGCCAGCGGATGGTCGAGCATGGATTGCCAGATGGTCAGCGCATTGTCCTTGCGGCCCTGACGTTCGATGACCGCGCCCAGATTGAACCAGGCCTGGGCGAAATCCGGCTTCAGCATGATGGCGGCGCGATAGGCCGCTTCCGCCGCCGCCAGCTGATTCAGTTGGGACAGCGTGACACCAAGATTGAACTGAACGATGTGGCTGGCTGGGGACTGGTGATGCGCCAACCAGATTTGATACAGCTTCACCACATCGGCGTATCGCCGCGCGGCGTTGAGTCGGTCGGCCAGGTTGATGGCCTGCATGAAGTCGAGCCGGCCGGCACGGGTGGTTGCCAGCGTCGCTTCGAGTTCGGCGTCGAGATCGTGCAGTTCAATAGCGGTCATGGCGCTTCAGATGGGGGGTGCGGCAATGACAAACCGAAACGCGCCGGGAGCGCGTTTCGGTCGGTTGCGGTGCGAGATCAGGGTCCTGGCGCTCAGAGCAATCCATCCTGGCTGCTGTCGGCGACGCCAAGTATCTGCAACTGGACGGGTTCGCTTGCAGCATCCGGCATGGTTTCACCGGTGCGCAGCCAGACGTCGGCAATGGCGTGGGTCTGGCCATCCTGCGTGGAGTAGCTGGATTCCAGGCCGAGCCAGTTGCCGTTGTTCATCTCGCTGCCGCTGGCGGCCGCCAGATCGATGGAAACGATGCCCAGCGCGGCCAGATCGACCAGTTCGTTCCCCTGGCTGACGCCATCCTGGTTGCCGTCGAGCCAGACGCGCAGCGCGGCGAAACCGGCATCGTCGGGGCTGACGACGCCATCCTGGTTGCTGTCGAGCGAGGCCAGCGCGGCGAAGCCATCCGTCGCCCGCGTGCCGTCGGCAAGCTGGAAGGCGCTGCCGAACAGTTCGCCGCCGTCGTTGATGGCGCCGTCGCCATTGCGATCCATCGCCAGCAGGCCGTCGCCTTGCGCCACCCAGGCGGTGCGCAGCGTCGTTCCGCCGGCATTCAGGTCGAATGCAACACCGTCGGCGAGCGAGGTGGTTTGCACGCCATCGCCGTTCAGGTCGAGGATCAGCGGCGTCGCGTACGGAATCGCCGCGAGCTGCTCGGCCGACATCGCGGCAAGCTGGCCGCCGGTCAGCGCGTCGTGCTGCGCCGAGGTCATGCTGGCCAGTTGCGAGGTGGTCAGCGCCGGAATATCGCCCACTTCGATCGCCTCGATCTGCGTGGTGGTCAATACCGCAAAGTCCGCCGCCTGCATGGCCGCGAACTGCGCCGTGGTCAGTGCGACGATATCGGCGGTACTCAGCGCCGGGAATTGCTCGGTGGTCAGGCCGATGATCTGGCCGGTGGTCAGGGCGGCGACCTGGGTGCTGGTCAACGCCTCGATCTGCGCCGTCGACATGGCCTGCAGATCGGCGATCTGGATGGCCTGGATCTGCGCCGTGGTGAATGCGGCGATATCGGCCGTTTCCAGCGTGGCGACCTGCTCGGTGGTTAGTGCGGCGACCTGCGTCGTGGTCAGCGCGGCGGCCTGAGCCGTGGTCAGCGCCTCGATCTGGCCGGTGGTCAGGGCTTGCAGATCCTGGATCTGCATCGATTGCAGTTGCGTGGTGGTCAACGCGGCAAGATCGACGGTTTCGATGGCGACCACCTGATCGGTGGTCAGCGCCACGATCTGGGCGGTGGTCAGGGCCTGGAACTGGTTGGTTGCAAGCGCCACGATCTGGGCGGTGGACATGCCTGCGAGGTCGCTGCCCTGGATCGCGGCGATCTGGCTGGTGGTCAGCGCCTGCACCTGAGCGGTGGTCAGTCCGGCGACCTGTGCGCCGGTCAGCGCGACGATCTGGCTGGTGGTCAGCGCGGCGGTCTGGTCGGTGGTCAGGTTGGCGATCTGCGTCGTGCTCATCGCCGCCAGGTCGTTGTTCTCGATGGCGGCGATTTGCGTCGTGCTCATCGCAGCGAGATCGACCGTTTGCAGTGCCGCCGCCTGCGCCGTGGTGATGCCGGCGATCTGCGCGGTGGTCAACGCCGCCGCCTGCGCGGTGGACAGCGCGACGATCTGCGCCGTGGTCAACGCGGCGATGTCGGCGACTTCCATCGCCTGCAGTTGCGCCGTGGTCACCGCGGCCAGTTGCGTGGTGGTGAGGGCGGCAACCTGGGCGGTGGTCAGCGACGGAATCGCCGTGGTGGACAGCGCCTCAACATCGTCCGTCGCCAGGGCGGCCAGCTGCGTCAGCGTGATTGCCGCCAGTTGCGTGCCGCTCAGCGCATTGGCTTGTTCGGTGGTCAGCGCGACGATCTGGGCGGTGGTCAGCGCGGCCAGGTCGACCGTTTCGATGGCGCCGATCTGCGCGGTGTCGAGCAGCACAAGGTCGGCGGTTTCGATGGCGGCGATCTGCGCCGTGGTCAGCGCGGCGATCTGCGCGGTGGTCAACTCGGGCGCCTGATCGGTGGTCAATGCCGCGATCTGCGCGGTGCTCATCGCGGCGATGGCCGAGGTGCTGAGCACCGGCAGTTGGTCTGTGGTCAACGCGGCCACCTGACCAACAGTCAACGCGGCAGCTTGCGCCGTGGTCAGACTTTGAATTGCCGTCGTGGTCAGTGCGGCCAGATCGACCGTCTGCATGGCGGCGATTTGCGCCGTGGTCAGCGCGGCCAGTTGCGTCGAGGTCAGCGCCTCGGCCTGCGCGGTGGTCAGCGCCACGATGCCGGCGGTGGTGACGGCGGCGATCTGTACCGCATCGAGCGCGCCGATTTGGGCTGTGGTCAACGTCGCCAGATCGGCGGTTTGGAGGGCGGCGATCTGCGCCGTGGTCAGCGCGCCGACCTGCGCCGTGGTCAACACGGGCGCCTGATCGGTGGTCAATGCCACGATCTGGGCGGTCGTCATCTGCGCCAGATCGGCGGTCTCGATGGCGGCAATTTGCGCCGTGGTCATCAAGGCGACGTCGTCCGTGGTCAACGCCGAGATTTGCGCGGTGCCGAACGCGGCGATCTGCGCCGTGCTCAGGGTCGGAACCTGCAGCGTGGTGAGCGCGGCAACCTGCGCGGTGGTGAGGGCGGCGATCTGCGCCGTGGTCAATGCGCCGACCTGGGTGGTGCTCAGGTTGGCCAGATCGGCGGTTTCGATCGCAGCAATCTGACTGACGGTCAGCGACTGGATCTGGCCGGCGCTCAGCGATGCCATCTGCGCCGTAGTCAACGCGGCCATCTGCGCAGTGGTCAGCGCGGCGATCTTGCTATCGATGGCGCGAATCTGGCTGGTGCTGAGATTGGCCAGATCGACGGTTTCGATGGCAGCAACCTGCGCAGTGGTCAGCACGCCGATCTGGTCGGGTGTGATGGCGGCGAACTGCGTGCTGCTGAGCGCCACGATCTGATCGGTGGTCAGCGCCGCGATCTGGGCGAACGACAAGCCCTGCAACTGGCTGCTGGTGAATACCGCGACATCCGCCGTTTCCATCGCGCGCAATTGCGCGGTGGTCAGGAAGGCGATCTGGTCGGTGCTCAACGCGACAACCTGGGCCGTGGTCAAACCGGGTATCGCCGCCGTCGACAGCGTGGACAGCGTATCCAGGCTCAGTGCCTGCAATTGCGCGGTGGTCAACGCGGTAACCTGGGCCGAGGTCAACGCCGGCGCCTGGGTTGAGGTCAGCACCGAGATCTGGTCGGTACTGAGTGCGGCCACATCGACGGTTTCCAGCGCGGCGATCTGGTCGGTGGTCAGCACGGAAATCTGCGCCTGTGTCAGCGCCCGCACCTGAGCGGTGCTCAGGCTGGGGATGATTTCGGGCGAAATGACGATCAGGTCGGCGGTTTCCAGCGCGGCGATCTGCGCCGTGGTCAGGTTGCCGATCTGCGCGGCGCTCATTGCGCTGATTTGCGCGGTGGACAGCGCGACGATCTGACCGGAGGTCATGGCTGCAAAATCGGCGGATTCCATCGCCTGGATCTGATCGGTGCTCAACGCGGCGATCTGCGCTGCGGTCAGTCCCGGAATCTGGCTGGTGGTCAACGCGGCGATCTGCGTGTTGGTCAACGCGGCGAGATCGACCGTCTGCATGGCGGCCAGTTGCGTCGTGGTCAACGCGGCAATTTGCGTCGAGGTCAGCGCGGCAAACTGTTCCGTGGTCAGCGCCACGATCTGCGCCGTGGTCAGCGCGGCCAGGTCGGCGGTTTCGACGGCCACGATCTGTTCCGGCGTCAGCGCGGCAATCTGGCCCGCAGTCAGCGCGGGCGCCTGCAGCGTGGTCAGCGCGGCAATCTGCGCGGTGGTCAGCGCGACCAGATCGACGGTCTCGATGGCGGCAATCTGCGCAGTGGTCAGCGCGGCGATCTGGCCGACGCTCATGTAGCGGGCCTGTTCCGTGGTCAACGCGGCGATCTGCGCCGTCGTCAGCAAGGCCAGATCGACGGTCTCGATGGCGGCTACTTGAGCCGTGCTCAGCGCGGCAATCTGACCGACGGTGAGTTTGGCGATCTGATCCGTGGTCAACGCGGCGATCTGCGCGGTGGTCAAGGCGGCGGCATCGGCGGTTTCGATGGCGGCGATCTGCGCCGTGGTCAAGGCCGCGATCTGGCCGGCGCCGAGTTTGGAGATCTGCGCCGTGGTCAAAGCCGCGATCTGTGCCGTGGTCAGCGCGACCAGGTCGACCGTTTCGATGGCGGCGATCTGCGCCGAAGTCAGTGCCTGAATCTGCGCGGTGGTCAGCTTGGCGATCTGATCGCTGGACAGCGCGGCGATCTGCGCCGTGGTCATGGCGGCCAGGTCGACGGTTTCAATCGCCGCGATTTGCGCCGTGCTCAACTCGGCCAGGTCGGCGGTTTCGATGGCGGCCGCCTGCGCGGTGGTCAAGGCCGCGATCTGGGCTGTGGTCAGGTTGCTGGCCTGCGCCGTGGTCAACGCGGCGATTTGCGCGGTGGTCATGGCGGCCAGATCGGCGGTTTCGATGGCGGCGACCTGCGCGGTGGTCAACGCGGCGACCTGCGCCGTGGTCAGATTGGCGATCTGCGCCGTGGTCAAGGCCGCGATCTGCGCCGTGGTCAGCGTGACCAGATCCACCGTTTCGATGGCGGCGACCTGCGCCGCTGTCAGCGCGGCGATCTGCGTCGTGCTCAGCTTGTTGGCCTGCGCGGTGGTCAGCGCGGCGATATCGGCGGTGTCCAGCGCGGCAACCTGCGACGTGCTCAGCGCGCCCAACTGCGCCGAGGTGAGGGCCGGCATTTGCGTGGTGGTCAACGCCGCGATCTGTGCCGTGCTCAACGCGGCCAGGTCGACGGTTTCCAGCGTGGACAGCTGTTCGGTAGTCAGCGCGGCGACCTGCGCTGTCGTCAGGTTGGCCGCCTGTGCCGTGGTCAGCGCAACGATCTGGGCGGTGGTGAGTTTGGCGAAATCAGCCGTCTCCATCGCGGCAATTTGCGCGGTGGTCAAGGCGGCGATCTGCGCCGTGCTCAAGCTGCTGGCCTGGGCGGTGGTGAGGGCCGCGATCTGGCCGGTGGTCAACGCGGCGACATCGGCCGTTTCCAACGCGGCGATCTGCGACGGCGTCAGCGCGGCCACCTGTGCGGTGGTCAGAGCGGCGGTTTGTGCGGTGGTCAGCGCGGCGATCTGCGCAGTGGTCAGGGAGGTGATGTCGGCCGTTTCAATGGCGACGGTTTGTGCGGTGGTCAGCGCGGCGATTTGCGCGGTGGTCAGCTTGGCAAGCTGGGTTGCGGACAACGCCGCGATTTGCGCGGTGGTCATCGCCGCGAGGTCGGCGGTTTCGATGGCCGCGATCTGCGCCGTGGTCAAGGCGCTGAGCTGCGTGGTGGTCAACGCGGCAGCCTGCGCGGTGGTCAGCGCGGCGATCTGAGCCGTGGTCATCTTGGACAGATCGGCGGTTTCGATGGCGACCAGTTGTGCCGTGGTCAGCGCCGGCACCTGATCGGTGGTCAACTTGCTGATCTGCGCCGTGGTCAGGGCCGCAATTTGTGCGGTGGTCAATGCCGCGACATCGGCCGTTTCGATAGAGGGAATCTGCAAGTTGGTCAGCGCGGCGATCTGTGCGGTGCCGAGTTTGTCGATCTGCTCCGTGGTCAACGCGGCGATTTGCGCCGTCGTCAACTTGATCAGATCGGCCGTTTCGATGGCGACAAGCTGGGCCGAGGTCAGCGCCGGCATCTGTGCCGTGGTCAATGCGGTGATTTGCGCCGTGGTCAACGCGGCGATCTGCGCCGTGGTCATGGCCGCCAGATCGACGGTTTCGATGGCGGCAAGCTGGGTGTTGGTCAACGCGGCGATCTGATTTGTGGTCAGCTTGCTGATCTGCGCGGTGGTCAGTGCGGCGATCTGCGCCGTGGTCAGCGCCCTCAGATCCGACGTTTCCATCGCGGTCAGTTGCGCGGTGGTCAGCGCGGCGACGTCGGCGGTTTCCATCGCGGCGACCTGCGCGGTGGTCAGCGCGACGATCTGCGCGGTGGTCAGGTTGGCGGCCTGCGCGGTGGTCAGCGCGGCGATCTGCGCCGTAGTCAAAGCCGCTGTCTGCGTGGTGGTCAGGTTGGCGGTTTGCGCGGTGGTCAGCGCGGCGATTTGCG
>JASJPG010000157.1:0-30598 GCA_031426815.1 Hydrogenophilaceae bacterium
CACCGCCGATCAGGGCGTCGTTGCCCGAACCGCCCGCAAGCGAGTTGTTGGCGGCGTTGCCGGTGAGGCGGTTGTCCAGGCTGTTGCCGGTGCCGTTGATGGCGGCGCTGCCGGTGAGGGTGAGGTTCTCCAGATTGGCGCCGAGGGTGTAGGTGAGCGAGCTTTCCACCGTGTCGGTGCCTTCGTTGGCATTCTCGATGATGCTGTCGCCGGTGTTGTCGACGATGTAGATATCGTCACCTTTTCCAGCCTGCAACCTATCGTTGCCGGCGCCACCGTCGAGGATGTTGTTGCCGGCATTGCCCATGATCCAGTTGTCGAGAGCATTGCCGGTGCCATCGATGGCTGCTGTCCCGGTCAGGGAGAGATTTTCCAGATTGGCGCCGAGCGAATAGGTGATCATGCTCTGCACGCTGTCGGCACCTTCGTCGGCCAGCTCAATGACGGTATCTCCAGCGTCATTCACGGAGTAGGTGTCGTCACCTAAACCGCCAATCATCGCGTCGGTCCCGGTTCCGCCGTACAGATAATCGGCTCCGGCGCCGCCGTCGAGCGTGTTGTTGCCGGCAAGGCCAAACAGCATATCGGCCCCATCGCCTCCCATCAGGATGTTGTTGCCGAGATTACCCACGAGCATGTTGTCGAGGCCATTGCCGGTGCCATTGATGGCGGCTGAACCCATCAGGACGAGAGTTTCCAGATTGGCGTCCAGCGTGTACGTGATGCTTGACTGCACCGTGTCGTTGCCTTCGTTGAGGTTTTCCACCACGGTATCGCCGGCATCGTCCACGAAATAGATGTCGTTGCCCTGGCCGCCGATCATCGTATCCACGCCGGCGCCGCCGTTGAGGGTATTCGCGCCGATGTTGCCGAGCAGTCTGTTGTCGAGGCTGTTGCCGGTGCCGTTGATGGCCGCCGTGCCGGTGAGGGTGAGGTTCTCCAGGTTGGCGTTTAGGGTCCAGGTGATGGAACTTTCCACGCTGTCGGTGCCTTCGTTGGCGCTCTCGGTGGTGATGTCGCCGGTGTCTTCTACCACGTAGGTGTCGTTGCCGGCGCCGCCAAGCATGGTGTCGGCGCCGAGGCCGCCGTCCAATCGATCTGGACCCGCGTCGCCGTCAAGCCTGTCGTCGCCATCCCCGCTCTTTATGCCGTTACGGCGAGCCAGCATTTGCGCCATGGTCTGAACCGTGCCATTAGCGAATTTGAAATATTCGACGCCGTAGCCACCACCTGCATAACTAGTGTCAGTCGATAGCACCACTCGGACGGTCTGCGTGCGGTTACCCCAAGTAATATCCAGTGTTTCATATGTCACGCCCGGATCAATCGTAAGTCCGGCTATTTCCGTATTGGGTGTGATTGAGCCTTTCGTTAAATAGAGGTCACTTATTGTCATGCCGGGGCCGAATTCGATGGTATCTGTGCTACTACTCGAGCCCCCTCCATTGTAAACATTCCCATTCCCGCCGAAGCTTGGCATGTAAATGCGCTCGAATGTTTCATCGATAATTTTTATGCCAGCGCCATTTGGGCGAATTAAGTACGTATCGTCGCCAAAACTCCCTGAAAAAATATCATTTCCATTTCCAACCAAAAATAAATCGTTCTCATATGACCCCAACACGACATCGTCACCATCTCCCCCATCCAAGAACTCTCCAACCATCCCATATGCCCCCCAAGAAGGCGAAAAAATCGTGTCATTTCCTGCGCCGCCATACACCGCTACAGCACCGGTCATATCAATAATGTTGTCCGAATCTCCGGCATGAATTGTTTCGATCACCGTGGCTGAATAGTTGTCAGACCCGGCAACCGTTATCGTATATGATTTTGAATAATCCGAAGATCCAGGGGGCGCACCATTGGCTACATTAAGAAAACCAACGAATATCGGCTTGCCGCTTGAGTCCAGCCTTCCGTAGTCGAATATGGGAATAGCGGTCATGCCGTTGCCGTAATATTGAGAAGGAACATAACTGCGATCGGATACTTGCATTGTGTAGCCAACCGTAGATGTATTAATATATGTTACATTGTCTGAGCTGCGATAAATCAATGCTTCGTCACTGGTGCTTTCAGCATATTCCAAGCTATATGTATAATGGTTATTTGTTGAATAGAATTTTTCGAATAGTATCTCTCCTATTTGCTTCATTTCTCTCAAAGAGTAATCTGCAATTAAAGCTTGCTTAACGCTGTCTTGCCAGTCGTCATAGGCACTTTGCTCAAAGTCCTCAGGCGGTATGGCAGCCTGCAGGAGTAAATCCGCCAGTGAAATCGTATCTCCAGCAGCAGACTGAACTTGCCAAATCTGTGTGCCGCTAAAATATTCTTTAATTAGCATCCCGTCGGGAATTAATCCTTGCCAATCATTGGTATTGCTTTCATCATCGATGGCGAAATAATCGACGTTGCGAGACCCTTTTAAGCCCAGATAAAGATCGTTCCCACGCCGCACCAGTTCCAGGCCAGAAAAATCGAGAGACATCGGCAATTTGACAATATTGAGACCACCATCGGTTTCGATGACCGTGTCGGGTGGAAAAATTCTTCTGTCAGGTGACCACCCCCTGGCCCATCCGAGTACATAGGAATCCACGCCTTCGCCGCCGCTAAGGGTCTCGCTGCCCAAGCCGCCAATCAGCGTATCGTTGCCTGAACTGCCCATTAATGCATCGTTGAAGTCCGTGCCCTTCAAAACGCCCGGCGTACTCGCTACCAAAGTCGGCACATTCAGTGCTGACACGGAAATCAGATCAGCTTCGCTGCCGTCGCCATAAACGATTTTATCTAGCCGGGAAGGTGGGTTGCTGTACCAACCTTTTATCGTGACGGCATCCGCAGTGTCCTTGATTCGGACGATCAGATCGTTGTTTGCTTCGTGACTAAAAGTGACATCCGCAGCCAGAATGTCAGCGCCGAATTGCAGGATATTGGTTTCGCCTTCGACATGACGATCCGTAATCTCATCCTGCCCATCGCCACGCACAAACAGGTATGAATCGCCGCCCGCTTCTCCGTACAAGCGGTCATTTCCGGTACCCCCCATCAAAATGTCGGCGCCGCTTCCGCCGTAAAGGGCGTCGTCGCCACTGCCGCCTTCAAGCACATTGGCGTTGCTGTTGCCAAACAGGAAATCGTTGCCGCCGCCGGCGATGAGACTGCTGCCGGCCGAGGTCAGATAAAGTCTTTCGCCCTGCTGCGTGCCGTACAAACTGGCGTCCTGCAGGGAATAAGCCGGGGTCGCCAGTGAACTCAGCAAAGCGCTGTATGTGAGCACTCGTCCGTCGGCAAATTCGTATTGCAAGTGGGTCGAGGTGCCCGCACTTAGGGCGACCCTGTCTCCCGCGCCGTATTCAATGACGACGGATTTGCTGTTCTGGACCGGTGTGCCAAGGGTAACTAGCAGGGTTTCCGGCGTGATACCCGCGCCAAAAACGATGCGATTGCTCCCGTTGGTATCGCTCAGATAGTCGTTGCCGTCTCCGGAATTGAGCCGATAGACATCGTCGCCGGCTTCACCGAACAGGATGTCGTCGCCCATGCCACCGTCGAGTGTGTCGTTTCCGTCGCCGCCTTGCAGTTCATCTGCGTCGGCGCCGCCGAGCAATGTGTCGTCACCGCCTTGACCCCAGAGTATGTCCCGGCCATCGCCGCCTTCAAGCGTGTCGTTTCCAGCAATCACGGCGTCAACGCCGTCTCCGACCAACTGGTCCGCGCCGTCGCCACCATAGAGGCGGTCATCGCCGGCATCACCGTGCAGGGCGTCATCGCCCACCCCGCCAAGGAGCACATCGTTACCGGCTCTGCCCAGTATGAGGTCATTGCCGCCATAGCCCTTGAGGGTGTCATCTCCGTCGGCGCCCAGAAGCTGATCCGCGCCCGCGCCGCCGTATGCGTGGTCAATCGCAACGCCCGATGCCAGGGCGACTGAATTCAGGTCCAGCGCCACGGATTGGTTTAGGTTCCCACTTGCCCAAGTTTCCAGATCGATTTCTTCACCGCTGGCAAATTGGAGGCTGGCGTTCATGCCATACAGCGCAGCCTGCAAAGCAAGGGTGCCGCCATTGTCGAGCGTGATGCTTAATGTGGCATCGGCGCTTGAGGCAACAGTCGGCGACACATTCGTCGCAAATCCGGTGGCGGTCGCCAGAATAAATGTGCTTTGGCCATCCAAATCGGCGATCACATCGCCGGCTTCAACACCCATATAGATATCGTCGCCTGCGTCGCCATAAAAAATATCGTCGCCGTTGCCGCCCGTGAGCGTGTCGTTGCCTTCGCCACCAAATAACGTGTCGTCGCCGTTGCCGCCGATGAGTCTGTCTGCGCCGGCATCGCCGTAAAGCGTATCGACCCCGTCGCCGCCATCGAGTTGGTCATCGCCGTCTTCGCCGGTCAGGATGTCTGCACCCGCTTCGCCGAACAACATATCGTCGCCGCCATTGCCAAAGAGCGTGTCGTCGCCATCGCCGCCGAACAGCAGGTCGTTGCCCTGTCGCGGCACGACGGAATAGCCGCCATCCCCTGCAATCGCGTCGTCTCCCGCGCCGCCCAGCACGACATCGTCGTCTTCGCCGCCCCAGACGACATCATTGCCGTTGCCGGCATCGATCATGTCGTTGCCCTGTTCGCCATAAATCCAGTCATCTCCCGCGCCGCCATACAGGACATCGGCAGCACCTGTTTGGGCTGCCCACCAGGTCCCTTGCTCGGCGACCGGTACGTAGGCGGTGTGGTCACTGTATACGATGGTGTCGCGCGTAATCTGCCAGTCGCGCGCGGCGGAACCGCTGGCATCGCCATGGATATGGTCGTCGCCCGCGCTGCCGATGAGGAGATCCTGGCCTTCGCCGCCGAGCAGGATGTCGTTGCCGGCCTCGCCGGTCAGAATGTCGTCGCCTTGGTCGCCATCGAGCCAGTCCCCGCGCAGGCCCGTGCCGGGCAGTGTTTCGCCGGCAAGCAGATGCTGGGCCAGGTCTTCAATGCGGTCTTCGGCGAACAATTGATCGTCGTCTGCGCCGCCCTGCAAAACATCGCTGCCAGAGCCGCCGATCAGGCTGTCGCGGCCGCTGCCGCCATCGAGCCGATCCTGCCCGGAGCCGCCGTCCAGAATGTCGTCGCCGCCGCGGCTGGCGAGCAGTTCGTCGTCGCCGGCCAGACCGTTGATCACATCGTTGCCGACGCTGTCGTAGAGCGCATCGGCGCGGCCGGGCGCGGCGCCGTTGCCGACGATGGCGTTGCCCAGGGCGTCATGGCCTTCCTGGATGCCAGCTTGCGAGGCGTCAGCGTCAATGGGGGCGAGGTCGCCGGTGAGGGTGAGGGCGGTTTCGGGTGGGGCGCCCGCCGCAAGGTCGATGCTCAGATCGCCGACGTGCCAGTTTTTGATCAAAGCGTTGCCGCCTTGGCCGGCGACGCGCAGGTGCTGGCTGCCGTCCGTTTGCGGGATGAGCGTGTAGGCGATGCCGTTGCGGCGGTCTTCCCAGGCGTTGAGCGAGAGTTGCAGCCAGTCGCCGGGCTGGGGCAGGCCGGTCTTGCCACGGGCTTCGATGCCGCCCAGCAGTAGTTTGCCCTGGCCGTCGCTGTCGAGGATCGTGTCGAGGCCTTCGTTGGCATACAGGCGGTAGGTGTCCAGTCCTTGCCCGCCGACGAGGGTGTCGTTGCCGAAGCCGCCCGCAAGGGTGTCGGCGCCGGTGTTGCCGATCAGCAGGTCGGCCTCGTTGCCGCCGACCAGCCAGTCATTGCCAATACCGCCCAGCATGAAGGCTTTCTTGACGTCTGCCGTAGCGCTCAGGCTGACGCCGCCAGCCTGGATGAACCAGTCGGTTGCGGCGGGCAGGAGTTGCAGGACGATTTGGTGCTCTTCCAGGGTGAGGGTGTTCAGGTAGTTCTGGAAATACAGGTTCCAGCCCTTGGCGCCCGAGAGATTGGCCGCCACGTCGGTGCGGTCGAAGCGGATGCCGCCGGAGACGTCGGTGAACAGCGCTTTGCCATGATCCGCGCCGCTGGCGGGCTCTTCGTAGTATTTCTGCATGGCGAAGGCCACCAGGGTGCGGGTGATGTGTTCGTTGGTGAGAGTGAAACCGCCATCCTGGGCGACTTTCTGCAAGTCGGAGGTGAAGCGGTCGAGCATGGCGTCGGCGGCGATGGACGCTGATGTCTGGGAAGCGGCTACGCCAACTTGGTGGCGGACGAGGTGTTCGAGGAGGTTTGCATCTTTCTTATCAACTGGAAATGCATACAGCGCCCCGTCGAACACCATTTTCAGCAACTCGGGCAGCTTGAAGGTGATGGCGCGGAAAGTGTCGTTTTGCAGGAAGGCGGCGAGCAGGGTTTGGGAGTGCAGGTCGATGGGGCCGCTGATAAGGCCCAAGCCGGTGCTGCTCTGCGAAAGCGGGGTCTGAAAACCCAACACGCCAACCGCTGGCTGGAGCGCCTGTAAAACCTCGCCCTGCACGAAGTAACCGGTGATGTTGTGCAGGCGGTCCAGCGCAGGGTTGTCGTCGCTTGCGTAGGGATCATATGAAAGCAATTCCGGCGCCAGCGTTGCCAACTGGCTATCGCTGTAACCGTGCCCGTTAAGGTAAGCATGGAGGTTGTCACGGATGGCAATGCTTGCGGATTCGGCAAACGGTGCCTGGTCGAAGGTGACTGCCTTCTCGTCGAAGAACACACCCATCAGTGCGGCCAGGCCGCCACCCAGGCTGTGGCCGGTAAAGCTGATGGTGACGCCCGGATTGGTGGCCTTGACCTGGAGGTAATACAGGGCGGCTTGTTCAAGCTGGCTGGAGTTAAAACCTGTGCCAAGGGCGAGATTGGCTATCCAATCCGTAAGTTGAGATGTGCCGGCGTAAGAAATGACGATTTCGCCAGTTGCCGTATTTTGAAAAGTGGAGGCTTCAAAGCTCAGCGTAGTCGTATAGGTGCTGTTGGGGACATGTGAGAATTCTTGCCAGCCAGACGGTGCTGGAAACCAGTTGATCTTGTCGCGTGTAGATTGATAAGCAAGCCCCGCCATCATTGCGCAGTCGATTTCAAATTGTGTGGTCATGATTACTCCCTGTTTGGTCGGTATATGAATTCGGTCAAGTCAATCGATATCTCACTTCCCACCTGCTCCACCAGCCTTCGGCGGTATCGGATAGGGAGCCTTGAAACCTGTCAGTTCTGGCGGGCACAAATGAGAGCTAGGCAGCGGCTCGCGCACGATGGTTTGATATTCGGGCTGAGTCAGGCTGCTGTTAAGTTTTTTAACCACCTCGGCACGAACGAGCGATTTGCGAGCTACTTCAGAGTCATGCTTTGTGGTGCTGATAACCAGATTGACTGCTTTGAACTCAGCCGGGAATTCTGAGAGCGGAATTCGCCGCCATGCCTTGCCGTCATGTTTGAAGATGACATAGGGCGGATTGGGGCGGCCCCACTTGTTGTAGGCAAGGCAAAGGTTCGGGGTGGCAACGATGTAGGGCGTGTTCTTTGAAATATGCAGTGCCAGAGGTTCAAAGTTGGCCCGTCCAACATCCTCGCTGTATTCGCTTGTCCATGAGATGGACTGGCCTGATCCGGGCAGGGAGAAGGTGATTTGTTCTTCCTTGATAGGGGGCTTTTGCCCTATTTCATGCCGGCCGCCGTAGCTTTGCGATCGTTCCACGATCAGTTTTTTGCCATCGTGCAGCAACACTTCTTCCTCCCAGCTTGCCCCGCCCATCGCGCACGCGCTCATGCCGCCCCCCCCCAGAATCATTAGCGAAATTCCCAGCATCCAGTTCTTCATCGTTGCTTCCCGTTTCATGCGGCAAGCCTCCCATTCTTTATCGTTTCAAACGGTTCCAAGCCAGTGAATCCTGCTTCGAAAGTTGTGCCTTGATGCAGATGAGTGTTTCGACTTTCGCGCCATCCTTGCCGTAATCGAAACATCTGGCCGAACGCCAGGCACGGCGCCAATTTCTTGCATCTTTTCTGCATGATTTCCCATCCCTTGTGTGTGCCCGGAATACGTTGTTCCCGGTTGTTTTGTACTAGCGGCTTGTGACCGGAAGCTTATGCGGCCCGCTTCATCCGCACAATCTGTCGAAAGTAATAGGTGTTTTGCCCATTTACGATGTGACGAGGGGCGGTGAGACATCGGCCACGGAGCGGCTTGTCCGCCGCTTCAGCCGCGTCGCCCAGGATGGGAGAAGCGGCGAGGGTATCGAATGCGACGGGCAGCAAGTCGTTGCTCTCGCCGTTGATGGGGTAGGTGTCGTCGCCATCGCCGCCGAACAGCAGGTCGTTGCCCTGTCGCGGCACGACGGAATAGCCGCCATCCCCTGCAATCGCGTCGTCTCCCGCGCCGCCCAGCACGACATCGTCGTCTTCGCCGCCCCAGACGACATCATTGCCGTTGCCGGCATCGATCATGTCGTTGCCCTGTTCGCCATAAATCCAGTCATCTCCCGCGCCGCCATACAGGACATCGGCAGCACCTGTTTGGGCTGCCCACCAGGTCCCTTGCTCGGCGACCGGTACGTAGGCGGTGTGGTCACTGTATACGATGGTGTCGCGCGTAATCTGCCAGTCGCGCGCGGCGGAACCGCTGGCATCGCCATGGATATGGTCGTCGCCCGCGCTGCCGATGAGGAGATCCTGGCCTTCGCCGCCGAGGAGGATGTCGTTACCGGCCTCGCCGGCCAGAATGTCGTCGCCTTGGCCGCCATCGAGCCAGTCCCCGCGCAGGCCCGTGCCGGCCTGCGTTTCGCCGGCAAGCAGATGCTGGGCCAGGTCTTCAACGCTGTCTTCGGCGAACAATTGATCAGCGTCCGCGCCGCCCTGCAAAACATCGCTGCCAGCACCGCCGATCAGGCTGTCGCGGCCGGCTCCGCCATCAAGCCGATCCTGCCCGGAGCCGCCGTCCAGAATGTCGTCGCCGCCGCGGCTGGCGAGCAGTTCGTCGTCGCCGGCCAGACCGTTGATCACATCGTTGCCGACGCTGTCGTAGAGCGCATCGGCGCGGCCGGGCGCGGCGCCGTTGCCGACGATGGCGTTGCCCAGGGCGTCATGGCCTTCCTGGATGCCAGCTTGCGAGGCGTCAGCGTCAATGGGGGCGAGGTCGCCGGTGAGGGTGAGGGCGGTTTCGGGTGGGGCGCCCGCCGCAAGGTCGATGCTCAGATCGCCGACGTGCCAGTTTTTGATCAAAGCGTTGCCGCCTTGGCCGGCGACGCGCAGGTGCTGGCTGCCGTCCGTTTGCGGGATGAGGGTGTAGGCGATGCCGTTGCGGCGGTCTTCCCATGCGTTGAGCGAGAGTTGCAGCCAGTCGCCAGGCTGGGGCAGACCGGTCTTGCCACGGGCTTCGATGCCGCCCAACAGCAGTTTGCCCTGACCGTCGCTGTCGAGGATCGTGTCGATGCCTTCGTTGGCATACAGGCGGTAGGTGTCCAGTCCTTGCCCGCCGACGAGGATGTCGTTGCCGAAACCGCCATACAGGGTGTCGTCGCCTTTGCCACCTTCCAGATGGTCGGCGCCATCGCCGCCATTGAGGACGTCGTCGCCAGCGTTGCCGTAGAGGTGGTCGGACTTGGCTTCACCGACGAGGGTTTCGCCGTCATCCGTGCCGAAGACGATGTGGCGGAAATCCGTGGGCGGTTGCAGGAGATCGACGGTTTCGCCGAGGCGGATTTGGGTGTGGGAGGTCACGTCCTGGAAATAGTAGCGGTCGCCGAACTGGCCGAGCTTGAAGTAGGTTTCACCAAGAGGCGTGTCGACGGGCGCCAGGTCGTGCAGCAGCCAGCCCAGCATCGCGGCGCGGTCTTGCAGATAAAGATCACTGAATTGGTCCGCGTTCAGATGCCCGTCGCCGTTATGGGCCGCATAGATGTCCGCGTCGCCGGTGAGGACGAAGGGGTTGAGTTGTTCCAGAGCGTAGCGGTAGGCGAGGCCGTCGGCGGTGTCTTGCTTTGCTTGGGCGGCGACTGTGCCGGCATTCATTCCCGCCAGGGATGTGACGTTGAGCAATCCAATGGATTGTTGGTATAGCGGGCTGTCAGTGATGTCATGCAATGCCTGATGGAAGGCGTTGCGCAAGGGCTCGTCGGCCCAGTGGCCGCCCTGCAGGATGAGGGGGTTGTTTCTGAGACCGGAATCTGTGCCGACGAACAGACGATGCAGGGCATCGACCAGGTTCTCCAGGGGATCGCCTTCGGCTTGGCCTTGGTCACCCAGCAGGGTGTCGCGGACCCGGCCGCTGGCCGCCTCAATGAGCGCGGTGGCGAAATCGTTGTCGATGCGGGCGGGGTTCTGGTCCAGGCGGGCCAGGGTATCCAGCACGGCTAGGCTGTCGATGATGAGGACCAGGCTGTGGGTGTCGGCGATGTCGTTGAGGGCGTAGCGGTCGGTGAGGCGGATCTCGGGCGGGGTGGCGCGGGTGGGGGTGCCGCGCAGCATGGGTTGGTCTTCGATCTTGATTTGCGTGCGGCTGTCGCTGTGGCGCAGGCCGGTGACCGCGACGGCGGAGATGCCGCTGCCGAGGAGTTCGGTCATGAGCCCGTTAAATTGCATGCCGCCGGTGATGGCTTGTTGCGGGTCGAAGACGGCCTGGAGCGTGTCGGGATCGATGCTTTCCTGGGTGGCGCCGGTGGTCCATTCGCCCGCCACGGCCATGGCGAAGTGCAGGCCGAGGTCGGCGAAGTCGCCCAATCGGGGTTGCAGCGGCTCACCGCCGGGCAGGCCGCTGACGTAACCAGTGATGGTGTTTTTTTCTCCGAGGATGTCATCCAGCCGGGATTGGGCTTGGCTGCGAAGGGTGGCGATGTCTCCCAGGTTATTCAACCAGCCTGGCAACTCGCCGGTATCGCGTACCGACCTGAACAACGCCATGACTTCGGTGAGGCTGTGGCCGGGCAGGATGCCGCCGGTGCCGGCGCCGTTGAAGGTGTAGATGTGGTTGATCCTGGCAAGCTCGCCGGCTTCGGCGCGCAGTTGCGCGAAGGCGGTGGCGAGGTGGCCGCCCAGGCTGTAGCCCGTGACGGTGACTTGTTTGCCGGCGAGGCCGGGGATGTCCTGGTTCAGTTGCGCCCACCAATCTTCCATGTCGGCGATCTGGCCGAAGGCCCAGCCGTATTCGGCGATGCCTTCGTTGGTGCCGACGCTGTCGGCCAGGGCGTCTTCGACGAATTCGGTGGAGCGGAAGGAGAGGGTGTACTCAAGCTTCTCCGTATCCCAGAACAACGTTCCGGAAAACCCCGTGCCGGTGTTGGCTTCGTGGGCGACGACTTCGTAGCGGTTGGTGAAGGCGGCGGCTTCGGTGGGGGTGAAGCGGGAGGCGTGGTCGTTGCCTTCGATAAGTGCGGTTTGTAGGGCCGGGCCGGAGAACCGTTGCAGACCAGTAACCCGATGCGTAATAAACGCTTCGGAAGCCAGTTGCAATTTTGCATATTCGAGCCAAGTCGTCAGTTCGCTGTTCATTTCTTACTCCCTTGTGGTTGAGGTTCGTTCCAAGTGCCAAGTGCTGTGCTGATAAATTCGCGTTGCTCGTTGCTAACCAGGGGGCAAATACCGCCGCCTCCTCGGGCATGACGCCAGGGGGCTGGATTAAAGGTCGAAGACGAAACACCGAAGTAAGTTTCGATCACATACCCCACCCGCTCCGCCACCACCTCCCCGGTTTCCAGATCCACCACGCGCATCCGGCCGCCGGCGACCCAGAAGTGGCGGTCTTCCCTGGTGGAGATGTCGTCCCAGGTGTAGCCGTAGCGGGACAGGCGACTATCCACCTCCGTCGGCTGCCACATTTCATACAGCGGCTTGCCAGCTACGTTGCCGCGCGGCGACCAAAGCTTGTAACGCATGAATTTGCCGGTTTTTTCGGGATGCGGCGCCTCTACATAATCGAAACCGCCACGTTGGTTTGCATGTGGGCTACCCGTTGGCAGCAACGACTTCTGCCGAAACAACAGTCCCCTCGCCTCGCTCTCCGGCTCATCCGGCAAGTCATACGGATCGCCCATCCAGAACTGGTCTTTCAGTTCCACGCTGGTGGCGCGTTTCGCCGGCTTCATGATGAAGACCGCGTCCTGTGGCGGCACGGTCTTGAAGTAGGTGACGTGGGCGGATTCGCAGCGCTGGTGGAAGTGCGCCCAGGCCGCCCTGGAATAGGCCCGGCCCGCTTCCCAGGCCTGGCGGTCCTGGTAGTTGCCGTACCCCCACCAGGCGAACAGCGCCAGGGTGATCAGCCCCAATATCGTCGAGCGCAGACGCCGCCCCCTGGCCGGGTCGTAGATGCCGAGGGCGATCCAGACCAGCCAGAGGATGAAGAGGCCGATGAGCAGGTAGTCGAAGAAATGGAAGACCCCGCGCGGGATGAACCAGTAAATCATGGGCGTGTTCATGCGGCGCGCTCCTGGTGTTCATGCCGGCTTCCAGATAACGGCTCGCGGCCGGCGCGAGACGCGCTTACCCGTGGTTTCAATTGCTTCATGAGAACCCTTCCCTTGTCGTTACGGGAATGCATTGTTCCCGGTTGTTTTGTACCAGCGGCTTGTGACCGGAAGCTTAGGCGGCCCGCTTCATCCGCACAATCTGTCGAAAGTAATAGGTGTTTTGCCTATTTACGACGTGACAAGGGACGGAGCGATAGATGCCGCGTCGCGGCTTGTCCGCATCTTCAGCAGCCGCATCGCCCAGAATAGGAGAAACGGCGAGGGTATCGAATGCGACAGACAGCAAGTCGTTGCTCTCGCCGTTGATGAGGTAGGTGTCGTCGCTGCCATCGCCGCCGAACAGTAGGTCGTTGCCCTGTCGGGGCACGACGGAATAACCGCCATCCCCAGCAATCGCGTCATCTCCCGCGCCGCCGTACAGGACATCGGCAGCACCTGTTTGAGCTGCCCACCAGACCGCGTCCTGCGGCGGCACGGATTTGAAATAGGTGACATGGGCAGATTCGCAGCGTTTGTCGAAATGCGCCCAGGCGGCTTTGAAATAGGCCTGGCGCACTTCCCAGGCTTGGCGCTCCTGGTAGTTGCCATAGCCCCACCAGTAACGCCGTCTACGGCACAAACAACAGCAGCGGCAGCAGCCACCAGGGCGTGAATTGCTGGACGGTGAACGCTGTCGCCGGGCTGGGGGCGCTTTCCCGTTGGTCGGCGTCGAGTGCGATGACGCGCAGCCAGTAATTGCCTGGGCCGGGTTTGGTCAGGCGCGCTTCCGGGCGGGGGGAGGCGTAGGTTGCGACGAGTGGGCTGAAGGCTTCGTTGGCGCTGATTTCCAGGCGATAGGCGGGGGCGGCGCCTTGCCAGGTGACGATCAGGCTGCCGAGTTCTTCTTTGATCAGCGGTTTCTCGGGGCTTTGCGGCGGCGTCGGGACGGGTTTCGGCGGCGGCGGTTGGATGCGGAAGGCGCGATGCGGGCTGAATGCGCGCGGCTGGCCTTGCGCGTCGAGGCTGGCGATGCGCCAGTGCCAATCGCCTGCGGCCAGGGTTTCGCGTGTTTGCGTGACTGCCGGCAGGCGGCGTTCGATCAGGCCCTGGCTGAATTCTGGCGTCGGCGCGAGTTGCAGCAGGTAGCCGTGGGCGCCTTCCGCGCCGGTCCAGGAGAGTTCAACTTCCGGCTTGACCAGGTTTTCGCCCAGCGCCGGGGCGATCGGGGTCGGCGGCAGCGGGCGGGCGTTGAGGCTGAAGGCGTGTTGTGTGTCGTAGCCTTCCAGTCCGTGTTCGTCGATGCCGCGTACGCGCAGGAAATAGGCGCCGTCGGGCAACTCTTCTTGCCATTGCGCGCTGGGTTGGGCGAAGACGTCGTCGCGCAGCACGGTGTGGAAATCGGCATCGGTGGAAAGCTGGGCGCGCCAGGCGCGGGCGGGCGGCGTTTGCATGCCGGCCGGCCAGGTCAGTTCGAGCGGCAGGCGCATGACGTTGGCGGGCAGGCCGGAAAGGTCGGGTTTGGGCAACAGAGCGACCGGGGTGGCGGGCGGTTTGCCCTGCTCGGCGTAGGTGCCGTAACCGGCGCCGACGCTGACTTCCTCGCCCTGTGCGGCAACCGCGACGGCGCCTTCGGTGACTTCGTTGCGCATGGTTTTGCCGTCTTCGGCGACGTTCAGGCGGAAGCCAGTGCCGCGCAAGCCGGCGACGGCGACCGGGGTGTGTACCTTGAAGCCGCCGGCGGGGGTGAGTTGCTTGGCGGCGCTGGCTTCGAGGCGACCGCTGTCGAGGGAGATTTCGGTCGAAACCATGCCGGTCTTGCCGTAGCTTGCCAGGCGGCCGAAGCTCAATTTGCTGGAGGCTTGCTGGGTCAGGCGGGTGTTGTCGGCAAAGCGGTAGGTGACGCTGGCGCCGAGGCCGGTCAGCACGGTTTCGCCGCCGTTCAGCGCTTCGCCCGGCGTGAGCGGCTGGTAGGGGCCGTCGGCGCGTTTGAAGCGGGTGTTGCCGCTGACCGCGACGACGTTGACCGGGGCCGGCGTGACCTTGAGCAGTTCGACCGGAATCTTGATCCGGGTGTTGGCGGGCAGGTGCTTCGGGATGGCGACGCCATTGGCGGCTTGCACTTTCGGCCAGTCCTTCAGGTTGCGCAGATAGGTCTGGCCGATGCCGCTCAGGGTGTCGCCCGGCACCGTGAGGTAGAGCCAGTCGGCGGCTTGCGCGGGGACGGCGGCGAGGAAGGCGAGAACGGGGAGGAGCAGTGCGGTGCGCATGGGAAAGTCTCTTACGGTAAGCTTTGGTCAACTATAAATGGCAAGGATGATCCCGTCATGCACATTGGTACGCCGCTATCCAAATCCGCCACCCGGGTCATGCTGCTGGGTTCGGGCGAACTCGGCAAGGAAGTCATCATCGCGTTGCAGCGTCTGGGTGTGGAGGTGACCGCGGTGGACCGTTACGACGGTGCGCCCGGTCAGCAAGTCGCCCATCATGCACAAACCATCGACATGACCGACGGCAACGTCCTCGCCCGTCTGATCGATTGCGAGAAACCCGATATCGTGGTGCCGGAGATCGAGGCCATCGCCACGGAAATGCTGGTCGAACTGGAGAAGGTCGGGCTGTGCCGGGTGATTCCGAGCGCTCGCGCAGTCAATCTGACGATGAACCGGGAAGGCATCCGCCGGTTGGCGGCGGAGGAACTCAAGCTGCCCACCTCGCGCTATGCCTTTGCCGATTCGTTGCAGAGTCTGCGTGCGGCGGTGGCGGGCAAGGACGTGGAGGGTAAGGACGGTATCGGCTTCCCGTGCATCGTCAAACCGGTGATGTCTTCATCCGGCAAGGGGCAGAGCCGAGTCGAAGGCCCGGATGATCTGGCTGCGGCCTGGGATTACGCCAACGCCGGCGGCCGCGTCAACAAGGGGCGCGTGATCGTTGAGGGTCTGGTCGATTTCGAATATGAAATCACGCTGCTGACGGTGCGCGCTCAGGCCGCGGATGGGGCGGTGGAGACGCACTTCTGCGCGCCGATCGGCCATCTCCAGGTCAGGGGCGATTACGTCGAGAGTTGGCAGCCGCAGGCGATGCGGCCAGCGGCGTTACAGCGCGCGCAGGCCATCGCCAAAGCGGTGACCGATGATCTCGGCGGCTTCGGCCTGTTCGGCGTCGAGTGTTTCGTTAAGGGCGATGAAGTCTGGTTCTCCGAAGTCAGCCCGCGCCCGCACGACACCGGCATGGTGACCATGATCAGCCAGAAGCAAAGCGAATTCGAATTGCACGCCCGCGCCATTCTCGGCTTGCCGGTGGATGTCTCGTTGCGCACGCCGGGGGCATCGGCGGTGATCTACGGCGGCGTCGATGCGGCCGGGGTGCGTTTCGAAGGAGTCGATGCCGCGTTGCGGGTGCCGGGCACCGATCTGCGCCTGTTCGGCAAGCCGGTGGCTTATACGCACCGGCGCATGGGCGTGGCGTTGGCGGAAGGCGTCGACACCGAGCAAGCGCGGCAGCGCGCCAAAATGGCTGCGGCGCTGGTGAAACCGGTCGCGGTTTGAATCGCTGAAAACGAACTCGCCTCGATCCGGCTGGATGGAGGCGAGCGGGGGGCAAGCGGGTTAGCGACGCGTCAGGAACAAACCTGCTGCAGATTGAAGGAAAGCAGGTTGGTTTTGTTGAGGCCGTCAAAGCCGAGATTGATGGCTTCATGCAACAGCTTCATCGGCGGCGGCGTGACGCCGATCATTTCGGTCGGGCATTTGAAATTGAGCACGACCAACGGTTTTTCGCCGGTCGGGTAGACCCGTTTGATCACTGGCAAATAGGTCGTATCGCCCGTCAGCGCGCCTGAAGGCAGCAGGGTTTTCAGGCTGGTGAAAATCTGGCTGAAGGGATTCGAGGTTTTGGCGGGCGTGGCTTGGTTCGGGGTTCCTGGCGCCGATGGCGTCGAATTGCTCGCTTGCGGAAAGAACGGAATAGCCATTTTCAAACCGTCGCCAAATTGGCTGAGCAGTTTGGTCGGGTCCGGCGGGATGTAGGGTTGCTGATAAACCATGTAGGGGTTTTTCGCGCTCGTTCCGAAGCTCCAGGGCTGATAGGCCGCCACCGGAGCGGCGGCCGGCGCTTGCACGGCAACCGTTGCCGGCGTCGCTGCGGCTGCGACTGCGGGGCTGGGTTCGCTTGCGGCGGCCTGCGGAGTGGCGAGGGCAGGGGCGGACGGAGCGGCGAGGGCTGGGACAGACGGGGCGGAGACGATTGGTACCGCGCTGGCCGGCGCCGCCAGATAGGGATTCGCCGCTTTCGGCTGAATCGCCACCGGCTGGTTTGCCAGGTAAGGGTTGGTAGTCACGCCGACAGCAGCCGGGACGGATTTATCGATGGCGGCGTCAGTCTTTATTGCCGATACCGCTTTCCTGTTTTTTGCCTTGAGCGTTTTTGCTTTCTTGGTCTTGGCTTTGAAGGTCTTGGCTTTGACGCCAGTCGAGGTTTTTGCCTTTTCTTGCGATGCTGGGGCGCTCCAGGCGGAGCCAATATTCAACAAAGAAAGCGAGGCTACGAGGGTGCAGCTCAAAATCAGGGGGGAACGAGTCATTCTGGCGGCCTTGTAAGGGTAAGGCGTTTATCTAATAGATAACGCCCCGAGACCCACAAACTATCGGTCAAGCGGATGAGCGTCAATCAAAGCCGTCTAGCCGGCCTAAATCCATTCAGCAAATGTGTCGATATGGCCTATCGCGTATTTCCGCTTATTTGGCTGTCCAGATTTTGCTGGCGTTGAGACAAATCCGACTATCGAGGGCATCATGCTGCAGTGCATGATCAGGAGAACGGGCGATGTATATGGATTGCGGTTGCGGACTGGGTAGACCTTGACCTTGCATGCTATGCAACGTCGCATCCGTGTCGCCGGCATCGTTCAGGGCGTCGGTTTTCGTCCTTATGTCTGGCACCTGGCGCGCGAACTGAAGCTGGCCGGTTGGGTGCGCAACGATGCCTGCGGCGTCGAAGCGGTGGTCGAAGGCTTGCCTGAACAGATCGAGATCTTCACGCGGCGTCTACCTAATGAAATTCCGCCGCTGGCCCAGGTTCACGACCTGACCTGGCGCGATACGCCGGCCGCCGGCGAATTCACCGAATTCAACATCCTCGCCAGCGGCGCCGGCCCGGCCGCCACCATGATCGGCCACGACAGCGCCGTTTGCCCCGATTGTCTGGCGGAAATGTTCGATCCCGTCGACCGGCGCTGGCGCTATGCCTTCATCAATTGCACCCATTGCGGGCCGCGTTACACGTTGACCCGCAGCCTGCCATACGACCGCGCTCGCACCAGCATGGCGGCGTTCCCGTTGTGTCCGGAATGCGAACGCGAATACCGCGATCCTGCCGACCGGCGCTTTCATGCCGAGCCGACCGCCTGTCCGGTATGCGGGCCGGCGCTAAGCTTGGTTGAATGCTCCCCTTTTGAAACGGTGGGGACCCCTACGTCCGCCATCGAAGGGTTCCCCCCTTTGCAAAAGGGGGGACAGGGGGGATTTACCTCACCCCAAGCCACGCTTGCCGATCCCATCGTCGCCACCCTCCAGCGTTTGCAAGCCGGCCAGATCGTCGCCATCAAGGGCCTGGGCGGGTTTCATCTGGCGTGCGACGCGGGCAATGCCGAAGCCGTGCGCCGTTTGCGCGAGCGCAAGCAGCGCGAGGAAAAGCCGTTTGCCGTGATGGCCGCCAACCTGGCTTCCATCACTGACTGGGTCGAGATCGGCGCGGCGGAACGGGAACTGCTGCAATCGCCGGAGCGGCCCATCGTCCTGCTGCGCAAGAAAGCCGGTGCCGACACGGCTTTTCCCGGCATCGCGCCCGGCCTCGCCTGGCTGGGCGTCATGTTGCCCTACACGCCGCAACATTGGCTGCTGTTCCATGCCGCAGCCGGTCAGCCCTCTGGTACGGACTGGCTGCGGCAGCCGCAAGACCTGATGCTGGTGATGACCAGCGCCAACCCTGGCGGCGAGCCGTTGGTGATCGGCAACGACGAAGCGGTGGAACGACTGGCCGGCATCGCCGACGCGGTGCTGCTGCACAACCGCGACATCGTCGTGCGCTGCGACGATTCGGTGGTGCGCTGCCTGGAAGCAACCGGCGCGACCGGTGCCCGCCACCAGTTCATCCGCCGCGCTCGCGGCTACACCCCGCGCGCCATCCGGCTGCCTCAGGCCGGGCCGCCGGTGCTGGCACTGGGCGGCTACCTAAAGAATACGATCTGCGTCACGCGCGGCGACGAGGCGTTCCTCTCGCAGCACATCGGCGGTCTCGACAACCCGGCCACCTGCGCCATGCTGATCGAGGTGGTCGACCACCTGCTCGGCATCCTGCAAGTGCGGCCGCAAGCCATCGCGCACGATCTGCATCCTGATTTCTTCAGCAGCCGTCACGCCGCCGAACTGGCCGCACGCTGGAACGTGCCGACTGTCGCGGTGCAGCATCACCACGCCCACATCGCCGCTGTCGCGGCGGAACTTGGCGTCACCGGCCCCATCCTCGGCCTGGCGCTGGATGGCGTCGGTCTCGGCGAGGATGGCGCGGCCTGGGGCGGCGAATTGCTGCGGCTAGACGTCAGCCAGTACGCACGACTTGGCCATCTTTCAACTCTGCCGCTGCCTGGCGGCGACAAGGCGGCGAAGGAACCCTGGCGGATGGCGGCGTCGGCGCTGTTCATGTTGGGGCGCGGTGAAGAGATCGCGCGGCGCTTTCCCGCTCAGCCGGCGGCGGCGCAATTGCACCAACTTCTGCAACGCGGTTTGAACTGTCCGCAAACGAGCAGCCTGGGACGCTGGTTCGACGCGGCGGCGGGCTTGCTCGGCGCGCGGGATGTGATGGCCTACGAGGGGCAGGCGGCCATGCTGCTGGAGGGACTGGCCGAGCAGGCGGGGTCGGTTGAAGCCTGGGACGCGGGCTATCGCATCGATGTTTCGACTGACGCGGCGCGGTTGGACCTGCTGCCCTTGCTGGCGCGTCTGGCCGATGAGAAAAATCCGGCTTTCGGCGCCGCGCTGTTTCACGCAACATTGGCGCGCGCGCTCGCCGACTGGGTGGAACGGATTGCGCAAGTGCAGGGTCTCACTACCGTCGCATTGGGCGGCGGCTGTTTTCTCAACCACATACTTTCCCGCGAATTGACGCTTCGACTGGTCTCTCGCGGCTTTACCGTGCTGGAAGCCCGCCAGGCGCCCCCCAACGATGGGGGCTTGAGCCTGGGCCAGGCTTGGGTTGCAATGCAGCAGCAACACTTTTTCTGAAAGGTATCGCCATGTGTCTCGCCATCCCCGCCCGCGTTGTCGAAGTCCGCGACAACGACATCGCCATTGTCGATCTTGGCGGCGTGCGCAAGGACGTTTCCCTGGCGCTGGTGGAAGACGTGGCGGTGGGCGATTACGTCATCGTCCACGTCGGTTATGCGCTGACCCGGCTTGATCCGGACGAGGCCGCGAAGACCCTGGCCCTGATGGCCGAAGCCGGGCTGATGGAACAGGTGGCGAGCGCATGAAATATGTCGACGAATTCCGCGACGGCGAAGTCGCCAAAGGCTTGGCGCAAGCCATCGCCGACGAAGTGCGCGGCGACCGCCGCTACAACTTCATGGAGTTCTGCGGCGGCCACACCCACGCCATCTCCCGCTACGGCGTGCCCGATCTGCTGCCGGCCAACGTGCGCATGATCCACGGTCCCGGCTGTCCGGTCTGCGTGCTGCCGATCGGCCGCATCGACCTGGCGATCAGGCTGGCGCTGGAAAACGGCGTGATCCTGTGCACCTACGCCGACACCGTGCGCGTGCCGGCTTCCGGTGGCCTGTCGCTGATGAAGGCGAAGGCGCGCGGTGGCGACATCCGCATGGTCTACGCGGTGACCGATGCGCTCAAGATCGCGCGCGACAATCCGGCCAAGGAGGTCGTCTTCTTCGCCATCGGCTTCGAGACCACGACGCCGCCGACCGCCGTCGCGATCAAGCTGGCGGCGGCCGAAGGCATGAAGAACTTCAGCGTGCTGTGCTGCCACGTGCTGACCCCGTCGGCGATCATGAACATCCTGGAATCGCCGGAAGTGCGCGAACTCGGCACCGTGCCGCTGGACGGTTTCATCGGCCCGGCCCACGTTTCCACGGTGATCGGCAGCCGGCCCTACGAATTTTTCGCCGAGGAATACCGCAAGCCGGTGGTCATCGCCGGCTTCGAGCCGCTCGACGTGATGCAGGCGATCCTGATGCTGGTGCGTCAGGTCAACCAGGGCCGCGCCGAAGTGGAAAACGAGTTCACCCGCGCGGTCACGCCGGACGGCAACCAGAAGGCGCAGGGTCTGGTCTCCGAGGTGTTCGAGTTGCGGCGCAGTTTCGAATGGCGCGGGCTGGGCGAAGTGCCCTATTCGGCGCTGAAGATACGCGCGCAGTACGCCGAATTCGACGCCGAACAGCGCTACCAGCTGCACTACCAGCCGGTCGCCGACAACAAGGCATGCGAATGCGGCGCCATCCTGCGCGGCGTGAAAAAGCCGACCGACTGCAAGATTTTCGGCACCGTCTGCACGCCGGAAAACCCGATGGGTTCGTGCATGGTTTCGTCGGAGGGTGCCTGCGCGGCGCACTACACTTACGGGCGCTACAAGGATGTGGAGAGCGAGCATGCGGCGTGATGAAGCCTTGCGATTGTTGATCGAAGCCAGACCGGAAATGGTCGAACGCTTCGGTGTAAAGCGCTTGCGCCTGTTCGGCTCGACTGCGCGGGATGAAGCCCGTGAGGACAGCGATGTCGATGTTCTGGTCGAGTTCGAAAGGCCGGCAACTTTCGATGGCTACTTCGGCCTGATGCATTTTCTGGAGGATCGGCTTGGCGTCAGCGTCGATCTGGTGACGGAAAAAGGGCTCAAGGAGCGGGTGCGTCCCCATGTGGAGAAAGACGCCATCCATGTCGCGTGACCCGCTGCTGTATCTGGATGAATTGATTGCGGCGACCGAGCGGGCCTGCCTGTTTGGCAATGGACTCGAACGCGGTAAGTTTCAACCGGGTGGCATGGCCTTCGAGGCGATCGTTCGGCAAATCGAGATCATTGGCGAGGCAGCCGGGCATTTGCCTGAAGAAATCCGGGTCCAGGCGCCAGAGATTCCCTGGACAAACTTGATCGGGATGCGCAATCGCCTGATCCACGGCTATTTTGCAGTCGACGCCGACGTCGTCTGGAGCGTGGTGCAGGACAAGTTGCCGGCCATGCTTCCTCTCCTCAAAGAATTACTCGAAAAGCAGACATGAACAGTCCAGTCAAAAAAGGCTACGCCCGCCCCCTCGACATCAAGCACGGCCGCGTCGACATGAGCCACGGCGGCGGCGGCCGCGCCATGGTGCAACTGATCACCGATCTGTTCGCCAAACATTTGGGCAACGAATACCTGGCCCAGGGCAACGACGGCACCTGGCTGCCGCAAGGCCAGGGGCGGCTGGTGGTGTCAACCGACAGCCACGTCGTCTCGCCCTTGTTCTTTCCCGGCGGCGATATCGGCGGCCTGTCGGTGCATGGCACGGTCAACGATGTCGCGGTGATGGGCGCGGTGCCGCTCTACCTCACCGCCGGCTTCATTCTGGAAGAAGGCTTTCCGCTCGCCGATCTGGCGCGCATCGTCGAATCGATGGCGCAGGCGGCGAACGCGGCCGGCGTCAAGCTGGTCGCCGGCGATACCAAAGTGGTCGAGCAGGGCAAGGGCGACGGCGTGTTCATCACCACCACCGGCATCGGCTATCTGCCCGACGGCGTGCATCTGTCCGGCGATCTGGCGCGGCCGGGCGACGTGCTGCTGGTGTCCGGCAGCGTCGGCGACCACGGCATGGCGATCATGTCGAAGCGCGAGAACCTGTCGTTCGACGCGCCGATCCTGTCCGACTCCGCCTCGCTCAACGGCCTCACCGCCGCGATGCTGGCCAGCGGTGCGGCCATCCGCGTCATGCGCGATCCGACCCGCGGCGGCCTGGCCGCGACGATCAACGAAATCGCGCAGCAGTCCGGCGTGGGCATCCATCTGGAAGAAGCCGCGATTCCGGTCAAGCCGGAAGTCGAAGCCGCCTGCGAACTGCTCGGCCTCGACCCGCTCAACATCGCCAACGAAGGCAAGTTGATCGCCATCTGCGCCGCCGCCGACGCGGAAACACTGCTTGCCGCGATGCAGGCCCACCCGCTCGGCCGCCAGGCCGCCGTCATCGGCAAAGTCGTCGAGGATGCCAACGGCTTTGTCCAGATGAAAACGAAATTCGGCGGTCGCCGCATGGTGGATTGGTTGAGCGGCGAGCAGTTGCCCCGGATCTGCTGAGCGCTCGCGAGGTCGCATGGCCGCCGACTCGATCAGCGCGAAGTCCGGCAAGCCGCCGTGGTTGTTTGCCTGGCTGGCGGTGCTTCTGGTATTCGCCACCGAGCAGCTCATCGAACATTTCGCGCAACGCAGCGAAATGGAGCGGGAAAAAATCGCCGTCCACGAAACGCTTTCGACGCTGCGGGCGCGCCTGGAAGGCGTCGTCAATTCCAACCTGTTGCTGGTTCAGGGCATGGCCGCGGTGATTTCGGCACAGCCGAACATCGATCAGGCCGGTTTCGCCCGGATCGCCCGCGGCCTGGTCGACCAGCGCCATGCCCTGCGCAACATCGGCGGCGCGCCGGATATGGTGATTTCGCTGATGTACCCGATGGCTGGCAATGAAGCCGCGCTCGGGCTGCGCTACCTGAACCACCCGACCCAGGCCGCCGCCGCCCGGCGCGTCATGGAAACCGGGCAGGCGATGGTGGCGGGGCCGCTGCGTCTGCAACAGGGCGGTATCGGCATCGTCGCGCGCGAGCCGGTATTCGTGCCGGCCGAGCAACCTGGCGGCAAGCCGCGCTTCTGGGGGCTGGTCTCTGCGGCAATCGATGTCGATCTGCTTTATCGCCAGGCCGGCCTGGCCGAAGTTCGTCCCAAACTGCGTCTGGCGATCCGCGGTACCGACGGCAGCGGTGCCCGGGGGCCGGTGTTTTATGGCGATGCGAACATCTTCGCGAGTTCGCCGGTGACGCGCTTGATCAGTCTGCCCGGCGGCGCCTGGCAATTGGGCGCGGTACCCGCGGCAGGCTGGGGGCAGGCCAGCCCGACGCTGGGGTTGATCCGCCTGCTGGGCCTGTTCGCCGCGTTGACTGCGGGGGTGCTGGCCTACTTGCTGGCCCAGGGCAACCGTGCCCTGGTGAGTAGCGAAGCGCGCTTGCGCGCACTGCTGAATACCATTCCAGACCTGGTCTGGCTGAAGGATCCTGCCGGCGTCTATCTTGCCTGCAACCCTCGCTTCGAACAGTTATATGGCGCCCGCGAGGCGGATATCGTCGGCAAAACCGACGCTGACTTCGTCTCCGCCGATTTGGCCGATGCCTTCCGCGCGCAGGATCGCGCCGCGATTGCGGCAGGCGCGCCCTGCAGCAACGAAGAGTGGCTGACGTTTGCCGCCGACGGCCACCGCGAACTGGCGGAAACCATCAAGGCGCCGGTGCACGCTGCCGCCGGCCATCTGCTCGGCGTGCTCGGCATCGCCCGCAATATCACCGAACGTAATCAGAACGAAGAGCGCATTCGGGGATTGAACCGGGTCTATGCCATGTTGAGCGGCATCAACGAAGCCATCGTGCGCCTGCGCGAACCGCAGGCCTTGTTCGAGGAAGCCTGCCGCATCGCGGTCGAACAGGGCGGCTTCCGCATGGCCTGGCTGGGCATGGCCGATCCGGACAGTGGCCAGGTGAAGCCGCTGGCGCATGCCGGCAACACCGGCGGCTATCTCGCACGCCTGCATATTTCGCTGGGCGACGACGAGCACGGGCGCGGCCCCACCGGCGTCGCGCTGAAGGAGGGCTGGCATGTGGTGTGCAACGACATCGCCCACGATCCGCGCATGGCGCCCTGGCGCGAGGAAGCGCTGGCGCTGGATTTTCGTGCTTCCGCCGCATTCCCGCTGCGGGTGTCCGGCCGCGTCTGCGGCGCCTTCAGCCTGTATGCCGACACGGCCGATTTTTTCGATGCAGCGGAACTGCACCTGCTCGACGAACTGGCGCTCGATATCGGCTTCGCGCTGGAATTCAAGCGTGCCGAAAACGAGATCCGCCAACTCAATACCGAACTGGAACAGCGGGTGAGCGCGCGCACTGCCGAACTGGCCGCCGTCAACAAGGAACTGGAAACCTTCACCTATTCCGTCTCGCATGATCTGAAAGCGCCGTTGCGCGGCATTGACGGTTACAGCCGTTTGTTGCTGGAGGACCACCTGGCCCAACTCGACGACGAAGGCCGTATGTTCCTGCGCAATGTGCGTCAGGGCGTCGACCAGATGAGCCAGTTGATCGAGGATCTGCTGGCTTACTCGCGCATGGAACGGCGCGACCTGCACGGCGTCCGGCTCGATCTGGCCGCGCAGGTCGATGCCGTGTTGAGCGAACGCGGCGATGCCATCGAGAAGCTGGGCGTACAGGTCAAGCTGGATATTGACAGCGTCACGGTGCGGGCCGATGCCGACGGGCTGGCGCAGGTGCTGCGCAATCTGATCGACAACGCGCTCAAGTTCATGCGCGACAGCCAGCCGCCGCGGCTTTCGATCAGTGCCGCCCTTACGGAGAAATCCGTTATTCTGGCCGTCCAGGACAACGGCATCGGCTTCGACATGCAATTCCAGGATCGCATCTTTGAAATTTTCCAGCGCCTGCAGCGCGCGGAAGACTATCCCGGCACCGGCATCGGCCTCGCCATCGTGCGCAAGGCGATGCAACGCATGGGCGGCCGGGTCTGGGCCGAAAGCGCGCCGGGGCAGGGCGCCACCTTCTATGTGGAGATGCCGCGATGACGCTGGAATCGAACAAACGCCCCATTCTGTTGGTGGAAGACAACCCGGCGGATGTCGATCTGACCTTGCGCGCATTCGCCCGCCGCAAGCTGGTCAATCCGATCGAGGTCGCCCGCGACGGCGAGGAAGCGCTGGCCTGGATTCCCCGCTGGGAGGCTGGCGAGGCGTTGCCGCTGGTCGTCCTGCTCGATCTGAAACTGCCGCGCATCGATGGACTCGAAGTGCTGCGCCGGATGCGCGAGCAGCCGGTCAGCCAGGCTTTGCCGATCGTGGTGCTGACGTCTTCGAGCGAAGACCGCGACATCGAAACCGCCTACCGCTATCACGCCAATTCCTACATCGTGAAGCCGGTCAACTTCGAGAAGTTCATGGAAGTGGCGGCGCAGATCGAGTTGTACTGGTGTCTGCTCAACCAGCCGCCGCGTTAACCAGCTGCCACGATAAACCCATGCGTGTTCTCCATGTCGAAGACAACCCGACCGATGCCGACCTGACCCGGCACATGCTGGCGCGCATGGCGCCGGATATCGTGCTGCAGCAAGTCGCAACGCTGGCGCAGGCGACAACGGCATTGCAGGCATTGCAGGCAAATGCCGGCTTCGATCTGGTGCTGGTCGATCTGCGCTTGCCGGATGGCTCCGGCCTCGAATTGCTGGCGGATATCCGCGCGCGGCAATTGCCCATCGCGGTGGTCGTGCTGACCGGTTCCGGCGATCAGGCGGCCGCGGTCGCCGCGTTGCAGGCTGGTGCCGACGATTACCAGAGCAAGGGAAGCGAGGCGCTGGAACGTTTGCCGCAGATCCTGCGCGATGCCAGGAATCGGTTTCTCGCGGCCACCAGCCGGCGTACCCAACCGATACGCGTGCTGTATGCCGAACACAATGCGGCGGATGTCGATCTGACCCGACGCCACCTCGCGCGCCACGCGCCGCATATCCGGCTGCACGTGGTGACCGACGCGATAAAGGCATTGCAACTGCTGCCAGCGGATGCCGCGACGCCGGCCCAGTTCGATGTCGTGCTGCTGGATTACCGTTTGCCCGGCATCGATGCGCTGGATGCCGTGAAAACCCTGCGTTGCATGCGCGGTCTGCACATTCCCATCGTCATCGTGTCCGGCCAGGGCAGCGAAGCGATTGCGGCGCAGGCCATTCATCTGGGCGTCGACGATTACATTTCCAAGCACGCCGGCTATCTGTACGAATTGCCGTCCACGCTGGAAAAAGTGATGCACCAGTCCGAGTTGCTTCGCGAACGCTGCAATTTGCAGGAGACCTCGCGGCGACTCGGGCACGTGCTCGCCAACAGTCCGGTGATTCTCTATAGCTTGCGGCTGACGCCGGACGCCGCCATGCCCACCTGGGTCAGCGGCAATGTCGAGCGTCTGCTCGGCTATTCCGAACAACAGGTGCTGCAAGCCGACTGGTGGCGCGACCATCTGCATCCCGACGACCGCGCCGCGGCCATCGCCGGCATGGCTGAATTACGCGCCGGCGGTCAGCTGGTGCGCGACTACCGCTTGTTCGACAGCACCGGCCAGGTCCGCTGGATCCACGACGAACTGCGTCTGGCAACGGACCCGGATGCGCCCGCCAGCGAAGCGATCGGCAGCTGGCGCGACATCAGCGAGACGCGGCAGGCGGAGTTGTTGCGCGACACCCGCATCGCCGTGCTCGACGGCCTGGTCGGCAACCGCGGCCTGGCCAGCATCCTGGAAGAAATCGCCGTCAGCCTGGAACGCATTCATGCCGACATGCGGGTCTCCATCCTGGTGCGCGATGCGCGCGACGGACGCCTCTATACCGGTGCGGCGCCCAGCCTGCCGGCCTTCTTCAATGCTGCCGTGGATGGGCTCGAACCTCTGCTCGGCCGCGGTTCCTGCGGCAGTTCGGCGGCGTTGGGCGAGACGGTGATCGTCGAGGATGTGCGCACGCATCCGTACTGGAAGTCCTACGTCCATCTTGCCGAGCAGGCGGGCTTGCGTGCCTGCTGGTCGATTCCGTTCCAGGATGAAACCGGCAAGGTGTTGGGCACCTTCGGCATCTACTATGCGCAGCCGCGCAGCCCGACGCGCGGCCAGCTCGACCTGATCGGCGAATTCGCCCGCATCGCCGGTCTCGCGGTGCAGCGGGTGCGTGCCGATACCGCGCTGCGCCAGGCGGCGGCGGTGTTCGAGAGCACGCGTGAAGGCGTCGTCATCACCGATCTGACGCCGCGCATCGTCGGCGTTAACCGCGCCTACACGGAAATCACCGGCTATAGCGAGGCGGAAGTGCTCGGCTGCAACCCCAGCCTGTTGCGCTCCGGGCGGCAGGACGAGATCTATTACCAGGCCATGTGGGCCGGCATCCTGGAAAGCGGGCACTGGCAGGGCGAAATCTGGAACCGGCGCAAGAGCGGCGAACTGTTCCCGCAGTGGCTCGCCATCAGTACCGTGCTCGATAGCGAAGGGGCGCCCAGCCACTATGTCGGCGTGATGACCGATATCAGCCAGCTGAAACAATCGGAAGCCCAGCTCGACCATCTGGCCCACCACGATCCGCTTACCGGATTGCCCAATCGGTTGTTGCTGCAGTCGCGGCTGGAACATGCGCTGGAGCGGGCGGAACGGCATCGCCAGCAGGTTGCTGTGCTGTACATCGACCTCGACCGCTTCAAGAACATCAACGACAGCCTCGGCCATCCGGTCGGCGACGAACTGCTGCAGGCCCTGTCGTTGCGCATGACCGAACGGCTGCGCGAGGACGACACGCTGGGCCGCCTCGGCGGCGACGAATTCCTGTTGATTCTGGAAGACCTGGAACGCTCCGAATATGTCGCCGGCGTCGCGCAGACCCTGATTCATTTGCTCGAACGCCCGTTCACGCTGCCCAGCGGCCATGAGGTCTACGTCGGCGCCAGCATCGGCATCAGCCTGTTCCCCAACGACGGCCGCACGGTGACCGAACTGATCCAGCATGCCGACGTGGCGATGTACCAGGCCAAGCAATCCGGCCGTAACACCTACAGTTTCTACACGCCCGCGCTGACCCGCGCCGCCAACGAACGCCTCGAACTCGAAGCGCGCATGCGGCGCGGCCTGGCGCAGGGCGAGTTCGTGCTGCATTACCAGCCGCAGATCGAAATCGGCAGCGGCGCCCTGATCGGTTGCGAAGCGCTGGTGCGCTGGAACTCGCCCGAAGAAGGCATGATTTCGCCGGCCCGCTTCATCCCGCTGGCGGAAGAAACCGGCCTCATCGTGCCGCTCGGCGAATGGGTGTTGCAGACCGCTGCAGCGCAGGCGCAGGCCTGGCTGCAGGCGGGTTTTCCGCCGCTGCTGATGGCGGTGAACCTGTCGGTGCGGCAATTGCAGCAGCGCGATATCGTGCAGCGCATTGCCGTCCTGCTGGCGCAGAGCGGTCTGCCCGCCAGCCAGCTCAAGCTGGAGATCACCGAGAGCATGATCATGGGCCAGGGCGAACTGGCGATCGATCTGCTGCATGCGATCAAGGCGCTCGGCGTCAGTCTGTCCATCGACGATTTCGGCACCGGTTATTCCTCGCTCGCTTACCTGAAACGTTTCCCCATCGATGAAGTCAAGATTGACCGCAGTTTCGTGCAGGACATCCCGCAGGACGTCAGCGACATGGAAATCGCCAGCGCAATCATCGGCATGGCGCACGGCTTGAATCTGAAAGTGATGGCCGAAGGGGTGGAAACCGAAGCGCAGCTGAACTTCCTGGGCGGGCGCGGTTGCCACGCCTACCAGGGCTTTCTCTGCAGCCAGCCGGTTGCGGCCGCGGAGTTCGCCAGGCTGTTCATGCAGCCGTAACAGGCGGCGGGCGGATTGCGTCGCGGGTCCGTTATTTCATGCCTAAAGTTAACGTCCTGTCTGCCGTTAGCCTCGGCATGAACCCGATGCCAGCTGCAATTCACTGAGTCCGGATGCGATGCCGCTGCCCGCTGCCAAACGCACCGTTTTGATCGTCGACGACACCCCGGAAAACCTCACGGTCCTGGGTGAGTTGCTGCAACCGAAATATCGCGTTCGCGTGGCCAATTCGGGCAAACGCGCGCTGCAGGTGGCCGCCACGGAACCGCGCCCCGATCTGATTCTGCTCGACGTGATGATGCCGGAGATGGATGGCTACGCCGCCATCGGCGAACTGCGTGCCAACCCGGCGACACGCGACATTCCAGTCATTTTCGTCACCGCGATGGATGCCGATGCTGATGAGGAACATGGCCTCGCACTCGGCGCCGTCGACTACATTGCCAAGCCGATCCGGCCCGCCATCGTGCTGGCACGGGTCAATGCGCAGATGGAACTGAAACAGGCGCGCGACTGGTTGAAGGACCAGAACAGCTGGCTGGAAAGCGAGATCGCCCGCCGCATGCGCGACAACCAGTTGATGCAGGATGTCAGCATCCGGGCGCTGGCCAGTCTGGCCGAAGCGCGCGACATGGAAACCGGCCAGCACATCCGGCGCACCCAGGCCTATGTCGAAGTGCTGGTCGCGCATCTGCGCCCGCATCCGCGCTTTTCCCGTTTTTTCACCGATGCAATGGCGCATATGGTCGGCAAGGCGGCACCGCTGCACGACATCGGCAAGGTCGGCATACCGGACAGCATCCTGTTGAAACCGGCGCGTCTGTCGGTCGACGAATTCGCCATCATGAAAACCCATAGCGCCATCGGCGGCGATGCCATCGATCTGGCCATGCGCGGCGAACTCGACGACGCGGATTTCCAGATTCTCAAGAAGCACTGTTTCTTGGGCAGCAATGCGCTCGACTCGGAGGTGCAGGCATTTGAAAGCGCGCCGCTGGCGTTTCTTGCCGTGGCCAAGGAAATCGCCATGTGGCACCACGAAAAATGGGATGGATCCGGCTACCCCGATGGCCTGGCCGGCGACGCCATTCCCATTCCCGCCCGCCTGATGGCGCTGGCCGACGTGTTCGATGCGCTTGCCAGCCGCCGTGTCTACAAGGAGCCGATGCCGTTCGAGGCGGCGCGGCAACTCATCGTCGACGGCCGCGGCCAGCATTTCGATCCGGATGTGGTGGACGCCTTCCTCGCCAACCAGGACATGTTTCGGGAAATCCTGGAACGCTACGCCGATACCGACGAATCGCTGGAACTCAAACTCGTCAACATGCGCGCGCGCGGCATGGTATGAACCTTGAAACAGCAGTTGACCGCTCCTTATCCCTAGTGGGGTTTCATGCTGAATGATGTTTTCCGCTTCGATGACGTTCACCAAATGGGTGAGTCCGCTACCCGTCCGTTGTCGGGGTGGAGGAGTCGTCTGGCGGCGTTGCTCCTCCTCGCCATGCCTCGGCATGACTCGTCGTCGCGCC
>JASJPG010000158.1:0-792 GCA_031426815.1 Hydrogenophilaceae bacterium
GCGAGGGCGGCCGCCAGAGCTACTGCATCGCCATGATCCCGCCCGAAGCCGAGGCTGGCATCGCCAAGCTGATGCTGGCCGGCGCTTCCGATTACCTGTTGCTGAATTACAGCGAGGCGGCATTGCTCGCCCGCCTCCATTCGGCACAGCGCGTGGTCAGCCTGCAAGGCGCCGTGCGCGCCGAACGCGAATCGGTGATCCGCTCTTCCGGCGAGTGGGCGCGCAGCAATCGCCGCCTGTTGCAGGAAGCCCACACCGACCCGCTGACCAAACTGCACAACCGCCGCTACGGCCTCGACCGTTTCGCGCAGGAATGGGGTTTCTCGGCGCACAGCAATACGCCGTTGTCCTGCCTGATGCTCGATATCGACCACTTCAAACAGGTCAACGACCGCTACGGTCATGAAGTCGGCGACCTGGTGCTGAGCCAGATCGCCCGCGTGATCGAACGCAGTTGCCGCAAGGACGATGTCGTGTTCCGCTTCGGCGGCGAGGAGTTCTGCGTGGTCGGCCCCAACACCACGCTGGCGGACGCGGTGCAGTTGGGCGAACGCATCGTGCGCGAAGTGCGCGCCGACCGCTTCGGCGAGGAAGGCAAACGTTTCCAGGTCAGCGTAAGTATCGGCGTCGCCACCCGCACCGCGGCCGAGCGCGAGCAGGAAGCGCTCATCGCGCGCGCCGACAAGGCGCTCTACGCCGCCAAGGCGGGCGGCCGCGATCAGGTCGTCGCCGCGCGCTGACCGATGCAATCGCGCCTTGGAAGGCGCTCCTACGGGGCGGGTGGTAGGAGCG
>JASJPG010000158.1:802-17215 GCA_031426815.1 Hydrogenophilaceae bacterium
AGCGCCTTCCAAGGCGCGATTGCTCAGGTAGTCGTCACCAGACCAGCCGGATACCGTTGCTGCCATTCTCGACGACGGTCGCGCTTTGGTGGAAAGGGGCGTGCTGCGGGATCTGCTGCTTGAAGCCGTTGATTTCCAGATGCGTTCCCACCGGGAAGGAAATGGCGCCATGACCCACCACCATGCTGCGCGTCTCGAACTGTTTTACGCGATAAAGGCCATAGTTGCGCCCGCCTATCGTGATGGACACGATGCTCAGTCCGGAAGCTTCCGCATGAATCTGCGCCGTGCGGGGCGATTTCGTCTCCATACTTTGCATGACGACTTTCTCCTTGTGTCTCGCGCCGAATCCCTGGTCAGGGCAGGCCCGGACACTAGGAGGAATGCACCGCTCGGACAATCGGCGAGATCTTTAGTCGATCTGCGCATTTCCCAGTCAGCGCAGGTCGGTCTGGATCAATTCCTGCACCAGCGCCAGCACCCGATCGCGCAGGTTGTGGAGTTCGCCCAGCCGCTGCTGTGCCTTCGTGGGGCCTTGTTGGGCGCGGAGTTCGACCAGTTGCCGCGCCAGTGCGTACACCTGCCGATGCAGCGTTTCGATGTTCTGGAAGGTCGCCAGGTCGCCATAGCGCGCTTGTCCCTCGCCTTCCAGCCAGCAGCCGAAGCGGCAACGCTGGTAGTCCAGCGAGGGCGGCGCCGTGTTGCCACCTTTCAGATAGATCTCGATGCCGCGCACCCAGGCGCGGTGTTCGACGCTGGCGAACAACAACGGCAGATCGATACGGCTGATCGGTGCCCGCGCGCGCCAGCGCGGATCGGTCTGCCAGGCGGCGGCCCAGGCGGGGAGCTGCGCCGCCGGCATCGGCCGGGCGATGCCGTAGCCCTGGGCGAGTTCGCAGCCGAGTTGCAGCAGCATTTCGCCCTGTTCCACGTTTTCCACGCCCTCGGCGATGGCCTGGCGGCCGAAGGCCGTGGCCAGGCCCAGCACGCCCTCCAGAATGGCCAGGTCGTCCGGGTCGTCCAGCATCTCGCTGACGAAGCTGCGGTCGATCTTGAGCTGCGCGGCCGGCAGGCGTTTCAGGTAGGTGAGCGAGGAGTAGCCGGTGCCGAAGTCGTCGAGCGCAAAGCGAACGCCCATCTCGCCGCAGGTGTGCATGACCCGGGAGACATGTTCCATGTCGGTCAGCGCGCTGCTCTCCAGCACTTCCAGCACCAGATCGGCCGGGTCGATCTCGGCATGGCGCGCCAGCAGCGCGCGCAGACGTTCGGTGAAGTCGCCTTGCTGCAACTGGTTGGCGCCGACGTTGACGCTCAACCGCAAATTCAGGCCGCCGGCGCGCCAGGTTTTCATCTGGGCCAGCGCGGTGTCGATGACCCATTCGCCGATTTCGACGGCGAGCGGATGATCCTCGATCGTCGGCAGGAAACGGTCCGGCGGCAACAGGCCCAGTTGCGGGTGCTGCCAGCGGATCAGCGCCTCGGCGCCGATGATCTGGCCGCTGCGCATGTTCACCTTGGGCTGGTAATGCAGCACGAATTCGCGCTCGCTCAGCGCACTGCGGATGCGCTCCAGGTTCTCGTGGTGGCCGCGCACGCTGCGGTCATGTTCGGCGTCGAAGATGTGGTAGCGGTTCTTGCCGGCCAGTTTGGCCTGATACATGGCCTGATCGGCCTGGCGCAGCAGTTTGTCGGCATCCGCCGCTTCCGCCTGCGGGTAAAACGTCACGCCGAGACTGGCCGAGACCTGCAGCAGGCTGTCGCCGACACGCACCGGTTGGGCGGCGGCGGCAAGCAAGCGGGTCAGCATTGGTACGCTGGCTTCGACGTCGGCCAGATCGCTCGACACCGCGACAAACTCGTCGCCGCCCAGGCGTGCGATGGTGTCGCCTTCGCGCAGCGCCAGCTTCATGCGGGCGGCGAGGGCGATCAGCAACTGGTCGCCGGCCTCATGGCCGTAGCTGTCGTTGATCTCCTTGAAACCGTCCAGGTCGAGATAGATCACCGCCAGGCGTTGCCCGCGCCGTTCGGCCTGCACCATGGCCTGATGCAGGCGGTCGGCAAGCAGGACGCGGTTGGGCAGGTTGGTCAGCGCATCGAAGTGGGCGATGCGTTCGAGTTCCTGCTGGTGGCGTTTGATGTGCGAGATGTCGGCAAAGACGCCGACGTAGTGCTGAATTTTGCCGTGCGCATCGCTCACCGCCGAGATGGTCAGCAGTTCCGGATAGATCTCGCCATTCTTGCGCCGGTTCCACACTTCACCTTGCCAGAATCCCGCCTGCTTCAGATTGGCCCACATGCCGGCATAGACTTCGCTGTCCTGGCGGCCGGAATTGAGCAGGTTCGGATTCTGGCCGAGCACCTCGGCGCGGCTATAGCCGGTGATGCGCGTGAAGGCGGCATTGACATCGACGATGCGGTTGTCGGCATCGGACAGCAGGATGCCCTCGTGGCTGTGCTGGAACACGCTGGCGGCCAGGCGCAGTTGCACCTCGGCCTGTTTGCGCGCACTGATGTCGCGCACGATGGAAATGATCGCGGTCTGCGCATTCAGCGTGAAGGCGTGGGCATGGATCTCGACCGGGATGCATTGTCCCGTCTTGCCGATGTGCAGTTGCTCGAAGGTGACGTATTCGCCGGTAATCAATCCTTGTATGTGCGGGCCGATATCGATGCCGCTATCGGGCGCGTCCAGTTCCAGCGGCGACATGCTCAACAATTCCTCGCGGGAGTAGCCGGTATAGGCCGAGGCCTGCCGGTTGCACTCGATGAAGGTGCCCGGCATGCCGTCCGGCCGCAGGCCGTGTACGTAAACCGCGTCGCCGATCGACTCGAACAGGGACTGGAAGCGGGCCTGGCTGTCGCGCAAGGCCGCCTCGGCCCGTTTGCGGTCGCTCACGTCGTGGATGATGGAGTGCAGGAAGAACTTGCCGCCGATGCTGATCGGACCGCTGTACACCTCGACATCGCGCAGTTCGCCCGAGGCCAGGCGGTGGCGGAAATTGAAGTAGAGGCGCTGTTCCAGTCTGGCCTGCGCCATTTCGGCCTGAATGCTGTCCGCCGGCAGGATGTTGAGATCGGCAATGCGTAGCCGCAACAACTCTGCCCGCGGGTAGCCGTAGAAGGTGCAGGCCGCCTCGTTGGTATCGACGATGCGGCCGTCCGTCGGGTCGACGATCAGCTTGATCGCGGTGTTGACCTCGAACGCCTGGCGGTAGCGTTCCTGGCTTTCCGCCAGGTCGCGGGTGCGCGCCGCCACCAGGTATTCGAGATGCGCCTGGATTTCTTCGTAAGCCAGCAACGCCTGGCGCAGGGTGCGCGAGAGCATGCCGATTTCGTCGCCCGTGCGGTCTTCCTCGGCGCGGAACGGCTTCCCCTCCGCCACTTCGCTACAGGCCAGGGCGAGCCGGTTGAGGCGGCCGGTGAGGCTGGCGGCGACCCGGCCGGCGCCATACCAGGCCAGCGCGGTGAAGGCCAGGCCGGCCGCCAGGTAGACGGCCAGGCGCAGCAAGCCGGGCCGCAGCCATTGATGGTTGCTGGAATACAACTCCAGTTGCAGCCCCGGATCGCCCTGGGCGCCGGGCAGCGGCAACGCGAAGCGGACCGGAAATGTGCGTTCGCTGGCCGGCTCACGGGTCTGGGCGAGGACCGTGTCGCCGCGGAACAAGGTCACGCCGTGGTCGTTATCCAGGCCGATCACATTGGCGCGGAACAGGGCATCCAGGTCGTAGGCCGCCACTAGCACGCCGATCACATCCTGGGTATAGGGAAACAACACCGGATAAGCCGCCAGCAGCATCGGCGACGCAGTGCCGATGAGCGTCCGCGGGCGCTTGTCGCGCAGCACCGCGCCGATGATGTCGTTCAATTGCGGGTTCGCCAGGCCGGTCTGGAGCTGTCCCGCCACCGGGCGGCCACGGTAATCCAGCAGCAACACGTCCTTGTCCATGCTATCTGCATTGCGGCTGGCCAGAAACGGCTTGAGATAGAGCTCCCGTTCGGCGGAATCGGTCAGCGCATTCCAGACCATGGGGTTGCGGCTGAGCTGTTCCAGGTTGCCGAGGCGGTTGCGTAGGCTGCCGGCCATGCGCTCGCCGATGATGCGTAGCGTGTTGGTGTGATTCTGCGTCTGTTCGCGCGGAATCTCCCACAGCGACAACGCCAGCGAGGCGGCGCCGATCACCAGTAGCACCAGCATGGTGAGGGTGAACGCGGCGCGACGGATGCGCGCCGCGAGCGAGCGATGCTTGCGTGGGATGGGCGTTTGTCGCGCTGCGGCCATGGCGGGTGCGGACAGGCTCAAGGCGGCGTGGGAAGCGTGATCGGAATCAGTTTGTCGTCCGTGGTGTAACGGGCGAAAAAGATGTTGGCCGCCGACAGCGCGTCGTGGCGCGCCGGGCTGAATGGCCGGGCGTAATGCTGCACCAGGCCATCGTAGGGCCCCAGTCGTTCCAGCGCCGAGCGTATCCTGGCCCGGTCGGTGGAACCGGCGCGGTCGATGGCGCGCGCCAGCAGATGGGTCAGATCGTAGGCCTGCGCCAGGCCGACCGGACTCTTCACCCGGTCCGGCCCGGCGACGCCATACAGCCGCTTGGCGGCGGCCAGCACGCGTCGGGCCGCCGGGGTCTGGCGGCCGACGAAGCTGAAAGTCTGGATTACCGCCAGCTCGACCTGATCGAGGGCATTGCCGCTCAGCGCGGCGAATTCGCCGCCGGTGATGCCCCAATGGCTGACGATGGGCAGGCGCTGCGCGGCGGGCAGGGCGGCCAGTTGCTTGACCAGGATGGCGCCTTCGGTCTCGTTGGCCACCAGCACGATGGCCTGCGCGCCGGCCGCGCGCAGTTCCTGGTACGGCGCGATCAGGCTGGCATCGCCCCAGTTGTACCAGCGTTCCGCGACCAGCTTGACGCCTTGCGCCGATGCGGCCTTTTCCAGCGCGGCGCGATTGCTGCGGCCCCACGCCGTATTGGGCAGTAGCAGGCCGACGCGTTCAGCCTGGTAGGCCCGGCGGGCGAATTGCAGGAAGGCCGGCGCGGCCCAGGCATCTTTCAGCGACAGGCGGAAGGTGTAGCTGGGGCGGTGGGGGTGATCGGTAATCGGGTCCGCCGAGCCCCACGGGTCGAGCAGCGGTATGCCCAGTTCCTGTGCGACCGGCACGCTCTCGATGTAGACCGGGCTGAACTTGCCGCCGAACACCGCGACCAGATCGGGGATGGCGGCCAGTTCGCGCAGGTTGTCCTTGCCGATCAAGGCGATGGAACGGTTGTCGCGCGTCACCAGTTCCAGCGGGCGGCCGCCCAGCACGCCGCCGGCAAGGTTGATCTCCTCGATGGCGATGCGGATGCCCTGTTCGATGGCCTGGGCGGAGGTGCTGGTCTGGTGGCCGAATTCCGCGTCGAGGCCGATCTTGACCGGCGCGCCAGGCGGGCTCGCGGCCTGCGCCAGGCTGGACAGGAAGAATGCGGCGAAGAGGACAATGCCGGCGCGCATGGCTGCGGGCAACCTTTTGAATGACGACATGGGAAAGCCCGTGGTTGCCTGGAGCAACCCACCTGCGAAAACGGGCGGATTATATCGAAAGTAATATTTACTTGCCGCGTTGCGGCAAGTGTCTCGCATGCGCTCAGGCGCCGGGTTTCAGGCGTTGGGCGAATTTTTCCCGAAATTTCGCCAGCTTCGGCTGTACGACGAAGACGCAGTAGGGCTGGATCGGGTTCTGCTCGTAATAGCGTTGGTGGTAATCCTCGGCGGGCCAGAACACGCCGGCTGCGACGATCTCGGTGACGATGGGGCGGTCGAAGGCTCGCTCCGCGGTTAGTTGCGCGACGAGTTCCTCTGCGGTCGCCTGCTGTGCCGCGTCGTGGCAGAAGATGGCCGAGCGATATTGCGTGCCGACGTCGTTGCCCTGGCGGTTGCGGGTGGTGGGGTCGTGCAGCGTGAAGAAGATTTCCAGCAGTTCGCGATAGCAGATCCGGTCTGCGTCGAACTGGATCTGCACGACTTCGGCGTGGCCGCTGTCGCCGGTGCAGATCTGTTGGTAAGTCGGGTTCCTGCCGGCGCCGCCCATGTAGCCGGAGACGGCTTCCTGGACTCCGTCGAGACGGTTGTAGGCCGTTTCCAGGCACCAGAAACAACCGCCGGCGAGCGTGGCGATCTGATTATTCATAAGGCCTCCTTGGTTTGTAGCATTCGAGTGTCGGTTGGCTTCAGGTTCTCGCGCCAATTGCCGATAGGAGAAGAATCATTGTTGATGGTTTCCGATGTTGCTTATGAATCCCGGCGAAAAACGTATTGCGATCGATCAGGTCAGGGTGGGGTTGTTCATCCGCCTGGATGCCTGGATGGATCATCCGTTTTTATTCAGCAGTTTCAAGATACGCAACGAGAAACAGCTCATTGCATTGCGTTCCCTCGGCTTGCGCGAGGTGTTCTATATGCCGGAAAAAAGCGATGTGGCGCCGTTGCCGCCGCCCAAGGTGGATGCCCCCGTTGCGCCGACGCCGGAGATCGATCCCGAAGTGGCGGCGATGATGCAGGCCATGTGGCAGGAAAAGCGCGAACGGCGCGAGAAGATTACGCAGCAGCGCGAGGCCTATGGGCGTTGCGAAAAGCAGTTCGTCGGCGGCATCGCGACCGTGAAAAGCCTCTTGCGCAACCTGTTCGCACGGCCGGAAGAGGCCATCGCGCAGGCGCAGACGCTGATCGTGGAAATGGTCGACTCGCTGCTGGCCGAGAAAGATGTCCTGCTGCATCTGATGAATGCCAAGAACGGCGACGAAGGCGCCTATTACCACGCGCTCAACGTCACCATGCTGGCCTTGATGCTGGGCCGCGAGGCCGGTCTGAAGTCCGGCGAGATGTGCGCCTTGGGCTTGGGTTGCCTGTTGCACGACATGGGCAAGGAAAGGGTGCCGAGCCAGATTTTGCTGAAGAAAACGGCGTGGACCAGCGCCGAACGCAATTTCTACCGGCAGCATGTGGTGTACGGCGTGGAGTTGGCGGAAAAACTGCCCAACCTGCCGACCGGCGCGATGGAAGTGATCGCGCTGCACCATGAAATGCTCGACGGCAGCGGCTTTCCCGGTGCTTTCGGCGCCGGCCGCATCGGCAAGCTGGCGCGCATCGCGGCTATCGCGAACGCGTTCGACAACGCCTGCAATCGGGTCAATCCGGCCGAATCGATGACGCCGGCGCAGGCCTTGTCGGTCATGTTCAAGCGGGATCGCGACAAGTACGACGCCGAGTTGATGCAACTTTTCGTGCGCTGCCTCGGGGTTTATCCGCCCGGCAGCATCGTGCGCCTGAACAACCAGGCGATTGCGCTGGTGGTGAGTGTGAACCCGGGCAAGTTGCTGCATCCAACGCTGTTGTTGTACGACCCCGCCGTGCCGAAGGAAGAGGCGTTGCTGCTGAATCTGATCGACGAACCGGAATTGTCGGTGGCCGCCACGCTGCGCCCGTCCGAATTGCCCAAGCTGATATTCGATTACCTGAGTCCGCGCAGCCGGATCAGCTATTTCAGCGAATCGGCGGCGCCGGGGAGGAGAACAGGCGCGTAGATGCGAATTTATTCGCACATGCCGGCGTCAAGCCCGATTGCGCATGTGGTCGCCCACCTTCAGGAACGCTTTGTACAACTCGTTGCGCAAAATTTCATCGGCGACGACCTCATCCAGCGCCAACTGCATGCAATGCATCCACTGATCGCGCTCGTCGTCGCCGATAGCAAAGCCGAGATGGCGCTGGCGCAGCATCGGATGGCCGTGTTTGTCGGTGTATAGCGGCGGCCCGCCCAGCCAGCCGGAGAGGAAATCGAACAGCTTCTGGCGTGAGCCGGACAGGTCTTCCGCATGCAGTTTGCGGATGCCGTAGGTTTCCGGCAGCGCGTCCATGTGGCGGTAGAAGTGTTCGACCAGTTGGCGGACTTTGGCTTCGCCGCCGATGCGTTCGTAATGGGTTTGCAGGGTCATGTCGAGTTGGACAGTTGTAGCCCGGATGCAGCTGAGCGGAATCCGGGGGGGCGATGGGAAGACCCGCGGAAATTACTCGCGGAACACTTTCAGATAATGCCCTTCGAAGTAGCGCTTTGCCCAGTGGAACAGGCGCGAGGAGGGCAGCAGGAACGAGCGCTTCAGATCGCGGTAGACCAGGATACCCTGGTCGATCGTGTCGACGATGCAGATCAGCTCGATCTTGAAGCGCGCGCTGGAGGGTTTGCCGTCCAGCGCCAACAGCAGGTTTTGCGCGGCGGCCCTGGCTTGCAGATCGGCTATGTGCGCCTGCTTCGGCATCCAGTCCGGACCCGGAAAACTGCCCGCGTCGCCGGCCACGAACACCTTGTCGGCGCCGGCGACGCGGCAGAATTCGTCGGCCTGGAAGAAGCCGCCGGGCGACAACGGCAGAGCGGCATCCGCTGCCCAGGCCGGGCCGGTCAGGCCGGGCATGAACAGGATCAGGTCGGCGTTGACGTGGCCGCCGTCGGTCTCGACGCCCTTTTCCGAGAAGCTCAACGGCTTGTGGCCCAGATGCGTGTCGATGCGGCGTTTCGCCATTTCGGCGAGCAAGCCGGACACCGCCTTTTCGCCCAGGCGTTTGCCCGGTTCGGCGGCGGCGTTGAAGAAGGTCAGCTCGATCTTGTCGCGCTTGCCTTGCTGGCGCAGGTGCGTGTCGAGGCCGAACAGCAGTTCGAACATCGGCCCGCCGCGCATGGCAGAAGGCTCGTTCGGATTGCCGCCGAAGCCGAGCGCGATGCGGCCGCTCTGCATGGCATCGACGCGGTCGCGGATGGCTTCGGCCGAGGCGACGCCCTCGCACAGGGTGAGTGCGTGTTCGATGCCGGGCAGTTTCTTGATGAAGCGGCCGCCGGTGGCGATGATCAACGCGTCGTTGGCCACTTCGCCGACATCGGTCAGCACCGTGCGGCCGCCGTCGGCGAGGCCGATGACGCGACCGGCGACGAACTCGACGTGATGGTCGCGCAGGAACCGCGCCAGCGGCAGGATCAGGTCGCTGCCTTTGCGCAGGCCGGAAGGAATCCAGATCAGGCTGGGCAGATAGACGAATTCGGCCTTCGGCGCGACCAGCGTGATGCGGGTCTTGGGGGCACGCTTGCGCAGTTCGCGCACGGCGGTGAGCGCGGCAAAGCCGGCGCCGAGGATGACGATGCGGGGAGCGGTATGCACGGGGATTCCGGTTGGTGTATTCAGTTGGCGGATTTTGCCAGCGCGCGGCCGATACTTTCATCCAGTTTGACTGCGGCTTGTTGCATGACTTCGGCCACCTTGGGTTCCAACATGCCTGCCAGCAAGCCGGCGTTCATGCGCGCCACCATGACGCGGCCGTCGCTCATGCCGTAAACGGACACGCTGCACGGCATCAGCGCGGAGACGTAGCGGGTGGCGTCGCTCTTCAGCAACGGGAGGGCATTCTTGCCGCTGGTCAGTTCCAGGATCACCAGACCGCCGGGGATGACCACGTTTTTCTTGGCCAGGCGTTCACCCAGATTGATCTCGGCCACGATGTTCCAGCCGTCGGCTTCCAGCTGCGTTTTCAACAGCTTCAGCGTGCCGGCGAAATCGCTCCGACTCGCGTTCTCGACGACGATGCTGTGCGGGTTGAGCGTGTTGTCCGTGGCGGCGACTTCCACGGCGAGGCTGGGTTGCGCTGCCGCGAGGGCGGCGATCAGCAGGAGTTTGGCGAAGGTGCGGGAAAGGTTCACGGTGGGGTTCCTGTGGTTTTGAATGAGTTAGGTAAATGCTTAAAAATTCGTCATCCCCGCGAAGGCGGGGATCCAGGTAATTGATTCAACTGGGTTCCCGCCTTCGCGGGAACGACGGAAACGAATAAACCTTGAAACAGCACCTTCTTAGCTGAGGCGGCTCAGCGGCGGCAACTCGCTGAGGGTGCCGTTGAGCCAGGCCGCCACGGCGCGGTCGGGATCGCGTTCCGGCGTGGAAATAGCCTGGATGGCTTGTTGTTTCAGGCGGTAGCGCAGTTCGCTGGCCATGCCGCCGGAAATCAGCACATTGATGTCATGCAGCGGCGGGGGGACGCTGACAGCGTGAAAGCTCTGGTCGTCAGGCAGTTCGACCAGGCGTTTCGCCACCACATCGGCAAATTCGGTTTGATAAACCCAGAACTTGCGGCAACGGCCGGCATGTTCGGTAACGGTGTTGCTGTTTTCGCAGGTGACGGCGATTTTCATGTCTGCTCCTCACGCCAGTAGTGGCTATCCGAGTACCTATGCAATTACCGCGCCAACTTGTATTCACGGCCAGCGTGCTGCGCCGATGCCCGCGCGTGCCTGTAGCGGCAGGGCTTGGACGGGATTCGACGGATCGATGCGTATCCACGAAGGCGCTCGATCCTGTCAATATTGTCTTGGTGGCAAGACAGAAATGACAGGTTGCGGGCAATTCGCTTACGCGCTCTTGCGGCTGGAACGGGCCTCGATGCTGCGCACCAGCATCCGGTGCGACCACAGACCGGATCAGCGATGCGGAGCAAACAACAAACTCCCGCCTAAGTTTCCAGTCGCGCCAACCAGAGTTCCCGCAGTCGCAACAGGTCGCCCGCATCGGCGGCGCGCAGGGCCGCGAAATAGCCGGACTTGTCCTCATCCGCCGCCGGGTCCACGGGCGGCAGGCCAAGTTTGTAGGCCAGTGCCACCAGCAGGATGCGGCCGACGCGGCCATTGAAATCCTTGAACGGATGTATCCACTGAAAGCGCCAATCCACCCAGGCCAGCAGATCGGCGATGGCTTCCGCATTACTCAGATGGCGCATGCGCTCTTGCAGATCGAGACAAAAATTGCTGACCTCGACAGCTACCGCATGGGCTGGCGGCGGCAGGTGTGTCCCCACCTGAACGTCGGTCGTGCGAAAACGTCCACCCCATTCCGGGAACAACTCGCCGGCCAGGCGGCGATGCAGATCGCGTATCCAGTCCGGCGTGAAGGCGATGTCCTCCGGGTTGGCATCGAGCAAGTCGTCCAGGCAATGCACGATATTCACCGCCAGGCGTTCGGAAACTTCCGTGTAGGTCAACGAACCGGCGGCGGTGGCCAGTTCGCGGGTGGCGTCTAGCGGTCGGGTTGAGTCGACGGCGGATTGAGCAGGGTTTCCAGACGCGCCCGCTCCACCGGCTCTTGTTCCAGCGCCATCGAGTTCAGCGTGAAGTCGAGCACCCGCGAGCGATACGCCGCGCGCAGACTGGCCGCGTCCGGGTGCGTTTCGCGCCAGGCCTTCAGGCGGTGTTCCAGGTGTTGGAGTTGTTTGGGGGTCATGGTCGGGCTCCGGGGTGGGGGGATGGTCGCAGGGCGCGAGCGCGCCGGCAACGGGTTGATTGAGGGCGGCGACGGTTTTATCCAGCCAGGCCAGTGCGGCGGCTTCGGATTGTTCGATGGCGGTTTCGACGGCGCGACGGGCGGCGTCGAGAAGTTTGGTTGCATTGCGCTTGGCGGCGTAGGCATCGTCTACCGCTTTACGGATGGCTTGTTGAACCTCGGTCGGGGCGATCCAGACCAGAAATTGGGCGATGTCGTTGGGGTAAAGCTCGATCTGGCCGGAAGATCCACGCAACCATTTGTTGACCTGATATTGCCCAGCCAGACTGTTGAGGTAGACCGAGAGATAAACCGGGTCGATGAGTCCGGCCTTGGGACGCAAAACGGTGACGTGGTTGTCTGGGAGGGCTTTCGCGTCGTGCAAAAAAGGCGCTACGCGTCCAATCGTGCCAACGCCAGTGCCGTTCATCAGCACATCGCCCTGTTTGATCTTCAAGGCACTGCTGCCAGCAACGGCCATACGGTTATCGTCGTTCAACCGCACTTCGCCATTGGCCACGTGTTTGGAGTTGATGACGGCGAGGCCGGATTCGGCGTAATCCGGCTGGGTGCCGCGTTCGTTGATCGCCAGCAGGTCTTCCAGCTTGGTGAAACTTCCGGTAGCCCGGATATGGGCTTCAAGACCTGCGTATTTCGGTTTGAAGTGTTCGGGGTCCAGCCGCCCGGCGGCGAAGGCGTCGCGGCTGGGGCGGGTATAGGTCAGGGGTTCCGGCGGCTGCCAGTTTTCCAGGCCGAGGGCGCGGAGGAGGGTTTGTTCGGCTTGTTCACGGGCAGATTTACCTAAGTTGTTTTGGATGAATGCGGCCGTAACTAATCTTTCAATTTCGAGCTGAAAGACACTTGAAAAAACGGGGATGCTAATTTGAAGTAATTTGTCCGGGCTGAAATTTACCTGATTGCTTCGAATTGAATGACGTTCGATTTGATGACGTCCTGCGCTTGAGTTCATAAAAACACATAACACCTCCGGGCTAATCAGCTTTGCATTTGGCCGAACTCTAAAGAGATATGATGCAAAAGCCGCATCTGCATCAACCATTGCGACCGCTGCACGGCCGACTAAAGCTGGATTGCCATTTGTTCGGCAAATAAGCACATCACCTTTGAGAATTCGAAGACTTTCGTAGCTTGTCTTGTCGAGCAAAGAACATCTCTTTGCAGGCTTGCCAACAAACATTTCATCGAATTCATTTAGCCGCAGGACTGGATATCCGTTGCTCTCCTCATTTAACTCATCGGATGTTCCATATTGGATATACGGGATGATCACTCTTCCAATTTGACTATTCTTAAAAGCGGATGGCTCGTTAACGTAGAACTCAGCTTCAAAGCGTTTATCTTTGTGGCAATCCACAATTGAGAATGGCACTACTGCCACTTCCAGCCCCTCCAACAAGCCCCGATAGCGGGCCTCGTCAAAGGGGCAACTCAAAAAAAACCTAATCGCTCCTTGGCGGCGAATTCGGCGAAGGCTTCGGCGATGCCGTCCTGGGTCAGCCCTTCGTGGTTGAACAGATCATGCTGAATCACCCAATGGCCGTGGCTGTCGCGCAGCAGGTTGCCGACGGCATCCTTGGCGATGATCTTCTCGCCGCTGTTGTCCTTCGATTCCCGTTTCTGGGTGGCGAAGAAGATCGGGTAGTCGTCCACCCTGGGGCAGTGGTAGCGCGGCTCACTGGCGTCGTCGTTCCATTTCTGCACGAAAAGCACGCTGGTCTTGGTGCCGGTGTGGGGTTTGAAGGTGCTGGGGTGGAGGCCGACCACGGCGAGGATGCGGCAGCGTTCGGCGATGAATTCGCGCACCCGTTTATCGCTGGAATTGTTGAAGCGGCCTTGCGGCAACACCACGGCCATGCGGCCGCCGGGGCGCAGGAAGTCGAGGTTGCGCTCGATGAACAGCAGATCGCGGCCGACCTTGCTTTCCAGTTTGCCGTTGGCCTTGTGGCCCAGTTCGTAGGGCGACAGCATGTCGCTTTGCTTGATGTCGCCGGCAAAGGGCGGGTTGGCCATCAGCACATCAAATTTGAAGGCACGGTTTTCGTTCTTGTCGGCGCGCAGGCGTTTCAGCTTCTTCCAGCCCTCGCCGTATGTGTCGCGCCAGTCCTCGTCCTGCTGGATGCGCTTTTCCCAGCGCGGCCAGTCCAGGGTGTTCAAGTGCAGCACGTTGGTTTGCCCGTCGCCGGCGATGAGGTTGAGGCAGCGCGCCACGCGCACGCTCTTTTCGTCGAAGTCGATGGCGAAGACCTTGTTCTCCACGTAGTCCTTACAGCGCTGCGGCTTGTCTTCCATGGTGAACAGGTGGGAGACGGGCAGTCCCTCGGCTGCGAGGATCTGTTTCCAGACGTGGAAGATGGCGTGGACGGTGAAGCCGGCTGAGCCTGCGGCGGTGTCGATGACGGTTTCCGCCTCATGCGGATTCATCATCTTGACGCACATGTCGATGACCCAGCGCGGCGTGAAGTACTGGCCTTTTTCGCCCTTGGACGATTTGTTGACCAGGTATTCGAAGGCTTCGTCCACCACGTCCAGGTTGGAGTTGAACAGCTTCCACTCTTCCAGTGAGCCGACGCAGACTTGCAGGTGTTCCGGGCCGAGCTTGATCTTTTCGCCGACGGCGAAGACGCCGGGCCATTGCCCGTTGGCGTCGTCGAACAGCGCCTGGATGTTGGCCTTGAGCTGGGCGGCGGTATTGCTGTTGCGGAAGCGCAGGTATTTGTAGCGGCCCCGGTAGCAATACATCTCGTCGTAGAGCTTGGTGAAGATGAGCTTGAACACTTCCTCGAAGGCATCCACGCCGGCATTGGCGAGGACTTCGTCCTCCATGTCCTCGATCAAGTGCTTGAGGCTGCGCGCGCCCTTGCCTTCGGCCTCGCGCTTTTTCTCGATATTGATCAGGGTATCCACCGTCCAGGGCTGGCCAGCGATGTCGTCGATGGTCTGAGTGGCGTTGGGCAGGTCGGGGATTTCGACGAAGTAATTGGGGTTCTTGCGGTGCCAGACTATGGACTGGACACCGTTGCACCACATGGCCAGCGGCGCGCCCTTGGCGTGGGTGTAGGAACGCAGTTGCTCCTTGCCGTCTTTCAGCTTGCCCTGTTTGACCTCGATGATGATGTAGGGGGTGTCGGCATGGTCGGCGTCCATCACCACGATGTCGGCGCGCTTGGAGCTGTCGCGGCCGAAGGTAATGGGGTATTCGACGCTGAGGCGGGAGACCGGGTATTTGTATTCGCCCGCCAGACGATGCAACCACAGTTGCCGCACCAGTTCCTCGCGCTTGGCTTGCACGTCCTTCTTGCGCACCAGGCATTGCACGTAGACCTTGCCGGACTTTTCCTTGAGTTCGGCTTCGACGTCCATGACGGCGGAGAGGCCGAACAGGTCGATCAGGGCGTCGCGGTTGAGGTCGTCGAGGAGTTGGGTGATGAACATATCGCTAACGCCCGTTTTGTTGGTTTGTGGAGGTGGCGGCGTGGTGGATGGTCCTGTCGCACGCCGCGTCAAGCGGGCGGGATTGTATTTCGCGTGGTGGAACTCTGTCGGTTTGTCTGGGGCTCAAAACGGCATTGCGCCATTTTTGGATTCGGCGGCTTGCTCAGTAGCCGAGTCGAATAACGATACGGTTGCCGTCCGCCGGTAGTTCGAAAGCCGCATCCTTGAACTTGGGCGGCCCGGACAGTTTGGGGTTGTTGCTGAGGCCATAGCCTTCTTTCGGGAACATGCCGAAGCGCAGGTTGAGTTTGCCGTCGCCGTTTTCGTCGTGATAGGCGATCACTGCGTAGCGGCCGGGCGGCAGGCCGTGGAATGCACCGCCGACCATACCGGCTGCGGCCGGCAGTGAAAGCACCTGGCGCGCCTGGTCTTCCTTGCGGAACCCTTCCTCGCGTTCGAACAGCATCAGCTTGACCTGGCCGTCGCTGCCACGCACTTCCTGCACGGCGACTTCCAGATCGGCGGCGAGGGCGGGCCAGGCCAGCATGGGCATGGCGAATGCGGCCAGCGCGGCCAGACAGGACAGGGGTTTATTCATGTTCGATCGATTCCTCGGTTAATCCTACTTTGCGCAGTTGCCGGTGTCGTAGGAGCGCCTTCCAAGGCGCGAAGTCCGCAACAATCGCGCCTTGGAAGGCGCTCCTACGCGTGGTGTCGCCACTCACCCGGTGGGTGATCGATCATATAGGCGATTTTCAAGATCGGTTGCCAGTCAGGGAGGTCGGAAAAGGGGCCATTGCCCGGCGGAAAGGAATACAGACCGAAGGGAGGAGAGACCGGATTCGCTATCCGTCGGCAATGGCTGGAACGCAATGTTTTGATAGCAACGCGCATGCCAACGCTATGGCGATTTGTAAGCGTTTGATTAATCAGCTTTGTTTGTCCGTGCGGCGGCTATTCCCGGGGCGGTCCCGTTTCGCCTTGACAGATATGGCAGGGTGGCTGGACATTGTTGACATGACGACGACCCCTCCTTCCAGCGAACTGCTCGCCCTGCTCGAATCCCTGCCGGAGCCGCGCATCCTGGTCGATCCGGATTACCGCATCCTGTCCGCCAACGCCGCTTACAAGCACACTTTCGGCAATCCGCGCGAGATCATCGGCCGTACCTGCTACGAGATTTCGCACCACTACGACAAGCCGTGCGACCAGTGCGGTGAATCCTGCCCGCACCAGAGCGTGATGAAGACGCGCCAGCCCAGCCGCGTGCTGCATCTGCACCACACGCCGCGCGGCCAGGAATACGTCGATGTCGAGCTGGTGCCGATCCACGATGCCGCCGGCCGCCTGGCCTATTTCGTCGAGACCATGCGCTTCCTGCACGAGACCGGCCAGCAACCGGGCGCGCTCGGCATGGTCGGCCGCTCGCCGGCGTTCACCCGCATGCTCGACCTGATCAATCGCGTCGCGCCGGCGATGACGCCGGTGCTGCTGCTGGGCGAATCCGGTACCGGCAAGGAACTCGCGGCGCAGGCCGTGCATGCGCTGAGTCCGCGGCGCGAGCGGCCGTTCGTGCCGGTGGATTGTTCCGGCATGACCGAAAGCCTGTTCGAATCGGAACTGTTCGGCTACGAGAAGG
>JASJPG010000159.1:0-16257 GCA_031426815.1 Hydrogenophilaceae bacterium
ACAAGGCCGACTCCAACGTCATGTGCGCCCAGTGCCACGTGGAATACAACTGCGGTCCCGGCTTTGATTGCGCCGACAAGGACAAGCCTTTCTACGTGAAGATGGACGACCCGCGCACCAACCTGTTCACCTGGACCAACGTGTTTGGTTACAAGGAAAAGATGGTGGGGCAGTACAAGTTCAAGGACTTCAAGCACGCCTCCACCGGCGCCTTGCTGCCCAAGATCCAGCACCCGGAAGCGGAAACCTATTGGGGTTCCAAGCACGAGAAGGCCGGTGTGGAGTGTAAAGACTGCCACATGACCAAGAAGCGTGCCGCCAACGGCAAAGTGACCACGAATCACCAGCAGATCTCGCCGCGCTACAACCTGAAGGGTGCCTGTCTGACCTGCCACAAGGACTGGACCGAGGATGACGCTCGCTACCACATGGAAGCCATCCAGGGTTACGTCCGCGGCAAGATGACCAAGGCCGAGTTCTGGATTGCCAACCTGATCGACGCGATCATGAAGGCCAAGGAAGCCGGCGTGTCCAAGGATGTCATGGAGAAAGCCTATGACTTCCAGTACGACGCCAACCTGTACTGGGAATGGTGGACTGCCGAGAACTCCGACGGTTTCCACAACCCGGACAATGCGCGCGAGTCGCTGACCCGCTCCATCGACGCATCTCAAGCCGGCATCAAGATGCTGAAAGAAGAGATTGCCAAGCTGAAAGCACCGGCTGTCGCCGCCAAGTAAGCAGCATTAAGGCCTGAAAGGGAGCGGAGAAATCCGCTCCCTTTTTTTTGAGAAGTCAGGTGCGCAGTTGCCGGTGTTGTAGGAGCGCCTTCCAAGGCGCGAAGTCAGGAACAATCGCGTCTTGGAAGGCGCTCCTACGAGTGGTGTCACCACTCAGCCAGCGGGAGACTCTATCCGCGCGACTTTCGAGCGGTATACACATGAACAACTGAGGTTTCCAAGTTCGCACCTAAGCTGCATGTGGCATGCCCGTAGACCGATGACCATAGCCGCAAACAACAACGCCCGACATAAACATGTCGGGCGTTGTTGTTTATGCGCGGATAAAACCGCGCAGTCAGGCAATGCGACTGCGTGCGTTCAATACAGGACGTTCTCAACCAACGATTTCGGCGCGCGCCGAATCACGTCGCCGGCCTTCTGGTCGACACGAATCTCGACGGCGCCGTTGTCGCCGCTGTTGCCCGGTACGCCATAGGCGCCATTGGCGCCGCTGCTGCCTTCGCTGCCGGTTGCCGCCAGCGGAATCTGCTGCGAAGAATTGCTGCTCTGGTTGTTAGAGGTCGAAGCATCCGGCTGGGTATACAGGATAGAGCCCGCACTGCCGCCTTTGCCGCCGATGCCGCCATCGCCGCCCTTGCCGCCGTCGCCGCCCTGCGACAGCGGGACGAATGCAGTTTCCATGTCGGGGGTGGAGACGAGTACCAGCACTTTGCCGCCATTGCCGCCATTGGCGCCGTTGCCGCCGTTGCCGCCGTTGCCGCCGCGACCGCCGCTGCCGCCGCCGTATTTGCCGTCGCCGCCCTTGCCGCCGTTGCCGCCGTTGCCGGCATTACCGCCGTCACCGCCGGCGCCGCCCAACGAAGTGACTTGCAGCGGACGCTCGTTCAATTGACGCAGGAAATATTTGGGCGATTGACCCGGTCCGGTCACTTCGATGAGAGCAAGGCGAGTTTGTCCGTCGAGGGTACGAACTTCCTGCGAAAGCACCTGGATGGCGGGACCGTGTTGGGCATTACGGCCCGGACCGCCATGTGTACCGTCGGTGCCGGAGGCGCCGGCGCCTCCCAAGCCGACCGGGCTCGGGGAGCCATTCGGCCCGTGGCTGCCGTTCTGGCCGGAGCGGCCGTCGGTGCCCTTGCTGCCTTGCAGTTCGATGCTGTTTTGCTCCATCAAGGGCAAGCCGTGCAGGAAATCGGGTTGAATGACATGGCTGGTGACCATGTCGTCGCGACCTTCGTAGGTCGCAAAAACCTTGTACGACTTGCCCACCATCGCCTGATAGTTCTCTTTCAACTTCAGCTGGTTGCCGGCTTCGTCGTAGACCACGTTCTCACCGATGATGCGCATCTTGCTGGCGAGCAGGGTGGGATTGTTGCCCTGGCGCGGGTAGGAATAGACCCGACCTTCGCGATCCTTGACCTGGAATTGCAGCGGCACGACGGAACCGGGGATCGCCGTGGCGACCTTGACGGTCGCCTCGCCGAAATAGATGTCTTGCACGTCCTTGGCGTCCGGCCCCTCGACCAGCTGGAAGTCGGGCTGGAAACGCGCGGTGTAGGTCTGGATCGGATTGCCGCGGTATTTGACGGTGACGCCATAACCCGCATCCCCAACGGTCTTTCTGTCGTTGACGCCGCTGAGGGTGAGGTTCTGGCGGGAGAAATCCATGTTGACGGTTTCAATATCCAGCCGCTCGATGGGTAGCGCATTCTTGGCATCGCCCAGGCCGAAATAACGACCTTCGTTATCCTTTACCTCGACTTTCAACGGCAGGATTTGACCCGGTGCCATGCGGTCGCCATCCTTGAAGCCCTCAACCGCGACAATCATGCTGGCGACATCGCTGGCCGCCGGCCCAAGGATCATCGCCCAATCGGGCACGACGCTCAGCACGCCCTTGATTTCAGGCGCGTGTTTATAGGTGACGTTAATTTTGTAGCGCGTATCCGGTGACTGGCTGATGTCCTGCTGGAAGGTGAGCTTGTGGCTGGCCTGGTCGAACGTGGCGCCCGAAGCGGTAATCTCGAGGTCGGCCCAGGGCAGACTGTTGTCGCTGGTGCTGAATACCTTGCCTTCCTTGTCCTGGATGCGCACTTCCAAAGGGGCCTGTTTGCCGGGCACGATGCGCTGCTTGGCATCGAGTCCGCCGGCGATGGGCTGGATCGAAGCGACATTGATGACTCCTGGCGCAGTACAGCCCGCCAGCAGCCCGGCGCCCAATAGGGCAACGTACAAGGGCAATGCGGTGAAACGTCCGTTCATGTTCGGTCTCCTGAAAGTCCTGGTGTGATGTCAGATGCTGTGAGCTAACGAATCTGCCACGATTCTTTTTCAAATTTGCCATTCGGATAGCGTCGCCGATATTCGCGCGCACATTGAAGGTCGCGTGTCTTCAGGCAACGATTCCAAAGGGCGATTTCCTCGCTGTCCAGTTTACTCAAGCCATCCTCGCGCGACAGGCGGTTTTCCGTGCTGGTCAGACGCTCCTTGGCGAGTCGGGCAAGGTGGCTCTTCGGGAAGGTTTGCAGAAAGCCCTGCCAGGCGCGTGCTTCCTTGCCGCTTTTCAGGCAACGCGACCAGGCCGCGGCTTCGTCGTCCGTGATTGCGCGCAAGTTGGCGAAAGGGGTGTAGACCTGGCCTACGTCGCGTTTGACGACGGCCCATTGCGCGTCATGCACCTTGAGGACGCGCAGGATCTCGCCGCTGCCGAACTCGCTGATGCTGATCGACTGAGCCGACGGGCGCAGTTGCAAGGCGGTTTCGCGAAACACCAGGTAAGGTCCGGCGATGCGGGGATAGCCGGCTTCGAGTTCGCTTTGCAGCGCTTTTCCCTTTTCTGAGTGGACACTGAATGGAAACGTGGCGAGGAAAGTGTCGACCGCGCGCAAGTCCGGCGCCTCTTCGAGTTCGCCCCAGAGCTTTTCTTCTTCAGTCAGCGCGACGCCGGGCATCTCTCCGGGCTTGGATGGCGTGACTTCGGCGCGTATCCGGTATTTGTAGCAGCCATCCTTGTCCCACTTGCTTTCCAGTACCTCGGTAATGCGCACCTTGCCGGTCGACATGATCTTGATGACGTCTTCCTCCAGGGTGCCGATGGAGACCCGGCTTTGTGCGCGCACCTGTGTCGCGGCTTGCTCGGCGGCGCGCCGTTTAGCTTCGTCGCGGGCGACTTCCTCGGTCTGCTTGCGCGATTTGTCGTCGCCCATGCAGGCGCTGCCCTCGGCTTCGGTCAGAAACGGCTTTTCCTTGAGGTCTGCGGCGCAATGGCCAGCGCCAGTCCAGGCAATAAGGCAGAGCAGACTGGCAGGGATTAGATAACGCATGGTTTCTCCAGGGAAATTCGGCTGCGCGGCTTATGTTGAGGAGCCGGATTTGAGTGGGCAAACGAGGTTTGCATCGTTGGTCTGGTTAGGGCGAGGTTGGGGCGAGGGAGCGCAGCAAGGTTTCGACGCGTTCTCTGTAGCGTCCTTGCGGATAGTCATGCAAATACTGCTGCAGCCGGGTACGCGCCTCCGCGATCTGCTTGAGTTGATAATGCCCCATGCCGGTCATGTACAGGGCGATTTCACGTTGCGTGCCGGCGAATGGGGCCTCCAGCAGCGCGGCGTATTCCTTCAAGGCTGCGTCAGCGCGGGTCGGGTCGCGGCTGAACACGGCGCCACGTTCGAGTCGCGCATCGGCTTGAATGTCCACCGCGTCGGTCAGATCCAGGGCAACCTGCAGTACATGCAACGCCTCGTCCGAGCGGCCAGCATCGGCCAGATAACGGCTGTAGGTAATATTCCAGCGGGCGACGATTTCCGGCAGTTTGCCGGCTTCGACCCAGGACGCCGGCGCCTGCTCGGTGACGGCGTTGAGCAGCGCCTGCGCCTCGGCCAGACGGGAATTGGGCTCGACCCGGATCGGCTGGGTCGGCAACTCGCCGCGTGTGGTCTGCACGACGGTGGCGGCAGTCAGCGGCCTCGCCTCGGTGTTGAGGCCCTGCACCTCGACCTTGCCGTTGTTGCCGAAGAAGACATTGGCCTGGCCGCGATTGATCATCGAAAAATCGGTGCCGCGTACACCGGCGACGGCGGTCAGCGTGTTGAAACGGTAATTCGGCGGCGACTTGGGCGAAGGCGAGATCATCGCGCGCAACATGCCGGTAATCAGCGCAAATGTGCCGGTACGCCGCTTTGCGTCATGCGAGCGCACCATGAATTCCGAATTGGCAGTCAACACCACGCGGCTGCCATCCGGGACCAGCAAGGTCGCCCAGCCGTCGTGGCCGGTGTAGACGCGGTCGCCCGTACGCAAGGCATATCCCTTGCCGATGACGATGGGCTGGGCGCGGCCGGCGGGGAGGGCGCGTACGTCGCCTCGGGTCATGCCCAGCACGATGTTGTCGGCCCGTGCGGCAACCGGCAGCAGCAGTGACAGGCCAAGCAGCAGTGCAGCAATTGCGATGCGGAGGAGCGGGGTCGTCATCTGGAAATGGCTCATGGTTGCGTTCCGGTTTTATCGCTCGGCTTGGCGCCGCCGAGGCGTTCCAGCACGAATGCGGCCTGGCGGTCGTTGGGCGAGAGTCTCAGCGCTGCCGCGATATGTTCGCGCGCAAGTTGTTCTTCGCCACGCTGGTAATAGAGCATGCCAAGCGCGCGGCGCAGCGACGGGTCGGACGGGAAGGCGGTGACGCCGTCGCGCAGGCGCTCGATGGCCTGCTCTTCTTCCTGCATTTCCTGATGGCAAATTGCCGCGAAGTAATAAGCGTCGGCGGACGGCTGCGCGGCGATGGCTAGTTCGAACTGGGGCAGTGCGCGGCCATAATTCTTTGCCCGGATCAGGCGGCCGCCTTCGATCATCGCTTCGGCCGACTTCTGTTGGCAGGCTGCGGCCGACAGTCCGGCACAGGGATTGACGCGCAGCGTGACGACCTTGCCGTCCGGCGCCGGCCGGTTCAGTGCCTCGCTGACCAGGCCGCCTTCGATGCGCAACGCCGCCGGATCGAGGCTGCCCCAGTAGTTGGCCTCCAGCAAGGTACCGGCATCGGCGCGCAGGTTCAGCGTGTTCTGGAAAATCGCGTTGTCGCGCAATACGCCGGAAAAGCCGCTCATGTCGACGCCGACTTCGTTGCCGGCGATGCGATTCAGCGTGAGTTCCGCATCGCTGCGTTCGAGCCGTATGCCGATGCGGTTTTCGCCGATGCGCAGGTCGCGCACGCTGGCCGCGCCAGCCCCGCTAAGCAACAGGCCGGTATCGCATTTCTGAATCTGGCCGCCTTCCAGGATGCCCTGGGCGCGTTGCAGATGGATGCCGGTGGTCGCGCCCGCCAGGCTGAAACCGCGCAGGCCGATATTGCCGCCTTCGACGCTGAGCCCGCCCCAGGCGCCGCCGCCGCGCGCGAGGAATTCGACGGGTTCGTCGCTGCTATCGGACGTGAGGCCGCCTTGCACGATCAGGCGGGCGGCCGGGTCGAATGCGATGCGGGTGCCGGGCGCGAGTTGCAGCGTGACGCCGGCGGGAACCAGCAACTCGCCGGTCACCACGACGTTGCCGGCAAGTTCGCGATCCGCCTCGATGCGACCGCTCAACGGCGGCGGGTTTTCCGCCAACACGCGACCACGCGCAATCGGCCCCGGTTCGGAAGCATTGCCGGCGCTGTCCAGCGCGACGATGCGGTAGTAGCGGTATTGATCGTCGCCGGCTTCCTTGTCGACAAAACTCGGTGTTTCGACCACGCCGACGGGCGCGAAGCCGGACAAGGGTTGCGTCGAGCGCAGCACCTGATAGCCGGCCAGATCGGGAACATTGGCCAGTGCGTCCCAGCGCAACAGAACCCGCCCGGCTTGCGAGCGCGCAGTGAGTCGGGCTGGCGTGGCGGGCGGCTGGCTATCGATATTGACCAGATTGGTGTCGTACCAGCTCGAAACCAGCCCATTGCGACCGCGCAGCGTCGCGATCAGGGGCGCCTGACGCACGGCGTCGCCGTCCTGTATGCGATATTCGCCGACATATACGCCGGGCGATTTTTCGCTCATCGGCAAGGCGCGCCGGTAATTGCCAATGTCGAACACGGCGGCGCCGTTGCTGTCTGCCTGCATGGCAACGCTGATCACTTTGCCGAGGCCGAACGGCGATTGGGCGGCGTTGGACAGCATGCCTTGAATGCGCGGACCGCTGCTGGCGCTGCCGCCGAGCGGTTCTGGAATCGACTTGGCGATGGTATAGCCGAGTTCGCTGACCAGGCGCACGCGCTGGATATCGCGCAGATTCAGCGCCGCCGACATGGCCGACATGGCCAGGCCGATCGGCGTCAGGCTGATGCCGCCTTCGCGAAAAGACACGTCTTCCTTGCGGGTCAGGATGACTTCACCGGTTTGCGCGTTGAGTAGGCTGATTTCCGCACTGACTGCCAACTCGGAATAGACCCCCATGAAAATCTTGCGGAAATCGACGACGCGGCCGGTAATCACGCCATCGCAGCCAAGCGATTGGCACAGCGACTGGTAATAGGTTTTGTCCTTGGTATCCGGCGATGCCTTGCTGTCGCGGTCGAGCGTGAGCAATTTGGCGTCGACGGCGGCAAGCTCGATGTCGCCATAGGACTTGGAACTGAACTGGTTGTAGAAGGCGCGCCGAACTTCCTCGGCAATGCCGGGCTCGGTGGTGGCGTTGTCGAACGGCAGGATGGCCACGGTGCGCGGCAGCGCGGCGGAAGAAACCGGTAACCGGTTCGCTTCTGCCGATATCCGCGACCCTGCTGCGGGGACGGTCGCGGGGGCGGGGGCTGACATGAAGTCGAAGCCGCCGCCACTGGCGAAAACAGGCGTGGCCTGCGCGCAAACCAGAAGGCCCAAAACGCCGGCAAGCCTCAAGCTACGCGGTGGCTGTTCGGAATGTTTCGATCTGGTCGTGCGGGTCAGTGTGCAGCAAGCAGTGACGGGGAAAATAAGGGGGGCGACCGGATTGCGAGAATTCATGAACTACATCCAACGTAATTGGATAACCTTTGGGGGCTCAGATTCGCTACTGGAAAACAAAATTTCGAAAGCAAATTTTGCCTGCGAGAGATATTTGTTTAATCTTTACGGAGTTTAACAATATCAGTCATCGCATTGGGGGTCCTGGACCATGAATACCGTTAGGTTATCTGTCGTTGTCGGCGCGCTTCTTTCGCTATTTGCAGCTATCTCGCCAGCCTCGGCAGATCGGATTGTGGGCGGTGATTTCGACCAGGGGAAATCCTGGCTGGAAAAACGCAATTTGGACCTGACCGATTCCCCTCAGGAGGCATTGACCGATGGCTACATCCTGGTGGTCGGCGAGGGTTTGCCGATGGCGGGCGGTACCCCGGCGCGGCAACGCCTGACCGCGATTCGCGCGGCGGAAATCATCGCTTATCGCCGTCTCGCCGAAATCATCAATGGCGTCTATGTCTCCGGCCAGACCACCGTGCGCGATTGCACGCTGGAGAGCGAGGTGGTCAAGACTGCGGTCAGCGGTCTGATCAAGGGCGCGCGCAAGGTGCATGAAGAATGGAATCCGGTCGATGGTACCGCCCTGGTGTTCATGCAGATCGGCGTACGCGGACCCGATAGCGTGGCCGCCACGCTGTATAACTCGTACATCAACACGCCTGGCCGCGCTTCGCTGCAGGTGGTGTCATTCACGCCGCCCGCTCCGCTGCCCGTTGCCGCACCGGCTGCCGCACCCGCCGCCAAGCCGGCCGCGCTGGCCGAACTGCACGATGGCCTGATCATTGATGCGCGCGAACTCGGTTTCCAGCCCGCGTTGATCAATCGCATCTTTTCCAGCAAAGGTGAGGCGCTTTACGATCCGTCCAAGGTGAGCCAGAAAATCCTGGTGGAACAAGGTGCCGGCGAATACACCAACACCATCGAAAAGGCGCGTGCCGCACTGGAAGCACGCGGCGCCAAGGCGCCGCTGGTCGTCAAGGCGACCGGCCTGAAAACCATGGCCGATCTGAATGTCAGCGATGAAGACGTCATGCGTATTTTCATGGCCGATCAGAAGAGCAATTTCCTGGCCTCGGCCAAAGTGGCTTTTGTCTTGAAGTAAGACGTGGCACGGGGGCTCCGGTGCTGCCGGAGCACCCCGCGCAAGTTGCCGATTTCTTGACTGCAGGTGTTTTGTCCGGCGGTCGTTTGCGGGTATCCTCGCCCGCCCCTCGATATCAGCCGCCATGCCCGACGCCCTTCTCTCCGTTCATGATCTAGCCTGCGCACGTGGCGAACGGCTATTGTTCAAAGGCATGAATTTCAGCCTGAACCAGGGCCAGTTGCTGCTGGTGCAGGGCGGCAATGGCCAGGGCAAAACCAGTTTGCTGCGCTTGCTGACCGGGCTGGCACGAGCGGAAGAAGGTGAAGTCCGCTGGCGTGGCGTGTCGATTCGGCGCAGCAGCGAGACCTATCATGCCGAGATGTGCTACCTGGGTCACGCCAATGGCGTCAAAGACGATCTCAATCCGGTGGAAAACCTGCGTTTTGCCGATGGTCTGCATGGTCGTGCCTTCGATCAGACGCGCGCGATTGCCACGCTGGAACGCCTTGGCTTGAATCGCTGCCTGGATTTGCCCTGCCGCGTGTTGTCTTTCGGCCAGCGTCGCCGCGTCGCACTGGCCGCGTTGTTGCTGGCCGGCGCAACCTTGTGGATCCTGGACGAGCCCCTGACCGGCCTCGATGTACATGCCGTCGCGCTGATGGAAGGTCTGATCCGCGACCACCTGACCACCGGCGGCATGGTGGTCGCCACGACGCATCAGGCGCTGAATCTGGAAGGCGTCTCGGTACAGCGTCTGCTGGTCGGCAATGTGGCGATCCCCGAGTTGGCTTAGCCCTGAATATGCATCGCTTCCTGCTTGCCGTCCTCCGTCGCGACCTCACCCTGGCAGCCCGTCGCCGCGGTGACTGGCTGATCGCGCAATTCTTCTTCGTCATGGTCGCCAGTCTGTTTCCGCTCGGCGTCGGGCCCGAGCCGGAAATGCTGGCACGCATCGGCCCCGGCGTACTGTGGGTGGCGGCGACGCTGGCTTCGCTGCTTTCGCTTTCGCGCCTGTTCGCCGACGATCATCACGACGGCAGTCTCGAACATATGGTGCTGTCGCCGGAGCCGACCGTGTTGCTGGTGCTGGGCAAATCCCTGGCGCACTGGCTGATCTATGGCGTGCCTTTGCTGTTGATCGCGCCGGTGCTGGGCATTCAGTTCAATTTAAGCTGGGAAGCCATAATGGTGCTCGAACTCTCCCTGCTGCTCGGCACGCCCATCCTGTCTTTGCTCGGCAGCGTCGGCGCGGCGCTGACGCTGGGCTTGCGCGGCGGCGGTGTGTTGTTGACCCTGCTCATCCTGCCGCTTTATATCCCTGCACTTATTTTTGGTGCCGGCGCTGTCGATGGGGTCATGGCGGGAACTGGAGCCGAGGCACACCTGTCATTGCTGGGCGCTTTCATGGTGCTCTCACTTATGATCTCGCCCTGGATTGCAGCTGCGGCCTTACGTGTATCACTTGAATAAGCGTCGAACGATCGTCGAATGAATCTCTATACCTACGCCTCCCCCGCCAATTTCTACGTTCTCGCCGGCAAGATGATCCCCTGGTTCGCCTGGGGCGCCGGTCTGCTCACCGTGTGGGGGCTGTACATCAGCTTCTTCCTCGCGCCGACCGATTTTCAGCAGAGCGAGGCTTACCGGATCATCTTCATCCATGTGCCGGCAGCCTGGATGTCGATGTTCATCTATCTGGTCATGGCGTTCTGGGGCGCCATCGGGCTGGCCTTCAACACGCGGCTGTCGTTCATGATGGCGCGCGCGCTGGCGCCGACCGGGGCGTTGTTCACCTTCATCGCACTGTGGACCGGCGCACTTTGGGGCAAGCCGATGTGGGGTGCCTGGTGGGTGTGGGACGCGCGCCTGACTTCCGAACTGATCCTGTTGTTCCTCTATGTCGGCATCATCGCGTTGTGGGCGGCGATCGACGACGTCCGCCGCGGCGACCGTGCCGGCTCACTGCTGACGATGATCGGCGCGATCAATGTGCCGATCATCTATTTCTCGGTGAAGTGGTGGAACACCCTGCATCAGGGATCCTCCATCAATTTGATGAAGGCGCCCAGCATGGCGGCGATCATGTTGCAGGGCATGCTGGTCATGGCGATTGCCGCCTGGTTCTACACCATCGCTGTGGCTCTGGTGCGGGTGCGCCGGATCATTCTCGAAAGAGAACGGCAGTCGGAGTGGGCCAAAGCAATTCTGGAGAACGATTGATGGAATGGGCTAGCTGGACAGATTTCTGGAATATGGCCGGATACGGACTCTATGTGTGGGGTTCGTTCGGCGTGACTGCGCTGTGTATCTTGATCGAAGTCATACTTTTAAAACGCGCCGGCATGGATACTCGCCGCCGCCTGAAGCGCATGCAGCAATGGGCATCGTCCCTGGAAGGGGAAGGTCAATGAAGTCTCGTCACAAAAAACTCCTGGTCATCTTCCTTGGCGTCGCCGGACTCGGCATTGCCGCCACCCTGATCCTCAATGCTTTCCAGAGCAATCTGGTGTTCTTCTTCTCGCCGACCGAAGTCGCCGCGGGCAAGGCACCGAGCGACCGTGCCTTCCGCATCGGCGGCCTGGTCGAAACGGGCAGCGTGAAGCGCGACCCGGACGGCCTCACGGTCCGCTTCGTGGTGACCGATACCGCCAAATCGATGCCGGTGCTTTACAAAGGCATCCTGCCCGACCTGTTCAAGGAAGGTAAAGGCGTCGTGGCCGAAGGCAAACTGGGCGCGGATGGTTTGTTCACGTCCACCCAGGTGCTCGCCAAGCACGACGAGAACTACATGCCGCCGGAAGCTGCCCAGGCTTTGGAACAGGCGGCAAAGGCGCAACAGACCCTCGTGAAATAAATACCCGGTGGCCAGCCCGGCTGGCCCCGACTGTCGAATAGATCGACATCCCCAAGGAGACCGCATGATCCCAGAACTCGGCCATTTCGCCCTTATCGTGGCGCTGCTGCTGGCGTTGACCCAGGCCATCCTGCCGCTGATCGGCGCCCAGCGCGGCAATCTCACCCTGATGGCCGTGGCGCGGCCGGCCGCGCAGGGGCAGTTCGTGTTTGTCGCGATTGCCTTTGCCTGTCTCGCCTATTCCTTCCTGAACAACGACTTTTCGGTCGAGAACGTGGCGCGCAACTCGTTCTCGCAGTTGCCGGAGATCTACCGCTTCACCGCCACCTGGGGTTCGCATGAAGGCTCCATGCTGTTGTGGGCGCTGATCCTCGGTTTCTGGACCACCTCGGTTTCAGTCTTCTCGCGGCATCTGCCGGACGACATGGTGGCGCGCGTGATCGGCATCATGGGCCTGATTTCCACCGGATTCCTGGCCTTCCTGCTGACCACCTCCAACCCCTTCATCCGCCTGTTGCCGGCCGCCGCCGACGGCCGCGACATGAACCCGTTGCTGCAAGATCCCGGCATGGTGATCCATCCGCCCATGCTGTACATGGGCTATGTCGGTTTCTCCGTCGCCTTCGCCTTCGCGATTGCCGCGCTGCTTTCCGGTCGTCTCGACGCCGCCTGGGCGCGCTGGTCGCGGCCGTGGACCACGGTGGCCTGGGCCTTTCTCTCGCTTGGCATCGCGCTGGGCAGCTGGTGGGCCTACAACGAACTCGGTTGGGGCGGCTGGTGGTTCTGGGATCCGACCGAAAACGCCTCGTTCATGCCCTGGATCGCCGGCACCGCGCTGATCCATTCCCTCGCGGTCACCGAGAAACGCGGCGCCTTCAAGGCCTGGACCGTACTGCTCGCGATCACCGCGTTCTCGCTGTCCCTGCTCGGCACCTTCCTGGTTCGCTCCGGCGTGCTGTCCTCGGTACATGCCTTCGCCACCGACCCGGCGCGCGGCGCCTTCATTCTCGGCTTCCTGGTCGTGGTGATCGGCGGTTCGCTGGCGCTGTTCGCCTGGCGCGCGCCGAAGATGCTCACCGGCGGCGCCTTCACCTGGTTCTCGCGCGAGGCCATGTTGCTCGCCAACAACGTCATCCTGCTGGCGGCGATGGGCTCGGTGTTGCTCGGCACGCTGTATCCGTTGCTGATGGATGCCCTCGGCATGGGCAAGATTTCCGTCGGCCCGCCCTACTTCAACGCGGTGTTCGTGCCGCTGATGGCGCCCGCGCTGTTCCTGATGGGCGTCGGCCCGTTGACGCGCTGGAAGGGCGACAGCCTGCCCGACATGATGGCGCGGCTGAAATGGGCGCTGGCGATCTCGGTCGCCACCGGCATCCTGCTGCCTCTGACGTTGAAGGGCTTCAATCCCTGGGCCACGCTGGGTTTCACCCTCTCGGTCTGGATCGCGTTGACGGTCATGATCGGTTTCCGCGAGCGCCTGAAGAACGGCGGCCGTCTCGGCACGCTGCCGCGCGCCTTCTGGGGTATGCAACTGGCGCACCTGGGCCTGGCCTGGGGCGTTGCCGGCATCACGCTGGTGGCCAACTACCAGGAAGAACGCGACGTGCGCATGAACGTAGGCGACCACACGCAACTGGCCGGCTACACCTTCACCTTCCAGGGCACCACGGAACGCGAAGGCCCCAATTACCGCGCTGCCAGAGGCACCGTGGAAGTCAGTAAGGACGGCAAGAAACTGTTCGTGCTGCACCCGGAAAAACGCACCTACAACGCCTCCGGCATGCCGATGACCGAGGCAGCCATCGACCCCAACTTCTTCCGCGATGTCTACGTCGCACTCGGCGAGCCGCTGGATGACCAGGGCAATGCCTGGGCGGTGCGCGTGTTCCACAAGCCGTTCATCAACTGGCTGTGGATCGGCGCCATCCTGCTGACCATCGGCGGATTCCTGGCGGCATCGGACCGGCGCTATCGCATCGCGATGAAGGCGACTGCGCCGGCTGGCGCAGCAACGCAGGGGGCTTGAGCATGAAACGCTGGCTGCCTCTCGTCGTCTTCCTCGTCCTGGTCGGCTTCTTCGCCAAGGGGCTGTTCCTGAATCCGCGCGAAGTGCCGTCGCCGTTCATTGGCAAGGCCGCGCCGGCCTTCACGTTGCCCGTGGTTGGCGATGCCACGAAAACCTTCAGTCCGGCCGACATGAAGGGCAAGGTCTGGCTGCTCAACGTCTGGGCACCCTGGTGTGTGTCCTGCCGGCAGGAACATGGTGTCCTGATGGTGCTGGCGCAAAGCCAGTCGGTGCCGTTCGTCGGCCTCAACTGGAAGGACAAGGATCGCGAAGCGGATCAACTGCTGGCGCAGACCGGCAACCCCTTCTTCGCGGTGCCGGACGATCTGACCGGCAAGGTCGGCATCGATTACGGCGTCACCGGCACACCGGAAACCTACGTTATCGACAAAGCCGGCATCATCCGCATGAAACACATCGGCCCGATCGGCGAAGAAGTCTGGAAAGAAAAAATCGAGCCGAAACTGAAGGAGTTGGGTGCATGAAATCCTTGCTGTTCTCTCTATTGCTCGCCCTGGCGGCACCGGTTTATGCCGGCGAAGCGACCCCGGTCGGCGAAGATCCGGTGATCGAACAACGCATGGTCAATCTGGCTGAGGAACTGCGTTGCCTGGTCTGTCAGAACGAATCCCTCGCCGGCTCGCATGCCGAACTGGCGGAAGACCTGCGTCGCGAAATTCGCGTCCAGATGAAGGCCGGCAAGAACGACAAGGAAGTCATCGAATACCTCACCACGCGTTACGGTGACTTCGTGCTGTACCGTCCACCGTTCAAGCCGGTCACCTACATCCTCTGGCTGGGACCGCTGCTGTTCCTCGCCATCGGCGGTGGCGTCTGGTACGTCACGCTGAAGAAACGCCGTGCCATGAAAGACACCCCGGTGGACGCCACCCAACTCGCTGCCGCCGCTCACCTTCTGGAAGACAACAAATGAACCCGTTCTGGTCCGTCACCCTGTTCTGGATTGCCGCTGTAGTCAGCGTCGCCATCGCCCTGGTCTTCATCCTGCCGCCGCTGTTGCGCAAGAAAGAAATCGTCGCCAAAGCGGCGCGGCGCGACATCAACATCGCTGTGTACCGCGATCAGATGAAGGAAATGGAAGCCGATCGCGCCAATAACCTGTTGTCGGAAGAGCAATTCCAGGCCGGCAAGCTGGAACTGGAAGCACGTCTCGCCGAAGACGCGCTGGCCAAGCCCGATGCGACGATGGCGCCGGTCGCCAGCCGCCGCCTCGGTTTCACGCTGGCCGGTGTGCTGCCGGTGGCGGCTTTCGGCATGTACTTCTGGCTGGGCAATCCGATGTCGTTGATCGCCATCGCCGAGGCGCAAGCCAACCCGCCGATTGCGCAGGGCGCGCAGGGCGAACACGACATCATGAAAATGATCCAGAAGGTCGAGGAAAAGACCAAGACCGATCCGAACGACGCCGAAGCCTGGACCATTCTGGGCAAGACCTACGCCGCCGTCGGGCATTGGCCGGAAGCACTGCATGCCTATGAAAAGGCCCTGAAGTTGAAGCCCGATGTGCCGTCCGTGATGACCGGCTATGCCGAAGCCCTGGCGATCAGCCGTAACCGCGTGCTGAAAGGCGAACCGATCCAGCTCGTGCTGAAAGCGCTGGAAAAGGATCCGGACGACATGAAAGGCCTCGAACTGGCAGCGATCAGCAACTTCCAGGAAAAGAACTTTGCCCAGGCCGCTTACTACTTCAAGCACCTGCTCAAGCTGCTGCCGCCTGATTCGCCTTATGCCCAGGACATCGCGGAAGCCCAGAAGGAAGCCAACCGTCTGGCGCGCAGCGCGGTGACCGGTCTGGACAATCTGGCCGACCCCAGCGCGGCAGCCGGCCAGGCAGCCGCCGCCGGTCCCGGCGCCAGCATCCACGGCATGGTGGATATCGCCCCCGCGCTGAAGGGCAAGTTCAGCGACAAGGACGTGGTCTTCCTGTTTGCCCGCTCTGCCGGCGGCGGTGCGCCGGTGGCCGCCATCCGCGCCACTGCGAATAAATTCCCGCTCGAGTTCGAGTTGTCCGATGCGATGGCGATGAACCCGGACAACAAGCTGTCCAACTTCAAGGAAGTGACGCTCACCGCGCGCATCTCCAAATCCGGCCAGCCGATGGGTGCGGCCGGCGACCTGGAAGGCACGTTGGCCAACATCAAAGTGGGCGCCAAGAACGTCAAGCTGAGTATCGACAAGGTTCACCCCTGAGTCTGGGCTGTTCGCGCCGAATCGAGGCCCGCCGCGTGCGGGCCTTTTTATATGGAGGCGCCGGCAATGCACCAGAACTACGCTCCAGCAACGTCGGTCCAGGCCAATCAGGTTGCTGCCGGCGACACAGCTTCCAAACAAATTACGCTGCCCTGCGCTGCGGGCTCATGAAGAACGAGCGTGATGCGTAGGCCTGTTTTTTCCATCCCCCCGGCGCGACAATCCGCGCCATCCTTTAATCACAAGAAGATTCCAGCATGCGCACCCTGATCTGCGGCTCCATGGCTTTTGACACCATCATGGTGTTTCACGACCACTTCAAGAACCACATCCTGCCCGAGCAG
>JASJPG010000160.1:0-14168 GCA_031426815.1 Hydrogenophilaceae bacterium
GGCGGTCTTCTTGCCCTCGCCGGCGAACTTCTTGATCTTGGCGATGATGGTCTGATAGTCGCTATGACCGAACGGCGTGTACTCCTCCATGATGTCGGCTTCCGCGACACCCTTCGATTTCAGGAAGGCGCGCAGGATCTTGTTGGTGGTACGCGGATAGACGTAGTCGGTGCCGAGCAGCACCCAGCGCTTGGCGGAACCGCCGTCCTTGCTCATCAGGTACTCGACGGCGGGAATCGCTTGCTGGTTCGGCGCGGCGCCGGTGTAGAACACGTTCTTCTCCAGCTCTTCGCCCTCGTACTGCACCGGGTAGAACAACAGGCCGTTCAGTTCCTTGAACACCGGCAGCACCGATTTGCGCGACACCGAAGTCCAGCAGCCGAACACCACATCGACCTTGTCCTTGGACAGCAACTGGCGCGACTTCTCGGCGAACAGCGGCCAGTTGGAAGCGGGATCGACCACCACGGCTTCCAGTTTCTTGCCCATGACGCCGCCGGACTTGTTGATCTGGTCGATGGTCATCAGCGCAGTTTCCTTCAGCGCGGTCTCGGAAATCGCCATGGTGCCGGACAGCGAATGCAGGATGCCGACCTTGATGGTGTCGGCGGCGAGAGCGGGCAAACTGGTCAGACCGGCGGCGGCCAGCGCGACGGAGAGCATGGCGGCCTTGATGAAATTGCAACGTTGCATGACGGGGCTCCTGAAAGTTGTTGGACGGGACTGGCTTGCAGTCGAGTCCAGATTACGGAGCCGCGCTCGGCGCGGGTATACGTCAGATGGCGTAGAGGGCAAGAAGTCGAGGGCTTGTCATTTCGGGCCAGCGCGCGATCATTGCGGCTGGCTTTCCCGGCACAGACGTCGTGATCAAGAAAAAGCAGAAATTCCCCCTGCACCCGAAACACCCCGAACGTATCTGCTGGGGCTGCGACAAGTATTGCCCGGCGGATGCGCTGTTGTGCGGCAACGGCTCCGGCCGCACCGAGCACCCGATGGAAATCATGGGCGAGGATTGGTACACCTGGGGCGACTGGGCGAAGGACTTTGATCCAGATTGGAAAGGTCCGGCATGAGTAGCGGCAAGCCCATGTTCCGCATCATCCAATCCATCCCCTCGCCCCGCGCCGAGCCGTTCAAGCGCTGGCTGGCGCAAGTAGGTTACGAGCGGGTGAAGGAAATCGAAAACCCGGAACTGGCCAGCGCCCGCGAGTTGTATCAAGCCAAAGGCTATCCGAAGGACTGGATCGAGAAACGGCTCCGTTCCATCGCCGTGCGCGGGGAATTGCCCGACGAATGGAAGGCGCGCGGAGTGGCGGAGGGCAAGGAATACGCCATCCTACGGAATCAATTGGTTGCATTGTATTTTTTGAGAGTACCGCACAAGTTATCCTCGCTGCTGCCCCAGCCAGGAAACGGGCCATCATGCAGCGCTATTTGTGATACGCCGAGCCAACCGCCAAAGAGGAGATGCCACGATGAATTACGTTGCCGCCATTGACCAAGAGGTCAGCGCGTTGCCGCCGGAGTACCAGCGGGAAGTGCTGGATTTTGTCGAGTATCTTCGTGACAAGCGTGTTCGTCAGGCGCCCGCCGACTGGATTGATCGCGCTTGGGGGGCGTCGCCCGATTTTCCGGACCGCTCAGCGCAGCCGGTCATTGATGTCATCGAGCCACTGTGATGCGGTATCTGTTGGATACCAACGTCTGCATCGAAATCCTGCGCGGTCGTAATCCGGCTTTGAGACAACGCCTTGAGATAGCGGGCTTCGACCAATTGAGGCTTTGCAGCATTGTCTGGGCGTAATTGCACTGCGGAGCCTGCCTGATGGCCAACCCGGAACAGGAAATACGACGCATTGAGGTGGCATTTGGGGGATGGCAGCGTATGCCATTTGATGATGCCGCGGCAGAGCGTTACGGTGAAATCCGGGCTCGACTACAACGCGCCGGGCGCATGATCGGCGCCAACGATCTGCTGATCGCAGCCACTGCACTCGCGAATGGCCTGACGCTAATCACCCACAATACAGACGAGTTCGAGCGCGTCGAGGGTCTTGTTGTGGAAGATTGGGAAGCGGAATTACGGTCCCGTTGATAACACGGCCTGCCGGGACTTTTCACGCGACCAGCGGCTCTGCGTTGATTACCGCTCGATCAAGCATGCGCGTCGAACTCCGCGCTCAACTCATCGTCATCCAGCGTCACAACCGGCACGCCGGCACGCCGGCTCGCCCGGCTGCGAGGAGAAATTCCACCTGGCACATGCCGCAAAGTTTCCCGGCTTAGCCGGAACTCAGGCGAGGATGATCTGGCCGTCCCGGGTCTGCATACCAAAGTAGTCGGTAGGGCCGAGCGCGTTGGTGATGCTCTTGGGCAGGGTGAGCTGATTCTTGGCAGTCTTCTTGGCCAGCATGGCGTTTCTCGATGCAAAAAGTAAGGAATCCTTACTTTAGGTTTATTGCGGGCCGAGCTAAAGCCACTGTTGGCGGCACCGGGAGAGAGGCGACACCACGCGTAGGAGCGCCTTCCAAGGCGCGATTGTTCCGGACTTCGTACCTTGGAAGGCGCTCCTACGACATCGGTGCGGCGTGAACCAACGTCCCTTTCTCAGAAATCCCTGATAGGAGGACTACCAGCCAACCGCGCCGGCCGACCGGCCTTCAGCCGGCATGACCCGTCCGCCGCCCGTCGCCCAAACGACTCAGGGTGTGCAGATCTTGCCGACTACCTGCGCGGTTTGGCCGACGCTGTTGCCGAGGATCGCGAAACCGCCGCTGGCGTTCTTGAACTGGCCTTTGCCATCGGTACCGGTGATGACGCTTTGCTCGGTGACCAGGTCGCCAGTGCTGCTGATGATGACTTCGGCGGCGTAGAGGCGGGTGCCGGCCATGGCCAGTGTGCTGCGTGCGGTCAACAGGGTGCGGTTTTCCTGAACACTGGCCGGACTGGCCGTTGTGCCACCGGCGTACATGCCGGTCAGTGCTTCGGAAGTCACGCCGGAATAACCGTAGACGGGCAACACGCCGGCGAGTTTGAGGGTGAACTTGTAGCACTCGCCCACGAACGGTTGTCCCTGCAGGCCGGGAAAGGAGGCCACGCTGCAGGCCGCATCCGGGGTCAGTTTGATGTTGCCCATAATGGGCATGCAGTCGGCCGCGGCAATGGAGCTGGCAACGGGACTGGCGACGGCGAGGGCGATGCAGAATCCGATGTGGCGCATGATTTCTCCTGGATGTTGGCTACGTATGGGGTGTCGCCCTGCATGAGCAAGGGCGCAGCGCATTGTGCGGGATAGGTCTTGTTTGCCGAAGTACGGTGTTTACCTGAAAACGCCCGATTACTCGCCGCCGCCCATCCCCATTCTGCTCAGCGCCAGATTCGCCGCCGCCGTGCGGGTTTCCACGCCGAGTTTTTCGAACACGTGTTCCAGGTGCTTGTTCACCGTGCGCGGGCTGGTGTTGAGGATTTCACCGATGTCCTTGTTGGTCTTGCCCTTGCTCACCCAGAACAGGACTTCAGCTTCGCGCAGGGTCAGGCGGTAGGCGGCGATCAGGCCGGCGATATCGGCCTGATGGTTTTCCTCGCGCAGCACCAGCAGCCATTCCTTTTCGTCCGCTTCACCCTCGTGGCCGAGTTTGCTCGGGTCGTGCAGGCTGGCCAGCAGGCGACGGCCGTCCTGGCTGGCGAGCAGCGGGGGGTCGCGATTTTCCTGCGCGGCCAGGCGGGCTTCGTTGATCCATTCGACCAGTCGCGGCGGGGTTCGCTCGTCCGCCATGCCGAAGTAGGTCTGCAGCAGCCGCCGCGCCAGCGGGGTTTGCCAGAGCAGGCGGTGATCGCGGTCGCGCAGCGCAATGGTTGCCTGGCCGAAGGCATCCAGCGCGGTGCGCGCCTGTTTCATCTGGCGCGCGTTCTGCATGTGGGCGGCGATGCGGGCCAGCACTTCCGGCGGCCGAATCGGCTTGGTGACGTAATCGGCGCCGCCGGCGGCGAAGGCGGCGACGACGTGCTCGGTTTCGCTCAGGCCGGTCATGAACACGATGGGGATGGGCTGGGTGAGGTGGTCGGCCTTCAGCCGGCGGGCGACCTCGAAGCCGTCCATGCCGGGCATCAGCGCGTCGAGCAGGATCACATCGGGACGGCTCTGGCGGGCGCGTTGCAGCGCGGTTTCGCCATTGGTGGCGACCAGCACGGTGTAGCCGGCTTCATCCAGCGCGTCGTGCAGCAGCGAGAGGTTTTCCGGGATGTCGTCGACGATCAGGACGACATCGTGGTTGAGCGGATCAAGTGGCATGGCGGGGTTCGGCGAGGGCTTTGCGGATGATTTCCTGCATCGAGTCGAACTGGAACTGCTTGGCCAGGCGACGCATGACTTCGACGAATTCGGCGTGCTTCGGATCGGCGGCGGCGATTTCGTCGAGCTTGCCCAGAATGCCGCGCGGATAGCCAAGTTCGATCAGTTCCCGCAGCGCGCGCAGCGCTTCCGGCGAGGGTGCTCGCCAGGCGATTGCGGCGGCGGTGGCAACGGGTTCCGGCGCGACATCCGCGTTGACCCATTCCAGCCGCAGGCGCCGGCCGATCCAGGTGAGCAGGTCGTCCACCCGCACCGGTTTGGTGATGAAGTCGTCGGCGCCGATGCCGGCGTCGTTTTCGCTGCCCTTGTCGAACGCGTTGGCCGAGATGATGGCGATTTCGGCGTCGCTGAGACCGCCTTCGCGCAGGCGGCGGAGGGTTTCCCAGCCATCCATGCCGGGCATCGCCAGGTCCATGAAGATCAGGTGCGGCTTGAAGTGCGGCATCCGGTCGAGACAGTCCTGGCCGGAGGCGGCCTGGGCGAGCTGGAAGCCGAGCGGCGCCAGCACGTTGGCGAGGAATTCGCGGTCGGTGGCTTCGTTGTCGACGATCAGGATGCGCTGCCGCACTCCGACGTAGCCGACGCGGCGGATCGCCGGGCTGGCGGCCTGGGCGGCATGGATTTGCGGCAGGTAGAGCCGCACGCGGAACAGGCTGCCCTGGCCGGGCCGGCTTTCCACACTGAGTTCGCCGCCCATGATGTCGGTCAGCATTCGGGCGATTGTCAGCCCGAGACCGGTGCCGCCGGTGGCACCGACGTGTGCAGCACTGCCGCGCGAGAACGGTTCGAAGATGCGCTCCAGTTCTTCCGGCGGAATGCCGGGGCCGCTGTCCTCGATCTCGAACTGCGCCATTTCGCGCTTGAATTTCAAGCGCAGCACGACGCCGCCGCTGGCGGTGAACTTGACCGCGTTGCCGATCAGATTGATCAGGATCTGGCGCAGGCGGCGCGGATCGGCGCGCACGCAGGCGGGAAGTTCGCCATGATGCTGATATTCGAAGGTGATGCCCTTGTCGCGCGCCTGCGGCTCGAACATCGCGACGATTTCCTGAACGAAGCCGGGGAAATCGAGCGGCCGCTTGTCCAGCGTCAGCTTGCCGCCTTCGATGCGCGCGATATCCAGCGTGCCTTCGATCAGCGAGAGCAGATGGTCGCCGCTGCGCCGGATCACGCTGACCGCCTGGCGCCGGTGCTCGGGAATGTCGGCGTCGGCATCGAGGATCTGGGCGTAGCCGAGGATGCTGTTCAACGGCGTGCGCAGTTCATGGCTGATCGCCGAGATGTAGCGGCTCTTGGCCTGATTGGCCTGGTCGGCGATTTCCTTGGCTTTTTGCAGCAACTCGTCGGTGCGACGGTGCGATTCGATCTCGCGCATCAGCAATTCGGTCTGCCGGTTGGATTCCTCCTGCGCCACCTGGCGGCTCTTGTGGGTCAGCACCAGCCACCAGGCGACGGTGCCAGCGACCAGCAACAGCGCCGCGCCGATCTTGATGTAGCTGGCGCGCACGACTTCCTGACGCAGCAGATCGCCCGCCGGCAGCGCCAGCACCTCCTGGTAATAGAGCAGGCCGATCAGCAGGCCGAGCACCGGCACGATGCCGGCCATCAGCAACAGATAGTGGCCGAGGCCGGCGTCCAGATAAGGCCGCGCCGCGTCGGGCAGCAGGCGTTGCAACACGCCGGCCCATTGCGCGCCGAGCCGCGCCTGCGGTTTGCACAGGTCGTCGCAACGCGCGTCGAGCGAGCAGCACAGCGAGCAGATGCGGTCCTGATAGGCCGGGCAATGCGCCAGATCCTCCCCCTCATAATCCTTGCCGCAGATGCAGCAGGTGTGGGTGTGGGCCGGGCTGGAAGCGGGATTTTCCGGCCGCGCCAGGTAATAGCGCCCGCCGGTGGCCCAGGCGATCAGCGGCGAACTGAGCATGGCCGCGCCCAGTGCGATGAACGTCGCCCACGGCTGCACCGCGGCGCCGAACAGGCCGAGGTAGGCCGCCACCGACAGCAGCGAGGCGATGCCCATCGCGCCGACGCCAACCGGGTTGATGTCATACAGATAGGCGCGGCGGAATTCGATGCCGGGCGGCGACAGGCCGAGCGGCTTGTTGATCACCAGGTCAGCTACCACCGTCATCATCCAGGCCACCGCGATGTTGGAATACAGGCCAAGCACGCGGCCGAGCGCCTGGAACAGGTTCATCTCCATCAGCATCAGCGCGATCAGCGTGTTGAACACCACCCAGACGACGCGGCCGGGGTGGCTGTGCGTCAGTCGCGCGAAGAAGTTGGACCAGGCCAGCGAGCCGGCATAGGCGTTGGTGACGTTGATCTTGAGCTGCGAAATCACCACGAACAGCGCGGTGGCGGCCACCGCCCAGCCGTAATGCGGGAACACGTATTCGTAGGCGACCAGATACATCTGATTCGGGTCCACCGCGCGCTCCTCCGGCACCGCGTGGCGGATCGCCAGATAGGCCAGCAGCGCGCCGCCGAACATCTTCACCAAACCCGGCAACACCCAGCCCGGCCCGCCGATCAGCACGCCGGCCCACCAGCGTTTGCGCTGGGCTGGCAAACTCTGCGGCGTGAGCTCCGGCATGAAACGCAGGTAATCGACCTGTTCGCCCATCTGCGTGATCAACGCCAGCCCGACCGCCATCGCCGCGCCGAACAACTGGATGTCGAAGCCGCTGGCGCCGGCCTGGCCGGCATAGTCGGTCAGCCCGGCGAAGGCGTGCGGCTCTTGCCACAGCACGAACAGATAGGGCGTCGCCAGCATGATCAGCCAGATCGGCTGGGTCAGCGTCTGCACCCGGCTGATCACGCTGATGCCATGCGTGACCAGCGGAATCACCGCCAGCGCGCAGATCAGGTAACCCCAGGCCGGCGGGATGTCGAACGCCAGTTCCAGCGCGTAGGCCATGATCGCCGCCTCCAGCGCGAAGAAGATGAAAGTGAACGAGGCGTAGATCAGCGAGGTCAGCGTGGAGCCGAGATAGCCGAAACCGGCGCCGCGCGTGAGCAGGTCCATGTCCAGACCATAGCGCGCGGCGTAGATGCTGACCGGCAGCCCGGCCAGGAAGATGATCAGCCCGGTGGCAAGAATCGCCCAGGCCGCGTTGACGAAACCGTATTGCACCAGCAGCGTCGCGCCCACCGCCTCCAGCACCAGAAACGCCGCCGCGCCGAACGCGGTATTGGCGACGCGGCCCTCCGACCATTTGCGGTAGCTGCGTGGTGTGAAACGCAACGCGTAGTCCTCCAGTGTCTCGTTCGCCACCCAGGTGTTGTAGTCGTGGCGGACTTTGACGACACGTTGGATCGGGGCGTCGGGGGGAGGTGAAGAGGTGGTCATCGGCTTGGGCGTTTGCTGCGAAATGTACACGGGCGGCCGCGCTGTCGGCACCTCCGCGCGTTTCGTTCCTGCGCGGCAGACGATTCGGGCGGCTGCAACGCGACGCGGTGTAACCGCTGGCACACACATTGCTTGATGGATTGCATGCGACATCGACTCGATTGGACTGCCTACGAAACCGCCGGCCAGGGCGACGCCTATGCCGGCATCCCGGCGACCGGCGGCGATTTCGCCAAAGCCGTGGCGGTGTGTATCAACGACCGGCTCTGCCAGCGCAAACCCAAGGGTGTGATGTGCCCCAGCTTTCGCGCCACCGACGATCCTGCCGACTCGCCCGGCGGGCGGGTGCAGGTGCTGAAGGCGGCGCTGAACGGCGAGTTCGGGGGCGTGTCAGGTGGCGACCCGTTCGTCGATGCGCGCCTGGCCGCCGCGATGGACCTGTGCGTCGGCTGCAAGGGCTGCAAGCGCGAGTGCGCCAATCAGGTCGATATGGCGGCGATCAAGATCGAAGTTCTGGCGCAGCGCAACGAGCGTCTCGGCGTGCCGTTGCGCGATCGTCTGTTCGCCGGCCTGCCGCGCTGGTTGCGAAGTTTGAACTCGCGTCGCCTGTTGCGCGGCCTGCTGCGTTGGCGCAACCGCAGTCCGTGGCTGGCGAAGCTGGGCGAGCGCTGGCTCGGCATCGCCGCCAGCCGCCAGTTGCCGGAACCGTCGCCGCTACCCTATTTAGCGCCGAGCGAGGTCGCCGCAACGAGCGGCGAGCGCGACGTGATCCTGTTCGTCGATACCTACGCGCGCCATTTCGAGCCAGACATCGCCGCCGCCGCGCATGCCGTGCTGACCGCCGCCGGCTATCGCGTCATCCCACTGCAAGCCGCGCCTGACGACGGCGAGCCGGCGCGCGCCCTGTGTTGCGGCCGCACCTATCTCTCGCTCGGCCAGGTCGACGCCGCCCGCGTCGAGGCGCGTCGCCTGCAGGCCGCCTTGCGCCCGGCGCTGGCGGCCGGCACGCCCATCGTCGGGCTGGAGCCGTCCTGCATCCTGTCGCTGCGCGACGACCACCTCAAGCTGGGCCTGGGCGAGGAAGCGCTGGCGCTGTCGAAACAGGTCTATCTGTTCGAGGAATTCATCGCGCGCGAGCACGACCGCAAACGCTGCCAGCTCGATCTGAAACCGCTCGGCCTGCCGAAAACGCTGGTGCATGGCCATTGCCACCAGAAAGCGGTGGGCGCGATGAAAGCGCTGCGTAAGGTGCTGCGCCTGATCCCCGAGTTCGAATTCGAGTTCGTCGAAGCGAGTTGCTGCGGCATGGCCGGCCATTTCGGCCTGGAAGCCGAGCATGCCGACATCTCGCTGCGCATGGCTGAACTCGATCTGTTGCCGGCCTTGCGCGCCGCGCCGGCCGATTCGCCGGTGCTGGCGAACGGTTTCTCTTGCCGACACCAGATTCGCGAAGGCAGTGGCCGCGCGCCGGTGCATGTCGCCGTGCTGCTGCGCGACGCATTGCAGTCAAAGGAGCCCGTGCCATGCTGACCGCCGCCATGCTCGGCCTGATCGAACAGACCGGATTGGACATCATCGTGCTGACCGAAGAGCTCGACGACCGCGAGTTCTTCGCCAGCCGCCTGACCCGGCTGCAAACCTTCCAACTACTCGGCACGCTGGCGGAAACCGCACACAATCTGCCGGCGGCGGTGCGCGCAAGGTTGTCCGCCATCGATTGGGCGGCCTGGGCCGCCTTGCCCATCGCGCTGGCGCGCCCGGACGAAAACGCCTTCCGCATCTGGGTCGCCGCCAAGGAACTGACGCCACTCACCGTGCAGGGCCTGATCGACTACAAGCGGATTTATCCGGAGTTGTTCACGCTGGCGCGGTAGGTGCGGGCGTGCGAATAAATTCGCACCTCCCGGAGCGTGGGCGTCCCGCCCGCAATCAATTCGCACATCGTCCCTCGCCCCGGCGCGAAACGTTTCGCCTCTTCCCCCATCGCGAGTAGTGATGCACTTCATCGAGATTCCGTTGCGTAGATGATTTGATATCGAAACTTCAATTGGCAACTAACAGGATGCGATTGTCTTGATTAGGCCTTTCCAATAAACTTTTTTCTCGCCATCCGTGCAATCGGGTGGCTCAAAACAAATCACAGGGAGTTCGATCATGTTTCGCCAGTCCACACGCGGGATATGTACGCTTGCCGTACTGCTGTTTTCACTTCACTCGGCCGCCGGCAGCCTGCTGTTCGGGGTCAATGAAGGCACTTCCAGTACGACCGATGCGATTTTTCTGAAAGCCAAATATGCGCCGCTGGTGGATTACCTGGCAGCGGCCAGCGGTGAAAAGGTGGTGCTGGAAACCACCAATGTCCTGCCCGTCGTGGCGCGCAATCTCGAACGAAAACGCTACGACGTGCTGCTGGTGCGGCCCAGCCATCTTTCCGCCCGCGCCATGCGCGACCAGGGCTATCGCTTGCTGGCGGTCGCCAAGGGCGAGGCCAAGGTGCACTTCATCGTGCGCGGCGATTCCAAGCTGAAGGAACTCAAGGATGTGCGCGGCCATTCGATCGCCATGCCCGATCCGCTCGCCTATCCGACCAATCTCGGCCTGGCCCTGCTGCGCGATTACGGCGTCGATACGGCTCAGCAGAATATCCAGTACATGGACCGGCAGGATGCCGTGGGTCTTGTAGTGCAGTCGGGCTTGTCCGATGTCGGCGTGGTCATTTCGTATTCGAAAGTCGGCCGGGAATGGCAAACGAAAGGCGGGCGCTTTCTCTATTCCAGGGAAAATTTTCCGTACTGGTCCATCATCGTTTCACCCAAAGTCGCGCCACAAGTGGCGGACCGCCTGAAACGCGCGCTGCTGGCCCTGGATCAGTCGGCCAGTACCCAGAGCATCCTCGGCAATCTCGGCGTATCGGGTTTTAGCGAAGGCCGCATGCAGGCTTATCTGGACATGCTGGAATGGGTGGAAGGAAAACGTCCGTACAGGCTTGCGAAGAGCATGTAGGTGCGAATTTTTTTCCACAAAAGAGCGTGCGAATAAATTCGCACATCGTCCCGGTCAATCAAGCGATCGGTGTTTCACCTTCTTCACCACCTTGCCGGCCACGTAGGCGGCGAATTCCTCGACGTTGTCATAGCCCTGATTCACCGCCAGTTCGGCCAGCGCGTCGATCAGGCCGCGGGTCTGTTCGATCTCGGCGAAGCTGCGACCGCAGGTGATGCAGCGGGCGCCGTCGTCGCGGCAGGCGGTTTTGCCCTGGCAGGGTTGGAACGCGGCCATGGCGTCAGGCGGCGCCGTCGGCGGGGTAATTCAGCACGCTGACTTCGCCGTCGATGTCGGTGATTTCGGCTTGCCGCAGCGTGCCGTCCGGGTGGTAAAGGTAGCGGTGCGCCAGTTCGATCTCGCCGTAGACCAGCTTGTCGAAGCCGGTCAGACGTTCCTCTGCGTCGAAATAGCCCAGGAAGTAGGTGTTGCGGTTTTCGATTTCCCGCGCGTCCAGTTCGTTGACCAGCTTGAATGGCAGTTTGACGCCGGTGTAGCTGGTGAATATGCGTTGTTTGCTCATCAGATCTGCTTCACTTTGATGTTCAGGGTTTGTATCCGGTAGGCGATCTGGCGCGGCGTCATGTCGAGCAGGCGCGCGGCCTTGGCCTGCACCCAGCCGGCCTGTTCCAGCGCGGCGATGACGCGTTCGCGGTCGTCCAGGTTGGGGTCGTCGAGGTCGACCGCCTGCATTGCGCCGCGGCTCATGCTGACGTGTTCTTCGATGCCGGTGAGCAGGATGGCGTCGCGGTCGATCACTTCGGCTTCGGTCAGCACGGCGGCGCGTTCCAGGCAGTTTTCCAGTTCGCGCACGTTGCCTGGCCAGGCGTGGTGCATCAGCACGCGCAGCGCGGCGTCGGTCAGGCTGAGCGGGCGGCCTTGCTGGCCGGCGATCTTTTCGACCAGGAAGCGGGCGATGTCGGGAATGTCTTCCAGGCGTTCGCGCAGCGCCGGCAGATAAATCGGCATCACGTTGAGGCGGTAGTACAAGTCTTCGCGGAAGCGGCCGGCTTCGACTTCGCCTTCCAGGTCGCGGTGCGTCGCCGCGATGACGCGCACGTCGACCTTGATCGTGCGGTTGCCGCCGACCCGTTCCATTTCGCCTTCCTGCAAGACGCGCAGCAGTTTCGACTGGAACGCGGCGGAGACCTCGCCGACCTCGTCGAGGAACAGGGTGCCGCCGTCGGCCTGCTCGAAGCGGCCCTTGCGCTGCACCATGGCGCCGGTGAAGGCGCCTTTTTCATGGCCGAACAGTTCGCTTTCGAGCAGGTTTTCCGGCAGCGCGGCGCAGTTGAGCTTGACGAAATTGGCCCGCGCGCGCGGCGAGTTGTAGTGGATGGCGTTGGCGATGAGTTCCTTGCCGGTGCCGGTCTCGCCGCGGATCAGCACGGTGGTGTTCCATTTCGCCACCAGCCGCGCCTGTTCGAACACGCGCCGCATCGGCTGAGTGTGGCCGATGATGTTGTCGAAGCCGTATTGGCCGCGCACGGTGCGGCGAAGGGTGTCGCGTTCCTCGGTCAGGGCCAGGCGTTCCTTCTGCACGTCGGCGGACAGGCGCACGGTCTGGCCGATCAGGTTGGCCACCATTTCCATGAACTGGGTGTATTCGTCGAGCAGCACTTCCGCGCCAGCGGCCGGTTGCGCGGCGAGCACGCCGGCGACCAGGCGGCCGATGCGGATGGGTACGCCGACGAAGCCGCGTTCCGGGTCGTACAGGCCAAGTTTGCCAAGGAAGCGCGGTTCGTCCGCGATGCGTTCGACGGCGATCGGCTCGCCTTCCGCCAGAATCATGCCGACCACGCCTTCGCCGGGTCGATAGCGGATTTCTTCGATGAAGATGTCGGCCAGGCCATGCGCGACGGAAACCTGGAGTTCGCCCGACTCCGGTTCCACCAGGCTGACCATGCCGCGTTCCATGCCGACGCCGTCGTGCAGCACGCGCAGCACGGCGGTCAGCGTTTCCTTCAGGTCGAGCGAGCGCGACAGCACCTGGCTGACCTGGTACAGCGTCTCCAGTTCGGTGCGCAGTAGTTCAAGTTCGAGATCGTTGCGGCTGTCATCCATCTCAAGCTCCCTTGCCGCACGGCAATTGCACGCGCACGCGGCAGCCGTCGCGGACGTCCGGATCGATGTCGATCAGGCCGCCGTGGCGGGAAACGGTGTCCTGCGCCATCGACAGGCCCATGCCGAGATGCTGGCGGTCGGCGCCCTTGCTGGTGAAGAACGGTTCGAACACCTTGTAGCGCCACTCGGCCGGGATGCCGGGGCCGCTGTCTTCCAGGACGACTTCGACGTAGTCCGGATGCGGCACGGTTGCCAGGCGGATGACGCGTTCGTGCGGCTGGTCGCTGGCGCGGCGCTCGTTCATCGCCTCGATGGCATTCGCCAGCAGTTGCCGGAACATCGCGGCGATCTGGGTGGCGCCGCCGGGCACTGCCGGCAACACCGGCGCCGGATGCCATTCGACGATGACGCCGGCGCCGAGCAGTTCGGCGGTGCTCATCTTCAGCACGTCGCGCAGCACTTCGTTCAGGTTCAGCGGCTGGATGGCTTCCGCCGTCTGGTCGGGAATGCTGGCGCGCAGCGTGTCGAGTGCGGCGCGGCTGTCGTGCAGCGCGGCTTCCATGGCCGCGTCGAGGGCGTCCTCGCCGTTGCCTTCGCCGCTGCCGCCGTGGTTGCCGCCGCGGCGCCGTTCGAGCAGGCGTACCGCCGCGGTCATCGTGTTGAGCGGGCCTTCCAGCCGATAGATGGCGCCGGCCAGCGTTTCGCGCAGGCTCTGGATGCGCTCCTGTTCAGCCAGCAGGGCGGACAGGCTGTTGATACGGATGGCTTCCTGCTGGCGCTTGATTTCGCTGATGTCCTGCGCGGTCAGCAGCAGGTAATGCCGGCGCATCGGTTCGTAGAAGGCGTCGGCGCTGGCGTCCTGTTCCTCGAACCAGGAAATCGCGCAGGCGAACCAGCGCGCGGTTTGGCCTGGTCCGCGGCCGGGCAACTCGACGCGCACCTCGCGGTTGCGGATGGCGCGGCGGCCGGCGCGGGCGGCGTCGAAGCGGTTGCCCGCCGCGTCGTGGCCCATCTGCTCGCGCAGGCTGGTCAACAGTGTGGCGGCGGGTTCGCGGCCGAGATCGCCGATCAGCTTCTTGTATTCCTGGTTGTCGAGCACGACGTGGTCGCGCTCGTCGAGCAGGCAGATCGCGACCTGGGCGGCATCCACCACCGATTCGATCATCGCCTTTTGGTTCTGCACCTGGCGTTCCAGCCGATGCACTTCGGTAACGTCGCGGTGCATGCCGAGGAAATGGCTGGTGTGGCCGTCGGCATCGACCACCGGCGTGATGGTGAGGTCGGCCAGATAGCGGCTGCCGTCGCGCCGGCGGTTGACCAGCAGGCCGTTCCAGGCGCGCTGCCGTTTCAGTTGCGCCC
>JASJPG010000161.1:0-15772 GCA_031426815.1 Hydrogenophilaceae bacterium
CCAGTCCGGCGACGGCGAATTACCTGGCGGGCCGGGCCAGCGTCAGCGGCGACGGATTGGGCGGTACGAGTGAGAACAGCCTGTCGCTGTGGATAGGCGATCGGGACCTGTTGACGGACGAATACGGCATCGCGTCGGAGTCGCTCGGCGAGGATATTCTGTCTGCGACGACATTCAGCAGCGGCCAGAGTAACGGTGTGGACTTCGAGTATTGGGTGGAAAGTTTGAGTCTGTAATTGCGTCAGTCCGGTTGTTCGGAAGCGGGCTGGCCGGCGCGAATGGCCTTGCTGGTGGCGGCTTTCAGCCGACACAATTCAGGGCTACGGCTTTTGCTGTATTGGGTTGTGTGTTAAACGGTTCGCCTCGCGGGCGAACCGTTGTTTTGCTCGCAGGGTTGCCCTTTTTTCAGGGCTTTGTTAACGATAATTGGAGAATGTGGATGTTTCAGAAACTGGTGCCTGTCAATATCGAGCGTCATGCCAAGAAAAAAATCAAACAGGTAGAGGGCTTCGGCTTTGCCGCAGGTTTTCATCTCGCATCTGTGATGATGCATGAGTTCGCTCGCGCCGCCGCGATCTATCCCATCGTGTTTATCGAGGACAAGCAGCAGGATGAATTCCGCCCTGTGGTTTTGCTGGGTCTGGATGCCAACGAAAACCTGTTTGTCGGCCAGGATGGCAAGTGGCAGGCTTCTTATGTGCCGGCCATCATCCGCCGCTATCCGTTCGCTTTGGCCCGCTCCGACAAGGAAGGCCAGTTCACCGTATGCATCGACGAGGGCAGTTCCCTGGTCAGCGACGATGAAGGCAACGCGATGTTCGACGACAAGAACGAACCGACCCAAGTGATCGAAAACGTCAAGCGTTACCTGGGCGAACTGCAACAGATGGAAGTGATCAGCCAGGCTTTCTGCAAATTCCTGAGCGAGCACAACATGTTCACGCCGCTCAACATGCGGGTGCGCGATAACGACCGGATCAAGAACATTACCGGTTGTTATGTCATCAACGAAGAGCGCTTGAACAATCTGTCCGACGAACTGTTCAAGGAAATGCGCGACAAGCGTTACCTGCCGGCGATCTATGCCCAGTTGATTTCCCTGGCTCAGATCGATCGTCTGGTCATGCTGAAGGATGAGCGTGCCAGCGACACCAGCCCGGTCGGCAAGAAGGAAGGCAAGAAGGCCAAGGCGTCGAGCTGAGTATGGTTTTTGCCATGGGATGCGGCAAAGCTTTGCGGGTCGGGGCTTTGCTGGCGTGGTTGAGCACTGGCGCCAATGCGTTCGCGGCGCTGGCGGCCCCCGTTGGGGGCTTGCCGGCGGCGCCGAGCGGCGACGACAGCGCGAGCGTCCGGCGGGCCGTCTCCGGCCTGCCGGAAATCCCGTCTCAGGGCGAGTTTCAGTTGACGCCGCGCTTGCTGGTGCAGTTGACCCTGGCGCGCAATGCCGATGCGCTGTATTCCCGACTGGCGTCGGAAGTCGCCGGCCATCTGGCGCAGGCGGAACTGGGATTGTTCGAGGTGGTGGCGTATGGCGGATTGCGGCATGAAGACCGCAAACGTAAGAGATCGGCTCAGGAAATTGGTGCTAATTCAGCGCTCTCACCACAGTTCAGCCAAGAGGTATTAGATGAGCGCGTAGACCTTATCGAGATGGGGGTGCGTCGGCGTTTGAAAACAGGAGGCGAGTTAAGCCTGTCCTATAAGTTATCAGGCCGAAACAACAATTTGATAGAAGTCTCCAATACGAACAAGGAAGACACCGAATACGACGGCGCCTTGGCGTTGACCTTCAAGCAACCGCTGCTGCGCGGCTTTGGCAGCGCAGCGGTGGATGCCGACCGCAAGATCGCCGAACTGGATTGGGCGATCGGCAAGCAGCAATACAAACAGCAGATGTTGCGCAGCAGCAGCGAAGCCCTGGCCGCCTATTGGCAGCTTTATCGCGCGAGCGAAACGCTGCGTATTCGCCAGGATGCGTTGCGCAAGGCCGTGGCCGGCCAGGACGACATCGAAGCGCGCATCGCAGGCGGTCGTTTGCCGCCGAGAACGGCCTATGAGGCGCGCAGTGCGGTTTCTGCGCGCATGGCCGAGAAGTTGCGCGCCGAGCAGACGGTCAACGAGGCGGAAGCCAAGATCAAGACGTTGCTCAATCTGGCCAGCGCGGAATACGGCGGCGTGCGCTTGCTGCCCGGGCTGCAGCCGGAACAGGCGCAGTTGCCGGTCCTCACGGTGGGCAACGGGAACCGCCTGGAGCAGGCGCTGCAGAACTGGCCGAGTTACCGCATCGCCGACCTGAAGCGGCAGCAAGGCATGATCCGGCTCGATTACGCCGGTAATCAGAAACGCCCGATGCTGGACCTGATGGCCAGTTGCAGTTCGACTTACCTGTCGTATGCGCTGCAGGATACGTCGGAGAAAGTGTTTTCAAGGAATTACCCGGATTGCTACATCGGCATGAACATGGAAATTCCGCTGGAAGGCAATCTGCGCGCCAAGTCGCAGCATGAAGCGCAGCGCGTGCGCCTGGACCAATCGGATGTCGAGCTCGAAGCGGTCCGCACGACACTAGCCAACGATCTTGAATTGCGCACCCGGCAACTGGATCGGACCATCATGGAAGTGGCCGAATACCGCAAGGATGTCGAACTGCGCGTGCAGTTGCTGGACATGGAACAGAAGCAGTTTCAGTTCGGCATGTCGCGCCTGAGCCAGGTCATCACACGGGAAAACGAGCTCAATGCGAGTCGGGAAAGCCTGCTCGACAGTCAGGTGCGTCTGGAACTTGCCCGAGTTGCCCTGCAAGTGGCGGAGGGCAGCCTGTTTGGCGAGTACGCGGTGGAATGGCAGGGCGATTGATGCAGGCCAACCCGGCAATCTTTACGGTGGATAAATGGTGAATAGCGGTTTCAGATGGTTGTGTAAGCGAGCGCTACCGCTTGGCGGATTGGGCCTTTTGTTGGCGCTGTGTCCGGTCGCCCCGGCGGTTGCCGATGATTTTCTCGGCATCGTGTATCCGTCGCGCGACCTGGCCTTGAGCCTCGGAGTCGGCGGCCTGGTGGCGACCGTGAATATCGATGTGGGCAAGAAGGTCGAGTCGGGTCAGGTGTTGCTCGGCCTGGATGAACGTATGGCGAACATCGAAGTGGAGCGTCGCCGGGTGGTATCGGAAGATCGTTCCGAGTTGCAGGCGCTGGAAGATCGCCTGGTCATCCTGAGCGAACTCTATGGCGATGCCGCCAAACTGTTCGCGCTGACCGGCGGCATCAGCCAGGAAGAGGTGCAGAAACTCAAACTCGAACTCAGCGACACCCGCGGCCGCATCGAGCAGACCAAATCGCGCAAGCTGCGCGAAGCGCTGGAATACCGCGCCGCCGAGCAGGAACGCCAGTCATTGCGTCTGCTCTCCCCGGTCGCCGGGGTGGTCACCCGGGTCGATCTGGATGTCGGCGAGTGGGCCAAACCGGGCGAAGTCGTGGTGCAGATGGTGGATACCTCGAAGTGCTATCTGCGCGTCAGCGTCAGCAATGCGGCGGCGCGGAATCTGACCCCCGGCATGAAGTTGCCGATTCAGATCGATGGCGCGCCGAGTGTCGCCATCAACGGCCGTTTGAGTTACGTCGCGCCGGTGGCCGATGCCGCCAGCGGTCTGGTCGAGTTGCGGGTGATGTTCGACAACCCGCGCGGTCTGATTCGTCCGGGCGCCTCCGGACGGGTGCGCATCGCGGGTCGGTAAACGGAGTTCGAGGCGTGCCGGGTTGCCGGCATTTTCAAGTCCAGAGATGGGCTGAATAGCGCGCGATAAAACGGGGAAACAGGGTTTATGCAGGGTGATTTTCAACCGGGCAATGCCGGGACTCGCGATTCTACTTCGGCTCCGGCTCTGGCTTCAGCCGGTCGGCCGGGGCGCGAGCTGGATGCGCGTCAGCTGATCGAGGCGTTGCATGCGCTTCGGCGCGGGCCGCTGGGCGCCGATTTCTGGCCGCGCTACTGCGCGCTGGTGGCGCCGTTGGCGCGTGCGCGCCTGGCGCTGGTCGTGCTGCGCCAGCAGGTCGGCGACGACTGGCGGATGCTGGCCGCATCGGCGCCCGAAGCGGGCGGCTTGCTGCAACTCTGGCAGGAGGTGCTGGCATCGCTGGCCGAGCGCGCGCTTGAAAATGGTTTCGCCTATGCGCCGATGCGCGACGAACAAGGGGTTGGCCGTCTGTTTGCCGCTGTGCGCATCGGCGAGCGGCGGGACGACACCCTGTTGTTGCTGGTCATTCCGGAGCAAGAGCGGGCGCGGCTGAACGAGTTGCTGCTGCGGGTGCAACTGGTGGCCGATCCGCTGCCGGATCACCGTGTTGAAGCCCCGGCAACACCATCGGTCGCGCCGACTCGCCCCGAGCCGGAGGTGGAGGCAGCGTCCGGAACCGATCTGGCGCTGGTGGAAACGCCGGCACAGACCGCCTCGACCCGCGCCGCCGGTGCTGCCATGCCCGCCTCGGCGGAGGATGCAGTACTGACCGAATTGCTCGATCTGAGCACGCTGGTCATGCACGAAACGAAATATGGCGCGGCCGGTATTGCGTTGGTCAACGGCGTCATGGCTCGCCTCGGCTGCGCCCTGGTGGCGTTGGGCTGGCGGCAGGATGGCTATGTCAGGATCGAGGCGATCAGCCACCTCGACCGTTTCGAACGCAAGACCGAATACGTCAATCTGCTGGAAAGCGCGTGCGAGGAGGCGGTCGACCAGGAATGCGACATCGTGCATGCCGGCGGCGAACCCGATGCGGGCCTGGTCATCCAGGCGCATGCCCGCTTGCAGCGCGCGCTGGGATATAGCCAGATCTGCACATTGCCGCTGCATGGCAGCGGCGATGCGAGCGAGGCGGTATTGTTGCTGGCGATGGAGCAGGGCGAGTTGACGCCGCGTTCGCTTTCCAATGTGCACCTCAGCCTTGGCCTGATCCTGCCCTGGCTGCTGCTGTTGCGCGACAGCGACCGCTGGTGGGGCGCCCGCCTCGGCGGCTGGTCGCGCAAGCGACTGGGCACGCTGCTCGGCCCGGAGCGGCCGCTGACCAAGCTGTTCAGCCTGTTCGTCGGCGTTTTGCTGATCTATGGCTTGTTCGGCGTGCAGACCTACCGGATCGAAGCGACCAGCCAATTGGGCACCGACAGCACACGGCTGATCAGCGCGACTTACGACGGTTTTCTGAATCAGGTCAACGCGACCAGTGGCGATAGCGTGAAGCAGGGCGCGCTTCTGGCGGCGCTGGATACGCGCGAACTGGTGCAGCAAGAGGCGGAGACCCTGGCCGACATGCAACGCTTCCGGGCGGAAGCGATGAAGGCGCGCGCCGGTCTCAATATGGCCGATGCCGAGATTGCCGGCCGCCGTCTGGCCCAGGTGGAGGCGCGTTTGCAGCGGATTCGCTATTCGTTGGCGCAGTCGCTGGTCTACGCGCCGTTCGACAGCGTCATCGTCGAGGGCGAACGCAAGGATTTGCTCGGCGCGCCGGTGAAGAAGGGCGACCGTCTGTTTCGTCTGGCGCGGATAGAGGGGCTCTATGTCGTGCTGCACGTTCCGGAAAGCGAGATTCGTTATGTCGAACCCGGTGCGAGAGGGGAACTGACCCTGCTGGCCAGACCGGATAAACGGATTTCGTTCGAGGTGGAAACGTTGATCCCGGTGGCGCAGGTCAAGGGCCAGGATGGCAACCATTTCGTCATCAAAGCCAAATTGCTGAAGCAATCGGAGGCGTGGTGGCGGCCGGGTATGAGCGGCGTGGCACGGATCGAGGCGGGCGAGCATAACGTCGCCTGGATATACACCCACAAGGCGATCGACGCCTTGCGCATGACGCTCTGGCTCTAGGCGACTCATATGGCAGGCGCGACCTTCAGCGATTCCTGGCACCGCATCGCCGCCGCGCGGGTGGGCCTGCTGCCCAGCGTGCAGGTGCGCAAGCAGCGCTACCGGAATCAGGACTGGTTCGTTCTGCAGGACACCTTCACGCAGAAGTTCTTCCGGGTGACACCGACGGCGTGGGATTTCCTTGCTCGCCTTGCGCCCGGTCGGACAGTGGACGAGGCCTGGCGAGATTATGTCCGCGACCATGCCGAGACCGCGCCGGGGCAGGATGAAGTGGTGCAACTGCTGTCGCAATTGAATGCCTCCAACCTGCTGTATTTCCGCCATCAGCCGGATAGCGGCGGCCTGTTCCAACGCGCCGAGACGCGCCGCAAGCGGGAGTTGCAGGGCAAATTGATGGCGTTCCTGTATGTCCGTTTTCCGCTGCTCAACCCGGATGCCTGGTTGAACCGCATTCAACCGCTGATCAATTTCCTGCTGCACCCGCTGATGGCCCTGCTCTGGCTGGTCGTGGTGGGCATGGGCGGCATGGCCGCGCTGGGGCAGCGCGAGGCGCTGGTCGATGGCGCCGAAGGCATCCTGTCGCTGGGCAATCTGCCCTGGTTGTACCTCAGCCTGGCCGGCCTCAAGATGTTTCACGAATTGGCCCATTCCTTCGCCTGCAAGCGCTTTGGCGGCGAGGTGCACACGCTCGGGCTGATGTTGCTGATCTTCACGCCCTTGCCGTACATGGACGCGTCGGCCAGTTGGGCGTTCCGTTCGCGTTGGCAACGCGCCCTGGTCGGCGCGGCCGGCATGATCATCGAGCTGTTTCTGGCCGCCATTGCCGCCCTGGTCTGGGCCAATACCGGTGATGGTCTGGTGCATAGTCTGGCGTTCAACGTCATGGTGGTCGGCTCGGTTTCCAGCCTGCTGTTCAACGGCAACCCGCTGCTTCGCTTCGACGCGTATTACATCCTGATCGACATCCTCGATATCCCGAATCTGTATCAGAAAAGCGCGCAGCAATGGCTTTACTTCGCGGACCGCTACCTGATGGGAAATCCCGCCGCGCAGTCGCCGTCGCAGGATCGCTGGGAGTGGGCATGGATGACCGGCTTTGGCCTGCTGAGTTATCTGTATCGGCTGCTGATCACTTTCGGCGTCGTCCTGTTCGTGCTCGACCAGTGGTTCGTCATCGGCCTGTTCATGCTCGCGGTCGCGTTCTATACCCTGGTCGGCATGCCGTTGTACAAGTTCTACAACTACCTGTCCGGACCGCGCGTGCAGCGCAACCGCACGCGCGCGGTGCTGGTCAGTGGGTTGTTGGCAACGGGTCTGCTCGGCCTGCTCGGCTGGGTGCCGCTGCCCAGCGCGATCAAGGCGAACGGGGTGCTGGAGGCCGAGCAAACTGCGCCGTTGTTCAGTGGTGCCGATGGCCGGCTGGCCGAACTCTTGGTGGAAAACGGCGTCAGCCTGCACCAAGGCGATGTCATTGCCCGTCTGCACAATCCGGATCTCGAACACGATCTGGAAGTGACCCGCCAGCAGTTGGCCGAAATGGACATGCTTTCCCGCCAGGCACTGCGTACCGCGCTTTCCGAACTGGAGCCGTTGCGCCAGCGCAAGCAAGCCCTGCATGCCCGGCTGCGTGAGCTGGAAGTCTTGCGCCGGGAATTGGTCGTGGTTGCGCCGCTGAGCGGACGCTGGGTCGCCCCCACCCTGCACGAATTGCGCGAAACCTGGATCCGGCGCGGCGAAAAGTTGGGCGAGATCGTCGCCGAGCAGGGCTATCGATTGACCGCCGTGGTGACCCAGGAGGATGCCCGCGCCTTGTTCGATGCGCAGCGCGCAGGTGTCGAGTTGCGCCTGACCGGCCAGGCCGATCATGTCATCGCCGTGCGTGAAATCAGTCTGATTCCCTACCAGCGGCAAGTGCTTGCCTCTCCCGCGCTGGGTTGGCTGGGCGGTGGCGAACTGGCCACGCAGCACGAGGACCAGAGCGGTCAGAAAACCACCGAATCCTTCTTTGAATTGCGTGCAGCCATCTCGCCCGAAGCACTGGTCGGGGTCGCCGCCTTGCACGGACTCACCGGCCGCGTGCGCATTCCGCTGCCGGATCGTTCGCTGTACGCGCGGGCGCGCGAATCCCTGCTGCAACTCGTGCAGAAGCGTTACAAACTATGACCAAGGCCGCAGCGATGAATCGACCCTGGCACGCGTCACGTAGCGTCTCGACTCCGGAACGGCCGGGTCTGGAGGCCTGGTTGCGCCGTCTCGGGAATGCCCTGGGCACGACGCGGCGCCGTCTCGACGCGGACACGGCGGAAGTTTTGCGGCAACTCGATGCACTGCGCGGTCTCGACGAGACGGCTTTTTCCGCGGCGTTGACGGCGATGCGCAGCGAGGTTCGCCTTGGTCGGATGGATGTCGCCAAGGCGACGATGGCCCGGCCGCATCGTTTGCGCGCGTTTGCGCTGCTGGCCGAGGCGGCCGCGCGCAGCCTGAGCTGGCGGCCCTATCCGCAGCAACTGCAGGCAGCGATGGCCATGCACGCCGATATGCTGGTGAGCTTGCCGGCAGGGGAAGGCAAGACGCTGGCGGTGGCATTTGCCGCCATTCTGCATGCCTGGCGGGGGCGGCCTTGCCATGTCGCGACCGCCAACGAATATCTGGCCCAACGCGATGCCGAATTGATGCGCCCGCTCTATGCGCGCTGCGGCCTGACGGTGGCGGCGGTGGCGCAGAACATGCAGCCGGAGCAGGCGGCCGAGGCGTATCGGGCCGATCTGGTCTATGCCGCCGGCAAGCAATTGCTGGCCGACTTTCTGCGCGATCAGATCATTCTGGGCGGCGTCGACGACCCGTTGCGCATGCGTTTGCGCGGCCTGGCGTTCGATCCCGCTGCTCGCCAACCGGCCATGCGCGGCCTCTACGCGGTCATCGTCGACGATGCCGAAACGGTGCTGTTCGATGAAGCGACCACGCCGGTGGTGATCTCGGCGCCGTCCGACAATCCGATGTTGGTCGAGGCCGTGCGCGGCGCGCACGAACTGGTTGGACGTCTGCAGGCCGGACATGATTACCGGATGAACGAACGGCTGCGCGACATCGAGTTCACCGCTCACGGCGAGGCCTGCCTGGAACAGCACGAACATCTGCTGCCGCCGCTCTGGCGCGCGCAGGAACGGCGCGACGACCTGGTCCGCCAGGCCATCGTGGTGCGCGATCAGTTACAGGCGCAGCGGCATTACGTCGTCCAGCAAGGCCGCCTCAGCATCATCGACGATTACATCGGCCGCTTGCTGGCCAGACCCGCCTGGACGCATGGGCTGCATCAGGCGATCGAGATCAAGGAAGGCCTGGAGCCGACACCGGCATCGCGCGTCTTGATGCGTATGGGCATCGGCCAGTATTTCCGGCGATATCCCCGTCTGGGCGGTATCGGTGTCGCGCTGCATGAACTGCGCGCGGAAGCCTGGCAAAGTCTGGGACGGCTGAGCCTGAGCATCGCAGCGCGCGCGGCGGCGTTGTCGCCTGCGGCTCTGCAACGCTGTCCGTTCGCGCTCTGGCCCGACCAGGCGAGCAAGCGCGCCGCTTTGGTCGAAGCGCTGGCGCTGCTGCATGCGCGTGGTCTGCCGGCGCTGGTCAGCCTGCGCCGGATATCCGATGCGGAAGCCATCGCCGCACTGCTCGCCGAGCGGCAGGTGAAGTGCCAGTTTTTCAGCACCCGGCAAGCTTCCGGTGTGGCGGAGACCCTGCACGGCATTGCGCAACCCGGCCAGATTACGTTGACCTTGAACCTGGAGGCCTGCGGTGCGGATTTGCCGTTGGTCCTGGCTGGCGAGGACGGCAACCACGCGCCAGAGCGGCATGACGGCGGCGCGGAAATGACCGAGCCGCTTGAATTGGCGCTTAACTCCGGATTGCGCGTTCTGCAATTCGAGACACAGGAACTGGCCCGGCAGGATCGACGCATCCTGCAACTGACCGGTCGTCGCGGTCATGCCGGTGTCGCACGCCAGTACCTTGCACTCGACGATGATTTGTTCCGTTATTACCTGCCTGGCTGGTGCCGCAATCTACTTGTCCAGGTGGCGCGCACCACCCCTGGCTGGCTTCATCGCGTGAGCCATGGGTTGCTTCGCTATGCCCAGTACCGAGCGGAAAAACAGGCGCGTCGACAGCGCCAGATGCAGCCGCGCCGGGAGGCGCTCCTCAACCAACAATTGGCATTCGCCGGCGACCGGGATATGGACGTCGGCGCTCAGCAATTTGGCAAACCTTGAAAGGACTCACACATGATCAAGCCAGTAAAGTTCTTCGCTTCACCCGCCCGCAGTATTCTGGCCGTCAGCGCGCTCGGCTTGCTCCTGGCGGGATGTGGCGGCGGTGGCGGCACACCTACGCCGACGCCGGTGACGATTTCGATCGGGAATCCGGTCGGATTGGGCAACAGTCCCATCAACCGACTGGCTTTCCCGGTCATCCTTTCGGCGGCAGCCAACGGGACGCTTACCGTCAATTACTCGACGTCGAATGAAAGCGCGACCGGCGGCGCCGCCTGCGTGGCGGGGGGCGCGCCCGACTATGTTAGTAAATCCAATGCCGTGCTGATCATTCCGTCTGGTCAAAACAGCGGCACGATCGAAATCACGGTATGCAATCCCGCTGCCTTTGCGGGTGCGGCCGCAATGAAGGTGACCTTGCTTTCGTCATCCGCGAATGGCCAGCTTGCCTCGGTCGAAAAAGTCGCCTATGGCCTGGTCAACAACCTGACTTTGGGCAAATTGAACGATACCGGCGTGACGTTGTGCAGCGATGCGACCACGCAAGCGGCCTGTCCCAAGAGCGGCTTCGCCGGCCAGGATGGCGAAGCCGGTCGTGACGCGAGTGGGCTGAGCAATGCCGAGGCGGATGGCAGCAAAGGCTTTTCCTTCGCCAAGGCCGCGACCAATGCCGGCACGGCGGAAGTCGTGTCGAGCAACACGGCTGTCTGGGATTGCGTGCAGGACAACGTGACCGGTTTGGTCTGGGAGGCAAAGACCGCCATCAACAAGACGGATGTCTTCACCCACGCGCAAGCCCAAACCTACGTCGCGACGTTGAACGGCGCCGCGCTGTGCGGCTATACCGATTGGCGACTGCCGACGCCGCAGGAACTGGCGTCGCTGGTCGACAGCAGCGTCAGTTTCAGCAGCGCTACTGCAACAATCGATCAGACGTTCTTTGCCGACCAGCAAAGAACGTATTACTGGACGGCGACCGGCGATGTTGGCGATGCCACAGGCGCTTGGGTGGTGGACTTCAGTTCTGGTTTGATGGCTCCGCTTGCCAAAACTTTGCAGCATGGTGTTCGTCTGGTGCGCGGCACGGCAAGCGCGTCCAACTACCAGGCAGCGGTTGCCGAAACGGTCGCCGATGCGAGCACCGCGCTGACCTGGCGCACCTGCGTGGATGGCCTGAGCGGCGCCGCTTGCGCGAGCGGCAGCGCGACGGCGTTTACCTGGCAGCAAGCGCTGGCGCGGGTTGCCGCGCTCAATGCGGCCGGGTTCGCCGGGCATAGCGACTGGCGCTTGCCGAATCGCAACGAATTGCTCTCCATCGTCGACTACACGCGCCATAACCCGACGATCGATCCCGCCGCATTCCCGGGGTTCCCGAGTGTGGGCGGCAATGCGCTGTCTTGCTGGACGTCGACGCCGTACGCCGCGGATGGGGTTTCCGCGAAAGCCTGGTTTGTCGATTTTGTCAGCGGCGACGTCGGGATTGCACCGTTGACCAGTTCCAGGCACCTACTGCTGGTCCGCGGCTGACAAACCCAGATGGATAGTGGGCGATGGTTCGACCACGCTCAGGCTTGCCTTCACGGTTGCCGATCTGAATCGGCAACCTGTTTTGTTGAAAATTGATCTTTACGGGGCTACCCAAAATGTTCATGCGCAAAAAGAATTCCTTGGCCAAAAAACCCTTGCTGGCCCTGATTCGCAATACTTTTCGCGTGGAGCCGCTGGAGGCCCGGCTATTGTTGTCGGCCGATCCGGTCATGGGCGCGGTGCAAGCCATCTTGCCGCAGGACCTGGACGATGAGACGCTGCCGCCGGGCAGTTACGATATTTTCAACGACCCCGGCTATGCCGAGTTTTCCATGACGTCCGGGCAAGCGGAACGCGATGCGGCCGATGAACTGGAACCCATGCATGCGATCCTGGCGGCGCCGTATCTGCCGGACCAGTACAGCATCGGCATCGATACCCTGGCCTTCGATCCGACTCGCCAGCAATTGGCAGAAGCCTTCATGGACGCCGTGCTGGCCGCCGAAAGCGCCACCGGTGGCGACGTGGTGGCGGTCGAACTGACCAGCGACAGCGCAATCGTAGCGGGCGAGACCATCCATCTGGACAGCGCCACCCTGGCCACGCTGCAGGCCGCGCAATCCGGCGGCGGTCCGCTGATCATCGGCGGCGACGATAGCAATGCCGTCATTCATGTGGCGAATACGCTCGCTTCGGGCGAATCGGCGCCGCTGGTGTTCAACCATGACCTGGTCCTGAAAAATCCGCTGCCGGGTGGCGAGGTCTTCATCGACAGCGAATTGACGGTGGGTACGCTGAATATTGTCGGTTCCGGCCATACCACCACCGTTTCGGCGAACTCGACCGCACTCAATGGCCTTTTCATCATCAACGATTCGATCAAGATCAACAGCTTGGTCAATGGCGAGATTTCATTTACTTCGATCGCCGGTGTCGATGGCCCCGGCACCTTGCAACTCGGCAGCAATTCCAGCCATACGCTGGATGGCAATGGCGATCTGACCGACGACATGCTTGCGCTGTATGCGCAGAGCAGCATCAGCATCTTCGGCCCGATCGGCAGCATCGATCCGCTCGAAAGCCTGACCATAAGCGCCGCGCTGGGCGATGCGCCGGATAACGTCACCTTCAAGGGCGAAGTCACGCTCAATGGCGACCTGACCATCGATGCCTCCGGCAGCGTGACTTTCGAGCAGGCGGTGACCCTGAACAACGGCGGCAATCTGACCATCCATGGTGCCGGTTCGGTGATTTTCATGGCCGGCGTGTCTTTGCTCGGCGGCGGCGACCTGTTCATCGAAGCGGACGAAATCGGTTTCGTCGGCAACAACGAGTCCATCCTGGGCAGCGGTGTCATCACACTGCGTCCCAGCACGCCGGGATTGGCAATCGAAATCGCCTCACCGCCGCAGAGCCAGACCATCAATACGCTGAATATCGATATCGCCGAGATTCAGAAGTTGGCCGATGGATTCAGCCGCATCGTGATCGGTTACGAGTCCGGCGGGCATGCGGTAAACGGTTCCGGTACGGTCAGGCTGGGCGCGATGAACGTCGAGGATCAGCCCACCTTCCGCGATAGCGTCGAGATCTACGGTGGCAGCATCACGGTGACTGACTACAACACGCCGCTCTACACCCTGCTGGTCTATGACAACCTCAAGCTCGATGCGGTTGACGATATCGACATCTTCAACCAGATCGAAGCCAAGAACGGCGGCACGCTGCAGAACATCGTCCTCTACTCGGCCAGCGGTGCGATCACCCAGGCCGACGCAAGCGGCGATGGCGCGAGCGGCGAACCGATCCGTGCCGCCGATCTGAATGTGCGCGCGCTGGCTGGAATCTCGCTGCCGTTTACCGAACTGACTACGTTGACCGCCCTGAATGCCGGCGCGACCGGCGACATCGCAATCAGCGAAACCACCGCCGGCGGCGCCATTCAGGTGACCTCAATCGAACAGTCCAATGCGGCCGGCAACGGCAATGTCAGCCTGACCACCGGCAACGGCGACATCACCCTGGCCAGTTCCGGCTCCGGCGTGGTCGTGGCCGGTAGCGGCGGCATCGGCCTGAACGCCGGCGGCGCCGGCAACATCAACCAGAACCAGGACATCGGCAGCCAGGGTGGAGCGATTCAATTTACCGCCGGCGGCGCCATCGTCATGGCGGACGGCAAGACGACAAGTTCGGTACACGCATCCCTCGACACCGGCGCGGTGACCTATACCGCCGGCACCTCGATCAGCCTGAGCCATATCGAGGCCGACGGCACGATCAGCCTGACCGCACAGAATGGCGCAATCAGCGATGGCCTCAGCGGCGACGGCGCCAACCTGGATCTGGATACCGCCCTGGTGACGCTGAATGCCACCACCGGCATCGGCACTGGCGCCGCGCCGATTCAAACGTTGATTGCCGGCGTCGCGGCCAGAAACACTGTCAGTGGCGGCATTTATCTGGTCGAGCAGACGGCTTTGCGCATCACCGGCAATGCCGGTGCCGGCAATTCCATCGATCTTTCCGGCGCCAACGCCAATCTGCGCATTGCCACATTGAATGGCGGCATCGACGTCGAAGGCGCGATCGTCAGCACCGGCGCCGGCGGCGCACCCGGTGTGATCGGCAACCTGTTGCTGAATGCCGCCGAAACGGCTGAGGGAACCGCGGCGAATGTCGACATTCGCGCCGATATCACCACCACCAGCGGCAGCGTCAGCATCCTGGCCGATGACGATATCCTGCTCGACACCCATACCGTGCGTACCCTGGCCAGCGGTCAGACCCTGGACCTGGAAGCCGATAACGCCATCGCCATGGAAGCCGGCGCAATGCTGATCGGCAACAGCGGCAATCAGCGACTGCTTGCGACGACCGGCGGCATCGTGCTGGGCCAGATCAACGCGTTCGACAATACCGACAGCGGCAGCGGCAGCGTCAGCCTCAAGGCTGGCGCCGCCATCACGGATGCCGATGCGGTCGATCCGCAATCGGTCAACGTCACCGCGAGCAGCGTTCGCTTTGATGCAATGACCGGCATCGGCGACGGCACCAACGCCATCGAAACCCGCGTCGCCATGCTGGCCGCCATCAGCCAGACCTCGGGCGGCGTGTTTCTGAGTGAGACCGATGGACTGACGGTGGGCAGCATCGCCGCGCTCAGCGTCAACCGGGTCGGCAACACCAGTTCGACCAGCGCAACCGGCGGCAGCGACGGCACGATTGCCGGCATCGCCAGCGGTCTCAATGGCGCGCTGGTGTTGAGCGCGGGTGGAGATACCCTGATCAGCAATGCATTGAGCGCGGCGGGCAGCGGCAATGTGCGCGTCGAAGTAACCGGCACGCTGACGTTCGAAGCAGCGCTCGATGCCGGCAGCGGCCATCTCAGCGTGTTGTCCAGCGGCGCCCAGAGCTATTCGGCGACCGGCGACCTCGCCACAGCCGGAAGCGGCAGCATCGACGTGCAGGCGGACAGCATCGCGATGGCCGACGGCGCGACCGCTAGCGCAGTCAACGGCAACATCCGCTACGTGGCGACCAATGCGCTGCAACTCGGCAGCGTGTCCACCCTGGCCGACATCAGCCTGAGCGCGTCCAGCATCAGCGACTCCGGCACCAACGACACGGATGTCAGCGGCGACGAACTGCGCATCGTCAGCACCGGCACGGCGGACGGCAACGGCGCCGGCACGAGTGCGAACCACCTTGAAATCAGCGTCGCCAAACTGGCCGCCGACATCGCCGGTACCGGCACGGGCGGCCTGTTCCTGACTGAAGCCGACGCGATCCAGATCGGCACGCTGAACGCCATCAACGTCAACCAGGTTGGCGCCGACGGCAGCACGCTGACCGCCAGCGCCGACACCGCGCAAAGCGAGTTGACCAGCGCCGCGCATCTGGTGCTGGCCAGCACGGCCGGCAGCATTGAAAGCCTGAGCGGCGGCGGCGCCATCAGCGCCAGCGGCAATGCTTTGCTGCAAGCCGGCGGCGCGACCGCCGATATCACGCTGGGCGCGACGCTGACCAACACGCTATTGGGTGGAAACACCAGCCTGAACGCCGGCCAGGACATCCTGCAGAACGCCAACATCGCAGCCCTGACCGAAGGCAAGACGCTCGACCTGGT
>JASJPG010000162.1:0-10166 GCA_031426815.1 Hydrogenophilaceae bacterium
CCACGGTGAAGGGCGACGTGCACGACATCGGCAAGAACATCGTCGGCGTCGTGCTTGGCTGCAACAACTACGACGTCATCGACCTCGGCGTGATGTGCCCGGCCGACAAGATCCTGACCACCGCGCGCGAACAGAACGTCGACATCATCGGCCTGTCCGGCCTGATCACGCCGTCGCTGGAAGAAATGAGCCACATCGCCAAGGAAATGCAGCGTCTCGGCATGAAACAGCCGCTGCTGATCGGCGGTGCGACGACTTCGCTGGCGCACACGGCGGTGAAGATCGCACCGCATTACGACGGCACCACGGTGTATGTGAAGGACGCCTCGCGCGCGGTCGGCGTCTGTTCCAACCTGCTGTCCGACGACCTCGCCGCCGACTTCGTCGCCAAGCTGAAAACCGATTACGCCGACGTGCGCGCACGCCATCTGGCGCAGCGCGGCGAAAGCAAGCGGGTGACGCTGGCGGAGGCGCGCGCCAACAAGTTCAAGACCGATTGGACCGCCTACACGCCGCCTGTGCCAAAGCAGTTCGGCGTACAGGTTTTCACCGCCTACGATCTGGCCGATCTGGCCGAAATCATCGACTGGACGCCGTTCTTCCAGTCGTGGGAACTGCATGGCCGTTACCCGAAGATTCTGCAGGACGAAGTGGTCGGCGAGGAGGCGCGCAAGCTGTTCGCCGACGCGCAAGCCATGCTGCAACAGATGATCGCGGAAAACTGGATCGAAGCACGCGCCGTGGTCGGACTGTTCCCAGCCAACACAGTCAATGACGACGACATCGAGATATTCGACACCGACGGCAAGTTACGCATGACCGCGCACCAGTTGCGCCAGCAGATGGCAAAACCCGCCGGCCAGCCGAACTGGTGTCTGGCCGATTTCATCGCGCCGAAAGATACTGGCGTGAAGGACACCATCGGCGCTTTCGTGGTCACTACCGGCATCAACGAGGCGGCGCGCGCCCAGGCATTCGAAGCCGCGCACGACGATTACAACTCGATTCTGTTCAAGTCCCTGTGCGACCGTCTGGCGGAAGCCTTCGCCGAGCGCTTGCATCAGCGCGTGCGGCGCGAGTTCTGGGCTTACGCAGCGGACGAGACCTTGTCCAACGCCGAGTTGATCGACGAAAAATATCGCGGCATTCGGCCCGCGCCGGGTTATCCAGCCTGCCCGGAACATTCCGAAAAAGGTGCACTGTTCGAGTTGCTCGACGCCACCGCAGCCACCAGTGTCGCGCTGACCGAAAGCTACGCGATGTGGCCCGCGGCTTCGGTTTCCGGCTTCTATTTCAGCCATCCGGAAGCGCGCTATTTCGCCGTCGCCAAGATCGACCGCGACCAGGTTGCCGATTACGCCGAGCGCAAGGGCTGGGATCTGGCCACGGCGGAAAAGTGGCTTGCTCCGAATCTCGCCTACACGGCTTGAACTTCGATCCCGCGTTGAACCTGGAAACCTCAGTTGACCGCTTCTTATCCCTTGGCAGGCCGCATGAATCCGAGCTTTAGTGCCTTCGATAACGCTCACCATTGGGGTGAACCCGCTACGCGCCCGATTGCACGATTTTTGAGCTGGCTGGCTGCGTTGCTCCTCCTTGCCAGGCCTCGGCCTGTCGCGTCGTCGCGCCTTGCCATCCAGCTCAAAAATCGCACACTCGGGCGCGTCCAACTGAGGTTTCTAGGTTGAACAGAAAACATTCAGACCGCCAGGGAAAGTGCTTATGAACGCCGCCAGCCCACCTCGCACGCTACCGATTGCCACGATTTCGCTGGGCGACGGGCAAGGCACGCTGGGCGTGACGTTCTGCCCGGGCAAGAGCGACCCGCTGGCGAGCGACGGGCTCTGGTCGCGCGATTTGCCGGCCGATCTCGGCTGCGTGCGCGCCTGGGGCGCACAGGCCCTGGTCACCTTGCTGGAAGAGCATGAATTCGATCTGCTCAACGTGCGTCGTCTCGGCGATAGCGCCGAATCCGCTGGCCTCGACTGGTACCACCTGCCGATTCCCGATATGGCCGCGCCGGGCTGGCAGTTCGAGCGGCGCTGGGTCTATGCCGGCGTGCGGCTGCGGCGTCTGTTGCGGCGCGGCGGCAAGGTGGTGATTCATTGCCGCGCCGGCCTCGGACGCGCCGGCACCATTGCCGCGCGCTTGCTGGCGGAGATGGGCATGCCGGCGGCGGAAGCGGTCAGCCAGGTGCGCAAAGTCCGTCCCGGCGCCATCCAGACCAGCGAACAGGAACGCCATGTCCTCGCCGTTCGCCGCATTCCGCCGGGGCATGACGAAGCCGTTGCGCGTCGCCTTGCCTGCCTGCTCGGCGGTGCGCTGGGCGATGGCTTCGGCTATGTCGTGGAATTCGACAGCCTGGCCAATATCCGCAAAATGCATGGCCCGGCCGGCCTGCGCGAACCGTATTTCCATCAGGGCGAACTGGTCGTCTCGGACGATACCCAGATGACTTTGTTCACGCTGGAAGGTCTCACCCGCGCCATGCTGAGCGGCGATCCCAACGATCAGACCCTGGTTGAGCAGGTGCGCCTGGCCTATCTCGACTGGCTGGCGACGCAGGATGCGCGCACGCCGGACAGCAACCAGGCTTCCCGCCTGCTCAAGCATGCCGCCATGCATGCCCAGCGCGCGCCTGGCAAGACCTGCATGACCGCGTTGAGCCAGGGCGGCGGCGGCACGCCGGAAAACCCGATCAACAACAGCAAGGGTTGCGGCGGTGTCATGCGCGCCGGCGTGGTCGGCCTGATGCCCAACATGACGCCGGCGCGTGCGTTTCGCATCGGCACTCGCATCGCCGCGCTGACGCACGGCCATCCCAGCGGCCATCTGTCGGCCGGCCTGATGGCCGCCGCCGTGCGCGGTCTGCTCGAAGATCTGCCGCTGCACACGACGCTGATCCAGGCCGGTGGCCTGGCGCGCGCCTGGGCCGGACATGAGGAAGCGCTCGGCCTGCTGCATACCGCGCTGGATCTGGCGGTACGGCCGTTCACCGGCGCGCTGCCGGAAGTGCTCGGCCAGGGCTGGGTCGGCGAGCAGGCGCTGGCGATCGCGGTCTACGCTGCCAGCCGCAGCCAGGCGTTTCCGGAAGTGCTGGCCATTGCCGCCAACCACAGTGGCGATTCCGATTCCACTGCTAGTCTGGCCGGCCAGTTGTTCGGTGCGCAACACGGTCTGGAAGCGTTGCCGCATGGCTGGATCCGCCGGCTCGACGTGCTCGATGCCGGGCTCGATCTGGTCGACTGGAGCTTGCCGTTGTGGAAACGGGCGATGCGTCCCGTGCCGGATTACGGCAAGGTGGCGTGATGCCGTTTCAGAGCCTGGATGCACTGCGCCAGCGTTTTGTCACCGGCCTGGATGACATGCTGGCCCGACATGACGGCCTCGGCGTCTACATCCTGGTGCTGGCCAATGCGGCGCAAGACCCGGCGTTATGGCAGCCGCTGCGCGCCAAGCTGATCGCGCGTCATCGCGACCATGCCGCGGCGCTCAAGGCCGCGTTGCGTAGCGGCGCGAAGCTGACTGCACCCGAGGACGACCTGATGGTGTTCCTCAAACTGCTGGCGCTGGATCTGGCGCCGGACGAATTCGAGCAGTTGCAAGTCAGTCCGCGTCGCCGGCTCGGTCCCTGGGAAGTGCAGTTCAATCCGCTGCGCGCGCTACGCCCGGCGCGCATGAGCGAGGCGCGCGTGGACGGACTGCTGCGCCCGTTCGATGCCGCCGGATTCCATTTCAACAAACCGTTTTTGGCCAAGGAAGTGCTCTGGCAGGGCGACCTGGCTGGCAAGCCGGCGCGCCTGCTCTACAACAAATTCCCGTTCGCGCCGCTGCATGGCTTGCTGGCACCGGAGCCGGAACTGCAGCGGCCGCAGTACCTCAGCCCGGAACTGCATGGCTGGGCCTGGGAAGTGGCGCAGCAGGCCGGCGCCGGAATTGACGGCTTCGGCCTCGCCTACAACAGCTATGGCGCCTATGCCTCGGTCAATCACCTGCATTTCCAGACCTTCGTGCGCGAACAGACGCTGCCGCTACAAAGCCTTGCGCCGCGCCGTTATCCGTTGCCGGTGCAACGCTGCGACGACATGCAGGACGCCTGGTTTTGCCTGGACGAATTGCATCGGCAAGGCACGCCTTACAACCTGATTTACGACGCAACCGGTGTCAGCGTGATCGCCCGTGCCCGCCAGGGCGAAGTGCCGCTGCAAACCTGGAGTCCGGGTTTTGCCTGGAGCGAGATGGCCGGCGCCTTCAGCGTCAGCAGTCGCGAGGACTATGACGGCCTGACGGAAACAGTGATCGAGCAGGCCTTGGCGGCAATGGCATACTTTAAGCATTCCGATACCTTCTCCCCCCTTTGAAAAAGGGGGGCAGGGGGGATTTATGAGGCATCCGCGTAGGCCACCGCCCTCAAATCCCCCTCGATCCCCCTTTACAAAGGGGGAAGCAACTCCGTCCAACGGCCTCGGGCAGCACGCTGCACTAAAGCTAGTCGGGCACCCGCGTAAGGCTGCTTCAACCCAAGCGGCTTCAAATCCGCCCGATCCGCTCCAGAATGCGGCCGGCGATACTGTTCAATGCGGCCACTTCCATCGCCGCACCGAGATCGATGGCCGCTTTCGGCATGCCGAATACGACGCAGGACGCTTCGTCCTGGGCGATCGTGTAGGCCTTGGCCTGGCGCATCGCCAGCATGCCTTGGGCACCATCCTTGCCCATGCCGGTCATGATCACACCGACGGCATTCGGGCCGGCGATCTGCGCCGCGCTGTTGAACAGTACGTCGACCGAGGGACGGTGGCGATTGACCGGCTCGGCTTTCGACAACTCGGTGTAGTAGTAAGCCCCGCTTTTTTTCACCAGCAGGTGCGAATGGCCGGGTGCGATGTAGGCGTGGCCGGGGACGACGCGTTCGTTGTCGACGGCTTCCTTCACGGTCATCGCGGAGAGTCCGTTCAGGCGCTGCGCGAAGGAGTTGGTGAACGATTCCGGCATGTGCTGGGTGATCAGCATGGCCGGTGCGGTCGATGGCATGCGCGAGAGCAGTTCTTTCAGCGCTTCGGTGCCGCCGGTCGAGGAGCCGACAAAGATCAGCTTTTCCGTGGTGTGCAGGAAGTGCCCGGCCAGCGGCTGCGGCGCGCTGACCGAGGTGCTGCTGATGGCGTGGCGGTGGACACGGGCGCGGGCGGCGGCGCGGATCTTGTCGCCGATTTCGATCACCTGTTCGTTCATGCCATCGATGACGCCGATGCGCGGCTTGCTGATGAAATCGACGGCGCCCAGTTCCAGCGCCTTCATGGTGACATCGTTGCCCTTCTCGGTCAGGCTGGACACCATCACCACCGGCATCGGCCGCAAGCGCATCAGCTTTTCCAGGAATTCGAGGCCGTTCATGCGCGGCATTTCGACATCCAGCGTCAGCACATCGGGATTGAGCTGCTTGATCATGTCGCGCGCCGTGATCGGATCGGGCGCCTGGCCGACCACCTCCAGGTCCGGGTGGCTGTTGATGATTTCCTTCATGACGCTGCGGATCAGCGCGGAATCGTCGACGATGAGCACCTTGATCTTGCTGCCGACAGCCGTTCTGGGCGGGTATGCGTTCATGTGAACAGTTCCACATCGCCGGTCAGGGGCGAGCTCTTCAGGCGCTGGCCGTAATCGCGCTCGCGTTCGACGATGGTGTTGTTGTGGACCGCCTTCAGCTTGCGCACCATGACGCGGCCTGTCGCGGGGAAGTAGTAGACCTTGCGCGGATACACGTCGAGCAGGTCTTCCGCCACCACGCGGATGCGTTCGGTGTGCAGATATTCGAGCACGAAGGCGCTGTTCATTTCGCCGACCTGCACCGTGGTGAAGCCGCGCAGCACGGCCGCGCCGCCGAAGACTTTCGCTTCCAGGCGGTTGCGGTTGGCGCCGAGTTTGACCAGTTGGTTGATCAGCACTTCCATCGCGTAGCCGCCGTAGCGGGCGGAATTCGACAGCAGGTTGTGCTGATCGCCGCCGCCTTCCGGCAGCATGAAATGGTTCATGCCGCCGATGCCGGTTTTCGGATCGCGGATGCAGGCCGCCACGCAGGAGCCCAGTACCGTCACCAGCAGCATGTCGCGCGCCGAGACGTAGTACTCGCCGGGCAGGATCTTGGCCGCATCGATGTTGAAGTTGCGGTCGTAATAATGATTCGGCGCCAGGACCTCTTCGTAGCTGTGCGCGCTCACGTGCCCCCCTTGCTGCGCCAGGTGGACGTTGCCGGCGCCGGCGCCGATGCGGCATCGGCATGCTGGTAGACGGTCTGGCCGCGCAGTTTGAACAGGTCGGTGGCGTGGTACAGCGCTTCGGAATGGCCGACGAAAAGCAGGCCGTCCGGCTTCAGCAGCGGCTTCATTTTCTTCAGGATGGCGTACTGCGTCGGCTTGTCGAAATAGATCATCACGTTGCGGCAGAAGATCGCATCCAGCGGCTGCCGGATCGACCAGACCGCATCGAGCAGATTCAGTCGGAAGCATTTCAGCATTGCGCGCAGTTCCGGTTTGGCACGCGCCATGCCGGCGTTTTCGCCGGTGCCTTTGAGGAAGTACAGGCGTTGCTGCTCGGCGCTGAGTTTGGCCAGTCGTTCGAGCGGATAGACGCCTTCCTCGGCCTTCTTCAGCACATTGGTGTCGAGGTCCGACGCAAGCACATGCACCGGCGCATTCGCGCCCAATGCCTCCAGCGCCGTGATCGCGATGGAATAGGGTTCCTCGCCGGTGCTGGAAGCGGAACTCCAGATCGTGATGGGACGGTCTTTCCGGGTCTTGAGAAAGTCCTTCAGGATCTGGAAATGATGTGCTTCGCGGAAGAAATCGGTCAGGTTGGTGGTCAGCGAATTGACGAAGGCTTCCCACTCAGCGGCGTCGCCGGAGCGGATCAGCGCCAGATATTCCGGAAAACTGCGCTTGCCGGTCGCGCGCAGTCGTCGCGCCAGACGGCTGTAGACCATATCCTCCTTGGCATCGTTGAGCGCGATGCCGGCATGGTCGTAAATCATCTTGCGGACTTCTTCGAAGTCGCGGTTGGAGAATGGAAACTCCCGTTGCGGCGAGGTGGATTCAGCCATGTCGTTGCCTGTGTGTCATTGCGTCTGCGGGTCTCAAAACTCTTCCCATTCATCCTCGCTGGCGGCTTTGGCTTGCGGCGCCATGCGCTGCATCGCGCGAACCGGCGCCGGTACATCGCTCGACCGCTGGGGTGCCGGGCGGGACGCCGCGGCGCGCGGCGCGTATGCCGACACTTTGGCCACCAAGCCGCCACCGCCGGTTTTGAACACCGCCACGGCCTGGCTCAGACTGGCGGCCTGATCCTGCAACGATTCGGCCGCTGCCGCCGCTTCCTCGACCAGCGCCGCATTCTGCTGCGTCGTCTCGTCCATCTGCGCAATCGCCTTGTTGACCTGTTCGATGCCCTGGCTCTGCTCGGTCGACGCGGCGCTGATCTCGCCCATGATGTCGGTGACCCGCTTCACCGCATTGACCACCTCATCCATCGTGCCGCCGGCCTGCTCGACCAGCTGGTAGCCATCGGTCACCTTGTCGGTCGAATCGCCGATCAGCCCCTTGATCTCCTTCGCCGCCGCCGCCGAACGCTGCGCCAGGTTGCGCACCTCGCCCGCCACCACGGCAAAGCCGCGCCCCTGCTCGCCGGCGCGCGCCGCTTCCACCGCCGCATTCAGCGCCAGGATATTGGTCTGGAACGCGATGCCGTCGATGACGCTGATGATGTCCGCGATCTTCTTGCTGCTGGCGGCGATGGCGCCCATGGTGTGGACTACCTGGCCGACCACGGCGCCGCCCTTCACCGCGATTTCCGAGGCGCCCTTGGCGAGTTGGTTGGCCTGGCGCGCGTTGTCCGCGTTCTGGCGCACCGTGCTGGTGAACTCGTCCATCGAACTGGCGGTTTCCTCCAGGCTGGCAGCCTGGCTCTCGGTACGGTTGGACAGATCCGAGTTGCCCGATGCGATCTCGCGTGAGGCGGTGCTGATCGCATCGGTGGCATCGCGAATCTGGCTGACGATTTCGGCCAGGCGTTCGCTGGTGGCGTTGGTGTCGTTCTGCAACTGGCCGAACAGTCCTTCGTAATTGCCGCCGTTGTTGCCTTCAACGCGTTGAGTCAGATCGCCCTGCGACAGCGCCTTCAACACGCGCGCGACATCGTTCATGCCGCGTTCGGAGGTTTCCACCAACTTGTTGATGCCTTCGGCCAGTTGCAGGAAGAAGCCATTCTTGCCGGCCGGATTGAGGCGGTGCGAGAAATCGCCGGCAGCCGCAGCGCCGACCAGGTTGGCGACCTCGCGTTCGACCGCGACTTCGGCGGTGCGGTCTTGCCATTGGGTGACGCGGCCGAGTTGCTTGCCGCCGTCATCCAGGATCGGGCGCGCGATCAGGCGCAGATGATGGCCGCTCGATTCCATGTCGACCTGCGCGCCGGACAGCACGGCCTGATCGAAGCGGGTCGCCGCTGCTGCATCGGTGAACAGGCTGGACAGTTTGCCGCCGAGCAGACTGTCCACATTCTGGCCGGGTGCGGCCAGACTTTGCAGCAGGCTACGGGCGCTCGGCGTCATGTGGATCAGTTTGGCTTCCGCATCGGAGACGGTGATGCCGACCGTGGAGTTATCCAGCGCGGTTTTGATACGAAGGCTGTCCTGCGCGACGCGGCGCGCTTCGGCGACATCGAAGCCGAGGCGAATCTGCATGTTGGCGAGGGCTTCCAGTACCTTGCCGATTTCATCGTGTCGATCCACCTGGATGGCGTTGTCATAACGGCCTTCTGAAATCTTGTCGAAATAGCCCATGGTGCGTTGCAACGGGTGCACGATGGCGCGCATCAGCAGCCAGCCGACGATACCGGCGCCGGCCATGCCGAGCAGGAAGACCAACAACATGAAATTGCGTTGGGTAGCGGCGCGCGAAGCGGCTGCCTGACGTTCTTCCTGCGCATAACCCGCGAGTGCGGCGAGCAGGGCATTGGTGTCCTCGTTGAGTGCGTGATAGAGCGGGTTGATGTTGTCGATCAGCATGTCGCCGACGTCGTCGTACATCTCGGCCTGCAGGGCAGATTTGGCCGGCAGGATGCCTTCCTGGCCAAACTGGGTGCGGGATTGCTGGAATTTCTCCAGCGCGGCTTTGACCTTGGCGGCGGTGGCGACCTCGGCATCGAACGCCACCTTGGACAGAATGTTCCAGTCCTCGGTGATCTGGTTGGCGTTGGCGCTGATGACATCCAGGTGCGTCTGGATGCTGTGGTCGTGCAACTTGGCGAGCGGATAGGCCGGGTTATGTTGCATGCCGAGCAGAATCTGGCCGCGGCTGTCGGATAGCAGGAAGCGAATCCGCTCGGCCAGTTTGACCGGTTCCAGTGCCTTGGCGTACACCTCTTCTATGCTCTGGTTGGACTGGCTGATGCCGAACAGGCCGATGCCGCCGATGGTTGCCAGGAACAGCGTCATCATGGCGATGGCGCCGGAGAGCCGGGCGCGCAAACTCATGTTCTGCAGGTTTTCGATCACGCCGCGCAGGCCGCTATGCAGCAGGCGGCCTTCCTTCAGATAAATGCCCTTGGCGCGGCCTTCACGGATGTCTTTGTAGATCGCTTCGGCGGCGGCTATTTCATCGCGGCCGGGTTTGGCGCGAATCGACAGGTAGCCGCTGATCTGGCCGTTTTGTTTGATCGGGCTGGCATAGGCGCGCACCCAGTAGTGGTCGCCGTTCTTGCGCCGGTTTTTCACCAGTCCGGACCAGGGGTGGCCTGCTGCCAGGGTGTTCCACAAATCCTTGAAGGCGGCCGCCGGCATGTCGGGGTGGCGCAGGATGTTGTGCGGCGCACCGATCAATTCGGACTCGCTGAAGCCACTGGCTTCGACGAAGTCCGGATTGCAGAAGGTGATCAGGCCTTTGGTGTCGGTGGCCGAGACGATTTGAATGCCGTCGCGCAGCATGTATTCGTTTCCGCTCACTGGGAGATTCTGTCGCATGGTACTGACTCCTTGAATTGCGATTCCGTCGGGACGCGGGCGCGTCGAAGCGCAGAGCCGCGCTCAGGCGTTCCTGCTCCGCCGTTTCATGGCGACGATGTGGTGGACGGTGCGGTTGGACAGATCGAAGAAGTCGCCGACCAGCAAGTTGCTGGCG
>JASJPG010000163.1:0-4343 GCA_031426815.1 Hydrogenophilaceae bacterium
AAACCTACAACCCGGGCAGCTGGGCCAACGTCGGCACGCATTGTTCGATGACCGAGCGCCGCGCCGACGATGCGACGCGCGACGTGGTGGCGTGGCTGAAGTGTTTCTACATGCAGGACAAGATCAACGAGGAATTCGACGGCGTCATTTCCGCCGTGGTCAGCTTCGGCGTGTTCGTGGCGCTGCACGAGGTGTTCGTCGAAGGCCTGGTGCATGTCACCGAACTCGGCCAGGACTATTACCACTTCGACGCCGCCCGCCACCAGATGATGGGCGAGCGCACCGGCAAGCGCTTCCGCCTGGGCGACAAGGTGCGCATCCGCGTCGTGCAGGTGGATATCGAATCGTCCCGCATCGACTTCGCCCTGGTCGACGATTCCCCGACCGGCAAGGCCGCTGCTGCAAAGCAAGCTGCGGCGAAGCATCCGGCGGCCAAGGCGGCTGGCGGCAAACCCGCTGCCGCAGCGAAGGAAAAACCAGCTGCAAAACCGGCGACCAAACCGGCAGCCAAAGCGAAATCGGGCGGAGCACGCAAATGAGCCAGCGCATGTTGATCCACGGCTTCCACGCCATCATCGCCCGCCTGCGCCACCATCCGGACAGCATCCAGGTGATCTATCTTGACCAGACCCGGCGCGACAAGCGCGCCAAGGATCTGATCAAGGTCGCCGGCGACCGCAACGTGCGCATCGTGCTGGCCGACGGTGCCCGCGTCGAGGAAATGGCGCGCGGCAAGTCGCAAGGCGTCGTTGCTTCCGCCGACCCGATCCAGTTGGCGCGCGACATCGACGAAGTGCTGGAAGACCTGACCGAACCGGCGCTGCTGCTGGTGCTGGATGGCGTCACCGACCCGCACAACCTGGGCGCCTGTCTGCGCAGCGCCGATGCCTTCGGCGTACATGCCGTGATTGCACCGAAAGACCGCGCCGCAGGCCTGAGTGCCGTCGCCATGAAAGCCGCCAGCGGCGCGGCGGAATCGGTGCCGTACATCACGGTGACCAATCTGGCCCGCACGCTGCGCGATTTGAAGGAGCAGAACATCCTCATCGTCGGCACCGACGACGAGGCGAGCGGCGCGGTGATGGATGCCGATTTCTCCGGCGCCGCCGCACTGGTGCTCGGTGCCGAAGGCGCCGGCATGCGCCGCCTGACGCGGGAACATTGCGATCTGCTGGTGCGCATCCCGATGTACGGCCAGGTCGAAAGCCTCAACGTCTCGGTCTCTGCCGGCGTGTGTCTGTACGAGGCGCGACGGCAACGCAATCTGGCGGGTTAGCCGTAGGAGGCCCGCTCGCGGGCCGAACCACCGGTAATTCGGCCCGCGAGCGGGCCTCCTACGAATATGCCCCCTTTGAAAACCCAGTGGATCGACGACATGGACAAACGACGACTCAACGAAGCCTGGTCATTACTCAACGACGCCGAACTGCTGCACGGCGCGACCGAAATCGAATGCGTGCTCGACCGCCTTGCCAGCCACATCACCGACGCGATGGCGGATGACTTTCCGATCGCGCTGTGCGTCATGGGTGGCGCCGTGGTGTTCGCCGGCAAATTGCTGCCGCGCCTGGGTTTTCCGCTCGAATTCGACTATCTGCACGCCACCCGCTACCGCGACGGCACCAGCGGCGGTGAGATCGAGTGGAGCGTGCTGCCGCGCAAGAATCTGCAGGGCCGCGTCATCCTGTTGCTCGACGACATCCTCGACGAAGGCCACACACTGGCCGCCGCGAAGGCGCGCCTGCTCGAACTGGGCGCGGGCGAAGTCAAGATCGCCGTGCTGGCCGACAAGAAAATCGGCCGCGCCAAACCCATCGCAGCGGATTTCGTCGGCCTGCACCTGCCGGACCGTTACGTCTTCGGCATGGGCATGGATGCCTACGGACTCTGGCGCAATCTGCCCGCCATCTACGCACTCAAGTAGGCTGCGTCGTACGCACTTGTATCAGTCATTCGGTGCGCACGGCGCACCTACTCAGCAGAAGGAACTTACATGCTCGGCATCATCGGCGGCTCCGGCCTGACCAAACTTCCCGGCCTCTCCATCACGCACCGGCAAGTCATCCGCACCCCGTTCGGCGAGCCTTCCGGCCCGCTCACCTTCGGCAATCTCGACGGCCACCCGGTGGTGTTCATGGCGCGGCACGGCTACGGCCACACCATCCCGCCGCACCTGGTCAATTACCGCGCCAACATCTGGGCGCTGCACGAACAGAAGGTCAGCCATGTCGTCTCGGTAGCCACCGTCGGCGGCATCCATCCCGACCTGAAACCGGGCGATCTGTGCGTGCCGGACCAGATCATCGACTACACGCATGGCCGCGAAACCACGTTCACCGAATACAACGGCAAGCCGGTGACTCACCTCGATTTCACCTGGCCGTACTGCGAAGACATGCGCCAGCGCTGCATGGAAGCCCTGCGCCAGGCCAATGAAATGTTCATGGCGAGCGGCGTCTATGGCGCCGTGCAAGGTCCGCGCCTGGAAAGCAAGGCGGAGATCGACCGCATGGCGCGCGATGGCGCCGACATGGTCGGCATGACCGGCATGCCGGAAGCCTATCTGGCGCGCGAAATCGGCATCTGCTACGCCGCCATCGGGGTATCGGTGAACTGGGCCGCGGGCCGCGGCGACAGCAAAACCAGCATTTCACCGGAAACCATCGAGGCAACATTGAACGATGTCGTCGAGCGCTTGCGGCATGTCCTGAAAAACCTCGCCCGCATGGATTTCGGCGACGGGCCGGCCAACCCTACCCCTGACGTGCAGTGATATCCGGCATTCGAAACCTGGCCGGGCGGCGATAAACTCCAGCCACAACCCAACCACCCCGCTCACGCGAAAAACCCGCCATGAACCGCCTACCCGTCTGTCTGCTGCTCGTGGCCTTCTCGCTCTGGGCCAGTCTGGCCGGCCTTGCGCAAGCCGCCGACATGCATCGCGCCACGCGCCTGGGTAATCCGGCAACGCGCTTTGCCGATCCGCTGAAAACGCCGGAAGACCTGCGACTAACCTTGCTGAAGGAATCGCTGCGCGCCGATGTGACCACGGTGCTGCGCATGAGCGACTACCTCGGCGATATCGAGGATTTCCGGCAGGCCGCCGCCAACGCGCCGATCAAGGCATTGAGCATCCCGGTCGGCAGCGTGCTGCCGGCCATGTCGACGCGCATCAAAGGCAAGCCGGTGGTGCTGCGCAACGTGCTGTGGGCCGGCAAGAAACCGATCGACGCCTATGAGTTTTCCTTCATCTCGGGCGAGCGCCGCTACCGTGTGGTCACCCCGAAAGCCTGCAGCAATTTCTGGGTCGAAGAACAGTTGCCACGCCCGGCGCCGGCCCTGGCCCTGAATTGCACGGCCCCTGTCGAGTCGGCCATGCACAAGACGGTGACGCAGTGCGCCACGCTGACCAATACCGGCGATCTGGTCGAGCGCCTGGCCATGCTGTCGCTGCGGATTCCCGCCAACGCCCATCTGGATAGCGCGACCGGCGAGAAGAACTGCGCGGACGAGCAGGAAATCACCTGGAAGTTCGAGAACTTCGCGCCCGGCGCGCAAGAGACCGTGTGCGCCACCTTTGCGCCGACGCAACTCGGCCCGCTGGCATTCGGCAGCGCAGCGGTCGGCGATCGTGCCGCCGGCGTCGCGGCGCAGTGCGAGACGCGCGTGTTCGGCATTCCCGCCGTGCTGCTCGAAGTCGTCGATCTGGCCGATCCGGTCCTGGTCGGCGGCGAGGTGACATATGTTATTCGCGTCCTCAACCAGGGCTCGCAAGCGCTCACCAACGTCAAGATCGTCGCCGGTCTGGAAAGCGGACAGCGCTTTCTGAGCGGCACTGGCACGACGGCCGTGCAGGCGGACGGCGCGCTGATCACGCCGACGCTGGTGCCGTTGCTGAATCCGCAGGAACAGGTCGAATGGCGCATCGTCGTGAAGGCCGAGCAAGCCGGCGATGTCCGCTTCAATGTTGGCCTGCACGCCGATCAGTTCAGCCGCGAAATTCTGGAAACCGAGGCGACGTTCCAGTATTAGCCGTTGTATTGCCGTAGGAGCGCCTTCCAAGGCGCGATAACTATTGCGCTCGGAACAATCGCGCCTTGGAAGGCGCTCCTACGACACCTGCACCCTAGGCCGGCCTGGCCGACACGATCCGGTCCAGCCGCACTACCGCGACCGCGCCTGCCTCGTCGCGGTAACTCAGCCACTCGGCCTGCTCCCGTGTCGCCACGTCGGTCGGCAGGACGCTCAGCGTCACCACATTTCCCGACTCGTCCCGCAGTTCCAGTACCAGCTTCTGGCGGCGCAGCACGGCGAACTCCAGACGTTCGTGCTCGACACAGGGA
>JASJPG010000164.1:0-11772 GCA_031426815.1 Hydrogenophilaceae bacterium
GGGCGTTGCAGAACGCGATTTTCAACAGCGCCAATTTCTCCAGTATCGCCACCGATGCGAATGGCGTGATCCAGATCTTCAATGTCGGCGCCGAACGCATGCTGGGCTACGCCGCTGCCGACGTGATGAACAAGATCACGCCGGCCGATATCTCCGATCCGCAAGAAGTCATCGCACGCGCGGAGGCGTTGAGCGCCGAACTCGAAACGCCGATTGCGCCAGGCTTCGAAGCTTTGGTGTTCAAGGCTTCGCGCGGCATCGAGGATATTTACGAGTTGACCTACATCCGCAAAGACGGCAGCCGTTTTCCGGCGGTCGTCTCGGTCACTGCCCTGCGCGACGATCAAGATGAAATCATCGGCTACTTGCTGATCGGTACCGACAACACCGCGCGCAAGCAGGCGGAAGAAGCGCTGCTACAGGCCGGGGCGTTACAGAGCGCGATTTTCAACAGCGCCAATTTCTCCAGCATCGCCACCGACGCGAAGGGCGTGATCCAGATCTTCAACGTCGGCGCCGAACGCATGCTGGGCTATGCCGCCGCCGAAGTGATGAACCGGATTACGCCGGCAGACATTTCCGATCCGCAAGAATTGCTCGCGCGCTCGCAGATGCTCAGCGCCGAACTTGAAACGCCCATCGCGCCGGGCTTCGAGGCGCTGGTGTTCAAGGCCTCGCGCGGCATCGAGGACATCTACGAGCTGACCTACATCCGCAAGGATGGCAGCCGCTTCCCGGCCGTGGTCTCGGTCACCGCCTTGCGCGACGATCAGGACGGCATCATCGGCTACCTGCTGATCGGCACAGACAACACCGCGCGCAAACAGATCGAGGCGGAGCGGGGGCAACTCGGTCAGCGCCTGCGCGACCAGCAGTTCTACACACGCTCGCTGTTCGAAGCGAACATCGATGCGCTGATGACCACCGATCCGGGCGGCATCATCACCGACGTCAACAAGCAGATGGAGGCGCTCACCAGTTGTACGCGCGATGAGCTGATCGGCGCGCCGTTCAAGAATTACTTCACCGATCCGGAGCGGGCCGAGGCGGGCATCAGGTTGGTACTGAGCAAAAACAAGGTCACCAACTACGAACTCACCGCGCGTGACCGTGAGGGCAGGAAAACCGTGGTTTCCTACAACGCGACCACTTTTTACGATCGGGACCGGCGCCTGCAAGGCGTGTTCGCCGCGGCGCGCGACATCACGGAACGCAAGCAGGCGGAGGCGCAGATCCTCAAACTGGCGTTGCATGACACGCTGACCGGGTTGCCCAATCGCCGCCTGCTGGATGATCGCCTGGACCAGGCGATGAGCAGCAGCAAACGCTACAAGAACTATGGTGCGCTGATCTTCGTGGATCTGGACAACTTCAAACCGCTCAACGATACGCATGGGCATCATGTCGGCGATCTGCTGCTGATCGAAGTGGCGCATCGCATCAGTGGTTGTGTTCGCGCGATGGATATCGTCGCGCGTTTCGGCGGCGATGAGTTTGTCGTGATCCTGAGTGAACTGGGTCTGGAAAAATCCGCGGCGATCGCGCAGTCCGCCGGCGTCGCCGAAAAACTCCGCGCCAGCCTGGATAAACCCTATGTGTTGCAGGTCAAGCCGGAGGGTAAAACGGCCATCACCGTCGAACATCGCTGCACTTCCAGTATCGGTGTGGCGCTGTTCCTGGATCATCAGGTCGAACCGGAGGAGGTCGTCAAGTGGGCGGATCTGGCCATGTATCAAGCGAAAGAGGCTGGCGGCAATGCGGTTCGCTTTTTCGATAATTGAGCAAGTGTGGCCATGAGTCCGGACCTTTATCGCAAGGAATTCGTCATCGTCGTCGCGGCGCTGTTCGCGCTGGCCCTGTACTGGATGTTGTTGCCGTTCTGGGACGCACTGGCCTGGGGCATCTGTCTCGCCTTTCTGCTGGCGCCGGTGCAACGCTGGCTGACCTACAAGCTGCACGGACACGCCAGTCTGGCGGCGGGAATCATCACGCTGCTGGTGCCGCTGATGCTGGCCGGGCCGTTGCTCAGCCTGGGCGCGGCGTTTGCGACTCAGGCCGCCGATCTGCTCGCCCGTCTGCAACAACAGCCGTTGCGTTTCGATGCCAACCTGCTGGCGCAACTGGAACGCAATCCCTTGCTCGGCAGCCTGGCCGAGTGGCTGCGCCAGAACCTGACCGCCAGCACCGAACAGCTGCAAGGCTGGCTGGTTGGCGCCGTGCAGATGTTGCTGAAGTCGCTGGCGGCCAGCGGCGGCAACTTCCTGCTCGCGGCGCTCGGCTCGCTGATCCACTTCTTCATGATGCTGTTCCTGCTGTTCTTCTTTCTGCGCGACGGCCGCCAACTACTCGGCCTCGCAGTGCGTCTGGTGCCGATGGCGCCCGCGCGTCGGTTCGAGTTGCTCAAACTGATCGGCGACACCACCCGCGCCGTGGTTTACGGCACCGGCTTGACCGCGCTGGCCCAGGGCGCGCTGGTCGGCATCGGATTCGCCATCGTCGACCTGCCCGCCGCTGTCGTATTCGCGGTTCTGACCGCCTTGCTGGCGCTGCTGCCGGTCGGCGGCGCCGCGCTCGTGTGGGCGCCGGCGGTGCTCTATCTGGCCGCGACGGGGCAATGGGGGTTTGCGATCTTCCTGGCGATTTGGGGCTCCGGCGTGTCAGTGATCGATAACCTGCTGCGGCCGTTGCTGATTTCCAGGCATGCGCCGGTATCGATCCTCGCCGTTTTCGTCGGCGTCATCGGCGGCGTTTCCGCCTTCGGCATGATCGGCGTGATTGTCGGCCCGGTGCTGTTGACCGTCGTCGCCGCGTTGCTGCGATTTCTCGACGAGGCTCTGTCGCGCCCGGAGTGAACCAAGCAGCCTGTCGGTCTTTCCCTGTGAGACCCGCTCAGGGCTACGGTGCTGCCCTGGCGCTGCCCGGAAGCCTTGTCGACCGATACACCGGCCGGCTTGCCTGACGCGGACCCGTTTTAACGGGTGCAAAGTCCGTTCCGACAACTGCCGAGCGGGCTCAGTGTTCCAGCGTACAGACCCCCTCCAAATGCGCTGCCACGCTGCGTTCGCTACCGGGTTATTGCATCGATTTTGAATGCCCGGATGCAGAGGTCACCCGCTTTTTCCGCTTCCAACAAGGATCAATAAAATGCATAAACAATTACTGCTTGTCTCCGCCCTGGCCGGCCTGTTCTCGGCCGGTTCCGCAAACGCATTGATCATTGATAATTTCTCGGTCGCGCAAGCGCAGATCTACATTACCGGCCCGGCGCCGGTAGCCTCGTTCAACAACCTTCAATCCGGCGCCGTCGGCAACATCCTTGGCGGAATCCGCAAGACCGACGTCACGCTGTACGCAGGTGACGCCGCTGCGGATGTCAACGTCAGGGTCGTTGCGGGCGTGCTCGATATCAATGATTCCGTCAGCGCTGCGACCGAGGTGGTGTTGACCTGGGATGCCGGCGGTGCGGGTCTGGGAAATATCGACATGTATACAGGTGGCGCTACCGGTATTTACCTGGCCTTCCCGACGGCAATGGACCATGCCCTTCTGCTGAGTTTCGACATCGATGACTTCGCCTCAGGGATGACCGCATCACGCAGCATTACCTTCCCGATCGGCTCGCAGGGTAATGATTTCTTCTTTGCGTTCAGCGATTTCAGCAACCTCGCAGCGCTCTCGTCAGCGGACGCAATCCGCATGACGTTGAGTTCGACAACCCCCGGCCTGGACGCAAACATTGACTTGATCGAAACCCGCGATGCCCCTAACGGCAACGTGCCTGAGCCTGCCACGATGGGCCTGCTCGGTCTCGGTCTGCTGGGTCTTGGCATCTCTCGTCACAAACTAACGGCCCGCAGCGCTTAACGTAATCTGCGTTTTCCGCAATGAAACAGCCCGGCTTCGGCCGGGCTGTTTCATTTGCGGAAGGCTCAACCCATAGCCGGGTTGTTATCCTGCGTAGGGCGGAAGGCGCTGCGCTTTTCCGCCCTACAACACTAACGCTGGCGCAAATATTCGCTCAGTTTCATCTCGATATAGACCGTGCGTTCAATTTCATGCAGTTGGCGAGGGTATTGCTCGGTGGCGGTGAACCAGCTTTGCAGGCGCTTTTGCAGTTGCACAGCGGGCGCTGCCACGAATGAGCCGAGGTAGGCGTCGATGGCGAGGTAATAGCGCATGGCATTGCGCTCGATCAGGCCACGCATGCCCCGAATGTATTCGGGTTGGCCGTTGTATTGCCGACCGGCGATGGTGAAGCCGACCTTGCCGCTGCCGAGGGTGGCAAGGTAGGTTTTCATGGCGATTCGACCGACCCAGCCGTACTCATAAAAGTAGGTCATGTGCAGAAAGGTGCGTCCGTTGGCCAGCGCTATCGCCTGTAACTGGATTCGGTAGTTGCGGGTGTCCATCGGCCCTTTATCCGCGCTGAGTTGAATTTCCAGGTACTTCGCGGTGGCCGCGGCGACGCGATAGGTGAACTCAAGTTGGTAGGCGTCTTCGAGCGGCTGGCTGTATTTATTGCCGATGCTGACACGCAGCACCGTTTTGGTCTTGTCAGGCGTGGCACGGCAGAACTTGGTGTTGAGATGCAGGCTCAACACATCGCACCAGTTGTCCGGGTCGTTGAGCCCCGCGTAGACCGTGGCGAACGGATAATCGACCACGGCATAAATATCGCCCTTGATGTCGTTCTCGGATTCGGTTGAGTCGAGATAGAGCGGGCGCTGAAACTGGTTTTGCTGCAAGCGGTCTGCCAGCGAAGTGTATTTGGCGAGCAACAATGCGCCGGTGGAGGACTCCGGTGCGGCAGCAAACACGACCCCGAGACCGGCTAGCGCGAGCCAGACCAGCAACAGGCGTGTGAGCCAGGTCAGCGGCTGGGTTGGCAAAGGCGTTGGCAACTCAAACGGAGCGATTGAAGCGGAAGAATGCATACGGAGCGAGTGCAACCCAAAGCAGCACGAAAAGCCACATTTGGCCATGGAGTACATCGTAGCTACGCCATAACTCAGACCATGGATGGCCAGCGACATAGTGGAAAAACAGGAATTCGAAGGCAACGGTCAGCGCCAGCCAGAATGCGCCAATCAACATCGCCTGGCGGCTGGAAGCAGGTGGGTGACGCCGGATAAACCAGCCAATCGCGATGCCCAACAGCAGGATGCCGGTGACGCACGAGATCTGATGCGCCGACAACGCGTCGACGTACCTGCCGTAGGTGAAATCGCGTATGCCGCCATTGGCCACGGAGACCAGCAACATCGCGCACCAGGCGGCCAGATATTTCCACATCGTCAATCCTCTGTTGACCGCGCTCAGCCTTCGAAAACATGCGGTTCACCCGGTCAATGCCCCGCGAGCTGAGTGGATTCAGGCGCGCGTCATTGCTCAACGATATCCATCACGACTCCGATCGTGATCCCGGTCCCGGTCCTTGTCCCGGCGATTATCGTGATGCTGATCCCGGTCACCCCGATAACCATCGTCATGGCCGCGGTGCGGCACGACATAACAGCCGCTCAATCCCACTGCCAGCAAACTCAAAATCAGTAATAGTTTTTTCATGATGCATCCTCGATTGAAGTTGTAGAACCGTTCGACGGGCGGTTTGAGCAAGCTTGCTCAGCGATTGGGTCCATGCCCGCGGCCATTGTCGTGGCGGTCGTAGTCGTTTCGATCATTGCCACGGTCCTTCCGCCGATCGTCCCTGTAATCGTCGCGTCGATCTTGATGACGTTCCCGGTAACGCGGGATGTACTCTTGGCTGTACCAGTTGTCCTGCACAAAGTAGACCCGTTCGTTGCAGGCGTTGTATTCACGACAGTGTCTACGCCAGTTCTTCGCGTGGCCGTGCGGTACGTGCAGGTAGATGGGCGGGCGGTGCATCGCTTCCCGATAGATGACGCGTGGCTGCTGGTAGATCAGACGTGGTGGCGGGAAGTCACCAATGTCGATGTGACCATAGAAGCCCGGTTGGCCAATGCTGAGCGATACCCCGACATCGGCGGCAAGCGACGGTGCGGCGATGGCCGCGAGTGCGGCGGCAAATAGCAAACGTTTCATGGTGGTTCCTTCCGATAGGTTGTGCAGGCGAACCTGCAACACCAGCCTAGGCAAACATGAACGTCAAATCGGTACGCCAACGTACATAGCCGCGTCGGTCCCGACTTTTTATTGCGTGCGCTGGCGCGACCATCACCGATGCCCGAAACCCTGTCCAGCACCACCGAAGCGCTGACCACGCTGCTCGGCGCGGTGGCCCGCCGCGCCGCGCGGATGGACCCGATCGAAGCGCTGCGGCACGAGTAGCCGTCAGGCCGGCGAGACGCCGGCGCTCCAACCCGCAACATGGAGCGCCGGCGTCTCGCCGGCCGGTTTGCGCGGACGAAAAAAAGCCCGCGTAGGGCGGAAAAGCGCAGCGCCTTCCGCCGCATGCCACACACCTCGGCACAATCGCCCCGCTGTTTAGCTGTCCACCTCGATGCGGTCCCGCCCCAGGTTCTTGGCCTGGTACAGGGCATCGTCGGCACGTTTGATCAACTCGAAGGCGGAGTCCTGTTGCCGCCAACCCACCACCCCGAAGCTGGCGCTGATCGCACCCACGGACTCCATCGGCGGGTCTTTCAGGGCCTGGCGCATCTTTTCGGCCAGTTGCGCGGCCTGGCCGGTATGGTTTTCCGGCACCAGCACGATGAATTCCTCGCCGCCCCAGCGGGCGAAGATGTCGCTCTTGCGCAGGCAGGCCTGGGCTCGCCGCACCACCTCGCACAGCACCCGGTCGCCGACGTCATGGCCATAGCGGTCGTTGACCTGCTTGAAGTGGTCGATATCGAACATGAACAGGGCGAACTGGCGGCCGTAGCGCTGGGCGTTGGCGCATTCGAACTCCAGGAAGGTCATGAACTTGCGCCGGTTGTAGGCGCCGGTGAGGTAGTCCACGCTGGCCTGCCGCTCCAGTTCCTGCTCCAGCGCCTTGCGCTCGCTGATGTCGAAGCCGACCCCGACCACGGCCATGCCGCCGCCGTAGCTGGGGTTGATCACCGTGGTGCTGACCAGGTAAGACACCGTGATCCCGGCCACGGTGCGCAGGCGCACTTCCAGGGTCACCGCGTGGCCTTCGTCGGCCTGCTCCACGGCAAGTTGGATCCGTGCGGCATCGACCTCGTCCACCAGGTCGAGCAGGGTCATGTCTGCCAGCCGTTCTGCGGGGTAGCCCAGGCTGCGCTCCATGTTCACGTTCCAGCGGGCGAGATGGCCGGTCTTGGTGAGGGTGAAGAAGATGCCGGGCAGGCTGTCGATGATCGCGTTGGCGAAATGTTTTTCGTGCAGTGCCAAAGTTTGCAGGGTCTGCTCTACTTTCTTGCGATCGCTGATGTCGCGGCAGACGGTGGCCAGGAACCTGGGCCGGCCGTCCTCGCCGCGCGGGGCCAGGATGATCTGGGACACCGGCAGCTCGCTGCCGTCGGCCCGGCGGATGCCGGTCTCGCCGTTCCAGATCCCGCGTGCCAGGGCGGCGGGTATGCCTTCATCGTGGACCAGGCGCGAGGATTCGGCGACGAACAAGTCGTCGATCCGACAGGATTCCAGACGCTCGAAGCCCTCACGGCAACCGAGCAGTTCGCGCACGCTGCGATTGAAATACAGCGGCCGGCCCAGGATGTCGGTGATGCAGACGAAATCCGGGCTGTCCTCCACCACGGTGACCAGGCGCTGCCGCTCTTCTTCGATCCGTTCGCGCTCGATGATGCCGGCCAGGGTGTCCGCCACCGACTGCAGGAAGGCGCGCTCATCCGGCCGGTCCTCGTGGCCCGGGGCAACATAGAGGTTGAGCACGCCCAGCAAGGCGCCGTTGGCCATGATGGGTTGGCAATAATGGCCGTGGTCGGCAATGCCATCGAAGGTGGTTGCGTGGTCGTGGTCGAGGTGGTCGCTGAACACCACCGTGCGCGTCTGTGCCGCCTTGCCGCACAGGCAATGGCCGTAGGGCACCTCGGCACACAGGTCGCAGAGTGCGGGGCTGAGGAAGCGATTCGACGCCATGACCAGGCGTTCGCCCTCCGGGTCGGCCAGGAAGACCGCTCCCTTGCGCTCGAAATGCAACCAGCTGATATCGAACAGGATGTCCAGGATGGCATCGAAGCGTCTGGCCAGGCCGATGGGTTCGAGGGAAACGCTGAGGATGCGGTGCAGCGCGGCCTGGGACTCGGTTTCGTGATTCGGGCCGGTCCTGCCGATGGCAGGACAATCGTCCATGTCGTCGTCCATCATCGCTCTCCATTATCTCTTTTGTACTATCGCGCAGGTTCGATACTCCTCCCGGCGACCCGCGAACACAAGCACGCAGTACTATATCTTTCGATATAGCTTTGCAACCAAAACCGCACGTCGAACACCGCACCCACCATGGAGCATGCCATGATCGACATCGCCCACAGCGCGAACCCCAATCCCCATGAGGCCTGTGCCTCGCTCGCCAAGACCCTGTACCGACCGGGGATGGAACTGCTGCTGTTTTTCTGCTCATCCCACTATGACCTCGATGCCCTGGCCGAGGCGCTCAACCGCGACTTTCCCGGCGTCCAGATGCTGGGCTGCACCACGGCGGGCGAGATCGCCCCCTCCGGCTACGGCAGCCACGGCATGGCGGCCATCGGCTTTTCCGGCGCCGAGGTCAAGGCGGCGACAGGACGGATCGAAGCCTTGCAAGGTTTCGATCCCGCTATCGGCAGGGAACTGACTCAATCCGTACTCAAGGAACTGGAAGGCCGGGCGCCGAATCCGGGGCACGGCCATGCCTTCGCCCTGATGCTGATCGACGGCCTGTCGCAACGGGAGGAGCCGGTCACCCGCGCGGTTCAGAAGGCCCTGGGCGGCATCACGCTGGTGGGGGGCTCGGCGGGGGACGATCTGCGCTTCAGGGAAACCCGAGTGTTCCACGACGGCCGCTTCCACAAGGACGCGGCGGTGATCGCGGTGATCGACACCACCCTGCCATTCAAGGTATTCAAGACCCAGCACTTCGTCCACGGCGAGGAAAAGCTGGTGGTCACCGAGGCCGACACCGCCACCCGCACCATCCGCGAGATCAACGGCCTGCCTGCCGCCGAGGAATATGCCCGTATCGTCGGCATCGGGGTGGATGAGCTGGACGCGGGGCATTTCGCCGCCCACCCGGTGTTGGTGCGCATCAACGGCGTGGACTTCGTGCGCTCGATCCAGAAGGCCAACCCCGACCGCAGCCTGACCTTCTACTGCGCCATCGACGAAGGCATCGTCCTGACCGTGGCCAGTGGCCTCGACCCGGTGGGAAACCTGCAAACCACCCTGGCGGAACTCAAGGCGAAAATCGGGCCGCCGCAACTGGTGATCGTCTACGACTGCATCCTGCGCAATCTGGAGATCCACCAACAGAACATGGAGGCGCCCTTGGCCCAGCTGTTCGGCGAATACAACGTGCTCGGATTCTGCACCTACGGCGAACAGTTCTGCGGCGTCCACGTCAACCAGACTCTCACCGGCATCGCCATCGGCCATCCCGGTAAAGACGACCATGACTGACCCTGTCCAGAACCCCGACCAAGGGGCGGAAATCCGTCGCCTGGAGAAAATCAACCGCGCCCTCATGGCCCGAGTGGAACGGGACATGAACGGACTCAGCTCGGACTTCGGTCTGTTCCAGGCCGACGTGGCGCTTGAGAGCCAGGTGCGGGAGCGCACCTGCGAGCTGGAAAACGCCCTCACCGAGAACGAGAAGATCACCCGCGCCCTGGCCCTGGCCAACGAGTCCCTGGCAAAGGAACACGACCAACAGCGCAAGCTGATCCGCCAGTTGGAGGACACTCATCAACAACTGCTGCAATCGGAAAAGCTCGCCGCCATCGGCCAACTCGCCGCCGGCGTGGCCCACGAGATCAACAACCCCATCGGCTTCGTCAGCTCCAATCTCCGCACCCTGTCGGACTATGTCGCCAAGCTGATGCAACTCATCGACCTGTACCAGGCCCGGCTGGACCTGAACGGCAGCGACGACTCGGTCCGCAGCATCCGGGAGTTCCGGGAAAGCATCGACCTGGAATTCCTGCGCGAGGACACGGCGGCGCTGATCGCCGAATCCAAGGACGGAGCCGACCGGGTGCGGCGCATCGTCCAGGACCTGCGCGACTTCTCCCGTCCCGGCGAGGAAGAGTGGCTATGGGTGGATCTGCGCCATGGCCTGGACAGCACACTCAACGTGGTCTGGAACGAAATCAAGTACAAGGCCGACGTGGTCAAGGCCTACGCCGACATGCCGCTGGTCGAATGCCTCGCCTCCCAGGTCAACCAGGTATTCATGAACCTGTTGCTGAACGCCGCCCAGGCCATCGACGGCCACGGCAAGATCACCCTCCGCACCGGCCAGGCCGAAGGCGGCGTGTTCGTCGCCGTCACCGACACCGGCCAGGGCATGGAGCAGGCCGTCATCGAACGTATATTCGACCCCTTCTACACCACCAAACCGGTGGGCAGCGGTACTGGCCTCGGGCTTTCGGTTTCATACGGCATCGTTTGCAAGCACGGCGGCCGCATCGAGGTCCAGAGCAAAGTCGGTAACGGCAGCACATTCACACTCTGGCTGCCGCTGGCGCGGGCCTGATCAGCCTCCCCCTTTGTAAAGGGGGGCAGGGGGATTTGACGGCGGTGGCATACGCAGATGCCTCATAAATCCCCCCAGCCCCCAAGCCGGCGACCTGAAGAATTCGGACGGTTAGCCGAGTCCGGGCAGCAGAACCAACAGACCGCTGGTGAAGATTTCGGCCGCGACGGCGGCCAGCAACAGTCCCATCAAGCGGGTGGAGATGTTGACCCCGGTCTCGCCCAGCCAGCGACTGACCGGCGTTGCCAGCCGCAGCATCAGCCAGGCGCCGCCGGCCACCAGCAGGCAGCAGAACACAATCAGGGCCAGATGCAGCAGCGCGACCCGTTCCGTCGCGTAGACGATGGTGGTGGATATCGCGCCCGGCCCCGCCAGCAGCGGGATGGCGAGTGGGACGACGGCGATGTTGTCCTTGTTCTGCGCCTCCATCGCCTCCTCCGGTGTCTGCCTTTGTCGGGTGGGCGTGGCGTGCATCATGGAAATCGCCATCAGCATGATCAGGATCGCGCCGCCCACCTTGAATGAAGCGATGGTGATTCCGAACAGAACCAGGATAGGCTGACCGAGCAGCGCCGCCAGTGACAGGACCACGGCCACGGAAATGCTCGCCACTCGCGCGATCTGCATTTTCTCGGCTTGGCTGTTGTTCGCCGTCATGCTGACGAACAGCGGTAGCGCGCTGATCGGATTGACGATGACCACAAGGGCCACGAAGAACTTGACGTAATCGGCCCAGTAAAGCATTTCCATGCAATCTCCCAAACAGGTCGGCGAGGCCTGATATTAAGGAATTGCAGATTTATTCGCCTTCGTCGTTTCCCGCGCAGGCGGAAACCCCATGCGCAGCCTGGCGCTTGGTGCGGAAGCGAACAGAAAGATTTCCAGGAAGAGCGCCTGACGGATCGCCCGATATACCCTTGCCTTTCAGTCGCAACTGTCGCCCCGCCGCCGAGCTCGCCGGTATGGTAAGTTGAACCTGAAAACCTCAGTTGGTCTTATGTATATCGCTCGAAAGCCGCGTGGATAGAGACATGAGAGGTTTTTTGTCGCGTCACCCAACGGGTGAGTGGCGACACTACTCGTGGGAGCGCCTCATGAGAAACACAATTGATAAGCCTTTGTTTTGATGGGAAGTGGCA
>JASJPG010000165.1:0-33077 GCA_031426815.1 Hydrogenophilaceae bacterium
CGTTCGCTGACGAAAGTGACGACATCCCGTTCTGATCCCTGATCCTGTAGTACCCCGACCCCGCCTGGTCTCTGACCGGCGGGGTTTTTTCGTGTTGTGTCAGTCAGAACCTGCCAAGGTTAAAGAGTTGTTTCAGAGGTAATTACTCAGGCTGGCTATCTCAATTGCCCCGTCGAAGAAGCACCTGCGGTGATCAATCTCAACATGGGCGCGGCGGCCACCTGCAAGGTGGGGTTCTTCTAGAACACATCAGAACGGAATAACATGGTCCCAGAAGATCGGCGTCTTCAGCTGCGCCTTGAAGTATGAGGGCTGCTTGAGATTGATGAATCCAGAAAATCGCAACAATTTTGGCGGAAAGCAAGGGTGCTCAGTTCTCGCACTGCTTGGCAATGCCAAGCAGTCACAAGCAAATTTTCCGCATGGCACAATTCATGGTATCCGTTAAAACAAGCATGAATTATTCCTTATTAATCAAGCTTGTTACATGCGTATTGATAATAGAGTGGGAGTGAGGCTGTTTGCTAACACATTGTTTTTACAATAATTAAAGTCATTCGTTGATGATGTGACCTGCATTATCAACGAGCTGCTTCAGGAAGCGATTCAACACCCATGGCTTATTCCTCAAACAGTTCTGAGTGTGTGCCCGCACCCTAAAAGCGGCCGGAGAGCTCCACAAGACGCGCCTCAAGTCTCCGACTGTTCCGACTGACATGGATGAACGCCCCACTCTCGGTGGCGGAAATGGAGTCCTGAAAGAGGTGCATCGAGCATGAATAGGGTGCTGGTCTCCAGCAACCAGAAGCACTGCATCTCGGTTATCCCGAGTCGCAAGTGATAGTTGGTGAAAGTCCAATACTCTATTGCCTTTGTCTGAATCCCCGTTCGCCGGCGCGAGGCTTACATATTGAAGTGCCGACGTATGCGCTCTTCCAGAAGCTCGCGGGCATCGGCTTCGCTGCATTGTTTCAGCCGTTCGAATATCGCTTCGGCCATGGGCAGAAACGCCGCCATGACCGTGGGGTCGAAATGGCTGCCCGTGTCCCGGTCGAGAACCGCCATCGTGGCCTCAAGCGTCATGGGCTCCTTGTAGGGACGTTTCGAACACAGGGCATCGAAGACATCGGCAACGGCGAAGATCCGGGCTGCCAGCGGTATCGTTTCGCCCGCGAGTCCGCGCGGGTAGCCGCTGCCGTCCCACTTTTCGTAATGGGCGGCCACGACGGCCTGGGCGCCGTCGAGCCAGCCCATGCCGGTGACGATTTCCTCGCCTTGTCCGACATGGGTGCGCATGGTGACCATTTCCTCGGCGTCCAACTTGCCGGGCTTGAGCAGGATCGCGTCGGGAATGCCGATCTTGCCGACATCGTGGAGAAAGCTGCCGGCGATCAGCGCCTGCATCGCACCGCCAGTCAGCTTCAGGCGCTCGGCGATGCGCGCGGCGATCCAGGCGACGCGGTAGTTATGCACACCGGTGTCGGAATCGCGCTTGGCGATGGCGCGGCCGAGCGCTTCCATCATCGAGATGTGGGAATCGAGCACTTCGTGCGCCTTGCGCTCGTTATCGGCCGACAAATGCACCACCACGGGGTAGATTGCCGCGCCGCAGAGCAGGGAGGCCAGGCAAACCAGCAATGCCGCAGTCAGGGCGGTGGAGAGGATTTGCTCCTGCTGCCAGGCGGAAACGACGCGTATCCCTTCAAAATAACCCGTGATCGGTCCGCTCGGGTCGGTTTTGGAAATGCGTAGCGGGACAAAGACTCGCAAGACCCAGCGTTGGTCCGGGAGCCTCAGGCTTTCGTAGGTGGCAGCGGCATAGCTCGGCTTGCCATGTTTGGGCAAGGACGATTCGACCAGTGCGCCTTCGCGGGTCATGGATTCGGCCAGCTTGCGACCGCTGGCGTCATAGATTTCGGCAATGTCGAACAAGCCGCCGGCGATGGTATTGGCGGCGGCGGTGGCATGCTCGGCGGCCTGGGCACCGGACAGGTCGAGTGCGTCGTGACGGTGCAACAGGCGTCCCGACTCTTCCATGGCCAAAGCGACGACGCTTTTCTCCGCGCGTTCGCGGGCGACGAACCATGAAATCGGGCTGGCCAGGGAAGCCAGCAGCACGCTGACGGTAGCGATGCGCAGTGCGGTGCGTTTTTGGAATGGATTCATTTGTCTTGTCTCTTTCAAAGCGGTTCGACAGGCGACCAAGTAAGCACACTAAACGAATCGCCCCCTGTAGGAGGGGCTTCCGCCCCGATCGAGCCGGGTAATCGCGCCTGAAGCCGCTCCTGTAAGGGAGTCTCATGCCACCCTCTCCCGGGGCGGTAAATCGAACACGGTTGCACAGACTGGCTAACGCATCTCGAACGCTTCCCGATGGAAGCGGTACTCGCCTGGCCTGGCGACGTGCAGGCCCGCCTTCAGGCTTTCCGCGAGGCCACGGGGGCCGCAGAACCAGACCTCGGCCGGACCGACGCCGCCCTCGGCCAGGATGGCGGCGTTCAACACCTCACCCTGGCGGGAACCGTGGATGCGCAGGCGGAAGCCGTCCAGGGGCGCGCACAGTGTTTCCAGCCGGGCGACGAAGGGGTCGCTGTCCCGGTCGTGGGTGCAGTAATGCAGGTCGGCGGCGGGGGCCGTGCCGGGAGCGGCCTGGAGCGATTCCAGCCAGGCCAGGAAGGGGGTAACGCCGATGCCGCCGGCAACCCAGATCTGCCGTGACCGCGGGTCGCGCCGGGCCAGGTCGAAGCGGCCGTATGGGCCTTCGACGGTGACCTTCTGCCCGGCCCGGAGACGCCGGCCCAGGCCGCGGGTGTAGTCGCCCAGGGCCTTGATCTGGAAACCGACGACACGGTCGCCGCGATCCGAGCCGGCGATGGTGAACGGGTGGGCGCCTTCCTTGCGGTCGAAGGTGATGAAGGCGAACTGGCCCGGGCGGTGGCCGCGCCAGCCCTCGCCGAGGCGGCACTGGACGGCGACGACATCGGGCGCGGTCTGCTCGATGGCGATGATTTCACCTTCGACCTGACGCGCCCGGCCGATGCGCGCGGTCAGGGCGGCGACACTACCGTACACGCCGGCGCCAAGCAGCAGGCCGAGCAGCCAGCCGACCGGCCGGGTCCAGTATTCAGGCGGCGCGAGCAATGCGGCATGAAAGGCGAGGGCCAGGTAGATCACCGGCATGGCCTGGTGCAGGAAGCGCCAGGGCCGGTAGGAAAAACGCCGCCACAGGGTCAACGCCAGCATGGCCAGGACGGCGTAGATGGCCCACTCGCCCAGGTCTTCGGCCAGGTCGCGCATGGCCTCAAGCAGGCCGCCGAAGTTTTCCTTGGGTAGACGCCCTTCCCGGCCGACCAGGGCCTTGAGGACGTCGTCGGACATTTCGATCAGCCAGTGCAGGGCGGCGAAACCGACCGCCAGGATGCCGGCCCATTTATGTGCCCGGTACATCCGGTCCAGGCCGCCGAGCGGTCCTTCCAGCCAGGCTGGACGGGCCGCCAGGAACACGGCCAGGGACATCATGGCGATGGACAGCAGACCGCTGAGATAGAGCCCCTCCTGGCGGACGGTCCAGGGCAGGCTGGCGCCGGTGGCGCCGGCGACGCCCAGGGCGTCCCAGCCCCAGGCGAGGGCGATGAGGGCGACAAGGGTGGCAAGCAGGGTTCTCATGGCGGTCGATCCGGTGATGTTTATTGAAGGAAAGTCGACGTGGGGCATCATTGGCCCAAATCAGGGCTCCGCCGGTCAGTTGGTTTTCTGGGCGCCAACCTGGGGCAGGTCGTCGCGGCAGCGCCGCTTGCTGCATTCGGCCCCGCTGCGGCGGCCTTCGACGACCGCATTCGGTTCCGTATAACCGCGCTTGATCCCGTCCCGGTCGCCGGCGTCGAGTTCGCCGGTCCAGGGGTTGAGGTGCAGCTTCACCCGCCGGCCGGCACGGTCGGTGGCCCGGACTTCATAGCGGCCGTCTTCTCGCTCGATCTTCTCGATGTCGCGATAGCCGGCGGCGGCAAGCTTGTCGTGCAGTTGCGGGATCGACAGCCAGGGGCGCTGGCCGGCCTGGTTGGAATAATGGTCATCGGCGAACGAGGGCGCAAGGAAGAAGCCCCCGGCGACGAGTGTGGCGGCAAGAACGGATGCTGAAACGAGGGTCGAGGCACGCATGATCTATCTCCTGGATTAGTGGGGCGGGGCGAAGCCGTACCGGCTCAGTCGTCGTAGTAGCCCTGTTCCGCCGCGGTGTGGCAGGCGACGCAGTTGGTCTTGGTGCGCACGTCCTTGTGGCGCCATTCCCAGGCCGGCACTTCGCGGTGCTCGCGCTGCCACTTGGGCAGTTCGGTGATGCGCAACGGGGCATTGCCCATCGAAACGCCGCGCATCAGCTTGTTGTTGAGGCGTTGGCCGCCCCGGTCGGCCGAGTTCTCGACCAGGTAGCGGGTGATCTTGGCGGCGGTGTCGGCGTCGACGCTGGCGTCGTCGCCGAAATGGTTCGACAGGTCGGCCATCATCCGTTGCCAGGAGCTGGCCGGCAGCATCGCCGGGGAGAAGGCGAGGTGGCAACTGCCGCATTCCTCCTTGACCAGGGCGTCGCGCACCGGGGTGTAGAAATGGTTGCCGCCGGCCTGGGCGCGGGTGAGCACGAGGCCGGAAAAGACCAGGGCGATCAAGCCGAGAGCAATCGGGCGATAAGGTATGTTCATGGCAGGCTCCTTAGGTTGGTTGGGTCGATATCGGCTTACTGGCTGACCATGTAGCTGAGCCAGTCGCCCTTCTCCTGGGCGCTGCATTCGCGGCCGAGCACTTCCTTGCAGTTGCGCTTGAACCATTTTTCGACCTTGGCGGCATCGTTGTAGCGGCCGGGCGTGGCCGAGACCGCCATGGCGTCGATGGCCTTGCCGGTGGGGTTGCGGCCGGCGCCGCGCGGGTCGGTGCCATGGCAGGAGGTGCAGGCCGGGGTGTCGGCCTTGCCGCCGGCGAACGACTTGGTGTGCAGGATCTTGCCCCGGGCGGCGGACAGGCTGGCCATGGCCGGATTGGCCGCCTTCGCGGCGGCGGCGTAACCGGCCAGCAGGTCGCCACGGGGGCCGGCGGCGGCCGTGGCCGAGAAAGTGGTGGCGGCGAGGATCAGGGCAACGGTGATAACGGCTCGGTTCATGGTGGCTCCTTGCGAAAGTGGCTGTCTGGGTGAAAATCCGTTGTGTGGAGCGCACTTTGAACCGGTACCGCTGAACCGAAACTGAACCGGCCGTTCATCTGGCGTTCATCTTTGCCGGGCTATAACCGGCCTAATTCAACTGGAATGAGATGACCGCGATGTCGGGCAAATTGGCGATTCGAGGCATGCATATGGCGCTGTGCGCCGCCTTGCTCCTGAGCCTGGCCGGGCCGGGCCAGGCCGACGGCGACCACGACCGCGCCCGCCGGGCACTGGAAGCGGGCGAGGTGCTGCCCTTGCGGGCGATCCTGCAACGGGTCGAGCGCGAACACACGGGCCGGATCATGGAGGTCGAACTCGAAGACAAGGACAACCGCTGGCTCTACGAGATCAAGCTGCTGCGGAGCGACGGGACCCTGGTCAAGCTCAAGATCGACGCCCGCGACGGCAGCCTGCTCGGCGAGAAGGTCAAGGGCAAGTCCGCGCCGCACCGGCAGGAGGCCCCCTGATGCGCATCCTGCTGGTGGAGGACGAGCCCACCCTGGCCGAACAGCTTCATGAGGCGATGACCGCGGCGGGCTATGTGGTGGACATGGCGAACAACGGCGTCGATGGCCATTTCCTCGGCGATACCGAGCCCTTCGACGCCGTCGTCCTGGATATCGGCCTGCCCCGGATGGACGGCATTACCGTGCTGAAAAGATGGCGCGCCGCCGGCCGGACCATGCCGGTGCTGATCCTCACCGCGCGCGATACCTGGCACGAAAAGGTGGCCGGCATCGACGCCGGCGCCGACGATTACCTGACCAAGCCGTTCCATATGGAAGAACTGCTGGCCCGGTTGCGCGCCCTGATCCGCCGCGCCGGCGGCCATGCCAACGCCGAACTGGCCTGTGGCCCCCTGACCCTGGACACCCGCAGCGGTCGCGTCACCGTCGATGGCCGGGCCTTGACCCTGACCAGCCATGAGTACCGCGTCCTGGCCTACCTGATGCACCACCCCGGCGAGGTGGTCTCGCGCACCGATCTGATCGAGCACATCTACGCCCAGGATTACGACCGGGATTCCAACACCGTCGAGGTCTTCATCGCCCGCCTGCGCAAGAAGCTGCCGCCGGATTCGATCGAAACCGTGCGCGGCCTGGGCTACCGCATCGCCCGCCGACCATGACCTCCGCCACTGCGCGCGCCTCCCTGCGCATTCGCTTGCTGATCGGTACGCTGATCTGGATCACCGCCTCGATCCTCGTGGCCGGCTGGGAGTTGGGCAATCTGTTCCGCCACCATGTGGAAACCCAGTTCCATGCCGAGTTGAACACCCATCTCGACCAGTTGACCGCGCATCTCGGCCTGGACGGGCAGGGCCGGCCGACGCTCTCCTCGTCCTTGAGCGACCCGCGCCTCAACAAACCGTTCGCCGGGCTCTACTGGCAGATCGACCGCCTCGGTGTCGCCGGCCGCCCCGACACCCCGGCCGTGATGCGATCCCGCTCGCTCTGGGACGAGGTGCTCGTCGTGCCGCCGGGGACGCCCGTCGAGGGCAGTGTGCATCGACACTCCGGCCCGGGGCCGGAAGGCACGACTGTCGGCATGGTCGAAAGGACCGTGCGCATCGACTCCATGCCGTTTCGTCTCATCGTCGCCGCCGACGAACGCCTGATGGTCGAGCCGGTCGAGCGTTTCCAGGGCTCGCTCTGGCTGGCGCTATGCCTGCTCGGCCTGGGCCTGGCCATCGCGGCGGCGGTGCAGGTATACGTCGGCCTGGCGCCGCTGCGCCGGCTGCGCGTCGCGCTCGGGCGGGTGCGCGACGGCGAAACGCAACGCATGGAAGGCACCTTCCCGGCGGAAATCATGCCGCTGGTGGAGAAATTCAATAGCGTCCTGGCGCAGAACGCCGAAGTCGTCGAACGCGCCCGCACCCAGGCAGGCAATCTGGCCCACGCCCTCAAAACCCCCATGAGCGTCCTGGCCAATGCCGCCGCCGGTCAGGACAACGAACTGGCCCGGCTGGTGGCCGCCCAGGTGGAAACGGCCCGCAAGCAGGTCGAGTACCACCTGGCCCGCGCCCAGGCGGCGGCGACCGCGCGCATGCCCGGCGCACGCACGCCACTCAAGCCGATCGTCGATGGACTGGTGCGCACCATGTTGCGCATCCATGCCGGTCGGGATCTTGAATTGTCCGTGCAGCCGATGCCGGAGGGACTGGCCTTCCGCGGCGAGGAGCAGGACTTGCAGGAAATGCTCGGCAACCTGCTCGACAACGCCTGCAAGTGGGCCGGCCAGCGCATCGAGATCCAGGCACGGACAGGACAGGGCATGCTTGAAATCATCCTCGACGACGACGGCCGAGGCATCGCCGCCGACCTGCGTGAGTCCATCCTGCGCCGTGGGGTAAGGGCCGATCAACAGGTGCCGGGAACCGGGCTCGGCCTGGCCATCGTCGACGATCTGGCCCGCATGTATGGCGGCGGGATCATGTTGGCCGAGTCCCCGCTGGGCGGTGCGAGGGCGACATTGCGTCTGCCCGCCGCCTGAGCGGTTCGGCCAGCGGTCGGACCGTCTAGCACAGCAGCAGCCTTTTCAAGGGCGGGCGTCCTCGGCCGCGGCCCTTATTGTCCGGCGCCGCCTTCCGTACCGATCCGAAAATAATGGGGGACCAGCGCAACCAGAGCGCCCGGACTTACGTGGTCCTGCGTGGCGGCATGCAGCTCATCGGCTACTACTCTCTGGCCGCGGCCTCGGCGGAATACGAAATCGTCCCGGCGCGAATTGCCAAAGGACTGGCACAGCACCCGATACCACTATGCCAGTTCAAGCACCACCTGGCAGGATCAAGCAGCTACAAGCAAGTTTTCTACATGGCACACAGCATGGTATCGAGTACAAATCTCGCTAAATATTCCTTACGAATCAACATAGTTACATCCTTGTTGATAATAGAGTGGGAGTGAGGCTGTTTTATAACGTATTGTTTTTACGGTAATTAATACCGCTCGTTGATGATGTGATCGGCATTGTCAACGAGTTAGCGAGTCTGGAATATCAATGCCTTACGCGAGCACTGTTTTCGGCCGTTTCTATTTCTGATGGCATTTTTGATGGTATTTGGAAGCGAATCGGCCGAGTGCATTTCTGAATCTTTATGCGCGGTAAAACCAATACCGATTTCATCCTGGATGCAGCGCGTCTCGCGGTCGAGGAGACCTTGCTCGATCAGATGCACATCGTCACCAGCCGAGAGACCTACTCCGAGTTTCTCACCCGATTGGAGCAACCGCCGCGGCCCAATGAGTTCCTGCGCAACACGATGCACACTCCGGCACCCTGGGATAAGACATAACGGTTTCGGTGCCTGAGCCGCTCACCGGGCAGATGGCGAACGGCCATGGCCTATAGCAAAGCGGCGCGATTTGCCTGGATTTCGATTTCTCGACTAGCCTGCATCAACTGATCGAAGGTGAGGGCATCGCCAAGCATGACTTGGTCCGCAAGCATGTTCGCGTAGTCCTCGGCCAGCGCGGCGAGTGCATTGCCCTCGGGTACGATGTTCAACTTGCCTGACACGGCTGGCATGTAATCAATGACACTCCCAGCGCTATCCTTCTCGATGAAGAAAAACGCCTTGTGTTGGGCCACTGACGTCGCCACGGCGCGGTCCATCACCGCCTCCGCAAAATATTGGCTGCGCCCGAGCGCAGCCAGATCGTGCCAATGGCGCGCATAGCGCTCGCTACGAATTTGGCCTTCGGCACAGTAGACATGTGCGGCCGTAGCCTTCTCCCAGAAGGTCCGGGCCACGCTCATGACCAACGGCGATGCAGTGGGGAATGAGACGCCTGGAACATGCCCGTCCATGTCGCAGGTGACCGGCAGCACTTGATGTGGCTCGCCGGTGGCGCGACCGCCGAACTCCAGTGCTACGATGGGTGGGACATAGCCCGTACCCTGCTTGAGCGCGGGGTAGTGCAAGAACAGCTTGTCGTTATCCTTGCCGCCGATTTCAAGTTTGGCATCCACCTTCTCACGAGCCAGTGCGGCTTCGATAACCGGCTGCACCTGGGTGGCGATCCAGTCCGGCAATCGCTCACGCACGGCTTTGGTCCATTTGTTGGCCTGGCTACGGCTGCTCGGCAGGGCCCTATCGTCGTTGAGCAGGTCACCAATCAACTTTCGGATGTCATAGGTGAGATCGATGTCCTCGGAAAACCGGTCGATGACCTTGTAGGCCTTCGATAACGACGTGCCGCCCTTGAAGGTCAGGTCGGCGGAAGTGGGCGAATCAAAGAGGGCAGCCAGCGTCCAGACGACCCAAACATCCTTTTCGAGTAGATGAGTGGGGCGATCCGTTTTTTCGCGTGCCAGTTCCAGCACTTCGCGTTGATCGTCGCGACTGAGCTTGAGGAATGACTCAGGCACGAATAGCTTCCTCTCCGATCGCACGCGCCATCCAGGACGGCAGCGCGGCACGGGAGGACGCCAATGTACGCCATTCCTGTGCGGGGAGAGTCCGATGCAAGGTCGCCAGCGATTCACCCGCATGTGCCGGCCCCAGCCACGCCAAGGCACGCACTGCCGCGCCGGCGGGGCCGGTTCCCAAGGCTAGCATCCATTGAGGCACGTGCTTCACCAGCACCTCGGAGCGACCGAGGCGCAGTTTCCGGGTGCGTCCAGAAGTGAGGAAGACCTGGCGAATGGGGACCTGCTGGGTCAAGCCCAAGGCATTGGCCGCAGTGGCGCCATGCGTGGCAACCACGTCTCCGTTTCGTTCCGCCAATGCTTCCACGATTTTCTCGGGCGCGGGCGCACGCGTACCGAACCGACCGGATACCGGAGCGACATAGGTCCCGCGCGCCACGCGCAACAGCTTGCCTTCCTTCGCCAATCTGGAGAGGGCTTGGTCGATAGCGGCCCGGCTGCCCAGATGCAGAAATTCCTTGGGCGATAGCACACCGCCCTCGGGGAGGGCTTGGGCGTGCAGCAGGATGATTTCAGGTAGCGTGTTCATGGTGCGTTCTCAATTTGTAAGAATATTATTGTAGTTTCTGACATCAAGTAAAGGCAAAAGCTCCTCAACAATGAATGTTGGGCGACTGGCGTTTTATTAATTCTGAGGGTCCCGCAGGGACTCCGCAATTCGATAGCCCATCGCTCGATACCCGCGTTCTCGCTTGTCCCACATCCGCAGCAGCGCGGGGTGGCCGGTGTCCATGAAATCGATGATCCGCACATCGGTCTTGGTCGCATGTTCTCGATGCAAGCGGCCGGCATATTGCTGCAGGGTGCCCTTCCAAGAGATAGGCATGGCCAGAATCAAGGTATCGAGCGGCGGGTGGTCGAATCCCTCACCGACCAGTTTGCCGGTGGCGAGCAGAACCCGCGGTGCGTCTGGTGGCAGGGCATTGAGTTCCACAAGCAAGTCGGCACGCTGTTTTTTCGGCATCCTGCCGTGCAGCACGAAAAGCGTCGGCATCTGCTGGGCAATGGCGGCATGGATGGCGTCCAGATGCTCAGTGCGCTCGGTCAGAACCAGCACCTTGCGGCCTTGCCCATAGGCGCTGACGATGTCGGCGGCAATGGCCGCCGTGCGTTCCGGATCACTCGCAAGGCGGCGGAAGACGTCCTGTATGCCTGTCCCCTCCGGCAACTCAATTCGCTTGTGCAGCAGTCGCGGCACCACTTCCAGGTCATGAGGGGCGGTTTCCGGTTTCGTCGCCGTGTATCGGATTGACCCGCACTGCATGAAAATGATCGGCTGCTGGCCATCCCGGCGAATTGGGGTGGCGGTCAGGCCGAGCACGTATCTTGCCTTGGTGCGTTTCAGGATATTGTCGAAGGATACGGCGCCCACGTGATGGCATTCATCCACGACGACATGACCATAATTCTCGACCAGAGGATTGACCTCGCCCTGCCGTGAGAGCGACTGCATCACGGCGATGTCGATCTTTCCGGTGGGCTTGGCCTTGCCGCCACCGATGCTGCCGACCACCCCCTTGCCGACACCCAGGAACACCTGGAGCCGTTCCTGCCATTGCTTGAGCAGTTCGGTCCGATGCACCAACACCAGGGCATTCACGCCCCGCCGGGCGATCAGGGCGGCGGCGGTGACGGTCTTGCCGAAGGCGGTGGGGGCGCACAGCACGCCCGTGTCGTGGGTCAACATGGCCGATACGGCCATTTCCTGATCGAGCCGCAACTCGCCGGCGAAGTGCTCGTCGATGGACTCCCCGGTATAACGTGCATCCCGCACATCGCAGCGGATGCCGGCATCCCTGAGCAGGGATTGCGCGGCTTCCAAGCAGCCGCGCGGCAAGGCGATGTGTTGCGGGTAGTTTTCCGCGCAGGCAATCACCCGGGGCGTGTCCCAGACTGACATCCGCATGGCCTGCGCCTTGTAGAACTCGGGATTTTGGAAAGCGGCGAGGCGGATCAATCGGTTCGCCAAGGGCTGCGGCAGTTGCGCCTTCTCGAAATAGATCAGGTTGGCCAGGGTCACAGTCAAGGCTTCCGGCATTGGTCCGGATGGTTTTCTGCTGGATGGCGCGGACCTTTTCCAGGGTGTCGCCAGGTCTTCCTCGTCGATGAAGGTCACGTCCAGCGGATGGACGCCGCCCGTGGCCCGGAGGATGGTGAGCTCGATATCGTGCGGCGCCATCGGCTGGATGGAGGCCAGGAAGGCCCATTGGTCGGCATACGGGCGCAGACCGGCATCAACGAACACGCTGCGACCCTGTTCGCGTGGCAATTTCTGCAAGGGCAGTGCGATCAGGTTGCCGAAACCACCCTTGGGTATGGTGTCCTGATTGGGGAACAGGCGATCGTAGGATTCCAGCTTCAACTGCCGGGTGCGTGAACAGGTGTGGCTGATGAGGGCGGTGCCAAGGCGGCGGGCATCGCGGACCGATACCTTGCTTGCAAAGAAGATCCATACGTGGGCGCCGTTGCCCGAGCGCGAAATTTCCAGAGCTGTGGGCACACCCAATTCCCGACAGGACTGATAGAGGGCCCGTGCATCCTCGCGCCATTCGGCTTCATCGAAGTCCACCGCCAAGAAGTGGCAGGTTTCGTCAGGCAGGAGTGGGTAGACGCCAATGGTGAACTTGCCGGCCAAATGCTCATAGATGACCGAATCCGTGAGCGGCAAGAACACCCGATGGCCGCAGTCCGCGCATTTCATCCGGGGTTTGCCGCAAACCCCAACCACCCATTCGTTGGCGCAGGCCGGCGCATACCCGGTTTTGCCGGATGTCTTGCCTTCCCAGCGAACCGGGTAGACATCTGTTCGTCCTTGGAACAGGCGCCGAAAGAGTGCCACTTTCTCGGCGGTGGAGAGCCGGGACGGCCCAAGCTCGGCTGGAGTGGGTTCCGGCTTCGGTTCGGGCGGCAGGCGCCATTCAATGCCGTGGGACTCCAGCAGGGCGATCAGCCGGGTATTTTCGGCCTTCAGCGCCAGCGAGGTCTTGTCGTCAGGCATCGACTCCATGCCCGGCCAGCATGTCGTCCATGTCGTCGCCCACGCCGTAACCAAAGTTGTGGCTGATGCGGCGAACCGTATCCAGCCGTGACAGCAGTTCCGCCCGTGCTTCCTCCGGCAGCGTCACTGCCACCTTCAACGCCTGCTCAAACATCCGCACCAAGGCATCGAAATAGCCTTCATCCTGCAGGCCGATATCGGCGCAGAATCCGGCGGCGCGCTCGCAGTAGAACACCATGAGTTCGGCCATGCCTTCGGGCTGGCCGATCGCTTTCTTGTGGTCGGAGATGGCTTTATTGGCCTTGGCCACCGACGTGTCCTGGTTCTTGAACACATCCGGCCAAAGCCAACGGTCGATGGTAGTTTTGTAGGGCTTGAGCACATCGGCCCCTAGGCCAAAACGGGCGTGCAGAAACGCCTGGTTGTCCTTGCTCGCCGCGTAGATGTCTTGAACCAGCCCGATCAGGCCGGCGCGGTCGAAGTCGGCCAGCTTGGCCTTGACGTCGCTCCAGGTGGGGGAAGATTTCTTGTTAGTCATAAGTTACCGTAGTTACCGTCTGCCGATCTGAGATCACTGCGCTTCCTGTGCCGCCGAAACTTGCGATTTCGAGGCCATCAATCAATGCATCAGCAGAATCAAAACGGGCGGCACGGGCCTTCGCCATTGCGCGGGCTTCTTCCATGGCCGCACGGGTCTGGGCGTTGGGCACCTTAAGTTCCAGCGGGAAGGCTTGGTAATTGACCACGCGCTTGAGCAGGATGCGCACAGCATCCGACACAGACAGCCCCATGGCTGCCAGTGCCTCGCTGGCTTGTGATTTGATTTCGTCGTCCACCCGAACGTGTAGCATCGTGGAATGGGCCATGATTCGTTCCTCCTGTTGCATGAACTGTGTATTTCTCATGAGATACGCTCAAGAGGGATATGGCAACGGTGCTGACTGCTCAGATTGCTCGTTGACGGCGTTTGATGCTCGAGATCGCACATCGATGTTGAGCGGGTCGCGCAGTGTGGGGGTTTCATCCCACTTGTATGGTTCATTGTATTCCGTATACTGTCCGTACATTATGAGGAGTCACACCATGGGTGCCACCGTCAAGGAAGAACGCATCGAAGTCCGTCTTGCGTCGGCCGAGAAGGACCGGATTCGCCAGGCCGCCGTCCTGTCGCACCAGAACCTTAGCGAATTCGTTCTTCGCGCCGTACGTACCGTTGCCGACGAGACCTTGGCGGCGCAGACGCGCTTCGTCTTGCCCGAAGAACAGATGAATGCCTTTTACGCCGCGCTCGATCAACCGGCCAAATCGATTCCGCGTCTCAGGGAACTGCTCAAGAAACCGAGCGTCTTCGAGACCCAATGAAGTTGCCTCTCCGGGGCCTCGAACTTCTGACGGAGGCCCATGACGTTTCCGGATTCGACTGCGGCAACGAGGCGTTAAACCGCTTCCTGCATCGGTATGCCCTGCAGAACCAGCGTAACCAGAGTGCCCGGACCTACGTTGCCCTGCGAGGTGAAACGCAGGTCATCGGCTACTACTCGCTGGCCGCCGCCTCGGCGGAATACGAAACCGTCCCGGCGCGAATTGCCAAGGGACTGGCACAGCATCCGATTCCACTCATCTTGTTGGCCAGGCTGGCTGTGGATCAGGCAGAGCGGAGGTCTGGCATCGGGGCCGGACTGCTCAAGGATGCGCTGAAGGGGTTTCTCCAGGCCCAATCGATCATTGCAGCGAGAGCTTTGGTTGTTCATGCCAAGGATGACCAGGCCGTCGAGTTCTATCGGCACTTTGGATTCACACCGTCGCCGATGGATCCTTACCACCTGTACCTGATGACCAAGGATATCCATGAGTGCCTGCGGTAGTCACTCACCGAGGCGAATGTGCCTCCCTGTCGTATGAATCCGATTCATGATTTCAGTTCAAGCACCACCTGGCAGGATCTAGCAGCAACAAGCATGTTTTCCACATGGCACAACGCATGGTATCAAGCACAAATCAAGGCAAATATCCATTACGAATCAACATGGTTACTTGCTTGTTGATAATAGAGTGGGAGTGAGGCTGTTTTGTAATAGATTGTTTTTACAGTAATTAAGCCCGCTCATTGATGATGCGATCTGCATTGTCAACTAGTTAGCGGGCCTGGAATATCAATGCCTTACGCGAACACTGTTTTCGGCAGTTTCCATTTCTGATGGCATTTTTGATGGTATCTGGAAGCGAATCGGCCGGGTGCATGCCTGATATTTATGCGAGGTAAAACTCATACCGATTTCATCCTGGATGCCGCGCGTCACGCGGCCGAGGAAACCTTGCTCAATCAGATGCGCATCGTCACCAGCCGAGAGACCTACTCCGAGTTTCTCACTCGATTGGAGCAACCGGCGCGGCCCAATGAGCTCCTGCGTAACACGATGCAGACTCCGGCACCCTGGGATAAAATATGACGGCTTCGGCTCCTGAGCTGCTCACCGGGTAGATGCCGAACAGCCATGGCCTACGGAAAGGCGGCGCGATTCACTTGGATTTCGATTTCTCGACAAGCCTGCATCAACTGCTCGAAGGTGAGGGCGTCACCAAGCATGACCTGGTCGGCAAGCATGTTTGCGTAATCCTCAGCTAACGCGGCGAGTGCATTACCCTCGGGGACGATATTCAATCCGCCAGACACGGCTGGCAGGTAGTCGATGGCACTGCCGGCACTATTCTTCTCGATGAAGAAGAACGATTTGTGCTGGGCCACCGACGTGGCCACTGCACGATCCATCACCACCTCGGCAAAATGCTGGCTGCGCCCGAGCGCAGCCAGATCGTGCCAATGGCGCGCATAGCGCTCGCTACGAATTCGGCCTTGGGCACAGTAGACATGCGCGGCCGTTGCTTTCTCCCAGAAAGTCCGGGTCACGCTCATGACCAACGGCGATGCAGTGGGGAATGAGACCTTTGGAACATGCCCGTCCATGTCGCAGGTGACCGGCAGCACTTGATGCGGCTCGCCGGTGGTGCGACCGCCGAACTCCAGTGCCACGACCGGTGAGACATAGCCCGTGCCCTGCTTGAGCGCGGGGTAGTGCAGTAACAGCTTGTCGTTATCCTTGCCGCCGATTTCAAGCTTGGCATCCACCTTCTCATGAGCCAATGCGGCTTCGATGACCGGCTGCACCTGGGTAGCGATCCAGTCCGGCAATCGCTCGCGCACGGCTTTGGTCCATTTGTTGGCCTGACTACGGCTGGATGGCAGGGCGCCATCGTCACCGATCAAATCGCCGATGAGCTTACGGATGTCATAGGTGAGATCGATGTCCTCGGAAAACCGGTCGATGACCTTGTAGGCCTTCGACAACGATGTGCCGCCCTTGAAGGTCAGGTCGGCGGAAAGCGGCGAATCGAAGAGGGCGCCCAGCGTCCAGACGACCCAAACATCCTTTTCGAGCAAATGGGTGGGGCGATCCGTTTTTTCACGCGCCAGTTCCAGCACTTCGCGTTGATCGTCGCGACTGAGCTTGAGGAATGCCTCAGACACGGACAGCTTCCTCTCCGATCGCACGCGCCATCCAGGACGGCAGTGCGGCACGGGAGGACGCCAAGATACGCCATTCCGGTGCGGGGAGAGTCCGGTGCAAGGTCGCCAGCGATTCACCCGCGTGTGTCGGCCCCAGCCACGCCAAGGCACGCACAGCGGCGCCGGCGGAGCCTGTTCCCAAAGCCAGCATCCATTGAGGCACGTGCTTCACCAGCACCTCGGAGCGACCGAGACGCAGTTTCCGAGTGCGCCCCGAAGTGAGGAAGACCTCGCGGATGGGAACCTGCTGGGTCAAGCCCAGGGCGTTGGCTGCGGTGGCGCCGTGCGTGGCAACCACTTCACCATTTTGCTCTGCCAATGCTTCCACGATTTTCTCGGGCGCGGGCGCACGCGTACCGAACCGACCGGATACCGGAGCGACATAGATCCCGCGTGCCACGCGCAACAGCTTGCCTTCCTTCGCCAACCTGGAAAGGGCTTGGTCGATAGAGGCCCGGCTGCCCAGATGCAAAAATTCCTTGGGCGACAGCACGCCGCCCTCGGGGAGGGCTTTGGCGTGCAGCAGGATGGTTTCAGGTAGCGTGTTCATGGTGCGTTCTCAAGTTGTAAGAATATTATTGCAGTTTCTGACATCGAGTAAAGGAAAAAGCTCCTCATCAATGAATGTTGGGCGGCTGGCGTTTTATTGATTCTGAGGGTCCCGCAGGGACTCCGCAATTCGATAGCCCATCGCTCGATACCCGCGTTCTCGCTTGTCCCACATCCGCAGCAGCGCGGGGTGGCCGGTGTCCATGAAATCGATGATCCGCACATCGGTCTTGGTCGCATGCTCTCGATGCAATCGGCCGGCGTATTGCTGCAAGGTGCCCTTCCAGGAGATGGGCATGGCCAGAATCAAGGTATCGAGGGGTGGGTGGTCGAATCCCTCGCCCACGAGTTTGCCGGTGGCGAGCAGGACGCGCGGCGCATTGGGTGGCAAGGCATTGAGGTCCACAATTATGGAGGCGCGCTGCTTTTTCGACATTCTGCCGTGGAGCACGAAAAGCGTAGCCACCTGCTGGGCTATGGCGGCATGGATGGCGTCCAGATGTTCAGTACGCTCGGTAAGGACAAGCAACTTACGTCCTTGCCCATAAGTGCCGACGATGTCGGTGGCGATGGCCGCCGTGCGTTCCGGGTCGTTCGCGAGGTGACGGAACACATCCTGAATTCCGGCCCCTTCCGGTAAATCAATTCGCTTGTGCATCGGGCGCGGCATCACTTCCAGGTCATGAGGCGCGGTCTCCGGCTTCGTCGCCGTGTACCGGATCGGCCCGCACTGCATGAATATGATCGGTTGCAGGCCATCTCGGCGGATCGGCGTGGCGGTCAGACCGAGCACGTATTTCGCCTTGGCGCGTTTCAGGATGTTGTCGAAAGACACAGCGCCGACGTGATGGCATTCATCCACGATGACGTGGCCGTAGTTCTCGACCAGCGGATTGACCTCGCCTTGCCGTGAGAGCGACTGCATCACGGCGATGTCGATTTTGCCGGTGGGCTTGGCTTTGCCGCCGCCGATGCTACCGACCACACCCTTGCCGACACCCAGGAAGGCTTGGAGCCGTTCCTGCCATTGTTTGAGCAGTTCGGTGCGATGCACCAGCACCAGGGTGTTCACGCCCCGGCGTGCAATCATGGCGGCGGCGTTGACAGTCTTGCCGAAGGCAGTGGGGGCGCACAGCACGCCTGCGTCGTGGTGCAGCATCGCCGACACCGCCATTTCCTGGTCAAACCGTAGTTCGCCAGCGAAACGCACATCGAGCGGCTCACCGGCATATCGCTCGTCCCGGAGATCACAGCGAATGCCGGCATCGCGTAGCAAAGCCTGTGCAGGTTCCAGGCAACCGCGCGGCAAAGCGATGTGTTGCGGATAGTTTTCCGCGCAGCCGATCACACGGGGGGTATCCCATACTGACATCCGCATCGCCTGCGCCTTGTAGAACTCCGGGTTCTGGAAGGCGGCAAGGCGGATCAAACGGTTGGCCAGGGATTGCGGTAGTTGCGACTTCTCGAAATAGATCAGGTTGGCCAGGGTCACGGTCAAGGACTCCGGCATTGGCCCGGCTAGTTTTCTGCTGGATGGCGCAGACCTTTTCCAGGGTGTCGCCAGGTCTTCCTCGTCGATGAAGGTCACATCCAGGGGATGTACACCACCCGTAGCCCGGAGGATGGTCGGCTCGATATCGAATGGCGCCATCGGCTGGATGGATGCCAGAAAGGCCCATTGGTCGGGATACGGGCGCAGGCTGGCATCGACGAACACGCTGTGACCCTGTTCGCGTGGCGCTTTCTGCAAGGGCAGAGCGATCAGGTTGCCGAAACCACCTTTGGGCATGGTGTCCTGATTGGGGAACAGGCGGTCGTAGGATGCCAGCTTCAACTGCCGGGTGCGTGAACACGTGTGGCTGATGATGGTGGTGCCAAGGCGGCGGGCATCGCGGGCCGATACCTTGCTGGCAAAGAAGATCCATACGTGGGCGCCGTTGCCCGAGCGCGAAATTTCCAGGGCGGCGGGCACGTCCAATTCCAGACAGGACTGATAGAAGGCCCGTGCATCCTCGCGCCATTCGGCTTCATCGAAGTCCGCCGCCAGGAAGTGGCAGGTTTCGTCGGGCAGGAGTGGGTAGACGCCAATGGTGAGCCTGCCGGCCAAATGCTCATAGATGACCGAATCCGTCAGCGGCAAGAACACCCGATGGCCGCAGTCCGCGCATTTCATCCGGGGTTTGCCGCAAACCCCAGCCACCCATTCGTGGGCGCAGGCCGGCGCGTACCCGGTTTTGCCGGATGTCTTGCCTTCCCAGCGAACCGGGTAGACATCCGTTCGCCCCTGGAACAGGCGCCGAAAGAGCGCCACTTTCTCGGCGGTGGAAAGCCGGGACGGCCCAAGCTCGGGTGGAGTCGGTTCCGGTTCCGGTTCCGGCTCCGGTTCGGGCGGCAGGCGCCATTCGATGCCATTGGACTCCAGCAGGGCGATCAGCCGGGCGATTTCGGCCTGCAGCGCCTCCAACGAGGTCTTGTCGTCAGGCATCGACTCCATGCCCGGCCAGCAGGTCGTCCATGTCGTCGCCCACGCTATAACCGAAGTTGTGGCTGATGCGGCGAACCGTATCCAGCCGTGACAGCAGTTCCGCCCGGGGTTCCTCCGGCAGCGTTGTGATCACCTTCAGCGCCTGCTCGAACATCCGCACCAAGGCATCGAAGTAGCCTTCATCCTGCAGGCCGACATCGTCGCTGAAGCCGGCAGCACGCTCGCAGTAGAACACCATGAGTTCGGCCATGCCATCGGGCTGGCCGATCGCTTTCTTGTAGTCGGAGATGGCTTTCTTGGCCTTGACCACCGACGTGTCCTGGTTCTTGAACACATCCGGCCAAAGCCAACGGTCGATGGTAGTTTTGTAGGGCTTGAGCACATCGGCCCCTAGGCCAAAACGGGCGTGCAGAAACGCCTGGTTGTCCTTGCTCGCCGCGTAGATGTCTTGAACCAGCCCGATCAGGCCGGCGCGGTCGAAGTCGGCCAACTTGGCCTTGACGTCGCTCCAGGTGGGGGAGGATTTCTTGTTAGCCATAAGCCTCCGCCTGCCGGTCTGAGATCACTGCGCTTCCCGTTGAAAAGCTTGCTGAACTGGCGCTCCACCCCCAGAACAGCAGCGTCAATACCGACAGATAGTCCTCAAACGCCAGGCCCAACTTCCTGACCTTGGTCAGACGCTCCAGTTCTTCTTCCAGACGCTGGCGCAGGACTGGGTCGGTGCATCGGCTCATGAATCCCAGCCAAGCTTGGTTCCGTTTCATCTGTTCAACATCCATCCCCGCTCAAACGCCTCATGATAGTCAGACACGTGGGCGCTGCCTACATTGTCACCCGCGGAAAGAGTAGATCGCAGCAATTGTTCGGCCCAGTCACCCTTCAACGGATGGTCTAGCCACTCCGGGCGCTCAGATTGCTCGTTGATGCCGTTTGATGCCTGGGATCGCACTTCGATGTTGTAAGCGGGTCGCGCAGTGTGGAGGTTTCATCCCACTTGCATGGCCCATTGCAATCCGTATACTGTCCGTACGTTATGAGGAGTCACACCATGGGCGCCACCGTCAAGGAAGAACGCATCGAAGTCCGTCTCGCGTCGGCCGAGAAGGACCGGATTCGCCAGGCAGCCATCTTGTCGCACCAGAACCTGAGCGAATTCGTTCTGCGCGCCGTACGTACCGTTGCCGACGAGACCTTGGCGGCGCAGACGCGCTTTGTCCTGCCCGAAGAACAGATGAATGCCTTTTACGCCGCGCTCGATCAACCGGCCAAATCGATTCCGCGTCTCAGGGAACTGCTCAAGAAACCGAGCGTCTTCGAGACCCAATGAAGTTGCCTCTCCGGGGCCTCGAACTTCTGACGGAGGCCCATGACGTTTCCGGATTCGACTGCGGCAACGAGGCGTTAAACCGCTTCCTGCATCGGTATGCCCTGCAGAACCAGCGTAACCAGAGTGCCCGGACCTACGTTGCCCTGCGAGGTGAAACGCAGGTCATCGGCTACTACTCGCTGGCCGCCGCCTCGGCGGAATACGAAACCGTCCCGGCGCGAATTGCCAAGGGACTGGCACAGCATCCGATTCCACTCATCTTGTTGGCCAGGCTGGCTGTGGATCAGGCAGAGCGGAGGTCTGGCATCGGGGCCGGACTGCTCAAGGATGCGCTGAAGGGGTTTCTCCAGGCCCAATCGATCATTGCAGCGAGAGCTTTGGTTGTTCATGCCAAGGATGACCAGGCCGTCGAGTTCTATCGGCACTTTGGATTCACACCGTCGCCGATGGATCCTTACCACCTGTACCTGATGACCAAGGATATCCATGAGTGCCTGCTGTAGTCAGTCACTGAGACGAATGTGCCTCCCTGTCGTATGATCCGATTCATGATGCCAGTTCAAGCACCACCTGGCAGGACCAAGCAGCTACAAGCAAGTTTTCCACATGGCACAAAGCATGGTATCAAGTACAAATCACGTAAAATATTCATTACGAATCAACATGGTTACATGCTTGTTTATAATAGAGTGGGAGTGACCTGGATAAAAGAGAAATATGTTTTTAAAACATACACTTAAGCGGACATCTAGGGCCGTTTTGATTTGTATGCATTGTCAATAGGCAAGTGACCGATGGTCAGTGGTGCTTTCTGTATCTGGCAATTGCTGGCATTGACTGGCACTGCCAAGCAGATTGAGGTGATGGTGTTGTTCATGGTATCGGACCGGTCTTCAGCCAGAATTGCCAGAGGCAATGGATTTGTCCAGGATAGACGGGGCAGAGCAGAGACGTTGAGCCCGTGCAAGCTGTCGGCCGGTCAGAACCGACTTCACTCGTATCTCAGCGCAACAATGGGATCCAGACTTGCGGCCTTTCTTGCCGGCATGTACCCGAAGACCACGCCGATCACCGCCGAGAAAGCGAAGGCCAGGATATTGACGCCTGGATTGAACAGGAACGGCATGCTCATCAAGCTGGTCAGGGCCAGGCAGGCGAGGAAGGCCAGCGCAATGCCGACCAGGCCCCCGAGGGCCGACAGGACGACGGCTTCGATCAGGAATTGAAGCAGCACTTCGTTCTCCAACGCGCCGATCGCCAGTCGGATGCCGATTTCCCGTGTTCGTTCGGTGACCGAGACCAGCATGATGTTCATGATGCCGATGCCGCCAACCAGAAGGCTCACGGCAGCCACCGCCCCGAGCAGGCCGGTCATGGTGCGAACGGTGCCGGAAAGCGTCTCGGCAATCTGCTTGGTATCCATGACGTTGAAGTCATCGTCCTCGTTGTCGGCCAGCTTGCGGCGCTCGCGCATCAGGCGGCGAATCTGCTCCATGACTTGGCTGCTGTTGGCGCTATCCCGCATCGACAGCATGATCGTGGAGACATCCTGATTGCCGGTCAGCCTTCTCTGCATGGTACTGATCGGCATCAGCACCATGTCATCCTGATCCTGCCCCATTGCGCCCTGGCCCTTGGCGGCCAACAGGCCGACGACCTCGCAGGCGAAGTTTTTCACCCGCAGTTCGGCACCGAGCGGAGAACCACTGCCGAACAGCTGCTTGCGCACCGTATTGCCGACCACGCAGGCCGATTTGCCGATAGCTTCCTCGTCCGCTTCGAACACCCGCCCGGCAGCGAGCTTCCAGTTGCCAGCCACGAAGTAGGCATTGGTCGTGCCGTTTACCTGGGAGGACCAGTTCTGACCCGCCGCAACCAGCGTCACCCGGCTGCCGACCACGGGAGCGACCGCCTTCAGGGATGGTATCTGTTGCCGGATGGCCTCCGCATCGGCCAGTTTGAAATTGGCTGCACCGGCACTGTTGCGCCCGGGCCCGAGTTGCTGCCCAGGCCGGAGCATGAGCAGATTGCTGCCCAGGCTGGAAATTTGATCGGAGACCATGCGCGTCGCGCCATTGCCCAGCGTCACCATGGTGACCACGGCGGCGACGCCGATGACGACATCAGATAGTCAGACACGTGGGCGCTGCCTACATTGTCACCCGTGGAAAGAGTAGATCGCAGCAGTTGTTCGGCCCACCCTTCAACGGATGGTCTAGCCACTCGGGGCCCAGTGGCGCATCGTTGGCAATGAGCAACAGCATTGCCTCCTTCAACCGCTTCATGTCGTAGCGGCCCGAGCGTGAGAGGTGTTCCCAGTTTTTAAGGAAGATCTTGGTGTAGTCGCACGCCTTGGGCGTGCGTTGCCCGCTTACTACTGGCGGGCTTTTTGGCTGCCGCCGAAACTTGCGTTTTCGAGGTCATCAATCAATGCATCAGCAGAATCAAAACGAGCGGCACTGGCCTTCGCCATTGCGCGGGCTTCTTCCATTGCCGCACGGGTCTGGGCGTTGGGCACCTTAAGTTCCAGCGGGAAAGCTTGATCATTGACCACGCGCTTGAGCAGGATGCGCACAGCATCCGACACAGACAGCCCCATGGCTGCCAGTGCATCGCTGGCTTGTGATTTGATTTCGTCGTCCACCCGGACGTGCAACATCGTGGAATGGTCCATGATTATCTTCTCCGTTTGCATAAATCGTGTATCTCTTATGAGATACGGTCAAGATGGATATGGCCAACGGTACTGGCTGCTAAGATTGCGCGTTGACGGCGTTTGATGTCTGACCGGTGGCCTTGGCTGACGATGAGCCGGTGCCCGTAAGTCTTAGATTTGAGGGGGCATTCAGCCAAAAACACAGTAGCCAGAAAGGCAGTAGCAAATGTGTTCCAAAATATTGGCAATTATTGACATTTGCCTATGTTATGAAACATCCTAACCCGCATGGATACTGCTGCCGTCAGGCTGATCGATCTGGCCCGAGCCCAAGGGCTGATTCGCCCGTGTGACCTTGTACAGCTTGGAATTCCCCGTGTTTCCCTGACCCGCGCTGTCCGTCGCGGACAGCTGGAACGTGTTGGGCGGGGGCTTTATGGCCTGCCCGGCCGTGAAGTCTCCGTACATGGGTCGTTGGCTGAGGTGGCGCGCAGGGTGCCCAAGGGCGTCGTGTGTTTGCTTTCGGCACTACGATTTCACGGCCTGACGACCCAAGCCCCCTTCGAGGTGTGGCTGGCCATCGAGAACAAGGCCATCGCGCCAAAGCTTGACTATCCACCGCTGCGTATCGTCCGTTTCTCCGGCGGGGCGTTGACCGATGGTGTGGAGGAGCATGTTGTGGATGGTGTAACTGTCCGCGTCACCAGTGTCGCCAAGACCATCGCTGATTGTTTCAAGTACCGAAACAAGATTGGCCTTGATGTCGCGCTGGAGGCGCTGCGAAGCGCATGGTACGAGAAGCGCATGACCAGCGACGACCTATGGCACTATGCCAAAATTTGCCGTGTGGCCAACGTGATGCGCCCCTATCTGGACAGCCTGGCATGAGCGTTCGTAACATCGGCGCCTCCATCCGAGATCGGCTGCTCAACAAGGCTCGCGCGGAAAAACTTGACTACAACCTGCTGCTGACTCGATATGCCTTGGAGCGCATGCTTTACCATTTGAGTGTCTCCGGAGAGCGCGACCAGTTTTTACTCAAGGGGGCGCTGCTTTTCGACTTATGGTTCGACGTGCCGCATCGGCCAACCCATGACGCGGATTTCCTTGGCTTCGGGGCGGCGGAGATTTCGCATGTCGAGTGCCAGTCGGGCGATTTGGATAAGTGCTCGTTATCGTAGCTCGGCTACGACTGGAACGAGCGTTCCAAGCTTGGGGGAAACCATAAGAGAGGCGGGGCAGGGCCTTGATTCACTGAACAGCGAAAATAGCCATCTTGTCGAATATTCGGTAGGATGGTCATATTCGCTGTTCAGGAAATACCTGCAATATGACTGATTGGTCGGTTAGTACCGAGCACGTCTTGATACAGCAGCTCTTGGATTCACTCCAAGAGCTGCCGGATGTGCATGCCCGATTGAGCACGGCTGAGCCGATTTCGGAGCGTTCTGCCCGAGTCGATGCAGAAGTCGAACTGAGTGTCGCCGGCAAGTCGGTTACGTTGTTGATCGAGGCGAAAAAAACCGCTTACCCCCGAGACGTACGCCAGGTGCTGTGGCAGTTCAAGGCGCTAGGCCATGAGCAGCCTGCTTACGCCCAATATCTTCTTGTAGCTGAATCGATCTCGCCAGGTGCGAAAGAACTGCTCAGGACTGAGCGTATTGGTTATTACGACAGTGGCGGCAGTCTGTTCTTGCCAGTTCCTGGCGCTTACATCTTCATCGACAAGCCGACGCCGAAATCGCTGGAAAGGTCCGTACGGTCCTTGTTTTCTGGTCGGCGGGCGCAGGTGCTGCACGCACTCCTCGTGGCTCACGAAGACTGGTTTGGCGTCACCGCAATAGCGGACCGAGCGCAGGTGGCGCCCTCCACGGCTTCGGGAGTATTCGGCGAGTTGGAGCGGTTCGACTGGCTGGAGTCGCGCGGACAGGGCCCCAGCAAAGAACGCCACCTGCGCGAACCCGGCGCATTGCTTGATGCCTGGGCAAAGCATCGTGCTACCCTGCACCTCCCTATACTTCGCCGCTACTACGTCCCCGGTCTGAAAGCCGATGCCCTGACCAATCGGCTTGGCGAGGTCTTCAAGGTGCATCAGGTCGACTACGCGCTGAGCTATGAAGCTGCGGCGCAGCGCTACGCTCCTTTCCTGTCTGGCATTTCTCAGGTACGTACACGGCTTCTGCCGGGGACCAGCGCCGATGCTGCGATGGCAGAACTGGGTGCGCGCGTCGTCAATGAAGGGGCAAACCTTGCGGTCATTGAGACAAAGTCGGCAGGGGAACTGCTGTTCCGCCAACAAGTCGGCGGTGTCTGGCTGTCGAGCCCGGTTCAGGTATTTCTCGATCTGTTGCGCGGTGAAGGCCGCGCTAAAGAAATGGCCGAACATCTGCGTCGGGAAAGGATCGGTTTCTGATGGCCAAGCCCGTTACGTTCGATGGTTACAGCGATCAGTACACGCTCGACTGTGAACGCGTCCTTGTGACCTTACTGCGCGGCTTGGGGCCGTGGAAGGAATCGGTCTATCTCGTTGGCGGGCTCACACCGAGGTACTTGGTTTCAGCCCGGCCGCCGATGGTGCCCGCGCACGCTGGAACGATGGATGTCGACATCGTGATCGACCTGCAAATCCTGGCTGACACGGATGCGTACCACACGCTTGAGGACAATCTCAAGAAGATGGGGTTCGAACGTGCCGAGAACGATAAGAAACAGAAGCTCTCTTGGCGATGGCAGACACGCACTGAACACGGTGTTTTGATGGTGCTGGAACTACTCGCGGACGCACCTGACATCGCTGGTGGCAAGATTCAGCCGCTGCCGACAGAGGGCTCTATCTCCGCTCTGAACATCCCACATTCCTCTGTCGTTTTCGACCTATACCAAGTCACCGAGATCCAGGCCGAGCTACTGGGCGGCAACGGCATTGCAACCGAGAAGATCAAGCACGCCAATCTTGTTAGCTTCACCTGTCTGAAGTCCTTCGCGTTCGACCAGCGTTTCGAGCGGAAGGATGCGCACGACTTGATCTACTGTATCGAGAATGCCTCTGAAGGTTTGGATGCTGTGGCTGAGGCCTTCCGTAAGGAGCGCGGCGGTAAACATGGCGCTGTCGTTGAGGCGTCGCTGGCAATCCTGCGTGGGCGGTTCGCAGACGACGAGAAGATCGAAGGCTATCGTAAGGATGGCCCCGTATCGGTCGCCAAGTTTGAGTTTGGAGAGGGCGATGAGCCGGAGCAACGAGAGGCGAGGGCGTTGCGCCAGCGCCAGGCCGCCGACGTAATAGCACAACTTCTTGGTCGCATTGGTTGATGGGGAGGTAGCGCCATGGACTTCCCAGCTGATATCAAAGGGTGCATGAAAGATTGCATCCTGTCGTTGTTCTGGCCTCGCAAGGATATCGTGGGCTTTTTCGAGAAGCATGGATGCACCATGGCCGAAATCGGCCCTTTGCAGATTGAAGGCGAGAACGCGCTCAAGCGTCATGAACTCATCGATGCACTGTTTAATGCGCTCGCGGCACGCCCAGACAACGGCCTCGGCCCGTTTCGCGCGATGCTGCAATCGTTGTTGACTTGGTCGCATTTCGACCCGTACTACTTTGACAAGCTTCGCAAATTGGAGCGTGCCACAGCGATGCGGAACCTTGAGCACTTGCGCCAGCTGCAAGAGATTCGAGATGCCAAGATCAAATCTGATCGCGAGCGACGGGCCGCCCAAGACGCTGTTCGACAGCAGCCGACCACTTCGCTGGAACAATTGCGTAGCGAATACCTCGATCTTCTCGCAAACAAGACGTCACGACAGCAGCGCGGCTATGCGCTGGAGCGCATCCTAGCTGAGCTTTCCCGTCTCTCGCGCCTTGAAGCCACGGAAGCGTTCCGTGTCAACGGGGAACAGGTCGATGGTGCCGTAAAATTTGATGGAGAGCACTACCTCATCGAAGCCAAGTGGCAGGAAAGGTCATCGAGCAACGAGCCGGTTTATCAATTCGCCGGAAAGGTGGCAGGCAAGCTGTACGGACGAGGCCTGTTCATTTCTGTAAACGGCTTCAGTCCCGAAGTAATCCGCAGCCTCGTCATCGGCAAGGAGATTCAGACGCTTTTTGTTGACGGCGAGGACCTGATCCTAGTGCTGGAGGGGCACCTTACATTGCGTGACATGATCGACCGCAAAGTGAAAGCGGCTCAGACCAAGGGCCTCATCTATGTGCACCCGATCTCCGGTGCTGAGAAGAAGATTTAGAACGGCTTAGCTGGGCTGTTCTCTGAAACTCAGAAACCCAAGGCTCATTGTGAGTGTATGTTCCAAGGGCTACGTGCGGGCAACTTAACACTCGGGAGACGTTTATGCCTAAGCATCGTATAGTCCGATTCATGATGCGAGTTCAAGCAGCACCTGGCAGCTACAAGCAAGTTTTCCACATGGCACAAATCATGGTATCAAGTACAAATCACGATAAATATTCCTTACGAATCAATGCGGTTACATTCTTATTGATAATAGAGTGGGAGTGAAAATCCTGCCGGCGAAGTAGTCCTTCAAGTAGAAAAGGCCCTTGAATTTCCAAGGGCGGTCGGCGAGAAGAGGCGAAAGCCGGGGATATCTTTTCAGCCGACCGGTCACGGCAGCAGCGTTGACTACCCTGCTGCGGACCGGCATTGAATGTGCCGTGGTCAGCGATTAACCGCCCAAACCACCGCCCGCAAAGTAACCTTGGCGTTCCCGATCGGCGTCGGTGCAGGCGCCATTCAGGCACAGAAATTTGGTGCCATTGTCATCCAGCGAGGTGAGGTTCATATCGGGTTTGTCGAAGCCGCTCGACTCGGTAAAGATGAAGTGGAAGCCATCACCCACCTTCAATTCCAGCGTTCCGTCGTTGTTCTCGCCATAGTCATGCCAGCGGTCAGTTGAGCCACCCGGAATTTCCGGCGCTGATTTACCGGTGGCATCGTCTTTCCAGGCGACGATAACGGGCTCGGTCAGGGTTTCGCAGGCCTTGGCAACCGCTTGCTGACGGGCCTGGGCAAAGTCAATCGTATTTGATGATGATGCGATGGATTGGGTTTGCATCCTTGTCTCCTTGAGTGTGTGTCGAATCAATTCGATGCGACCAATCAAGCCAGAATCGGCCAGAGGCTGGTTGGTTGGACAGGTCGTAACGTCTTTCCAGCAGCGCCATCTGGCGTGCTTTGATAACAAGATACTGCGGTGAATAGCGCGGCTCAGTACGCTATCCAACACATCGTGAATAAATTTCAGTTCACCATTGCGGCATCCTTTGGGCTGAGCCAAGGCTGAGCCAGATCTGACTCACTTCCAGGTTTTCACCGCTCGTGCCAGCAACAAAGCCCGTTCCCGCACCCGCAGTGGCGGCATAGCCTTCGTTGAAAATCAGGTAGAGCACTTCCAGCACAGACGGCAGCCGCGCAGTCAGTTCCGCGCCGCGCGGTGTCTCGAACGGCACGCGCGCTTCGGCCAGGGTGCGTTTGGCCCGTACGATGCGTTGCGCGAGGGCGGCGGCGGGCTTGAGATAGGCGCGCGCTATTTCCTCCACCGACAGGCCGCCGACCACTTTCAGGGTCAGCGCCGCGCGTGCCTCGGGCGAGAGCAGGGGATGGCAGGCGGTGAAAATCAGCGCGAGAAGATCGTCGCCGATGTCGTCGTCCAGCGCGGCATTCACCGCCTCAGCGAAATCGGGGGCACGGATGGCGTGCTGCGTGTCGAGTTCGACCGCCAGTTCGGCATGCTTCGGCGCGGCCTGGGTGCGATGCCGCAGCACGTCGAGCGCGCGGTGCTTGGCACCGGTGGTCAGCCAGGCCGCCGGATTTTCCGGCACGCCTTGTGCCTTCCAGTGCTCCAGAGCCGCGACCAGCGCGTCCTGCGTACACTCTTCCGCCAGCGCCAGGTCGCGTGTGAGCCGGGCGACAGCGGCGACGACCCTGGCCGACTCGATATGCCAGATCGCTTCGAGCGTGGCGGCAACCGCCGTCATTCAGTCAAGCTCACCATCGGCTTGAAGCCACCCCAGAACATGCGCTGGCCATCGAACGGCAGCGTCGCAGGGTCGGCGTGCTCCATGAAGGCCAGCCGCGGATCGGCCATCACCTTCGTGTTCACCCGGTCGCGATCCTTGCGCGACTTGAAGACGATCCACGAGAACACCACGGTCTCTTCGGCTTCCAGTTTCACCGCCTGCGGAAACGACGTGAGCTTGCCCGACTGCACGTCGTCGGAGACGCACTCGTGAACTTCCAGCGCGCCGTGCTCGATCCATATCTTGCCGGCCTTGCGCGCGAGGCGTCGGTATTCAGCAAGCTTTGCCAGCGGAATCGGTAGCACGTAAGCATCGACATAGGGCATGTCAGTCTCCTTTCTCGGCCTGCGTCTCCCTTCGACAAGCTCAGGGCGAACGGTATTCATGTTTAATCCGTGCTGGTTCAAGAACGCCTGAAATCTCAGCCACGGCGCGCAGCCTCAATCGTGGCGATGTCAATTTTGCGCATCGTCATCATCGAATCAAACGCGCGTTTGGCGGCAGCCGGATCGGGATCGGCGATCGCTTCCAACAGCACGCGCGGCGTGATTTGCCAGGACAGTCCCCATTTGTCCTTGCACCAGCCGCACTCACTCTCCTGGCCGCCATTGCCGACGATCGCGTTCCAGTAGCGATCCGTTTCGGCCTGGTCAGCGGTTGCGACCTGAAACGAGAACGCTTCGCTGTGGCTGAACGCGGGGCCGCCGTTGAGCCCGAGGCACGGAAGGCCCATCACCGTGAAATTGACCGTCAACACATCCCCAGCCTTCCCGGAGGGGAAGTCTCCCGGTGCGCGATACACCGCGTCGACCGAAGAGTCTGGAAAGGTTGCGGCGTAAAACCGTGCCGCGTCTTCTGCGGTCCCGTCGAACCAAAGGCAAATGGTGTTCCTGGCGATATGGGTCATGACATTTCCTCCTTATTCACTGCACGTAGCACGGTGCGCATTCGCGCACCTCGACGGTAGCGAAGCGCGTAGCGGGGCAGGTTTGGGCAATTTCCAGTGCCGCCTCGCGGCTGTCGCACTCAATCAGGAAGAAGCCGCCGACCATTTCGCGCACCTCGGCGAACGGGCCGTCGATCAGGCTGGCCTGCTCGCCGCGCCGCTGGATGCGCACGCCGTGGCTATCCGGGCGCAGCGATTCGCTTGCCAGCAACTTCCCGCGCGCCGCGAGCCCCTGGCCGAACTCGACCATTTCGGCATAGAGAGCGCGCGCCTCGCCCTCGCTACGGGTGTCGCGCTGGCCGCGCGGTTCGATGACGATCAACATGTAACGCATGCTTGTCTCCTGTTTACGAAGTCATCGGCACTGACCGATAGAGGCGGCGAAGATGCGACGAAGAAGCGGTAGGGTGCGCCGTGTCCGCTCAAACACCCTGGCAACCCGTTTTCGAGGCGGCCAGGATTTCTTCCGGGCTCACGTCGCGGATGTGCGTTGCGATGGACCACGTATGCCCGTACGGATCGCGCACCTGGCCGTAGCGGTCGCCCCAGAACATGTCTGCAGCGGGCATCGTCAGCGTGGCGCCGGCATCGACCGCGCGCGCCAGGGCGGCATCGGCATCCGCGACATAGAGATGCAGCGTGACTGGCGTGCCGCCGAGTGCGAGCGGCGAGTTCATGTTCCATTCGGGATTTTCGTCGACCAGCATCAGCGACGAATCGCCGATTTGCATCAGGCCGTGCATGAGTTTGCCGTCGGGGCCGGGCAGGCGAGCGTGGTCGACGGCACCAAAGGCGCGGATATAGAAGTCCATCGCGGCGTTGGCGTCGCGGCAGACGATATGCGGGGTAAGGCTGTGCATGCTTTCCGGGATGGGCGAAACGGTGGCGTTCATGGTCTGGCTCCTTGAAAGAACAGTCAGTAATTGACCGCAACACTCAAAGAATGTTGCGCATGCGTTCGATCTCCGGCGAAGGCGCGAAGTCGTCGAGTTCGTATAACGGCCGCACCTCGATTTCAGCTGGCTTGTCGCGCCCGGCGGGATTTGGGAAGCGTCGCGCCCATTCCATCGCCTCCTCGCGCGATTTGACCTGGATGAGGGTATAGCCGGCGATCAGCTCTCTGGTTTCGGTGAACGGGCCGTCGATCACGCTGCGGGTGTCGCCCTCGTAGCGGATGCGCCAGCCCTGAGAACTCGGCTTGAGGCCCGACCCATCCAGCAGCGCGCCGGCCCTGGTCAGTTGTTCATGGTATTCGGCCATCTCCGCCAGCAGCCCGGCATCGGCCGAAACGGGCGTGGTTTCGGCCTCAGACTCGCTGGTGGCCTTTACGATGATCATGTAGCGCATGAGCGTCTCCTGCATACAAAAACGATGCAAACGCCGGAGGATTCCGGGTTCTGTCTCCACGAAGAACCAGCCCCGCCGGAATCGACATGCCTACTGAAAATTGTCTGAAATTTTCGGGCTATTGATCCGGCCAGATTTAGCCGTGATTGACCATCCTGATTAGCAAGCTGCATCAGCCACTTCGAAATCGGGCGGCGAACGACTGCCGCCTAAAGTTTTGCCAGCAAAAGAATAGTCGGCAAAGGGCAGCGGAGTCGTTGGTGCTTCAGTGCTTACGAATCCGGCGTCCCACTTGCGGGGATTGCCGACCTACGAAAAAACCGCCCGGACGTAGGGCGGCAATCCTTTGCCGCCTTCACATTCAAACTGCCTTCTTGGCTGGAGCCGGTTTAGCTGAGGCAGCTTGCAAATCAGGCGTTCTTTTGGGGCACGGCTGTGCGCCCCTTATTGAAAGATTTGACAACACTGACAACCTCATGACTAAAACCGTTTAATTCAACTTCGGTTAACAACCCAAGAGCAGAAATAGATACGAGCTGCATCAATGCGGTAGAACGGCGAAAGTCGTTAAATGTTTTTGAAAGCTCTTTGTCCCGACGTTCGATGATCTTATAAATATCGAGATAGCGCTGATGAAAGCTTTTTGAATCATCTGCGTTAACGTTCTCGACCTCACTTAGTATTTTCTGGCAAAAACGCTCAAGTGCAACAGGGTGCAATTGCCGAAAGTGTTTCCAATCCGACTCTGCTATTCCTTGTGACATGATATTAAGTGGCGCCTAACTTTAGAATTGACCAGCAGCAGAAAGCAAGCAAAGCATCCTGTTGGCTGTCCGGTTGAATGATTTATTGGCTATTCACGTGTATTGAATAATAATTCCCAAATGATTTTCTGCTGCGATACAAATAAACTCCTTGAGACAAGAAAAGTTTTCTAGCAGATACTCGCGACATTCCTCATCGCCTCGCTCCCACAGACCATTGAGATAAACATGCTTCATGTCTGTTGGCGCATACTGGGCAAGCAATTCTTCCTCAGAGATGGATGCGTACAAGTTTGCGAGCGACTTGAGCTTTTGACTTGTGAAACACATTGCAGGTCCGTACCCAACTTCTACCTTGCCCACCTGTATTCCATCTTCAAAAATATTTGGGTAATTGGAGCTACGTCGAATTTTCTTAACGCAAAAATTGATGCCGTCCCACGATTTGTCCAAATCAAATTCCTGGTTTTCTGCTTCTGAAAATTCAAAGTTTGGAATCTTTGGTGGCCATTCCCGTTTGGGTCCAAAAAGCTTCTCAAGAAGTCCCGGCGCTTTCGACTGACCGATTTCTTTTAAATATATTTCCACATTGTCTGGTTCCACGACTCGCCAGACCAACGGAGGGTCGGCCAATATTCTTTCAATTGTTTCATTGCGGAGCGCTTTGCCAACCATGCAAACACCCATATCGCCTCCTGATGGCTAAGACGCTGTAGAAACACCCATTTAGCAGGCTGGTGAGAAACTCGCCGCCCCTTGCTGGCAGCGGGAATTCGGGCAA
>JASJPG010000166.1:0-26450 GCA_031426815.1 Hydrogenophilaceae bacterium
CCGACAAGGCCGACATTTTCGTCACCGCCACCGGCAACTACCACGTCATCAACCACGACCACATGGCCAAGATGAAAGATCAGGCCATCGTCTGCAACATCGGCCACTTCGACAACGAAATCGATGTCGCCTCGGTGGAAGGTTACGAGTGGGAAGAAATCAAGCCGCAGGTCGATCACATCATCTTCCCGGACGGCAAGAGGATCATCCTGCTCGCCAAGGGCCGCCTGGTGAACCTCGGCTGCGCCACCGGCCACCCGTCCTACGTAATGTCGTCCAGTTTCGCCAACCAGACCATCGCCCAGATCGAACTGTTCACGCGGACTGCCGACTACCCGGTCGGCGTCTACACGCTACCCAAGCATCTGGACGAAAAAGTCGCGCGTCTGCAACTGCGCAAACTGAACGCGCAACTGACCGAACTGAGCGACCAGCAAGCCGCCTACATCGGCGTGCCGAAAACCGGCCCGTACAAGGCCGAGCATTACCGTTATTGATCGAGCCGCACCGAATGAAAAAAGCCGCTGTCACCAGCGGCTTTTTTCTTGTCCCGACAAACCGAAGCCCGACCAGCTACTTCTTCTTCGCCCTCGGATGCGCTTGGTCGTACACCTGGCTCAGGTGCTGAAAATCCAGATGCGTGTAGATCTGCGTCGTCGACAGGCTGGCGTGGCCCAGCATTTCCTGTACCGCGCGCAAGTCGCCGGATGACTGCAACACGTGGCTGGCGAAGGCATGGCGCAATGCATGCGGATGCATGTGCAAAGTGATGCCCTGGCGAACCGCCAAATGCTTCAGCGCCAGGGCCAATACCGTGGCCGAAATACGCGCACCGCGCGCACCGACGAACAACGCCTGTGTATCGCCTCGCGCCACATTCGCGCGCAGCGCCAACCAGTTCCGCACTGCTTCCACCGCTTTCTGACCGACCGGCACCACACGCATGCGCGAACCCTTGCCGGTGACGGTGACTTCGCCGCCGGCCAGGTCGAGCCCACCGATATCCAGCCCGATCAACTCCGCGCGCCGCAATCCGGCGGAATACATCAGCTCGAACATGGCCAGATCACGCACCGCCCAGACATCTTCCGGATCGGCTTCGAGCAGGTGCGCCATGGCATCGACCGATGGCGCGTTGGGTAATTTCTTTTCGCTTTTCGGCGGCCGCAGACCCAGGCAGGGATTCGCCTGCAGCACGCCTTGCCGAGCCAGGTAGTTGAAGAAACTGCGCCAGGCCGACAGCGAGCGCGCCAGCGTTTTCGCCTGTAGCCCCTTGCCGTGCAAGGTGGCAAGCGCGCGGCGGATGTCGTGCGAGGTCAGGCTGGCCGGGTCGACCTCGCCGACGCGTTCGAGCAGATGACGCAGATCGAAGGTATAGGTCGCCACCGTGGCCGGACTGTATTGACGCGCCGCCAGCGCGGTCAGAAAGGCAACGATGGCGCTAGACAGCGGGCCTTCGGCTTGCATGCGTTCAGAGGAATCTCGAAATCGCCGCGCCGCTCAACTCCGCCAGCCAGGTCAGGTACAGCGTGCCCATCTCCGGGTAGAACCGTTTGACGTCTTCCGAAGCCAGCACCAGCAAGCCGTTCATGTTTTCTTCGCGCAGCGGCGCCAGCGCGAAGGATTTCTGATTGGCGCCCACCGGCCCGAACCAGGCGCGGATTTCGTCCGGCGCATCGGCTCCGCAACGCGGCTGCGTCAGGCCGGTCATCAACACTTTGATATCGGCGCTGACCGGCGCGAATTCAGGCATGCCGGCGGCGCCTGCCGGCGGCAGATCGGCCCAGACGCGCAGCGTGCTGTGCGGGATCGCAAAGCTCTCGGACAGATTCAGCGCCAACGACTGGAACACCGCCTCCAGGCTGCGCGCATGCATCAGATCGAGCGCGACCTTGTGCAACTTGTCGCCGATGGCATCGTTCTCCTCGGCGAACTGGATGAACTCGCGCAACTTCAACTCCAGCCCGCGCGACTTGTCGCGTAGCGCCAGCACCTGCCGCTCGCCCAGCGAAATCGCCTGATTGCCGTAGGGATGCGGCACGCTGATTTCGGTCAGCAATTCGGGATGCCCGGCGAAGAAATCCGGGTTGAGTTTGAGAAATTCGCCGATCTGCTCGGGGGTGATGTTCATAGTTCGATCTCGCCTTGAAATACGGTAACGGCCGGGCCGGTCAGAAAGACATGGCTTCCCGCCCCCGCCCAGCTGATGGAAAGGTCGCCGCCGCGGGTGTGGACTTGCACCGTGGCAGCCAGCAAACCGCGCGCAATGCCGGCGACGACGGCGGCGCAGGCGCCGGTGCCGCAGGCCAGGGTTTCGCCGCTGCCGCGCTCGAACACGCGCAAACGGATTTGCTCGCGGTCGACGATCTGCATGAAGCCTGCATTGACCCGTTGCGGAAAGCGCGGATGCTGTTCGAGCAGCGGCCCCAGTTCGGCCACCGGCGCGGCATCGACGTCCGCGACCAGCCAGACCGCGTGCGGATTGCCCATCGAGACGGCGGATATTTCCAGCTCGCGGCCCGCCACATCGAGGCGGTAAGTCGGCGCGCGCGCCGGCGCGACAAACGGAATCTCGGCCGGCTCGAAGCGCGGCGGCCCCATGTCGACGGTGACGCGGCCATCGTCTTCCAGCTTCGGCACGATGACGCCGGACGCCGTTTCGACGCGGATTTCGCGTTTCGGTGTCAGCCCCTGCTCATGCACGAAACGCACGAAACAACGCGCGCCGTTGCCGCATTGCTGCACCTCGCCGCCGTCGGCATTGAAGATGCGGTAGCGGAAATCGCAATCGGGCCGGGTCGCCGCCTGCACCAGCAGAATCTGATCGCAGCCGACGCCGAAATGGCGGTCGGCCAGCGCCTGATACTGGACGGGCGTGAGATCGATGGGTTGGGTGATGCCGTCGAGCACGACAAAGTCGTTGCCGGCGCCGTGCATCTTGGTGAACTTGAGTTTCATGCCGCGATTATCGGGCAGATAGGGGCGGCCAAGGAACTCGTAAGATTGACCGGGGCACACAACCGCGTGAGCAAAGGAACGCAATGTGCCGGTCACTCGCGCCCGCAGCAGCGGGAGAACTCTCGTCAAAACGCGGCGCTATTCAGCCACAGATGCGTGTAGATGCTCGCGACATAGCCGGCAGCGATCGCCGGCAGCCATTTCAGATGGCCGAAGAAAGTGTAGATGCCACGCGCCTGCCCCATCAGCGCGACACCCGCGGCGGAACCGATGGAGAGCAGCGAACCGCCGACGCCGGCGGTCAGGGTGACCAGCATCCACTGACCGATCGACATGTCCGGCAGCATGGTCAGCACCGCGAACATCACCGGGATGTTGTCCACCACCGCCGACAGCACGCCGACGGTGACATTGGCCGCCGTCGGCCCCCAGCCGAGATACATGCTCTCCGACAACATTGCCAGGTAGCCGATGAAGCCCAGCCCGCCGACGCACATCACTACGCCGTAGAAGAAGAACAGCGTGTCCCACTCGGCGCGCGCCACGCTGCGGAAGATGTCGAACGCGACCGGGCTGCCCTCTTCGTTGTCCTGACCGGCGGGCGCATGGCTTTCGCCGGTGCGTTTCAGGAAATAGGAAAAGAAATTCAGATAGGCCAAACCGGTCAGCATGCCGAGCACCGGCGGCAGATGCAGGAAGTTGTGGAAGCTGACCGCGGTCACGATGGTCAACAGGAACAGCACGACGATGGTCATGGCGCCCCGTTTCATGCCCACCATCGCGCCGCCCGCCTCCGGCTTGCCGTTCGGCACGGCGAAACTCATTGCGATGGCCGGCACCAGCCAATTGACCAGCGACGGGATGAACAACATGAAGAAGCTCCAGAAATCGACGCCGCCGTTGCTGGCCTGAATATTCTTCTGCCAGACCATCAGCGTCGTGATGTCGCCGAACGGGCTGAAGGCGCCACCGGCATTGGCCGCAACCACGATGTTGATGCACGACAGCAGCACGAAACGCTGATTGGAGCCGCCCACCGCCATCACCACGGCAGCCATCAGCAGCGCGGTGGTCAGGTTGTCGGCTACTGGCGAAATGAAGAAGGCCAGCGTGCCGGTGACCCAGAACAGCGTCTTCAGGCTGAAGCCCTTGCGGATCAGCCAGGAGCGCAGCGCCTCGAACACATGGCGTTCCTCCATTGCGTTGATGTAGGTCATCGCGACCAGCAGGAACAGCATCAGCTCGGCGTATTCCTCCAGCGTATGGCGTACCGCCATTTCCGCGCCATGCGGCATGCCGTTCTGCACATAGATCCAACCGATCAGGCCCCAGATCACGCCTGCGGCGAGCATCACCGGCTTGGATTTGCGCAGATGGGTGAACTCCTCCGCCATCACCAGCAGATAGGCGGCGACGAAAATCGCCAGCGCGGCAATGCCGACCCAATGGCCGGTGAGATCGAGCCGTTCGCTGTCTGCGCTGGCATGGGCCAACGCAGGAATACACAACATGGCCAGGATGGACGCAACACGAAACACGGGGACTTCTCCAGTTGTGGAACGGGCAACGGCATGGATGCGCGGAAGCTGTCAGGACATGCAGTCCTCGCCTTACGCTTGCACTACGGCATCGTCTCCAGCACCGGCACGCGCCATAGACAGACCTCAGGCTACGGGCGATATGCCTCGGCGAGTTCGGAATCCACCAGCGCCTTCAATTCCTCGTAGCCGAAACTCGGCAGCGGTTTGCCGTTGACGAAAAACTCGGGGGTCTTGGTGACGCCGAGGGCGCTCGCGTCGGCCAGATCCTGCGCCACCAGGCGGGCGATTTCCGGGCTGTTCATGTCAGCCTTGAGTTGTGCCAGATCGAGGCCGAGGCCTGCGATCTGCGGCCAGACACGCTCCACCTGCACGACATGGTGCTCCACCCATGCATCCTGCGAGGACAGCAACGCTTCCAGCGTTTCCCAGTGCTTGCCCTGTTTGGCGGCCGCCATCAGCAACGCCACGACCTGATCGGAATTCTGATGGAACGGCGCATAGCGCAGCACCAGATGAATCCGTTCCGGATGCGCGCCGAGCATTTCCTTGACCAGCGGATAGAAGCTGCGGCAGGTGCCGCAGGCCGGGTCGAGGAATTCCACGATGCGTACTTTGGCGTCGCTCTGGCCCAGAGCCGGCGCATGCTCGCGCACCAGGCCGGCGCGATTCTGTTGCGCCAGTTGCCCGGCCTGTTCGGCTTTATCGGCCTTGAAGTACAACGTGCCGGCGACAAAAGCCAGCAGCAGGATGACGACAGCGGAGACGAACAGGGTTTTCTTCATTTGGCTACCTTGAAGTGGATCATTAACAGCGACGCGACGATGAAGGAAAAAGCCAGCACGGACAGCATCGGCAAGGTCAGGAAACCGAACCAGACCACCTGTTCGACGGAACAGGGCACGCCCTGGCTGCACGGCGTCATGCGTTCCGGAATCAGCCCGCTCGCCACGCCCCAATGGAACAGGGCCAGCACCCAGCCCGTCAAAGCCAGCGGCAGCGCGTAGCGCACGATGCGCCGGTCGAACGGAAACAGCCCCGCCGCCAGGATCAGCACCAGCGGAAACATGCAGATGCGTTGGTACCAGCACAGCACGCAAGGCGTGTAACCCATGACCTCACCGAGAAACAACGCAGCCAGCGTCGACACGCCAGCCACCAGCCAGGCGCCGAACACGAGTGCCCAGGCATGGGCAGGGGTAAGCGGGGACGGGTGCACGATCATCGGGATTTTTTTGCGGACGGCGGCAAGCAGGGAAGGCATCGTACCGTGAAAAATGGGCGTTGCCCGTGCCTGGCGCGCGGCCGAATCGGCGGCATGCCAGATCCGGCGTCGGCATTTGGCGCTGCCGCATCCATCCCGCGCGGATCGCTATCCCTTGTTCGACCAGCCCTTGATGCGTTCCGCCGCCCAGTCGCGACCGCCGAGGCCGAAGGCCAGAGCAAGCGTCAGGACAAAGCCGCCGAACACGATGGTGAACGCCACAGTCAGCAACGTCGTGCCGATTTCCATCTGCTCCAGCGCCAGGAACAGCGCGAAGATCTGTACCGCGTATTCGGTGCCGGTGCTGACCGAGAGTGCGCCCGGAAATTTGGTGTTGTTGAGCCAGGCGAACACGACACGATTGACGACGCGGGCGAGCAAGGTGCCGAACACCAGGATCAGGATGGCGACCACCACCTTGGGCAGATACAGAATCACCTTGTTGGCCAGGCTGGCGACCGAATCCAGCCCCAGGCTGTTGGCCGCCGATACGGCCACCACCAGCAACACCAGCCAATAGATGGCGCCGGCAATGATGCCGGCCAGGGAAAGATCGACACCGCCTTGCTTGACCAGCGCTTCCAGGCCGGATTTTTCCGCCATGCGCAAAAAGCCCAGCGCCACCAGCGCGCGCTTGACACCCGCACGCAACAGTCGCGCCAGCAGCCAGCCCGCCAGCAACAACAGTGCGGCCGCGAGCAGTTTGGGCATGAACAGGGCGATCTGGCCCCAGAAGGTTTGCAGGGAAATCAGGAATAGATCGATCTGGCTGTTATCCATGGTTCTCTCTCAAAAAATCGGTTTACGCGGCAAATCGCCAGGCGGGGTGGCAGACTGCACGCCACCAGGGCGCAGCAAATCGGCCATCGGTTGCAACGCGGCGCTCTGTTCGCGGAAGGGCAGGTTCTGCACCAGATCGCTCATCGCCTCGACCAGCTTGACCAGTGAGGCATCCGGCAGGCTGCCCATGGCCGCCTTGAGCACGCCTTGGCCGTACTGCGGCGAAGCATCGGCAATGCGCTGGCCATCGAAGGTTGCGAAATACACGCCCGCGCCGGCCGCGTCGGCCTCGCTGGAAGGCTTGACCAGACCGCGCTTGACCAGACCGTCAAGCACGGCCTCCGAACTGGAGCGCGGCAACGCCATAGCCTTGGCCAGATCCACCGCGCGCAGGCCGGGGGTTTGCGTCAGTTCCCACAGCGCCCAGAGTTCAACGGCACTGATTTCATGCCGCGATTCGACCCATTCGGAATGGCGCCGCACCGCATCGAGAGCCATCCTGAACATTTTCAGCGTGGCGAGGATGGCTTCTTTGCGGCGAGCCCACGCCACATCGGTATCCAGGGCTGGATTGAGGAAATGTTTGTCTGCATTCATGGCGGAGCATTCTTGCCGAGCACCCGTGAAAAATCATTCGTGCGATCCCGTACGGGGATCCCATCTTCCATTCGGCCGGAAAATATGGCTGATTGCTTTCGCCAGGCTTGCCGCTGCAAAGCCCCTTCGGTTAACGTCGCAATGACACGGCTACGGCCTTCCAAACGAGTCGGTGCCAAGCCGGTCCGGAGATAGCGATGCCCCCTTTCGTTCGAGTTCTGCCGCGCGCCGGTCTGTTTGTTGCGCTCGCTCTTTCCCTCTTCGTTTTTTCCTGCCTCGCCCCCGCGGTCGCCAATGCGGCAAATTACAGCTTCGGCGTGCTGTCGCAACGCAGCCCGGTGCTGACGGCGGAATTCTGGAACCCGATCCTCGACTACGTTTCCCGCCGTAGCGACGTGCGGCTCGACTTGAAGATCACCCGCACCGCGCCGGAATCGAACGCCGCCATCGCGCGCGGCGAATACGACTTCGTCTATTCCAACACCATTTTCCTGCCGACCACTTCGCTGCAGGCCTATCGCGTCATCCTGCGGCCCAAGGGCGAACCGATCCGCGCCCAGATCGTCACCCTGGACGCCACACCGATCCGCAGCCTGGCCGATCTGCACGAACATGAGGTCGGCTTCCCGTCGAAAGCCGCATTCGTCGGCTACGCCGTGCCGATGGAGCATCTGCTGCGCCAGGGCATCCGGGTCAGCCCTTTGTTCGGCGGCAATCAGGAAGGCATCATGGGGCAACTAAAAGCCGGCCGCGTGATCGCCGCCGGCGTCAACAGCCAGGTGATGCGCGCCTATGCCGCGCGGGAAAATCTCAAATACCGGGTGTTGTGGGAATCGCCCGGCTTTCACAACCTGCCCATCGCCGCGCATCCGCGCGTGCCGACCGCTGCGGCCGAAGCCGTGCGCAAGATACTGGTCGGCATGCCGGAAGACCCGGAAGGCAGAAATATCCTGGCCGACACCGCCGCCGCGATCAAACAACAAGCGCCGTTCGGCTTCATAGCAGCCGAGCAACGCGACTACCAGAACTACATCGATTTCTATCGCCATACCCTGGTGAAAGACATCGAATAAACCAGCGACTGCGTACCGAAAATCATGTTTTCCAGATACTGGGACAAGCTCCCGTTTGTCGGCCGACTGCTGGTCACCGCCAGCATCGCCCTGCTGGTGGCGGGCGTCGCCATGCTCTACGTCTCGGCGCGGGGCGATGCGCGCGATACCGCACAGATGCTGCAGAAAGATCTGGAGCACGAACTGATCTACCTGCCGGCCAGCATGGCCGACCTGGTTGTGATCGGCGACTTTTCCACGCTGCAGCAGAACCTGGATCGTCTGGTGCAGCGCCGTGAGGTGCACGCCATCGTCTTCCGCGACGCCAACAACGCGCTGATCAAGAGCATGGACCTTCCCCTGCCCCACTCCACGCCGACCTGGTTCGCCGACTGGATCGGCCTGCACGACATCGCCGGCCAGGCGGAGGTCCGCATCGGCGGCCATTATTACGGCGCATTCCAGGTCACGTTGACCGCACAACATGCCATCAATCATGCCTGGACACGGTTGCTGCAGCATCTGGGCATCCTGCTGCTCGCCATCGCGCTCGATTTCGCCGGCATCTGGCTAATTCTGCGCCGCGGCCTGAAACCGCTGGAAGCCCTCGACGCGGGCAGCCAGTACCTCGCCGAGGGCCACTTCGAACGACGCATCGCGCCGCAAGGCGGCCCCGAACTGCGCCATACCATCGCTGCGTTCAACCGCATGGCCGAGCATGTCCAGGCCAACATCGGCGCACTGGCGGAAAGCGAAGGCCGCGTCTCGGCCATCCTGCAGTCCATCGGCGACGGGCTGATCGCCACCGACACCGCCATGCGGGTGACCTTCCTCAACGGCATCGCCGAATCGCTCACCGGCTGGACGCAACAGGAAGCCGCCGGACTCGGCATCGCCGAGGTGATGCACATTGAACATGCGCTGACCCGCCAGCCGGCGGAAATTCCGGTCGGCCGAGTGCTGGAAACCGGGCTGGTGATCGGCCTGGCGAACCATACCGTGCTGATCGCGCGCGACGGCCGCCGTTACCATATCGCCGACAGTGCGGCGCCGATCCGCGATGCGCTCGGACAGATGATCGGCGTGGTCATGGTGTTCCGCGACGTCAGCGAACCCTACCGCCTGCGCACCGCCCTGGAAGACAGCCAGGCACGCCTGGCACTGGCCCTGAAAGGCGCCGATCTGGGCCTGTGGGACTGGAACGTGCAAACCGACGACATCGTGTTCGACGAGCGCTGGGCCGGCATGCTGGGCTACCGTCTGGGCGAACTCGAACATACTTTCGCTGCCTGGCAACGCCTGATCCACCCGGACGACCAGGCCATGACCAAACAACATCTGCAGGAGCATTTCTCCGGCAGCAGCGTGCAATTCGATGTCGAGTTGCGCATGCGCGGCAAGAACGGCGACTGGCACTGGGTGCTGACCCGCGGGCGCGTCACCGAGCGGGATGCGCAGGGCAAACCGCTGCGCATGACCGGCACCCAGCTCGACATCACCGAGCGGCGCAGTGCGCAGGCGGAAGTCGAACGGCTCGCGTTCTACGACCCGCTCACCGGCCTGTCCAATCGCAGGCTGTTGCTCGACCGGCTGATCCAGGAATTCACCGTCGCCAAGCGCACGCAGCAGTTCGGCGCCGTGTTGTTCATCGACCTGGACCATTTCAAGCACGTCAACGATGCGCGCGGCCATGCCATCGGCGATCTGCTGCTGAAACAGGTCGCCCATCGCCTCAGCGTCCACCTGCGCGAAATGGATACCGTGGCCCGCCTGGGCAGCGACGAGTTCGCCGTCCTGCTGCCCAAGCTGTCGGACACCCTGACGCATGCCGCCAGCGCCGCCCGCAATGTGGCGGACAAATTGCGCACGCTGCTGGCCGAGCCCTATCTGCTCGAAGGCGACGAGCACTATCTGACCGTCAGTATTGGCGTCAGCCTGTTCCCGGAGGGCGATGACGAAAGCTGCGAATCCTTTCTGCGTCACGCCGATACCGCCATGTACCGCGCCAAGGAGGAAGGCCGCAATACCGTGCGTTTCTTCGAGCCGGCCATGCAACAGGCGGTGGAAAACCGCCTGGCGATGGAGCGCGAACTGCACGACGCGCTCAGCCGCAATGAATTCCGCATCTATCTGCAGGCGCAACACGATGCGGCGGGCCGTATCGTCGGCGCCGAGGCGCTGCTGCGCTGGGCCCACCCGCAGCGCGGCCTGGTGCCGCCGTCCGCGTTCATTCCGCTCGCCGAGGAAACCGGCCTGATCGTCCCCATCGGCGACTGGGTGCTGAGCACCAGCGCCAACCTGCTCAAGCAATGGGAAATGGCGGGCCACGATTTGCGCCTGTCGGTCAACGTCAGCCCGCGCCAGTTCGGCGAGGCCGATTTCGTCGCGCGGGTGCGCGAAATCCTGGCACAAAGCGGCGCCAGCCCCTCGCGCCTGACCCTGGAAATCACCGAAAGCCTGCTGATGAGCGACGTCGGCGAAGCCATCGCCCGCATGACCGAGTTGCAGCACCTGGGCGTGCGTCTGTCGATCGACGACTTCGGCACCGGCTTTTCCTCGCTGTCCTACCTCAAGCGCCTGCCGCTGCACGAACTGAAGATCGACCGCGCCTTCGTCTCCGGCCTGCCGCGCGATGCGGACGACACCGTGCTGGTCGAAACCATCCTGCTCATCGCCCGCCAGATGCGGCTGGAAGTGGTGGCCGAAGGCGTCGAGACGGAAGCCCAGAACGACTGGCTGAAAGACAAGGGCTGCGACATGTTCCAGGGTTTCCTGCTCGGCCGGCCGATCCCCGAAACCGAGTTCATGGCGCGCCTGGAACAGATCGCGGCATAGACGCAACGGGGAATCGCGCCTTGGAAGGCGCTCCTACATCGGTAGGCGTAGGCGTGCCTTCCAAGGTGCGATCCCTACGACCGCGGCAATTCCGCCGACAATGCCCGCATGCGGGTTTCCAGTTCGGCCATGAACACCGCCTGCTCCAGGTCGCCGTGCAGCGCCGCGCCGACAAACACATCGCAAAAAAACGGCACCAGGATCGGGTCGTCCTTCGGCAGCGCCTTGCCCAGGCCGTGCAGGAAGATCGGCGTCACCGGCACCTGCGGCCGCCGCGCCGCCAGCACCGCGATACCGCGTTTGAAGCGGCCCATCACCTCCGGCTCGCCGCGACTGCCTTCCGGAAACAGCACCAGAATCTCGCCGCGCTCCAGCGCCGCTTCGCACGGTTTCAGCGGATCGGCGCCGCCCTTGCCCTCGCGTTTGATCGGCAAAATACCGATCACGTTGAGCGAAAACCAGGCCAGCAGCGGATTTACCGTGAAGTAATCGGCCGCCGCCACCGGCCGCAGTTTGGGCAGCAACTTGAGCGGAAACAGCGACAGCAACACCAACGTATCAAGATGGCTGTTGTGGTTGGCGGCGACGATGGCCGGACCGGCCGTTGGCAGACGCTCGCGGTGACGCACGTTGAGGCCGAGCACGATCAACGCAATCGGCCGCGCGATCAGCGCGAAGAAGGCGAGGCGCAGCAAGCGGGCCATCAGTAGTGCAGGTAATACAGGAAGTGGAAGAACAACGGCGCCGTGAAGGTCAGGCTGTCGACCCGGTCGAGGATGCCGCCGTGGCCGGGAATCAGGCTGCCGCTGTCCTTGATGCCGAGATCGCGCTTCAACGCCGAGATATTCACGTCGCCGACGAAACCGGCCAGGCCGATCAGCAAGCCGGCGGCCGGCGCTTCCCAGCCGAGCAGCGGCGTCAGATGCGGTGCCAGCGCCCAGGCCGCCAGCGTGGTGGTGGCGATACCGCCGAGAAAGCCTTCCCAGGTTTTCTTCGGGCTGACCTTCGGGATGATCTTGTGTTTACCCAGCATCTTGCCCCAGACGTACTGCGCCACATCGTTGAACTGGGTCAGGAACATCAGGAACAGCACCAGCCCGGCGCCGCCGCCGGCCGGATTCATTTCGGCAGGCAACACCAGCAGAAACGCCATGTGCGACAGATTGAACACGGTCAGCATCAAGCCCCAATGCAGGCTGCCGGCGGCGCGTAGAAAACCAGCGGTCTCGCCGATCAGCACCATGCGCATCGGCAGCAACAGGAACAGATAGACCGGGATGAAGATGATGAACATGCCGTACCAGCCGGTCGCTACCCAGTAGAACTGCGCCGGAATCGCCAGATAGGCCCAGAACAGTACGCGTCGGTCGGCGCGGCGGGTCGGGATCAGTGACAGATATTCCTTCAAGGCCAGGAAGCTGACGAAGGCCAGGAACAGCAGCGACAAGGTCGGCGACAAGGCCATCGCGGCGGCAAACACACCGGCCATCACCCACCAGGAATTCACCCGCGAGGTGAGTTCGCCATAGTCCTTGTCTGGATGCGCCCGTTTGAGCGCGAACACGATGCCGCTGGCGATCAGCAGAATGCCGAAGATGCCAGCCAGAAACAGGGCGGCGTTGGGGGTCAGGGCGCTGAACATCAGTTTTGTCCTTCACTCAGGCCGCGCTGGGCGCGGTTGACGATGGTGAACACCAGCAACAACGCGACCACGGCCAGCACACCGGTCAGCCACAGCCCGGTCGGCACGCCGACACCGACCGCCAGACCGAGCGCACCAAAGATGAAAGCGCGGTCGCTCTTGCCCATCGGCCCGTCGTAGCGGCGCGATGCGCCCAACGTCTGCATCAGCACGCCGGTCATTTCCGACACGGTCGCCAGCAGCACAATCACCACGATCAACACTGGATCAAAACCTGCCATCAGCGCCAGCGGCAGATACAGCGCGGCATCGGACAACACATCGCAGAGTTCGTTGAGCACCGCGCCGAGACGCGATTTCTGGTTGTACTCGCGCGCCAGCATGCCATCGACGGCATTCAGCGCCATGCGCAGGAACATCACCAGCGGCAGCAGCAACAACAAACCGGTTTGCGCCGGTTGCCACGCGATCACCGCGCCGGTGACGAAAGACAACGCCATCGCCGCCAGCGTGACTTGATTGGCGGTGACGCCGGCGCCCGCCAAAGCGCGTACGGCGGGACGCAACAGATTCTGGAACGCGGGTTTCAGGTCGTAGATGCTGGGCATGATCCTTGAGACGGCAGTTGAACGCGTCCGAGTTTGGGGTGGAGAAGTTGGCTGGCAAGGCGCGACAACGAGTCATGCTGCGGCATGGCGAGGAGGAGCAACGCAGCCAGACGGCTTCTCCGCCCCATAATCGGACGCGTAGCGGGCTCGCACAATGGGTGACTGCTATCGAAGGCGAGAGCATCAAATGCCATTTAAACCTCATGAGGGCTGAGGAGCGGTCAACTGCTGTGTCAAGGATGACTCCTCTTGCGCCAGGCGCATGATGTATTGAGCAAAATCGGGGTCTTCGCCGCGCAGCAGTTCGGGCAGGCGGGCGCGGAAATCCTCGCGCTGGCACCACTCGCGCATGTAGTCCTCCCACGAGTGCCAACGGCGGTCCTGCTTCTCGCTCATTTCCGGCTCGTAGGCCAGCAGATAGGCGCGCTCGAACAATGAAATCAACATGTCGAACACCACCCACATGCGTTCGCGCTGCTCGTCGGACAGGTTCGGCGTCGATTCCTGGCTGTGCAGTTTCAGGTCCGAATTGGCCAGCACCACTTCCAGGAAGTCGATGTAGGCATCGGACAGCTGCTGCCAGATCGCCTCTTCCTCATTCTCGCGCTCCTTGCGCTGATCGAGGAAATACACCGCGATGGCGAACGGCAGGCCGATCACCGTGACGACGTAGGACAGCAGTTCCCAGGTTGCGAGGTCCATACCAGCCAGATCAGGGCATCAGACGCACATATTCTTTGTAGATGCAGCGATCCATCACCACGGTCAGGCCGGCGGCGCGCGCCTTTTCCGCAGCTTCATCGTGCACGATGCCTTCCTGGATCCAGATCGCCGGTGCACTGATAGCCAGGGCTTCCTCCACCACACCGGGAATCGCTGCCGATTCGCGGAACACGTTGACCAGATCGACCGGAAACGGAATATCGGCCAGCTTGGCGTAGGCCTTCTCGCCTAGCGCCTCGCTCAGCGCGGGTCGTACCGGCACGATGCGATAACCGAAACGTTGCATGGTTTGCGACACGCCGAAGCTGGGACGATCTGGCTTCGGCGACAGGCCGACCACGGCGATGGTTTTCACGCGCTGCAGCAACGCCTTGATTTCAGCGGGGGAAGGATTTTGGAAATTCATGTCAGTTCCTTGATCATCACGTAATCGTCCATCACATGGCCGCCGCCGATGTCTTCCAGGTAAATGGTCTGCACCGTGAAGCCATGTTTCAAATATGCGTCTATGGCTTGCTGATTCTGCCGGTTCACCCGCAATGCCAGCCGCGAATAGCCCAGCACTACGGCGCGTTCTGCCATGGCGTGAATCAGCAAACCGCCGATGCCGTGGCGTTGCAAATCGATTTCGACATAGAGCTTGTCGAGTTTGTAGTCACCCTCAGTGAGCGGATGCCCGTGCGCGAAACCGACCAACATATTCCCCGCCCGCGCCGCCAACCAGATATCGCCGCGCGCGATGAACTGCTTCACCAGGATGGGCCGGTAGCGCTGTTCCAGCATGTATTCGATCTGCTCGGGCGAGATGATGCCCGGGTAATGTGCCCGCCAGACCCGCCCGGCGAGTTCCACCACCGCCTCGGCTTCGTCCAGGCGCAAGGGGCTGATTTCAATTTCATCCATACAGACTCGCTTCTCCCTCGGGCCGTGTCTTGAACCGTTTATGCACCCAGAAATACTGCTCCGGCATTTCGCGGATGCGGTCTTCCAGGAAGGCGTTCATCCGGCACGTATCCGCCGCGACGTCGTCGCTCGGGAAATTCTCCCAGGCGGGATAGAAACGCGCCACATAGCCGCCCTTTTCCTGGCGCGTGATGCACGGCACGACCACCGCGCCGGTGACCCGGGCGACGCGCGACAGGCCGGTGATGGTGGCGGCCGGCGTGCCGAACAGCGGTATAAAAACGGCATCCTTGCGGCCGAAGTCGAGGTCTGGCGGGTAATAGAACGGCAGGCCTTGCTTGATCGCGCGCAGCACCGGCTTGATGCCGTCCTGGCGCTGATAGATTTGCGAATGCTTACCGTCGCGCGCGAAGCGGCTGCGCGACTGGAACGCCAAGCGGTGGATATACGGATTCTTGATGTGAGCGTTGAGCGTTACAACCGGCGCGAATTCGGTGGTGACGCGGACGCCGCCGATGGTGACGCCGACGAAATGCGGCGCGAACAGGATCAACGGCTTGCCCAGATGCGGCGTGACATGCTGCATGTCCTCGAACCGGGTGAGGCCATCGACTTCGCGGCGACTGCCCCACCAGGACACCGTTTCCTGCAGGCTGGCGCGGCCGAGCGCGCGGAAATGCCGGCGCAGCAACTGATCGCGCGCGGCTTCGTCCAGTTCAGGAAAGCACAGGCGCAGATTGATCGACGCGATACGGCGCCGTTCCGCCGCGAGGAAATACAGCAGGCCGCCCAGCCATTCGCCCAGGACGCCCAGACCGCGCGACGGTAACAGACGCCAGCACAGCCAGAGCAGTGCAATGCCCAGTTGCCTCATCAGTTGGCTCATTGCGGCGGCCCTTCCGGCGCGGACTCGCCGGGAAACAAACGATGCAGCCGATAACTCCACAAATACTGTTCCGGCATGCGATGCACGGATTCCTCCAGGGCTTGATTGACGATACGCATGGCGGCATCGGTGTCCGCCGACAATTCCGGCAGCGGTTCAATGATCAGCCGATAACCGCGCCCCCAACCCAGGCGTTCGCAGTAAAACAGCAACGGTTTCGCGCCGGAAGACGCGGCGAGCCGATACAACAAGGTCGGCATATAGGCCCAACGCCCGAACAGCGGCGCCCAGGCACCCTCGCCCTTGTTGGCCTTCTGATCCGGCAACACCCAGGCCGCTTCGTTGCGTTTCAGCGCCGACAACAACGCGCGCACGCCGCCGAGATTCGGTTCGACCATCTTTGCCTGCCCCCGGTTGCGACCCGCCTGCATCATCGTATGCGCCCAGGCCTGGCGCGGCCGCCGGTACAACGCGGTGATCGGCAGACGCGCGGCGAGATACAGCCCGGCCAACTCCAGGCAGCCCAGATGCGGACCCAGCACGATCATGCCCTTGCCCGCCGCGCGCGCCGCTTCGACATGTTCCCAGCCGTGCACCTCGCGCACCCAGCCGGTCACTTCGGCAAGCGGGCGCAGCCAGATGGGAACCAGTTCGGTCATGCCTTTGCCTAATTCGATAGCTGTCTTGATCAAGCGCAGGGCCGAATAAAACCCGGCCTGGCGCAGGTTTTCCGCAATGCCGTGCCGATGGCGCGGACGCAACAGACTCAACAGACCCAACAGTGCACCGAGCAAATGCACCAACGGCAAGGGCAGTTGCGCGAACAGGCGGAAAAATAAAATCAAGAGAGGTTTGACCTGAAAGAACGTGGACCCATAGAATTATCAAGCCGCCGCGTTAATCCAGACAACTTGCGGGCGGGATATAAATACTGCTAAAGCGTCCAGCTCCTGTCCCCGGAGTCGGTAACGCCAAGAAACTGATTGGGGAATGACACAGGAGCTTCAAATGAGCAAAGACTACTTCTTCACTTCCGAATCGGTTTCCGAAGGCCATCCCGACAAGGTCGCCGACCAGATTTCCGACGCCATCGTCGACGCCATCCTGGCACAGGACAAACATTCTCGCATCGCCGCCGAGACGCTGGTCACCACCGGTCTGGTGGTCCTGGCCGGCGAGATCACCACCAACGCCCAGGTCAACTACGCCAAGGTCGCCCGCGAGACCGTGCGCAGCATCGGCTATGCCGACCCGAACCTGCGCTTCGACGCCGACGGTTGCTCCGTGCATGTCTGCTACGGCCAGCAGAGCGCCGACATCGCCCAGGGCGTCGACCGTGCCTACGACGACAACCTGGACCAGGGCGCCGGCGACCAGGGCCTGATGTTCGGCTACGCCTGCGACGAAACCGACTCCCTGATGCCGATGCCGATCTACCTGGCGCACCGTCTGGTCGAACGCCAGGCCATGTTGCGCAAGGACGGCCGCCTGCCCTGGCTGCGTCCGGACGCCAAATCGCAGGTCACCCTGAAATACGTCAACGGCAAGCCCGACAGCATCGACACCGTCGTGCTGTCCACCCAGCACAGCCCGGAAATGGCCGAGGCGATCAACGGCGGAAAGCGCATGAAGCAGGCCGCCATCGACGCCATCATCGAAGACATCATCCTGCCGGTGCTGCCGAAGGAACTAATTAAGGGCGACATCAAATACCTGGTCAACCCGACCGGCGTGTTCGAAATCGGCGGCCCGCACGGCGACGCCGGTCTCACCGGCCGCAAGATCATCGTCGACACCTACGGCGGCGCGGCCCCGCACGGCGGCGGCGCGTTCTCCGGCAAGGATCCATCCAAGGTCGACCGTTCCGCTGCCTACGCGGGCCGTTACGTCGCCAAGAACATCGTCGCCGCCGGCCTCGCCAGCAAATGCCTGGTGCAGATTTCCTACGCCATCGGCGTCGCCAAACCGACCTCAGTCATGGTGGAAACCTACGGCACCGGCAAAGTCTCCGATGAAAAACTGACCCAACTGGTCATGCATCACTTCGACCTGCGCCCGAAAGGCATCGTGCAGATGCTCGACCTGCTCCGTCCGATCTACCGCAAGACCGCCGCCTACGGCCACTTCGGTCGCGATGAACCAGAATTTACCTGGGAAGCGACCGACAAGGCGGAAGCGCTGAAAGCGGACGCGGGCAAGTAACCGTCGTAGGATGCGGTGAGCGTGGCAAACCCGCGCAAAGCGACAAGGAGGCCGACATGCAATGGGCAGAAGTTCTATCCGACAAGTCTCTCAAAGACCTGCCGTACAAAATCGAACTCGACAAATGGGGGAACGTGGTCATGAGTCCAGCAAGTAACCGGCATGGCCGACTACAGGGTGTTCTCTTCGCCATGCTGGATAAGCTGCCCGGTGGTCGCGCCTTGATCGAATGCTCGGTCGCCACCGCCGAGGGTGTGAAAGTGGCCGATGTGGCCTGGTGTTCGGCTGCCTTTTTCAATAACTACGGCTACGAAACGCCCTACCCGCGCGCACCGGAAATCTGCGTCGAGGTGCGTTCCCCATCGAATTCCGAGGAAGAACTGAACTTCAAGACCCGCCTGTACCTGGCGGCCGGCGCAAAGGAAGTCTGGATCGTTCTGGAGACCGGCGAAGCGCGCTTCTTCGGCGCCGATGGCGAACGGGCGCAGTCTGAATATGGCGTGGACCCCGGCCGCTGCTGAATCACTGAGTTGCCGCACCGCGGCTTGCCAGGCGGCCATATCTGCGTCGTGGCATCGCCGAAAAGCAAAACGGCCAGCTTTATCAGCTGGCCGTTTTGCGTTGCAGTGGCGACTTACTTCGCCGCGTTCAGCGCTTGCTCGATATCCGCCATCAGGTCGTCGATATGCTCGATGCCGATCGACAGCCGCACCAGGTCTTCCGAGACGCCGGCCTTGGCCAGTTCATCCGGCGACAGTTGGCGGTGCGTGGTGGTGGCCGGGTGGCAGGCGAGCGACTTGGCGTCGCCGATGTTGACCAGCCGCACGATCAGATTCAGCGCGTCGATGAACTTGGCGCCAGCTTCGCGGCCGCCCTTGATGCCGAACGAGACGATGCCGGAGGCCTTGCCGCCCATGTATTTGTCGGCCAGCGGCTTGAACGGCGAATCCAGCAGGCCGGCGTATTGCACCCAGGACACCTGCGGATGCGCGCGCAGTTTTTCCGCGATGTGCTGCGCGTTTTCGCAGATGCGGTCCATGCGCAGGTGCAGGGTTTCGATGCCTTGCAGGATCAGGAAGCTGTTGAACGGCGAGATCGCCGCGCCCATGTTGCGCAGCGGCACGACGCGTGCGCGGCCGATGTAGGCGGCGGCGCCGAGCGCTTCGGTGTAGACGACGCCATGGTAGGACGCATCCGGCTCGTTCAGGCGGGCGAAACGGACATTGTGGTCGGCCCAGGGGAATTTGCCGGAGTCGACGATCATGCCGCCGATACTGTTGCCGTGGCCGCCCAAGTATTTGGTCAGCGCATGCACGACGATGTCGGCGCCGTGTTCGAACGGCCGGCACAGGTACGGCGTCGGCACGGTGTTGTCGACGATCAGCGGCACGCCGTGCGCGTGCGCGAGTTCGGCCAGTTTCTCGAAGTCGGTGACGTTGCCGAGCGGGTTGCCGACCGACTCGCAGAAAATCGCCTTGGTGCGCGCGTCGATCAGCTTCTCAAAGCTGTCTGGCTGGCGGTAATCGGCGAAGCGGACTTCGATGCCGTAACGCGGCAACGTGTGCGCGAACAGGTTGTAGGTACCGCCGTACAGCGTCGAGCTGGTAACGATGTTGTCGCCGGCTTCGGCGATGGTCATGATCGCGTAGGTGATCGCCGACATGCCGGACGCCAGCGCCAGGCCGCCGATGCCGCCTTCCATTTCGGCGACGCGCTTTTCCAGCACGTCGGTGGTCGGATTCATGATGCGGGTGTAGATGTTGCCGGCCACTTTCAGGTCGAACAGGTCGGCGCCGTGCTGCGTCGAATCGAACGCGTAGGACGTGGTCTGGTAGATGGGAACGGCAACCGCCTTGGTGGTGGGTTCCGGGGTGTAGCCGCCGTGCACGGCGATGGTTTCGATCTTCATGTTGTCTCCTGTTATGGGGGTGATGCGGGCGGGATTATCCTGGAAACGGTTTGCGGGTTGGCGCAAAGCGCGGCACATCCACCATTTTTGCGCACCAATCTTGGGCACGCTGCGCTTTGCCCATCCTACGAACGGTTTAGTGCGACCGCGTCCAGATGTTCATGCCGGCACAACCCGCGTATTTCGCACCACGCGCAGACTTGCGGCGCGCCCTGCGCCGGCAGCGCCTGGCCTTGCGCCAGACCGGCCAGCACCGCGCGCAGGCGCTCGCCTTCGGCCGCCGCCGCGGCGGACAGATCCGCCTTCCAGTCGAGGTTTTCCACCTTGTCCGCATCCAGCGTGACGAAGCCGGCTTCGCTGGCCTCGGCCAGCCAGGCGTAGGCGGTGAGCTGGACATCCTCGGCGTTGGCATCGAGCTTGCGGTTCAGGGTCGCGCGCGATTGGGTCTTGTAGTCGAGCAAGGCGATGGCGTCGGCATGGCTGTCGACGCGGTCGGCGCGGCCTTCCAGGCGGGTGCTCCGCCCTGTGTCCCATTCAACCTCGCGCGCGAACGACGTTTCCGCGCTGACATAGCGATAGCCGGCCGCTTCCCGCGCCAGCCCCCAGGCCACGTACGACTCGATGTGCTGGCTCCAGCGCAGCCGCCAGGCGCTGGCGAGGTATGCCTCGGCTTCCGCCGCGGCGAATTCCGCCAGACTGATCCGTAGCAGACTGGCGCCGAGTTCATCGGTGGTGTTTGTTGCCAGGATCGGATGTTCGGCATGAAAGCGGGCCAGGATGCGATGCACCAGGCTGCCGTAATCGCGCTTGTCCATTTCCTCCGGCACGTCGTCGCGCTCGTTCAGACGCAGCAGATGGCGCGCGAAGAACTGGTACGGACACGCCACCAGGCTCTGCCAGGCGCTGACGCTGATGCGGGCGGGAACGGCGTCGGCAGATGGCCAGATTGGAGGGGAAATCGTAGGGCGGAAAAGCGCAGCGCCTTCCGCCATGGCCTCCGAGGAACACTCGGCGGAAGGCGCTTCGCTTGAGCGTAGCCGTTGCGCTTCAGCGCTTACGGATTCGACCTCCCCCTGGCGGGAATTCCGGCCTACGCCGCGGCCCCAGGCGGCTCGATGAAATGCTTCCAGTTGCAGCAACCAGGGCGACAGCGGCGCTTCTTCGCCATCGATCTCCGACTGCCAGATCAAGGCCACGCGCGGCACGCGGGCAAGCAGATCGGTCAACGCGGCGCGCGCCAGCGCCTCTTTTTCACGCGCGCCGGGCAGGCCAAGTTGATTGCGCACCGCGTCGTTGAAGATCGCCGCCGCCGGTTTGCCGGGCAAATGCGCCGCGCCAACGCCGAGCACGATGGCGGCGTCGAGATCGCGCGTATGGGCGGCGGCCAGGTGGGTGAGGCGAATCGGGCTGCTCACCGTGGCATCGGAAAAGGTCGCCTGTTCCAGATGCAGAAACAGCCAGCGCCGCCAGTCCGCCAGCGCATATCGGTTGCCGTGGCTGGCGCTGTCGTGTGCCAGCGTTTCCAGCAAGGTGATCAATTGCGCGCCGACCGGATCGGCACGCAGCGGCGCTTCGGCGCCGATTTGAGCCAGCGAGGCGAGCAGACGCCGCGTCCACTCCACCAGCGGCAAGCGTTTGGCCGGCCAGGCCGTACGGGTCTGCTCGATGCGCAGCAGCAGCGCCAGACTGTCGCGCAAGCCTTCCCGCCGCGCCAGCGCAATATGGCCGGCCAGGCCATCCGGCGCGCCATGCCGGCGGAACGCCTCGTCCAGTTCATGCGCGGCCTGCAATCGTTGCGGCACGGCATCGGCGAACACGAAAGGCGATTTGAGCAGATCGAGCAGATCGACAAAGCTGAAGGAATCGCCGACCAGACGCAGCCAGCGTTCCACGACATGGCTGACGGCGGCGGTGGCGAACGCCCAACCGGTTTCGTCCTGCACCAGGATGCCGCGCCGTTCCAGCAAGGCGCGCAAACGCCGCGCCATCAGGCGATCCGGCGCAATCAATGCGATGTCGCGCCATCCTTCCGCCAGCCATTGCAGCAAGGTCTGCTCGGCCGCGAGCGCGGCGGCTTCCAGCCCGGGCGCGGCAAGCAGGCAGACCTCGCGGCCGAGCGGCGATTCGGCTTGGGCGCGGCCGTATGCCGTGCCGCGCGCGCTCAGGTTCGCTTCATCATCCTGCCAAACCGCCTGCAGCAAGGCCAGGCGCGCGGTGTTCGGCGGCACGGCGGGCAATACGATCACCGGTGCCTGCCGTTGCCAGGTTTCCATAAACGCCAGCTCGACGCCGTTGAGGCCGGCCAGGCCGAGGCAATAGAGCGGCTGCGCGGCGCGCTCCGCCAGCCAGGCCAGCCGCGCGCCATGCAATCGCATGCGGCCCGGCAAGCCGCTGTTCGCCATGGCGCGCCAGACGGCATCTGCCAGGCTGGCTTCCAGCGCGAGGTAGTGGTTGTCCGATGCGGCGGCCGCGCTCAACACATCGCCCGGCTGCACTGCGTCGGTGCGGTCATTCGCATCCAGATCGTTGACCAGCGCCAGCAATTCCTGCGCGGCCTGCCACTCGACATGGCGCGGCAGACGCCCGCTGCCGGCCAGGAAATCGTGCAATTGCGCCAGACGCAGGCTGTCCGCCTCCGCCGTATTGGTTTCCCCGTCGCGGGGCACTGCGGTGGCCGCCAGTTGCGGCAAGGTCAACAGGCGCGGCGGCAGCAGATAGTGTCCCGGCAACAACGCCAGCAACGCCTGGCGAAACGCTTGGCCGGCATGGTGATGCGGCACCAGAACCAGACATTCGGAGAAATCCGGCACCCGCGCGGATTCGTGCTGGAGAAAGACTTGCGCGGCGGCGATCAGGGAACTGGGCATTGCCGCATTCTCCCGACTCCCTCCGCCAAAAAAAAGCAAAAAAAACCCCGACGCTGAGCCGGGGTAAAGAGAGGAGGAGGATGTCAACCGCGTCGGTACACGCTCACGGCCAACACATCCCGACTCGGCCGCAGATGGCTATCGACAACCGAGGGGGGATACAACACGAAACGCAATCACGCTGTTCCGTAAACGCATTTCGGATGTGAATGTATTTAATTGAAACTGCCTCGTCAACAGGGGTTTGCGAATTTATTGGTTGCAACACGTTGGCGACCGCTTTGAATAGTCGAGCACGGGATTGCCGACTGCGCCCGTCCTCTGGATGTAGCGCACGAACTCAGTCATCGCCCAGCAACTCGCGTAAGGCGGGAGTAGGTTCCGAAGTGTCGGCAAGCGCGTCGGTCACGCTTTGCCAACTTGCCGGCGTGATGGTCAGAACTGGCGGAGTGATGAACTCCCCGGGCACCGTATTGAGGGCCAGCAAGTAATGGCGCAGCGCGGTTTCGATGACAAAGCCTTTCTTTAGACCGCGCTTTTGCACGGTGGTATCGAGCAGACGTTGAGTTTCATCGGAGACGACGGCAGAGATTTGCATGGCTGTGCTCTAGAAATATCCACATAAATGTAGCCTATTACGCTGCTTGTCCAGACTCCCATGTCATCCACGCAATATGTCACCCCCGGATCGAGGTGGCGGTGGTGCCAAGTTACCGCATCAGAAGGTTCGTCAATCGGTGCACAGTAGGCAGCCGATAGATGCCGAAATCGGTTTCATCGAGCGTGATGACCTCAATGATGCCGGCCTGCTCGGCCAACCAGACCAGCGAAGCATCCGCCAGGTCCATCGGCAAGTCGTCGTATTTCTCCATCAGCGCCGCGATGTCGTCCGCCGCAGTAGGCGACAGTTCCCGCACCGCCACGCCCCCCGCCGCCACCCAGCGCATGAAGCGGCCGACGATGTAGCGTGGCAGCAGATGGCAGACTTCGGTAAGGACGGGCCAGGTGGTGACGAGTTGCCCCTGGCAGTCGGCGAAGAAGGCGGCGCACCGGATGTGGTCGCCGTCGCCCTTATCCAGCCAGGCTACCAGCGGGCCGGTGTCCACCAGCACCTTAGCCACGATGAGCTTTCCCGGCCAACTTTTCGCGCAGGCGTTGCGAGTGGTTGCGCCCCAGATCGCCCACACCACTGTCGAAACAGCCCACCAGCCCCAAGTCCACAGCCAGTTGTGCAGGCGTTTCTGATCGCGCCGCCAGCGCGGCAATGGCCGCCTTCACGGCGTCGCTCTGAGTCTGCCCGGTGCGGGCGCAGAAGGCGCGTAACAGGGAATCGGTTTGGTCGTCGAGGCGGACGGAGAGAGTGCGCATGGGAATATCCTCGGATGTATTACGTCACATATTACAGCCTGCTATAGCATGTCTGCATCAATCTGCTGCGCCCACGCCTGTCGTAGTTGCTCGGCTTGCCGCTTGATGGCATCGAGCAATATGTTGTTTTTGGCAGGCGCCGGGGTTCTCTCTACCTGGGAAGCCACAGGGCCTATCCCCAATGCCTTCAGCTTGTCGAATACCGGCTTCATGGCCTGATTCTTGTCCCGGTAAAACGCACTGCCGCCGATCCGTACGAAGCGCCAGCCCAGCCGTTCCAGCAAAGCTTGGCGGGCCAGGTCTTCGGCCACCTTGTCATAATGCCAGCGGTCGCCATCGCATTCGATGGCGAGGCGATTGCCGTCACCGCCTTCAACAACCAGGTCAATGCGATAGGCACCCACGGGCCATTGGGCATGCACCTGGTAACCCTGAGCCTCCAGCCTTTGGTGAACATCGGCCTCGAAGGGGGAGTCTGTGCGCACTTGGCTGCTCAGTAACTGCTCCCAAAGGGTAAAAACCGTCTTCAAAGTTTGCACTGCTGTAATTGAGCTGACGCCAGACCTCTCCACACCATTCATGCCCCAATTTCCCTGGTCCAAAGATCAGGGTATCGATCTGATCATTAGAAGCGGCAAGCAGAAGAAAGAGCCGATGGAAAAAGGCATCGCGCACGATGCGTTTAGTGGCGCAAACCTCATTGAGCCGCGCCGATATTTCCGATGGCAACGCCAGACTGACCGGCCACCGGTCAAGTTTGTCGAGTTCACGAAATACATATTCGTAGCTTTCTTGGGAGTTGGGGATGGAGACCTCCTGGTCGAGCATTTCCACCTCGCTCTTGAGCAGCTTGCCTAGGAAAGCATCACGCCGCAAACAGGTGGACTCTAGCTTTTTATCCAGCTTGTCGAGGATGGGGCGCCAGATCTTGACGGAGATCTTGGGGGTCGTTTTCAGTTCCTTGGTTGCCATTTCGAGCTCCTGTGGTACAGCGTAGCCACACAATAGCCAAAAGGATCATCCATTTGGATAAAGATTAATCTTTTTTACAGCCATCATCCCAGTTGGCATACAGCAAGTATTTCAGGGTCTGGTCTGGCTGGAAACCGGTTCCCAAATAGCAAAACCCCGCCGAAGCGGGGTTTTGCTTTGCGACAAACCGAAGCGCAAGCCTCGGTCGGGTGCGAGTAGCCGGACTTAGAAGTCCATGCCGCCCATACCGCCCATGCCGCCGCCCATGCCCATGTCGGGGGCGCCGCCACCCTTCTTGTCTTCCGGCAGATCCGACACCATGCAATCGGTGGTCAGCATCAGGGATGCCACGGAAGCGGCGTTCTGCAGTGCGATGCGGGTCACCTTGGTGGGGTCCAGCACGCCCATTTCCATCATGTCGCCGTACTCGCCAATGGCGGCGTTGTAGCCGAAGTTGCCCTTGCCTTCGAGCACCTTGTTCACCACCACGGAAGCTTCTTCGCCGCAGTTGTTGACGATCTGGCGCAGGGGTTCTTCGATGGCGCGCAGCACGATCTTGATGCCGGCGTCCTGGTCGTGGTTGTCACCCTTCAGGTTGGTGATGACCGAACGGGCGCGCAGCAGAGCCACGCCGCCGCCAGCCACAATGCCTTCTTCCACCGCGGCACGGGTTGCGTGCAGGGCGTCTTCGACACGGGCCTTCTTCTCTTTCATTTCGACTTCGGTCGCGGCACCGACCTTGATCACGGCAACACCGCCGGCCAGCTTGGCCTTGCGCTCTTGCAGCTTTTCCTTGTCGTAGTCGGAAGTGGCTTCTTCAGCCTGCTTGTTGATCTGGGCGACACGGTTTTTGATCATGTCGGCGGAGCCGGCACCGTCGATGACGGTGGTGTTTTCCTTGCCGACTTCGATCCGCTTGGCGCGGCCGAGGTCTTGCAGGGTGGCTTTTTCCAGGGACAGGCCGACTTCTTCCGCGATCACGGTGCCGCCGGTCAGGATAGCCATGTCTTCCAGCATCGCCTTGCGACGGTCGCCGAAGCCCGGGGCCTTGACGGCGCAGGTCTTCAGGATGCCGCGGATGTTGTTGACGACCAGGGTGGCCAGTGCTTCGCCATCGACGTCTTCGGCGATGATCAGCAGCGGCTTGCCAGCCTTGGCGACTTGTTCCAGCACCGGCAGCAGATCGCGGATGTTGGAGATTTTCTTGTCGAACAGCAGGACGAAGGGCTCATCCAGCACCGCCATTTGCTTCTCGGCGTTGTTGATGAAGTAGGGCGACAGGTAGCCGCGATCGAACTGCATGCCTTCGACCACTTCCAGTTCGCTTTCCAGGCTGGTGCCGTCTT
>JASJPG010000167.1:0-25884 GCA_031426815.1 Hydrogenophilaceae bacterium
GCACGGTATAGAGCGACAGATGCTGCTTGCCGACATTGAAGCCGACCGCATCGAGGGCATGGATGACGTCGTCCAGGTAACCGGTCAGATGCAGCGCGAACACGCCCCAGACCAGCCAAAACACCAGACGCTCGACGGTATGCAGCATGGGCGACGGTTTCAGCACGCTGCGCAGGATGAAGAAGCAGCTCTGGATGGCCAGGAACGACAGCAGCAGCGGCACCGCCAGATTGAACAGATGCACGTTCTGCCAGGGCGCGAGCAGGGCGCGGCCGATCAGCACCAACGGCAGTATCGCCGCCGGCAGGACCAGTCGATGCCAGTCGCTACGCGCCAGACTTTCGTGCCAGCCGGACTTGTCTTGCAGGCTCAGGCGCAACCGGCGCAGCCCCAACCAGGCCGCTACGGCGATGCCGGCCAGCACGGCCAGTTCGATCAGCATTGCGCTGTTGCCCAGGTAGAGGGCGAGCGGGGCGATCAGGTTGTCGAATTGTTCGGATTTGTTCATGGCAGACGAGAGGGGCGGGAGGCTATGGGCGCAAGGGAAGCGAGTGAATCTTGTGCCGGCGCCAGTTCGCGGCGTAGGCCTCGACCAGGGTCGGGTTGCCGCGCAGGATCAGCAGATTCTCTGCGTTGCGGTGTTGCGCGGCCTGGGTGAAATTGAACGAACCGGTGATCACGGCGGCATCGGCCGTGCCGGTGTCGATCAGCATGACCTTGTTGTGCGCGGCGGCGTGCTCGGCATCGATCCAGACCGGCACGCCCTGCTCGGCCAGCCAGTCGACCTGGCTGGTCGCGATGTTGTCGCGTTGCTGGCGGTCGGCCAGCATCTGCACGTCGACGCCGCGCCGTTTCGCATCGACCAGCGCCTGCGCGATGTCCTTGTGGGTGAAGCTGTAGGTCTGCACCAGAACTTGCCGTTTCGCTTTGCGGATCGTGTCGACGATCAGGCCGGCGGCATCGTCACCGGGTGTGAAAGCAAGCTGGATCGTGCCGCGCGCGCTCAGTTGCAGCGCTTCGCCCGCCTGAACCAGCGGTGTCGTCAGCAGCAAGGCGAGCAGCCACAGCCGTGTCATGCCACCCGTTCCATCGCCGCCGCAAAGAAGCCATCGGTGCCATGCCGCGCGGTATCCAGGCGCAGGTAGTTGCCCATCGCGTCACTTCCTTCCAACGCGATGTGCTGTGCTGCGAGCAACTCGCTCGCCGGCAACAAACGGAAATCGGGATGCGCGGCGAGGAAGGCTTCGACGATGGCTTCGTCCTCTTCCACCAGCAGGCTGCAGGTGGCGTACATCAATCGGCCGCCGCTTTTGACCAGGCGCGCGGCGGCTTCCAGGATGGCGGCCTGTATCTGAGTCAGTTCCACAACCGATTCGGGCGATTGGCGCCATTTCAGGTCGGGATTGCGGCGCAACGTGCCGAGCCCGGAGCAGGGCGCATCGACCAGCACGCGGTCGAATTTGCCGGCCAGACGCTTCACCTTGGCATCGCGTTCGTGCGCGATCAGCAACGCCTGCACATTCTGCAGGCCGGAACGGGCCAGTCGCGGCTTCATCTTGCCCAGCCGTTTTTCCGAGGTGTCGAACGCGTACAGGCGGCCGCTGTTGCGCATCAAGGCGCCGAGCAGCAGCGTCTTGCCGCCGGCGCCGGCGCAGAAATCGCACACCATTTCGCCGCGCTTCGGCGCCAGCATCAGGCCGAGCAACTGGCTGCCTTCGTCCTGCACTTCGACGCTGCCGTCGAGAAACAGCGGATGCTTCTGCAGCGCCGGCTTGCCTTGCAAGCGCATGCCCAGCGGCGACAACGGCGTCGCGACGGCGACCACGCCTTCGCGGTTGAACTGCACCAGCACTTCGTCGCGCGATGCCTTCAGCGGATTCACGCGCAGATCAAGCGGGGCGGAGGTGTTCAGGCTGTCCATCAGGGTCGGCAAATGCTCGCCGAACTGCGCGGCCAGGCGTTCATACAGCCAGTCGGGCAGGTCCAGTTGCACGGCTGCAGGCTGGTCGTCCAGCTTGGCGCCCTTGACGCCGCGCAGCCATTCCATCTCGTCCTTGTCGACCAGCGCCTCGAACTCGCGCATGTTGCGGCCGCCATGCCGCGCCAGCCAGGCCAGCAGCAAACGGCGCGGCGTTGCTGGTGCCGCCAGCACTTGCAGGCTGCGCAGGCGGCGCAACACGCCGTACACGGCTTCGGCGATGAAGGAACGGTCACGCGCGCCGAAATTGGGATAGTTGCGGAAGAACGCGGAAAGCAGCGCATCGGCCGGCTTGTCCAGTTCCAGCAGGATTTCCAGTGCATCGATGGCGGGCGCGAGGTCGAGGCCGGGGACGCTTTCGATGTTCGTCCTGCCCGACTTGGCTCCCGCGCGCGTGGTGTTTCTCGGTTTATGTAATCTAGGTTTTTGCGACGTCATGACGGGATCCGTGAGAGAGCAGGAAATCGAGGAAAGTGCGGGCCACCACCGAGCGCTGACGCCCGGCCGGATACACCGCATACCACTGCCGAATGATAGGAAATCCCTGCACGTCGAGCACAGCGAACTGGGCCGGATCGTGCAGGGCGAGGGTATGGCGGGACAGGACCGAGATGCCGAGGCCGGTCAGCACGGCTTGCTTGATCGATTCGTTGTTGCCCAGTTCCATGCGCGGCTTCAGCGTCAGGCCGTTTTCCGCGAACAACCGTTCCAGCGCTTTGCGCGTGCCGGAACCGGGTTCGCGCAACAACCAGGGTTCCTCCGCCAGGCGCGCCAGCGGAATGTGCCGCGCCTTGGCCAGCGGATGATCGGGCGCGGCCAGCACCACCAGCGGGTTTTCCATGAACGGAATGGCGGTCACCGCCAATCCTTCCGGCGGTTGGCCGAGGATGTAGAGATCGTCCAGCCCCGCCGTCAGCGTGTTCAGCACCAGTTCGCGGTTGGTCACGCTGAGTGAAATCTTGATGCCGGGATGCAGCTGCGCGAATTCCCCGAGCAAGCGCGGGATGAAGTAGCTGGCGGTGGAAATGGCGACCAGGCGCAGCGTGCCCTGCGTCAGCCCCTGGCGCGCCACCAGCGAGAGTTCGTAACGCTTGACCGCGCCAAGAATTTCACGCGCGGTGGCAACCAGTTCCTGCCCCTGCTCGGTCAGCTTGACTCGCTTGCTGGTCTGCTCCAGCAGCGGATGCCCGACCGATTCGGCCAGCTTCTTCAACTGCATCGACACGCCCGGTTGCGACAGATGCAATTCCTCCGCCGCGCGCGACAAGGACAGATGTCGGGCAGTGGATTCGAAAACCTGGAGTTGGCGTAGGGTCAGATGCAGCATCGGCGGATTATAAGTTTTTACTTATGGAAACCGACGTTCATCATGTGTTTTTCTTATCTTGATGCATTCAAGGTTGTGCCCGGCTTGTTATCAGCTGTCCGGGTCACGGACGTAACGCACCACACTCACCGCCACCGCGCCCTTCCTATCCGCCACCGCAAACTCCACCGGCAGAAAGCGCTGAATCACCGCCATGTTGGTGCGGGCGTGAGACGACAGCACCGGGGCCGTGAAACCGCCGCCGCCGGCCAACGCCAGGGGTAGCAGCAACTGATCCGCCAGGTGTTCGCCTACCGTGGCGCCGCTGTTCAGGAAGGTCTTCACGGTCTTGGCCAAGCGGTCGGCCACGGTTTCGGCGGGCAGGCCGCGTTCGCCGAAACCGACGAAGACCTCGCTGTGGCTGGCCAGGGGGACTTCCACCAGCAGGGCATTGCCCGGCCCCTCGCGGGAAGATAGGGCGCGCAGCACCGGTTCCAACTCGCCCAGATGCTGTTTGAGTCGGGCCAGTTCGCGATGTGCCACATCCACGGGAACACCGGCCACCACGGCGGTGGCTCTGGACGCGACCGGCGTTTTGAGGGCCGGCGCATGCCAGGGCGTCAGGGCCGAGACGGGGCGAACCCGGGCGAGCATTTCGCCGCCGCCGGCTGGATAGAAGCCGTGGCGCAGCAGTTCCAGGTCCATGTCGGCGCCCATGGTGCGCAGCACGGGCAGCCAGGCGCCGAGCAGGAAATCGGCCGGCGGCGCGGCCGGGTTGTGGGTGCCGCCGCTCACCGTGATGCTGCTGGGCCCGTCGGCGAACCAGAGGGCGGGCAGCACGGTTTGCAGCACCAGGGTGCAACTGCCGGCGGTGCCGATGGCAAAGCGGTAATCGCCACCCCGGATGGGGCCGGGTTGGAACATCAGGGTCTGGCTGCCGGCAGCGGCCCCTTCCACCCGGGCCTGGCAGATGGCGGTCGCGGCCTCCACCGCAGTCAGGTGCTGGCGCATCAGGCCCGGCTTGGGACGACGGGCGCGGATGCGCTGCAAATGAAATGCCTGACCGGTGATCATGGACAGGCTCAGGGCGGTACGCAGAATCTGGCCGCCGCCTTCTCCGACGGCGCCATCGAGTTCAATCATTTCTGTGTCTTTCTATTTGTTTGTTTGCGATCAGCGGACAACTGGCGAAGTTGGCGTAGGGCGGAAAAGCGAAGCGCCTTCCGCCGAATGGGGTGGACATACGGCGGAAGGCGCTGTGCTTTTCCGCCCTACAGTCAATCGTGACGCTGATCTTTTCCTCACCCCTTCACACAAACCACCTGCCGCAAGCTATGCACCACTTCCACCAGCTCCCGCTGGGCGTGCATCACCGCGTCGATGTCCTTGTAGGCCATCGGGATCTCGTCGATGACCTCCTTGTCCTTGCGGCATTCAACGCCTGCCGTGGCGCGGATCTGGTCGGCTACGGTGTAGCGGCGCTTGGCTTCGTTACGGCTCATGGTGCGGCCGGCGCCGTGGCTGCATGAGCAGAACGATTCCTCGTTGCCCAGGCCGCGCACGATGTAGCTCTTGGCACCCATGGAGCCGGGGATGATGCCGAGTTCGCCCTTCTTCGCCGACACGGCGCCCTTGCGGGTCACCAGCACTTCGGCGCCGAAGTGGGTTTCGCGCTGGACGTAGTTGTGGTGGCAGTTCACCGCTTCCACGTCGGCGCTGAAGGGCTTGGTGATGACGCTGCGGGCGGCGGCGATGACGTTGTCCATCATCACCGCGCGGTTGCGGCGGGCGAAGTCCTGGGCCCAGCCGACGGCTTCCACGTAGTCGTCGAAGTGGGGGCTGCCTTCCTCGAAGTAGGCCAGGTCCTTGTCCGGCAGGTTGGCCAGGTGGCTGCGCATGTCGGCCTGAGCCAGTTCGATGAACAGGCTGCCGATGGCGTTGCCCACGCCGCGCGAACCGGAGTGCAGCATGAACCAGACCCGGTCGGCCTCGTCCAGGCAGACTTCGATGAAATGGTTGCCGGTGCCCAGAGTGCCCAGATGCTTGTACTGGTTGGTGTTCTTCAGGCGCGGGTACTTGGCGATGATGTGTTCGAAGCCGGGTAGCAGGGCGGCCCACATGGCATCCACCGGCTCGGGCGGATTTTCCCAGCTGCCGGAATCCCGCTTGCCGCGTCCCACCGAGCGGCCATGCGGCACGGCCTTTTCGATGGCGGTGCGCAGGCCGTGCAGGTTGTCCGGCAGGTCGGCGGCGCTGAGAGTGGTGCGGGCGGCCATCATGCCGCAGCCGATGTCCACGCCCACGGCGGCGGGGATGATGGGGCCCTGGGTGGGAATGACGCTGCCGATGGTGGAACCCTTGCCCAGGTGCACGTCGGGCATCACCGCCAGGTGGCGGTAGATGAAGGGCATGCGTGCGGTGTTGATGAGTTGCTGACGCGCCGCGTCTTCCACCGGGACGCCTTGGGTCCACAGTTTGATGGGCTTGCCGTTTTCGACTTCCAGCAGTTCGTAATCCATGGTTTTTGTCCTTTTGTCTTTTTCCATTTGCCCCGTTGCCAGCATGGTAACGGGGCCGGGTTGCGTTTCCCTGTTCAACCGGGGCTGATCTTCACCAGCCCGTTCAACACCTGCTCCAGGCCGCCGAACACGGAGATGCGGTCGATGCGTTCGGCCACCCGTTCCAGGGTTTCCAGCTCCTTCAGGCGCAGGGCGACGGGGTTGTCTTCCATCACCTTGGCGGTGTTGAGCAGGGACCGGGTGGCGGCGGTTTCCTCTCGGCGGCGGATGACGTTGGCTTGGGCGGATTTCTCCGCTTCCACCACCTGGGCCAGGATGGTCTTCATCTCGCCGGTCAGGATGACGTCCTTCACACCCACGCTGCCTACTTCGATGCCGAAGCCGGCCAGCTTGCTGCGCACGTGCTGGCCCACCCCTTCGTCGATGACCTGCTTGTTGTCCAGCAGCTCGTCCAGGTTGCGCGTGCCCACCGCCGCCCGCAGGCCGAACTGGAGTTCCCGGTACAGGTGTTCCGCCGGTTTCACCAGTTGTCCATGGGCCACCAAAACATCGGTGTATCTCCAGGTGGCGGCCAGGTTGAGGCGCAAGCCCACCTTGTCGCGGGAGAGGATTTCCTGGCCGGTGACTTCCATGTTTTGCAGGCGGGTATCCACCAGCTCCACCTGCACGTCACGGTTGAAGCGCCAGAAGGCCTCCACGCCCGGGGGCAGTAGCCGTTGCACCTGGCCGTCCACCTTGAGAACGCCCACATGGTAGGCGGGCACCTGGACGATCAGCAGGCCGGCCAGGCCCGCCACGCCACGGCCGCGCAAGCCGGGCTGGAGCAGACGGGCGGCCAGTTCCGACGCCACGGCATAGCCCTGGCGCAGGTCTACCTTGTCCAGGCGATGGGCGATCAGACCTTTCCAGTGATAACGCCGGGTCCCGGGGGGAAGGATCTCCACCAGCACATCGTTCTCATGGCGCAGGCCGGCCTCATCCTCGTTCAGTTCCATGCACTCGAAACAGGCTTCAGCGTTTTCCGGTTCGAAGCGGAACAGGTAATCGACCACATCCCGGTTGTCCATGGGCGCGTCCAGCTTCCAGACCACCAAAGACAGGCGGCCCAGGGGATCCCAGAAATAGTGGCGGCCGGCGTGCAGGATGCGTTCGAAGTCGCCATCCTTCATCAGGGCGCCGCATTCGTTCTTCTTCACCACAAATCGCTTCAACATGATGCTTCCTTTATTCAATGGTGCCGGCGGACACCGGCCCGGCGAGCCACCTGGGCGACACGGGCGGGGAGGAACGGTGGTGGTCGGCGTTGGCATCCGCCCCCGGCGTGGTGCGCCGAAGGCCATGCCCCGCTGCCCGCCGCGTCCCTTGCCGCCCATGCGGACCAGGTACTGGCCGGGCCGGTGGCGGGTGCTCGCGCACGCCGCAACCGGCGGGTACTGCGTTACAAGCTGTCGTTAAAGGACAGTATTGGAGCGGGAGTCGAACCCGCGACAGACCGTTTTCACGGTTGCTCTACCCGCCTGAGCTATCCAAGGCTTGCGAGCCGGGAATCGAACCCGGCGAACCTCCAAGGCTCGCAACGATCGCTTCCTCTTTGCGGCGGCATACGCGGCAACAACAAACCCAAGTCCGGTTTCCGCGCACCGGCGGGGTTTCACCCCCTGCCCGTGGGCCATTGCAGCAAGGCTGCGATCGGTGTGGGTATTGCGAGGAACGTGCCAGGTCTCAAGCCTGGCCCTGAATTAATCCCAAGCCATTGAATGCACGTGGGTATTTTTTGAATGCCCGGGGCTTCCTGCCTGCCAGTGATCTTGAATGGATAGAATGACCTATCGTCATTTATCTTTTTGGATAATCCCATCATGAAAAAGACCGTGGTCATCGGCTTCCTCGGCACCCAGTTGGACTATGGCGGCAAGGGTGCCGCCCGCTGGGACAAGTGGCGGCCCAGCGTGGGCCTGTGCCAGCAGGAGAATCTGGTGATCCATCGCCTGGAATTGCTGCATGACGCCCGCAGCCGAGGACTGGCGGAACGGGTCCGCCTGGACATCGCCGCCATCTCGCCGGAAACCGAAGTGCGCCGGGTGGAAAGGGAACTGCAAGACCCCTGGGATTTCGAGGAGGTGTACACCAGCCTGCACGATTTCGCCCGGGGCTATGCCTTCGACACCGAGCACGAGGACTACCTGATCCACATCACTACCGGCACCCACGTGGCCCAGATCTGCTGGTTTCTGCTGGCCGAAGCCCGCACCCTGCCGGCCCGGCTGTTGCAGACCTCGCCGCCGCGCAAGAAGGAGGTGGCCAACAGCGTCGGCAGCTACGAGATCATCGACCTGGACCTGTCCCGCTACGACAAGATCGCCCAGCGCTTCGCCCGGGAACACACCGACAACGTCTCCCTGCTGAAATCCGGCATCGCCACCCGCAACCCCGGCTTCAACCGCATGATCGAGCGCATCGAACAGGTCGCCGGCCGCTCGCGGGCGCCCATGCTGCTGGTAGGGCCGACCGGCGCCGGCAAATCTTTCTTGGCCCGCCGGGTGTACGAACTGAAACGCCAGCGGCAGCGTCTGGCTGGCCGCTTCATCGAAGTGAACTGCGCCACCCTGCGCGGCGACTCGGCCATGTCCACCCTGTTCGGCCATGTGAAAGGCGCCTTCACCGGTGCCCAGACCGAACGGCCCGGGCTGCTGCGGGCCGCCGACGGGGGTCTGCTGTTCCTGGATGAAATCGGCGAACTGGGCCTGGACGAACAAGCCATGCTGCTCAAGGCTATCGAGGAAAAGCGCTTCTTCCCGTTCGGCGCCGACCGGGAAGTGGAAAGCGATTTCCAGCTCATCGCCGGCACCCACCGGGACCTGCGCCAGTGGGTGGCGGAAGGCCGTTTCCGGGAGGATCTGTTCGCCCGCATCAATCTGTGGACCTTTGATTTGCCCGGCCTGGCTCAACGGCCGGAGGACATCGAACCCAACCTGGATTTCGAACTGGAACGCCATGCCCGGGAGCAGGGCCAGCAGGTGCGCTTCAACCTGGAAGCCCGGCGCCGTTACCTGGCCTTCGCCAGCGGCGGCGAAGCCCAATGGCGCGGCAACTTCCGGGAGCTGGGCGCCTCGGTGACGCGCATGGCCACCTTGAGCACCGCCGGGCGCATCAACGAAGCCAACGTAGCCGAGGAAATCGACCGCCTGCGCAGCACCTGGGGCGATGTCGGCAGCGGCGATACCGTGGCGGAACTGCTTGGCGACCGGGCCAACGAACTGGACCTCTTCGACCGCCACCAACTGGCCTTCGTCATCGCCACCTGCCGCCGCTGCGCCAGCCTGTCGGAAGCGGGACGACAGCTCTACGCCATCTCCCGCCAGGGGAAGAAATCCGCCAATGACGCGGATCGCCTGCGCAAGTACCTGGCCCGTTTTGAGTTGAGTTTTGAGGCGGTCAAGGCGGGCTGAAGCCGACCCTGTGTCTTGCGCGCCACACACTCAAGCCTTCTCAGGGCGCGAGGTCACAACGCTTGGTCAAACCCATTGACGGCCCCAAAACCGATCACCAGAATCCGCCGCCTGATTTTTCGCAACCCCTTTTTCCAGGAGACCCCCATGCCAGCTGACAACTTGAAGGACACACCGCGCTAAGTACGCTGGCATGACAGTGCCCGGACTTCGCGCAAGGCGAATCCGGGCCGGGTAATAAAAGAACCCCTGGCCATGAGCCGGGGGTTTTTGTTTTTGGCGATCCATTTCTGGCTCGCCACCTCCTCCCTTCCCGGATTCCGACATACGCGGCCATGCCGCAATACGCTTTGGAATCATCATGGGAAATTACTTTGAACTGAACAAAGGTCGCGTGCCGGTCAAGATCTGGACCCGCGACATCGAGCCGGAGGCCCTCCGGCAATTGCTCAACATCGCCGACCTGCCCATCGTGCACGGCCACGTGGCCGCCATGCCCGACGTGCATGCGGGCATCGGCGCCACCGTGGGCAGCGTCATCCCCACTCTGCACGCCATCATCCCGGCGGCGGTGGGGGTGGACATCGGCTGCGGCATGAACGCGGTGCGCACCTCTCTGGTGGCCGGGGATCTGCCCGACAACCTGCGCGGGCTGCGCCTGGCCATCGAGGAATCCATCCCGGTGGGCTTCAACCAGCACGCCGCCAGCCGCATGCGGGGCAGCGCGCTGCAACGCATTGGGCGCACGCTGAACGACCGGCTGGACGTGATCGTCGGCAAGCATCCGGGCCTGATGAAGATGCAGCGCCGCTTCAACGAAACCTGGCTATGCCAGATCGGCACGCTGGGCGGCGGCAACCACTTCATCGAGCTCTGTCTCGACGAGGCGGACCGGGTCTGGATCATGCTGCACTCCGGTTCCCGGGGCATCGGCAACGTGCTGGGCCGTTACTTCATCGAAGCGGCGCGGAAGGACATGCGCCGCCATCAGATCCGTCTGCCGGACCAGGACCTGGCCTACTTCTCGGAAGGCTCAGACCTGTTCGACGACTACGTGGAAGCGGTGGAATGGGCCCAGGACTATGCCCTGCTCAACCGCAGCCGCATGATGGCGGCCATCGTGGAGGCCATGAAGCCCCTTCTGCCGGGCTTCCGCCTGGAGGAAGAGGCGATCAACTGCCACCACAACTACGTGGCCCGGGAAGAGCACTTCGGTGAGCGTCTGTTCATCACCCGCAAGGGCGCCATCTCGGCCCGACACGGGGAACTGGGCATCATCCCCGGCAGCATGGGGGCCCGCTCCTACATCGTGCGCGGGCTGGGCAACCCGGCGTCGTTCTGCTCCTGCTCCCACGGAGCGGGACGGCGCATGAGCCGCAGCGCCGCCAAGCGCCGCTTCGACCGGTTCGATCTGGAAGCCCAGACGGCCGGCGTGGAGTGCCGCAAGGACGGTGGGGTGGTGGACGAAATTCCGGCCGCCTACAAGGACATCGATCAGGTCATGGAAAACCAGCGGGATCTGGTGGAGCCCGTCCATACCCTGAAACAAGTCCTGTGCGTGAAGGGATAAGCCATGCCACGCAAGAAGACCCTGATCGTTCTGCCCCAGAGCAAGCCGCGCAATCCGCTGGTGGTGCCTGGCCTGACCCGTCGCGCCGGTGCCCACGGCAAGACGCGCAAGGCTGTACGCCAGCAGATGCGGCAGCGCACCCGGCAATGCCTCACCGGTTTGTTGAACGGTGACAAGGCCGAGTTCGAGATCGACTGAGTAAAGCCTTTTGCAGCACAAACGAGTGCTGTCACCCCGGCGGAAGCCGGGGTCCAGAAGCCGTTGATTATATTGAGTCGACTGCACTGGACCCCGGCATTCGCCGGGGTGACGGAGTGTTTTTCGAGCCACTTTTAACCAAGGAGAACGCCATGGACCCCCTGATTGCACACCCAAGCCGGCCCATCAACCACTCAACGAAACCCCTTATGGAACCCCGACATGGACCACCACGTTGCCACCGAAATCCTCGCTTGCCTGCAAGGTGAGCGGACCGTTTTTCCCTACTACCGCGACCGCTACGGTATCGGCCTGTTGCGCCAGCTGAGTCGTCAACTGAGTCGCCATCGCCGAACTGGCCATGGCCTGAACGTGGCCGAACTCAAACAGTCCCGCTACGCCTCGCTGCTGCGAAAGCCGCGCATCCGGGCGATGCTGGCCGGGCTTGGGCATCAGGCCATCGACGAGGCCTACCTGGCCCTGCACGATCACGACCCGCAACAGACCCACTTCGTCCTCACCCTGGCCACCTGGGGCAGCGAACGGCGCCAGGAACGTCGCTACCGTCAGACTTCCCGCCCTGGGCTCAACCTGGTGCTGCAACTCAACTTCAGCGCCGAGCACGACCGCCTCTACCGTACCCTGGGCTGCCCCCATTCCCAGTTCAACTACCATGCCCATCCGGTTTCCCTGGAGCGCAATACCCTGGCCTGGGCGCGCATCGACCTGGACCTGGACAGCAACAGCGCCCTCATCGAAGAAGTGCAGTCCGACTGGGTCCGCAAGGTGGCCTGGCTGGAAGAACGGGTCGAGCGGAAACTGGCGGCCGGCCACCCGGAGAGCGCTCCGGCTCAAATCTACGGACTCCAGTGTTCCCTCGCCACCGCCCGGACCTACGCCGCCCATGTGCGGGAACGCTACGCCCCCATCTGGTCGGAAGCCATGCTCTGGGCCAGCCTCCAGTTCATCCGCGACGAACTGGGCCTGGAAGCCGTGTACTACCACAGCGAACAGGGCGGCCAACTGCTCAAGGGCATCACCGGCACCCCGCCGCCGCGTTCCCTCTATACCGACCTGCCCCGGCGTTTCTGCTTCACCCCCACGCGGGAGATTCCGCCTTTCCTGAGCGAGGACAAAGAGGTGCGCCAGGTGTTGCGGCGCAATCCGGAAATCGGTTTTTTCAGTTTGCCGTAACGCTTTGAAAGTAAGCGCCGGCGGCAAAGTGGACAGCCGGCCTCTGCGCGAATTTATTCGTACAGAGGCGCTTGATCCAGCGCGGCCTGAACCCAGGCAAAACCAATGCGTTCCTGCTCCAGGCGCAGTGCCGGCGCGATCCGGTTCTGGCGCAGATCGTCGTACAAACTGGCTTCATCTGGCTGCAACCGGTGCAATTCCCGCTGGGTCGGTGAGTCCTCCCGTCCCCATAGCGGTTGATGCGCCATCAGGGTGGAGCGGTCCATCAACAGGGAGCGGGTGTGCGGAAAGTGGCCGCGCAATTGATCGAGAATGGCGAAGCCGTGGGTGTCGATGTCGCCCCAGTAGTGGATCTCCCGCGCTTGCAGCCAGCTTGCTTCGGCCAGGGGCTCGAAACCATAGCCGGCGCCGAAGATCACCAGGCTGTCCGCAAGCCGGGGGAAGGCCAGGAAGTTGATTTCGTTTTCGGTGATGAACACCCGCCGCTGGGGCAGCGCCAAGCCGGCGAACTGGTCGGCGGGTACGGTCAGGTCGCTGAGGCCCGTATGGCCTTGCAACTCGCCAGCGAGCAGTCGAAAGCGAATCAGCACGGGTTTGGCGCGGAAGCCATAACGTTGTTCAAACCCCACTCGCCGCTCGAAGCCCGCCGCTCCACCAGGCGCAGTCGTATCGCCGGCCTCGGCCGACAGGATCAATTCCAGGAGTTCAGCCAGCAGGACGCGCTGCCGCTCGATGAATTTGCTGTGCACCGCCGGCACGTCGACCTGGCGCAGGTACACGTTCGGACGCGGATGCCGCACGATCCAATCCAGCACACCCAACAGGCGCGGCCAATTTTCCCCGTGTTCCAGCACGCGCAATGGGCGCCTGACCAACCAGTCGCGCAGCGATGGAAATGCGCCCGCGATACTGCCGGCCAGTTCATGGCAGCGCGCTGCCTCACGCCGCTTGCCGATCAGGGCCAGGGCGTCTACCTCACTGTCCAGCCAGGCCGCCACCGGCATGTGGTTGCGGCCGAGTTGGCGATGGTTGATCTCCTGGAATTCCAGCCGGTAGCCGGGTTTAGCTTCTGTTTTGGCGCTTTCGGCAAGCCCTCGTATCCATTGCCGCGACTCGTCGAAGCGAGCCGCCAGGATGCCGGCATTGGGGCCTTTCAGGGGAATTCGCCAGGGATACAGCACCTCGCCGCTCAGCGAAGCCGAAAGCAGTCGGCCGCGCTCCCATTCCCGCAGGACGCGGGCGCGGATGTCGGCGGGGGTGGTCCAGTCGCTCATGGCTGTAGCGGGCTACGCATCACACTGTTCCACGTATTTTTCCTCGTGCTTTTCTTTCTCCGCCCGGTATTCGGCGATGCTGAGGTTGCGCAGCAGGGATTCGCGCCCTGCCTCGTTGTGCACGAAACCGACGCTGGCCACATAGGGTTCGATGATGTGGATCTTCTGCAAAGGCGTGACGATGAGCAGTTGCAGGTTGAGGCGCTTGAACAGCTCCAGGCCAAAGCGGGCGGATTCGTCGGAGCCGCGCCCGAAGGCCTCGTCGATGACCACGAAGCGGAAGGTGCGGGAGTTCACCGCGCCGGCTTTTTCGTGCAACTCCAGACCGAATTGATAGGCCAGGCTGGCGGCCAGCACGGTGTAGGCCAGCTTCTCCTTCTGGCCGCCGGATTTGCCGCCGGAATCGGTGTAGTGCTCGTTTTCCTTGTCATCCTCGCGCCAACGCTCGGCGGCGGCGAAGACGAAGCCGTTGCGCACGTCGGTGACCTTGCGGGTCCAGCGCCGGTCCAGGTCGGTCTGGCCCTCGCGGCCGCGAAAGCGCTCGATGATGGCCTTTACCTGCAGGAACTTCGCCTCGGAATACTGGGCATCCTCGGAACCGGTCATCGTCCCATCCAGACAGGCCCTCAGCTCACTCTGGAAATCCCGTATCTCGGGGTCCGGGCTGGTCTGCGCTTCCAGTTCGATGTAGCGGCCGGGGTTGTAATCGATCTGATGCAAGGACTGGTTGATGCGTTCGATACGTTCCTTGATGGTCTGACGTTCGCGGGCAAGTTGGGACTGGAAATTGGCCACCTCGCGGATGGTGTTCTCGTTGAGCAGCTCCTTGAAGCGGGCCTCGAACTTCGGCAGATCGTCGGCCAACAAGGCCTTCAACATTTCGCCGAAATCGTGGGCAGCCTCGATGCTGACATCCACGTCCTGGGTTTCCAGCGGGTAGGCGATGCTGTAGACGCGCATGGCGTCGATGATCTTGTCGCGTAGACGCTTGGTGCGTCCATCCTCGCTGTCGATCCGGGACTGTAGCCACTCCCGCATGTCCCGCTCACGGTTGTCGCAGGATTCCACCGTGAGGGTCTGCTCGCCCAAGGCTGCGACGCGCATCGCCTCCAATTGCGGAAAACGCAGCCGGCGGGCGGCTTCCTCCAGGCTCGCCAGGCTTTCCCGGCAATCAGTCAGCAGGGTTTGCGCCTGGTGCTGTTTCTCCTCGTTGCGCGCCTGCTCCTGATTGTGTTCGCGGACATCCCGTTCGGTCTGATCCAGCGTCGCCTCCAACGTCGTCAACTGCTCGGCCAGGGTGTGCAACAGATCGGAAGCGGCTTCCAGCGTCCGCTTTTCCAGTTCCAGGCTGGCGATGTCCGCCACCAGAGGCTGCCAGTCCAGTTCCTGGTAATCGCGGAATTCGCCGATCCGCGCCAGATTGGTGATCTGCTCCGACAGCCGCTTCAATTCCGTTTGCACCTCGGCGATCTGCACCGCCGCGGCCTGCATGTCCTTTTCCAACGACTGGGCACGCTTTTCCAGAGCGGCGATCTTGCCCTCGTTGCTCCAGCCCAGGACGTAGCGGCTGCGGTCGTCCAGCCGGTGGCGATCATCCTTCTCGTGCCGTTCGCCGCCGGATTTGACCTGGCCGGCTCGGGTCACCGCCTGACGCTCGCGGCGGAACTGTTCCAGGCTGTCGCAGCAGACGTAGTCGAAGCGCTTCGCCAGTTCCTGTTCGATCCAGCCGTAGAAGGGCGAATCCGGCTTGATCGTGAGTTTGCGCGTCAGTGAATCCGGATTCGTGCTCGGCGACCCGGCTGCCGCACCTGCGCGAACCCGGTAGTACACCAGCCGGCCGCGAAGCTGGGTGCGATCCACCCATTCCGCCACCGCCGGGTAGTGTCGATCCGGCACCAGCAGCGACAGGCCGAAGTTATGCAGCAACCGCTCCGCCGCGCCTTCCCAAGCCTTCTCCTCGGGTCGCACCTGAATCAATTCACCGGCGAAGGGCAGATCGGCTTCATCCAGCTTTAGGGCGGCGCACAGGGCGCGACGCATGGTCACCTGGGATTCGTCGATGTTGCTGCGGCGGGCGCGCAAGCCGGCCAGCTCCTGTTGCAACTGGTCGTGCTCGCCTTTATGGGTGCGCAGATCGACGCCGGCCTCGGTCTGGCGGTTCTGCTGCTCCGCCTCCTTCTCGCGCAACTTGCCGCTCAGGCTTGCGCATAGGCCAAGGTGGCTGATGAAGCGTTCCGGCCCGTTCAAAGGCAGCAGGCCGAGTGCCTTCGCCAGTTCGGCGTAACGTTCGGCGCGTTGCAAACGCCGCTGTTTCTCCGCCTCCTTGCTGTTGATTTCCGTGCCGATCCAGGCCAGGCGGTTGCCGCCGTTCTCGGCGATATCGCGCTTGAGTTGATCGCGTTGCACCCAGAGTCCCCGCCGCGTCTCATCCAGCACGCCGATGCGCGCATCGATGCGCTGGCGCTCCATGCCCAGCGTGACCAGACGCTTTTCCAGCAGCCCCGCTTTCACATCGGCAAACCAGGCCTTGAGGGCATCGCGGGCGCCACGCAGCGCGTCCACCTGAGCGATCAACTCGGCATGCCGGGCGCAATCCGCCACCAACGGTTCCAGGCGGGCCACCTGATTCTTGGCCTTGAGCACGGCGGCATGCGCCCGGTTGAGATCGTCGAAATGGTGGATCAACGCGGTGATGCGGGTGTCCACATCGAAGGCTTCCAGCATGTGTTCGCGCACGAAATCGGTCAGGTTGCCCACCGACTTCATCGAAACCGTCTGGTGGAACAGTTCCATTGCCTGCTCGTTTTCGATGCCGAAGCGGCGGCGAAACCACGCGCCGTAAGGCGGGAAGGTCTCGTGCAGTTCGATGCCGTGTTTTCCACGGCGGGCACGCAGGCGTTTCTTCAGGTCGTTGATGTCGCTGCCGAAGCCGGCGAAATCCTGGGCGATGGACAGCGCCCCTTCCGCCGCCACATAGAAGCGCGCTGGCTGGCCTTGCGCATCCTTCAGCCAGAACACCTGGGCCAGGGTCACGGTCTGGTCGAAGCCGGTATTGCGGAACACCCCGAGTATCACCGAATAGGTGTTGTGGTCGCGCAGGGCCACCGGCTTGGCCGCCAGACCGGAGTCGGTGCGCTCCGACTTGTAATGGCCCAGCACGTAGGAACGCAACGTGCGCTCCCGCGCCTCCGCACCGGCCGCCTTGTTGTAGGCAATGCGCTGTGCGGGCACCAGCAGGGTGGTGACCGCATCCACCAGCGTGGACTTGCCGGACCCGATGTCGCCGGTCAGCAGCGCATTGTCGCCATTCGGCGCCAGCGCCCACACCCGCTTGTCGAAGGTGCCCCAGTTGTAGACCTCCAGTCGGTGCAGACGGAAACCGGCCTGGGCGTCGTTGGGGGAGAAGTCGAAGGCGGCAGTGGTATCAGTCATGGCAGATCGGCCAACTCCTGCTCGATCTGCTCGATGCTGGGCAGACTGGATGCCAGTTCCGTTGGCAGCGCGCGGGTCAAATCGAAGGTGGAGACCCCGATCGGCTTGTCCACGCCACGCAATGCGTACTCGGCGATGACTTCATTCTGTTGCTGGCAGAGGATCAATCCGATGGTCGGCGCATCGTTTTCATGCTTCAGAACGTCGTCCACCACGCTGCAATAGAAATTCATCTTGCCCGCGTATTCCGGTTTGAATTTCCCGCGCTTGAGTTCGATCACGATGAAGCAGCGCAGGCGCAGGTGATAGAAAAGCAGGTCGATGTAGAAGTCCTGATCGCCGACATCCACATGATATTGCCGCCCCACGAAGGCAAAACCTTGCCCTAGTTCCAACAGAAATTTTTCCAGATGCGCGATCAGGCCGGTTTCCAGTTCGCGCTCGTGGAATGGTTCCGCCAGCGTCAGGAAATCGAACAGATACGGATCTTTCAGCGCCTGCCGCGCCAAATCGGATTGGGGCGGTGGCAGGCGTAAGGCGAAATTGCTGGTTACCTTGCCCTGGCGGGTGTGGACGGCGGATTCAATCTGCATGTGCAGAATGCTGCGGCTCCAGCCGTAGGCCAGTGTCGCTTCCGCATACCACTGGCGAACAACCGGCTCTTTCAGCCGCTGCATGAGCAATACGTTATGCGCCCACGGGATTTGGGCAACCGCTGGTTGCCCTTGTGGCGACGTGGAAGCCGGCGCGGACGACTCCGGCAATTGGGCAACCGGCGGTTGCCCAATTGCCGGAGAGCCAAAAAGCGTTGGGTACTCACGAAAAAACTGCACCATCAGCTTGATGTTGCGCTCGGAAAACCCCTTCTCCTCGGGCAACTCGTTGTGCAAATCCTTCGCCAGCCGGGGGATGACCCCCGCGCCCCAGCCTTGCTGTTTTTGTCGGGCATCGATCAGACGACCGATGTCCCAGTACAAGGCCAACATTTCCTGATTGACCGCCAGAATGGCGCGCGCCTGCCCCTGCTGGATGAGCTGCTTGATCTCGGCCAGCAAAACGGGGTAGTTCGTCGTCTGGACAGTCATGGTGTCATCCACGCCAGACAAGGGGGCTTGGTTTATACGGGCAGGTTTCATCTCTGTTTTTAGATCGGGGCGGTGGTATCAGGATGTGGCTTGCTTGGATAGCTCAAATCCAGCGTAACGGCATGAATGTGCAACGAATTCTTACTGAGTTGTCGCGCTTGTTCATCGAGTTGGCTGCGTAGATTGTCCAGCGTCTTGTTGCAGCTTTTTCTCTTCTCTGGGAGACCGTACCAGCCCACAAGGTAGATGCCGTGGCGGTAGCGGGTATCTGTCAAATACTGGTCCCGAAGCTGAGTTTCCATCGCTGTATCCAGGCCTGTATTCCAACACCCCTTCACCTCCACCACCACCGTAGCCACAGGCCCGTTCTTGGGCGTGACCGCCTGAATCAGCAGGTCCAGGCTTTCGCCCCGCCCTTTACCCGGCCAGTTCTTGATTTCCACCTCGCGGTTGATGAGCACACCCCGGCGGTTGAGGTCGTTGGACAGGTGATGTTTCACGAAATCCGACAGTCGGCCCTCGCTCTTCGGCTTGAGGGAATCTTCGTCCCACAGGAAGGGCGCCAAAGGCGTCTCGCCGCGCAGGTTCTGTTGCAGGCGAGCCAGAGATTCCAGAACAACCTGAGTAAGGTCTGCATCCGTGTGGATCAAACGGCAGTTGGGATCGGCCAGAAGTTGTGCCAGCTCTTCCCAGGACGGCGCTTGCCATTGATTGTCCATGGCTTGCGTGCGGGCACGTTGACAGGCGTGTTTCAGCCATTCGCGGTCGGGCAGTCGCTGCGCGATGCGCTCCACCGCATGGACGGCGGCCCAAGTGCCGATCGTTTGCAGATGTTCGAGCAGGCGTCGACGCAAATCGGCGATGTGGTCGATGCTGGTTGGACTGAAAGTCCTTCGGTGTGGCGGGTCTTGCGCTACAGGAAACTGCGTTTCCAGCCAGAAGAACAGTTCGGCAGCCCGGCCCTCGTCGAGGTCCAGACTGGGTGAACCATCCCCTGGCCAACGCATATCGTGAGCGACCTTGCCTATGAAGCCTTTGGCGAACTCGGGTTCATGTTCCAGCAGATGCGAAATTGCCGGCCAGTTTGCCGCCGCATCCCAGGCAAGCAGCAACGCGGCGGCATCGCTGCGCAGTTCACCATCCGCCGTTTGCGCTAGCCAGTCCAGCGCTCGTTGCCGCGCTACCGGTTCACCCTTTCGGAAGAGCTGTTCGAGGATCGTCCGACGCGACTTGGGTTTGTAAGCTGGGTTATCCAACCTGACCAACAGACCCTCTACCAACGGGGGGCTCCAGAAGCCGACAAAATCATGCAGGGAATTCAAGCCGTGTTCGCCGCGATCCTGCTTATCTATCTGGTTCAGCATGGCTTGCAGCACCGACTCTGGCGCATGGCGGTAAGCCACTTGCCGCATTTCCCGTTGCCAATCAGCATCGTCGTGGTAACCCGCGACGATAAGGGGCGCCCACTTCGCCCAGTGTTCCGGCGTGAGCGCATCGAGGAGAGCAGGCGCGGTGTGGTGGAGCAATTCCAGGACGTACAAGCCCGCCATGTCATGTGAATTAAACGAGTTGGAGGCGAACAGTTTTTCGGCATTCGGGGTTGCGTGTTGCAGGAAATCCAATGCCACGGCCTGGATGCGAATTTGGGTTTCCGTTGTCGCGGCCAACCAGCCTGGCTGTGTATGCAGATGACTCGGCCAACCGTACTCGGTACTGGTTGGCTCCAAGGTCAGTTCACTGGCCAATGCGTGCCAGTTGGCCCCATTTCCTTGCTCGGCTTTTTCCAAGGCGTGACGCACCCGTTCGCTGGGCGGCGGGTCGAGCAGGACAGGATTCTCGCGTTTGCGACGACGTTCTTGCGCCTTTTGCCAACTCTCTCGTTCTCGCAGGACATGGTGCGCCTTGAGTCGCATGGGATGGGTGAGCCAGGCAAGTGCCTTACGCAGGATCAGATCAGGCTTCTTCGCAGATATACCGCAACGATCCAGGATACGGTTGACGATGTCGGCAGGCGTGTCGGTACGCAGCAAGGCGCTGATGAGGATGGCCGTATTTCGATAAGCGTGATCGGCTAGACCAGCCTCCAAGCGAGTCAACAGCCAAGCGATATCTTCGCTACGGGCGGTAGGGGTCTCGGCAAAAGCAAGATCGGACACCCTATGCGGAACCATCGATTCAAGCAGCCTTGCCAGCAGAGCACGCCTTTTCACGGTGTCATCCAGCGGATTGCCCTGCTGCTTGTTGCCACTTTGGCGGAAAAGCGCTTCGTGCTCTACCAGCAGGGAAATGGCCGTTTCGGCGAAAACATTCAGCAACCCCGGTTCCTCAAGCCATTGCCAAGCCTTGCGCATGATGCCATCAAGCAACTTCCCAGGACTCAAGCCAGGGCTTGTGCGAATACCCACATTGCGACGCACCCATTCCAGTGCGGCGGGCATATGACTTGGTTGCAGGGTTTCGAAGAAGGCTCCGTTGTAGATATCAACATCCAACCCGCTGATGCTGTATTGCCCACTGGCATCTGTGGGCTCGCTGAAGAACTCCTCAGCCGTCAAATGCTCAGGCCAGAGGGCATGCAAGGCAAGATTCTTCAAACGCCGCTCGGGGTCGGGGCCGGCTTGACCAAGGGCAAGTGGCTTCAATGCCGCCAAGGTGGCCTCGTCTTTGATCCAGACCACCGCATGAGCAGCCGTGATGCGGAGAAAGTAATTTTCTTCAGGGGCCAGGGCGATGCACGCCAGGTCGGCGGCAACCTCTTGGACCGCGCACCAGCGTGCCAAGTCCATCGCAAACTCTCGACCACTGCGGGGACGAGACCGTTCCGTAATCCAGGGACGCAGCTGTTCCGCCAGTCCGGCATGCGCCAGTTTTCGCAAGGCGCGTTGCGGCAAGACATGTGCAAATAGGGTCTGGGCTGCCACCGCATCCAGCAGCGTGGCAACCATGCTGGCCTTGTCGGCCTCGTTCAGCGCCGCGCCATCCACATGCAGGAGCAGGGCGGGCTCTTCCCGCAATAGAAGCTCCAGTACAGGGCGACTGAGGGAAGCCAGCCAGGCAGCGGTTTCCCAAAGTTTTGGAACCAGCCTGCTGCCTGCCTCGAAACGCAAAGGTCTCAACATCTGTTCCGGGCTATTCCCTGTTCGGTGCAAGGTCCACGCGGTGAGAAATTCAGCGAAGGACTGGTGGCCGAAACCCATGCGATCTTGACCATAGCCCGTGAACAGACCGGCGGTCTGCAGTGTTTCCCGCAGCAGGGTCTCGCTCACCTTGAAATCGCCATCCTGCTCAGTGCCTGTGAGGTCAGCCAAGACGACGTCACCAGTCGGTTTGTTTCGGGCACGTCCCAGCCATAAGGCTGCGTAGTCGCAGAGCTGTAAAGCACATGCGATGCGCCCTGCCACTGCCATGCGCTGCTTGAAATCGATAAGTCGTTCATGGCTGGCGCGATCCGGATTGTTCTCTTCGCAAAGCGCCAGGATGCCCTCTTCGTACAGCTTGGCCTTGCTGTTGGGCAATGCGCTTTGCTTGCGCCACTGCGTAAACAGGAATCGCAGGGTCACGGGCCGGCTGGCAAGGGCTTCGATTTCCTTGTTGCGCACTTCTTCCAGAAAACCAACAGCGGGGAAGCCCTCAATGGTGGCGGCTTGCACCACGTCGGCTCGACGCAACGGGCAGATTTCGTAAACCGCCACACCCTCATTTGGGTTCCGCCAGATTTCGCCCACCACCGTTTCCAGACTGGCCGACCATCCAGCGGTGCGGCTGGCGATACGCAACTGGAATCGCGCCGGGTCCGTGACTTTTCGACGCAACTGGTCGGCGAGCCAGGCATCCAGACCCGGCATGTGATTGCGGCCTTCGTCCAGGCTATCCAGGAAAACGATCAGGTTGGCGCCGTCGCGATACGCAGCAAATTGCGCGTTCTCGAAAAGATCAGCCGCCAGTTGAACCTGATTGCCCGCGCCATAACAGTTCAGATTGAGGATGAGGACGTGAGTGTTCTCGGGCGGTGCGACGTCCAGCGCCTCGAATTCTTGGCGCAACGCTCGGCTCTTGCCCATACCCGCCTCGCCCAGCAACACCAATACCGGTTTGTTGCGCAGCGAAGCGAGAGAAACGGCCTGGTTGGCATCGGCCCAGGCGTATTCGCTTTCCGGATCGGCCAGATAGGACCCATCCGGCGTGTATCCCTTATCGCGGGGAACCCAGTAACGGGTCCAAGGGTAGTTGTTGGCTTTATTCAAAGTGCTTCATCCGCGCTCTGCACTCCACCACCCAACTGCGCCCGATACCCCGCCAGCCGCTGGTCGAATTCCGCCAGCCATTGGGCATCGACGAAGGCCTTGAGGATGCGGCGCACTTCGTAGGCCTGGTCGCCGCTGGGCGCTTTCAGGCGGCGCACGAAACCCAGGTCGATGATCTTGTTGAGGTGGGTTTCCACCTGGTCGATCAATTTCGCTTCGTTGCTGCCTGCGGGCAGAAACACCCGGATCAGTTCGACCACCTCGTCACGGGACAGGATCAGCCGGCTGCCGTTGCCGCCCTCGCCGCCGCCGGCATCGGACTCGGCCAGTTTCTTGCGCAACAGGGCGAGCAACAGGCTGACCGGGAAGGACAGGGCGCGGCGCTGTACCAGACGCGGCAGTTCGGGTTCGCCCTCGGCAATCGGGTGGGTGCGCAGGAAGGCTTGGCCCTCGGCTTCATCGAGGAGCAGTTCCAGGCCCAGCACGGCGACGTAGTCGCGCACACGCGCTTGCAAGGTCAGAAGGTCTTGCCAGAGCGGAGCGTCCACTTCGCGATAAACAACGCCTTTCATCAGCCCGATCAATACGCGTGAGAGGGCAATCCCCTGGGTTGATTCGGTTGCATCCATTTCGTTCATCTCACGAAACTCACACGCGGCAAAGTCGCCTGCCGCAGTTTGCCGGACGCCTCGCGCCAGGTCACTGATTCCCGAGCGCCCTCCTCGAACACCGTCTTGCGGTCCTCGCTGGCCAACTTCAGCCAGACCACCAGTTCGGCCAATCCGTGTTCCAGGGGGTGTTGTTGCACCAATTCGCCCAGCGTGACCTGTGATTTCTCCTGCAGCGATTGGCGAATCCAGCCGGCCAGGCGCGCTTTGTCCACCACCACCTGATCGAACAGGGCGGCGGTTTCGATGTCGTCGTCCCCGACCAACAAGATCTGCTCGGTGATGACCGGACGGATCGGCGGCGAATACAGCGGGCGCTCCATCGGCAGTTCGATGCCGGGCGCGGCCTCGTCCAGTTCCATGAAGCCCCCGGTCGGTGGCGCCTCCCGCACCGCCAGTGCCTGTGTTTCGAGGTTGTGCAGCATGTCCATGATGCGGCGGTTCTCCAGCCAAGCCTGGTCGTCGAGGAAGCGGCGCAACTGCATGGACAGCAGCGCTACGGTGCGCTGGGTATGCTCGCCGGCTTCCAGCCAGTCGTAATGGACCCGCTTCAGCCGCCCATCCGGCGCCAGGGCTTGTACCGCCGCCAGGCCGAAGGCCGATTCCAGCAGGCTCGACAACTCCTCCTGCCGTGCCGGTGACATCAGGAAATCCCAGAAGGCACGAAAGCTGCGCCCCTGGTCGGAGTCGGCGATGGCATCGCGCTCGCCGAAGATGCTTTCCAGCAGGGCGCCCTTGCCGCCGTCCCACAGGGCGATGCGTTCGCGCACGCTGCGGTCCAGATTGCGGAAGTTTTGCTCCACCTCACGGAAATCCGAGAGCAATTCCCGCGCGGTGGCCGCGACTTGCTGGAAGCGATCCTTCACCGCCGTGTCGTCCAGCACCGGCATATCTCCCGCCCGCACCCGTTCTATCTCGGCATCGATCTCGGCGCGGCGCTTTTCCAGTTCACGGATGCGCGCTTCCGGGTCGGTCTCGCTGCCTTCCACCATCTGCCGCAACAGCTCGAACACCGTCATCAGCCGCGACTCGGTGCCGACGAACGCGCGTTGTGTCAGGCTTTCCAGCCAGGCCAGGGCTTTCTCGGTGGCGGGCGTCAGGTCGAAATGCGCATCGTCGGAACCGGGTGGATAGAACTTGCGCAACCATCCTTTATCGTTTGCCGCCCAGTCGTCCAGGTATTGCTGTGCGGTGCGCGGGAAAACGCCATCGCCCTGAGACTGGCGTAGGTCGAACAGGACATCCTCCAGCTTCTCGACCAGATCGGCCTGGGCCATCGCCCGCACATTGGGCGCCACGAAGGCCTGGTGCAGAAAGCTCGCCACCAATGGTGCGTGGGGTGAATCCAGCAGACGCCATGCCGGGTGGATGCGGCGCAAAGTGTCGAGCGTGACGTAATCGAGGGGCACGGTTTTTTTACTGTTTATTCCTGGGGCTGGCCCATATCAGGATTATTTCGGTTACCAGTCGTGTGGTGCCTGACCCGCTACGAGCGATGTTGTAGGCGTCACGGTGGTCAAGTATGCCTTCGACGTGTTGATTCATCGACTGATCCTGGAAACCGCGGTTGAAGACCGGATACTTCCAGCGAAGTCAGGATCACTTGTGCTTCTTACGTTTGGCGGACGCCGCAATCCGCTTCGCAGCAGTCCCTGCCGCCCTGCACCGCGCAGGCCGAAGCGTTACGCTGGCCGAGCAGGAAATCGACGAAGGCGCGCGCCACCACGGAGATCTGGCGCCCCGCCGGATACACCGCATACCAGTGGCGCTGGATCGGAAAACCTTCGACATCGAGCACCGCAAACTGGCCGGGCTGATGCAGCGCGAGGGCATGGCAGGAGAGTGCCGAAATGCCCAGATCGGCCAGGATCGCCTGCTTGATCGCCTCGTTGCTGCCCAGTTCCAGGCGCGGGCGGATTTCCAGGCCGTGTTCGTGGAACAGCGTTTCGATGGCTTTGCGGGTGCCGGAGCCGGCTTCGCGCATGACCCAGCGTTCCCGCGCCAGATCGGCCAGCTTGAGATCGGGTTTGCCGGCCAGCGGGTGGCCCGGCGCGGCCAGCACGACGATGGGGTTGTCCATGATCGGCGTCGCCACCACGTCGATTTCCACCGGCGGCGTGCCGAGCAGGTAGAGATCGTCGAGGTTGTCGGCCATGCTGGCCAGCACCTGCTCCTTGTTGGTGACGCGCAAAGACACCTCGATACCGGGATGCAACTTGCTGAACTCGCCCAGCAGGCGCGGCGCGAAATAGGATGCCGTGGTGATCGCCATCAGCTTGAGCTTGCCTTTCTGCAGGCCTTGCCGCTCCGCCACCGACATTGTGTAGCGGTCGAGGATGGCGAAGATTTCGCGCGTCGCCTGCGCCAGTTCGCGGCCGTCCTCGGTCAGCGAGACCTTCTTGCCGACCTGTTCCACCAGCGGCGCGCCGACGGTTTCGGTCAGCTTTTTCATCTGCATCGAAACCGTCGGCTGGGTCAGATAAAGTTCCTCGGACGCCCGCGTGAAGCTGCTCAGGCGGGCGATGGCTTCGAAGATTTCGAGTTGGCGGAAAGTGGTGTGGTGGCGCATGGCTCAAGCCGTAGGGCTTATTTTTGTAATGGCCTTGTCCAACAATTCTTGAAGCACCTGTTGCTCAGGAAGGTTTAAACGCTTTGCATCCTTTAAGGCGGCGGAGAGCAATGCCCGTGCCTCCGCGCCATCTTCTGGCCGAGCCCGAGCGATCAGGACGACGGCCAGATTCGCCCGTGCAACGAGAAGCGAGTGCACGTCGCCGAGCTTTTCATAGACGGGCAATTCTTCGTCCCGGTAGATGCGCAGGGCCTCGTCGTACTCCCCGCGCCGGTAATGAATGCCGGCGATCTGGCCCAGGGTGATGGCGCGGGAGTGCACGTCGCCGAGCTTTTCATAGACGGGCAATTCTTCGTCCCGGCGGATGCGCAGGGCCTCGTCGTACTCCCCGCGCCGGT
>JASJPG010000167.1:25984-34155 GCA_031426815.1 Hydrogenophilaceae bacterium
CGCAGGGCCTCGTCGTACTCCCCGTGCTGGAAATGGATGTCGGCGATCTGGCCCAGGGTGATGGCGCGCTCGCGCACGTCGCCGAGCTTTTCGTAGACAGGCAACTCTTCGTCCCGGCGGATGCGCAGGGCCTCGTCGTACTCCCCGTGCCGGTAATGAATGTCGGCGATCTTGCCCAGGGTGATGGCGCGGGAGCGCTCATCACTGTCAAGCTCCGCCAGGGGAAGCGCTTGTTGCCGCAACACGGTTTCAGCATCCGACAACTGGCCCAGGGATTCCAGCAATTCGGCTTGTTCCCAAACAAGCCGCAGGCGAAATGGGCCCGGGACGTCCTGTTTCAGTTGCTGATTCAGCTCGGCGAGACGGCGGCTCCGCTGTGCCAGAGATAGTGTGTGGGTGGGTGGCCGCTCGGCCGGCGGCGGAAGGTTGGCGGGCGGGGTGGGCTCTGTGGTGAAATCGACCACCGCGCTCCGCCAGGACCAGGCGTCCGGCGCCTGTTGCGCGATGCGCTCGATGGCGGAAGGCGGCAGCCACCAGAGCAGGCAGAGTTTGAGTTGCTGCGCCAAGGCGGTGCGGCGCAGGTTGAAGGCGGTCAGGTTGTCGCCTTGCAGCCAGGCTTCCCCATTGAGCATATGGATCGCGGTCCGGCCGGGAGCTGAGGCGAGCAGCGCGTTCTCCAGCGCGGCGAAATCCGGGAAACGTTCTCGCTCGGACAGGTCGAGACGGGCCGATTTTCGATCTGCCGGAGCGAGCAAGTCGTCGAGTTTTGTGATCAGTCCATCGCGATAGGACAGATCCCGGATGCGCACGAAACAAAGCTGGAAACCCGGCGCATGGCGCAGAAGCTTGACCAGACGCTGGAAGTCCTCCTGATGTTCCGGCAGCAGGTTTTGCGCGGCCGAGTGGCGCTGGTGGTCAAAGCTGAAACTATTGGGTCGGATTGGGGGAATCATGGGCTGTATAGGCGGAGTGTCTTGGCCGACGTGGGCACGCCTACTAAGGCAACCGATTCTCCAACCAACTGATACCAGCATGTTTATCCAACTCTTGGCGTGCCTGGATATACCCCTCCAAGCGACGCACAGCCGGATGCGAGGCGCGCCAGGAACCATCGTTGTATTGCATCAGGGCCAGCCGCCAGAGCAGGTTGCGGGTGAGTTCGTCGTTGCCGACATGGGCGCCCTGGTTGGCGTCGATCTGCACTAGCTGGGCGTAGTCCTCCTGGCGCAGCCAGTAGCGGTAGTCGGCGGCCAGTTTGTCGATGGCCCGCTCCACGGTAGCGAGGTCGATTTGGTCGGTTTCCGTGAGTTCGCAGGCCAAGCGCAGGAGCCGCAGAAGCTCGCGGGGGTGGCCGCCGCTGTATTCGATCAGTTTGTCGATACAGCCTGCATCGCTGAACACGGTTGCGGCTATGCGCTTGCCCAGCATCTCGCGCATGGCGTTCCAACCCGGATCATGGCGCGTACCGTCGCGCTGTTGGAGCTTGATGATGGGCAGGACTTCGTCGGTATCCAGCTTGCTGATACCGGTGCCGCCATATTTCAGTGAAATCGGCGCCGTGTAGAGCACCAAGGCCTCGATGGCGAGGAGTTGCTCGCTCTCGAACATGAAAAGGCGCTCGGCGTCGTTGAGCGGGATCTTGTCGGTGCCGTCGACGATCAACAGCAACCTCTCAGCGCGATTGCTGTCTTTCAACGCCTGTTCTGCAGCCAGGACAAATTCGTTGAAGGCTAGCGCGAACTGGCTGAAGGTCTTGTTCACCACTTCGCGCAGAGAATCCTTGTAGACCGATGAGGACTTGAACACGCTGGTGAGACGGGTCATCAGCTTGGCAAGAAACGGGACGGTGAACTCCGCGCCGGCTTCGGTTTGCAACTCGGCGGAAAGCTCCTTGATACGTTCTTCGCTGATCGCTTGCTCCATGAACCACTTACGCAGGGGTTCCAGGCTGGCGGCGGGGATGTCAAGCGCCAGTTTCTCGAACCGCTTGGTCACCGCGCTGGCCAGTGCCATCAACAAGTCGGCATATTGCAGGTTGTTGATGTCGATCTCGCCACGCACGTTGAGCAGGATGGGAAACAGTCGCCTGCCTTTTTCCAAGGTGCGCGCCAGGCGCAGCAATTCGGTGGATTTGCCGCTGCCGATAGGGCCGAACAGAAGCACATGCCGCTTACCCGTGGGAAAAAACACGTCCTTGTCCAAATCCAGGCTGAATTTCTTTGCCAGGCGTTGCGGCGCGCCGACGCCACCGCGCGCCGTGTCGGTATCGACAAAGCGTGGATCGTCAGGGCCGACGGCTTCTTCGAAGTTGATCTTGGCCAGAGCTTCCAGGGGATGGCTGGGCAGTTTGTATTGGGGCATGGAGTTCAACTCATTGGGTCGATATTGCCGTGAGTGTGCAGGTCTTGATGGATTCTATGTCGGCTTAAGGCTGCCGACATCCTCGGTGTCCAGGAATGAGGTCTTTGTAAGTACGCCAAACACATGGAAACCCAGGTGGGCGATGGCCTCGAAGATTTCGAGTTGGCGGAAGGTGGTGTGATGAGCGGCTGCGCGCGCTTCGAGTGCTTCGCTTCGCCGCCTTGGCCGGTTCCGCCGCCATGTCGCGCAGACGGTTCAGCAGCACGGTCTTGCCGATACGGTGCGGCGCAAGCATCAGCAGATTGCAGCCTTGGTCAAATTGTTGCCATAGGTCGGCGGTTTCTCGGGTGCGGTCAAAGCAGGTCATGGTGGGGTCTCCTGACCATAAAGCACCATAAGAAGATCAAAACAATTCCGTTGTGCAACAAATATGTTTTGTTTGCGTCTGGCTCAGGGCGACGAGTTGTATCGGCCCAATTACATAGATATTAATCTATCGTAATAATAGAAAATCGTGACTGTTATTGATGGTCTGCTGTCGCCAAGATGCGTCCACCTCGGATCGGAAACAGCCGCTCCGAAGGATCAACCAACATCCTTTAAAGGAGCGACACATGGCCGTGAAAACCTACAACGCTGGCGTTAAGGAATACCGCCAGACCTATTGGGAACCGAATTACACCGTCAAGGACACCGACATCCTGGCCTGCTTCAAGATCACGCCGCAGCCGGGCATCGACCGCGAGGAAGTGGCCGCCGCGGTGGCCGCCGAATCGTCGACCGGTACCTGGACCACGGTGTGGACCGATCTGCTGACTGACCTCGATTACTACAAGGGCCGCGCCTATCGCATCGAAGACGTGCCCGGCGACGACACCTGCTTCTACGCCTTCGTCGCCTACCCCATCGACCTGTTCGAGGAAGGTTCCGTGGTCAACGTGTTGACCTCGCTGGTCGGCAACGTGTTCGGCTTCAAGGCGCTGCGCGCGTTGCGTCTGGAAGACGTGCGCTTTCCCATCGCCTACGTGAAGACTTGCGGTGGTCCGCCGTCCGGCATCCAGGTCGAGCGCGACCGCATGAACAAGTACGGTCGGCCGCTGCTCGGCTGCACGATCAAGCCGAAGCTGGGCCTGTCTGCCAAGAACTACGGGCGCGCCGTGTATGAGTGTCTGCGCGGCGGCCTCGATTTCACCAAGGACGACGAGAACGTCAACAGCCAGCCGTTCATGCGTTGGCGCGACCGCTTCGCCTTCGTGCATGAAGCAACCATGAAGGCGCAACGCGAAACCGGCGAACGCAAGGGCCACTACCTGAACGTCACCGCGCCGACGCCGGAAGAGATGTACAAGCGGGCCGAGTTCGCCAAGGAAATCGGCGCGCCGATCATCATGCACGACTACCTGACCGGCGGCCTCACCGCCAACACCGGCCTGGCCAACTGGTGCCGCGACAACGGCATGCTGCTGCACATCCACCGCGCCATGCATGCCGTGCTCGACCGTAACCCGCACCACGGCATCCACTTCCGCGTGCTGACCAAGGTGCTGCGTCTGTCCGGTGGCGACCACCTGCACTCCGGCACCGTGGTCGGCAAGCTGGAAGGCGACCGCGAAGCGACGCTGGGCTGGATCGACACCATGCGCGACAAGTTCATCGAGGAAGACCGTTCGCGCGGCCTGTTCTTCGACCAGGACTGGGGCTCGATGCCCGGCGTGCTGCCGGTGGCTTCCGGCGGCATCCACGTCTGGCACATGCCGGCGCTGGTTTCCATCTTCGGTGACGACTCCGTGCTGCAGTTCGGCGGCGGCACCTTGGGCCACCCGTGGGGCAACGCCGCCGGTGCTGCCGCCAACCGGGTCGCGCTGGAAGCCTGCGTGGAAGCGCGCAACCAGGGCCGCCAACTGGAGAAGGAAGGCAAGGACATCCTCATCGCTGCCGCTACGCACAGCCCGGAACTGAAGATCGCCATGGAAACGTGGAAGGAGATCAAGTTCGAGTTCGACACCGTCGACAAGCTGGACGTCGCCCACAAGTGATGCGTGAAACGTGAGCGCGGAGCTCGCGCCCGTTTCCCCGCTGCGCCAATCAATATCTGAAAGGAACTCAAATGTCTGAAGTCATGGATTACAAAAGCCGCCTGTCCGACCCCGCCAGCCGCAAGTTCGAGACCTTCTCCTACCTGCCCGCGATGGAGGCGAACAACATCCGCAAGCAGGTCGATTACCTGGTCAAGAAAGGCTGGAACCCGGCCATCGAACACACCGAGCCGGAGCACCTGATGGACTCCTACTGGTATATGTGGAAGCTGCCGATGTTCGGCGAAACCGACGTCGACCGCGTGCTGGCCGAAGCCGAAGCCTGCCACCAGGCCAATCCGAACAACCATGTGCGCCTGATCGGCTACGACAACTTCAAGCAGTCGCAGGGCGCCGCCATGGTGATATTCCGCGGCAAGACGGTTTAAGCCTCATCCGATCAACCTCCCCCTTTGGAAAAGGGGGAGAAAGAGGAATCCGCCATGAAAAACCCGATCGACCAATACCGCATCGAGCAGAAACCCTATTACCGTCCCGTCGCCGACGAGGTGGAACTCTACGAAGCCGCCTACTCCGTGCGCATGCCGATGATGTTGAAAGGCCCGACCGGCTGCGGCAAGACGCGCTTCGTCGAATACATGGCCTGGCAGCTGGGCAAGCCGCTGATCACCGTCGCCTGCAACGAGGACATGACCGCCTCCGACCTGGTCGGCCGCTTCCTGCTTTCCGCCCAGGGCACCGAATGGCAGGACGGCCCGCTCGCCCTTGCCGCGCGCCACGGCGCCATCGTCTATCTCGACGAAGTGGTCGAGGCGCGGCAGGACACCACCGTGGTGATCCACCCGCTGACCGACAACCGGCGCGTACTGCCGCTGGAAAAGAAGGGCGAGCTGGTGCACGCGCATCCGGATTTCCAGTTGGTGATTTCCTACAACCCCGGCTATCAGTCGCTGATGAAGGATCTCAAACAGTCGACCAAGCAACGCTTCGGCGGGCTCGATTTTTCATATCCCGAACACGCCGTCGAGGCCGAGATCGTCGCGCACGAATCCGGCATCAGCACCGAACTTGCCGGCAAGCTGGTGTCGATCGCCGAACGCAGCCGCAACCTGAAGGGGCACGGACTCGATGAGGGTCTCTCGACGCGCATGTTGATCTACGCCGGTAGCCTGATCGGCAAGGGCGTCGCCCCGCAATCCGCCTGCCGCGTCGCGCTGGTGCGGCCGATCACTGACGACCCGGACATGCGCGATGCGCTGGATGCGGCGGTGTCGACGTTCTTTTGAGGAATGCGGGTACCACAAAGGTAAATCATGTCGCTCAATCTTTCCGACTACGCCGACCTGCTGGCAGACCTGTCGCCGCATAGCCAACAGGCGCTGCAGGCACACTGGCACGAGGCCGTGCGGGCATTCTCGCCGCGCGGCCTGGACAACTACCTGAAGGGCGCGGCCGCGCTGCGCGGTCTCGGCCGTGGCGACGCGCTGGTGCAAGCCTGGATCGAACAGGCGCCGCAGGTGGCCAAGCAAGTCGGCGAGGATGTCGTGGCGGACCTGGCCACGGCGGCGTTGATGCTGGCCTCGAAAACCTCGGGCGCGGTGATCGAACTGTTGCTGGCCAGCGCGCCGACCGCCGCCAATCGGCTCGGCGACGCCGAGCTGTTCCGCAACTACCTGCAGTTCATCAACACGCTGATCGCGCAGGCGCCGCGCGGCGTGCGGCCGATGCTGGACAAGCTGGAAACGCTGTTCCAGCAACTGACTCTGGGCGGCCTGCGCCGCTGGGCGCTGTGGGGCGCACATGCGCATCGCACCAACTATGAGGAGCAGATTCGCTACTTCAGCCTGGAGTCGAAAGAATCCCTCGCCATGCTCCAGAAGGAGCGCAAGGGCACGCTGCTGGTCGACGTGCAGCGGCGCATCAACATGTATCTGCGCGCGTTGTGGGGACGCGACTTCTTCATGCGCCCCACCTCCGGCGACTTCGAGGCGCGCGCCGGCTACCGGCCGTATGTCGAGGACTATTTGCTGCATCTGCCGGATGCTTTCGACGACTTTGTGCTCCTCTCACCCGTAAGCGGTGGAGAGGGGGACAAGGTCTCCGGCCTGGAGCTGTACCGCGCCACCGCCGCGCATTGCGCCGCCCATGTCGTGGAGACGCGGCAGCCGATTTCAGCCGAAGTGCTGACCCCGTTGCAGATGGCGGTTATTTCGGTGATCGAGGACGCCCGCGTCGAAACCTTGTCGATCCGCCGCTTCCCCGGTTTGAAGCAACTCTGGGGCCGCCTGCACACGGCCAATCCGGCCATGCAGAACAGCGTCGGCGACTATCTCAACCGCCTCGCGCGCGCCCTGCTCGACGAGACTTACGCGGACGACGACGCCTGGATCGCGGAAGGCCGTTTCCTGTTCGCCAATGCGCAGGACCGGCTGGACAGCAACCACCCATCCTGGGAAATCGGTGTGCAATTGGCGCACAGTCTTGGCCAGAAGAAGATCGCCTTCAATCCGCGTACCGATCTGCTCGAAGCGCCGTATCGCGACGACAACCGTTACTTCTGGGCGTTCGAGGAGTTCGATTTCGCCAAGGCCGCCGGCGCCGGCTACGAGTCGGTCAAACAGGTACGCAAATACGTCAGCGTCATGGAAATGGCCAACCAGATCGACGTCGAAACCGCCGGCGACGACGCCAAGGAAATCTGGGTGCTGGCGACCGAGCTGTTTCCGTATGAAGACATGGGCAAGAGTTTCAACGAACTGGAAGGCAAGCAACCGGTATCCGACCCGTTCCACTATTCGGAATGGGACTACCAGATCCAGCTCGAACGTCCGGCCTGGGCGACGGTGCTGGAAAAGCGCGCCAAGACCGGCGACCTGGCCGTCATCGACGCCATTACCGCGCAGTACAAGCGCGAAATCCAGCGAATGAAATTCCTGCTCGACGCCATGCAGCCGCAGGGCGTGCAACGCATCCGCAAGCTGGAAGACGGTGACGAGATCGACCTCAACGCGGCGATCCAGAGCTTTAGCGACATCCGGCGCGGGGTTCAGCCCGACCCGCGCATCATGCTGCGCAGCGTGCGCAAGACGCGCGATTTTTCAATTCTGGTGCTGCTCGACCTGTCCGAATCGACCAACGACAAGGTGCAGGACCAGGACTACTCGGTGCGCGAATTGACCCAGCAAGCCTGCGTGCTGCTGGCCGACGCGATCAACAAGGTCGGCGATCCATTCGCCATCCACGGCTTCTGCTCGGACGGCCGCCACGATGTCGAGTACTACCGCTTCAAGGACTTCGACCAGCACTGGGACGACGTACCAAAGGCCAAGCTGGCCGGCATGACCGGCCAGCTCTCAACTCGCATGGGCGCGGCGATCCGGCATGCCGGCCATCATCTGAAACTGCAACGCTCGGCGAAGAAACTGCTGATCGTCATCACCGACGGCGAGCCGGCTGACGTCGACGTGCGCGACCCGCAATACCTGCGCATGGACACCAAGAAGGCAGTGGAAGAAGTGGCGAAAATCGGCGTCACCACCTACTGCATGAGCCTCGACCCGCGCGCCGACAACTACGTCGCGCGCATCTTCGGCCAGAACCACTACATGGTCGTCGACCATGTGCAACGCCTGCCGGAAAAGCTGCCGCTGCTTTATGCCGGCTTGACGCGATGAACCCTCCACTAACCGCAAAGACCATGCAAACCACCTACGTCGGCTTCAATCAGGACCATCACGGCATCACCCAACTCGGCCGCATCGTGCTCGACGGCCG
>JASJPG010000168.1:0-3408 GCA_031426815.1 Hydrogenophilaceae bacterium
GGGCGGAATCACCAAAACGTACGTCTTTAGCTGCCATTCTTCAGTTCTCCTGATTTCTGTTCACGTAAACATCGCGAAGCGACGCTTGACGCAACCCTCTCCCGCTTGCGGGAGAGGGTTGGGGTGAGGGGTGGGAGGCTCAGGCCTCGACCACGCCCATGATGTCTTCTTCGCGCATGACGAGCAGTTCCTGCCCATCCATTTTCACGGTCTGGCCGGCGTATTTGCCGAACAGCACGCGGTCGCCCACTTTCAGGCCCATCTCGATCAGCTTGCCGGAATCATCACGCTTGCCGGGGCCGACGGCGACAACTTCACCCTGATCGGGCTTTTCGGTAGCGGTGTCGGGAATGACGATGCCGGAAGCGGTTTTACGTTCTTCTTCCATGCGTTTGACAATAACGCGATCGTGCAACGGACGAATTTTCATTGCTTTCCTCCTACAGGAATCCGTGTTTAAAACATGAGTTGGGTCGATCGGATGGCAGTAGTTAGCACTCACCTCCAACGAGTGCTAATGGTAGGGACGCAATGTGACTATTTCAATAGCCGGGCAGGGGCTATTTTTTTAGTTGTCGAAATAAATCTGGCGTTCGGCGCTGAATTACCGCCCCGATTCCTGCACGCGTTGCAAACAGGCATCGGCCAACTCGTTCGCCCGCGCCTGGCTGGCCGCTTCTGCGTAGCAGCGCAGTTCCGGCGCATTGCCGGAGGGGCGCAGATGCACGATTTCGTCATTGGCGAGCGTGATTCGCAGGCCGTCGGTCTGGTCGATGCTGGCGGGCACCGCGCCCAGCGGCGCCAGGAAGGCGCGCCGCACCACGTCGGAGCCGGCCAGTTCCTGCAGCAGTTGCCGGCTTTTTTCGGTGGCGAAATTCTGGATGCGGTCGCTGGCGGTGAAGCGCGGCGGCAAGCCGTCGGGCAGGCGGGAGACCGCGACGCCCTGCTCTCGCGCCATCGCCAGCAGGGCGAGGATAGGCAGCACCGCGTCGCGCGTTGGCAACGGTTGCAGGACACGACCGTCTTTTTCCAGTTGCGCGCCGACCAGGAAGCCGCCGTTGGCTTCGAAGCCGACCACGCGGCGAGCGCCGTCGGCGGTCATTTTCTCCATGCCGGCGATGACGAAGGGCGATCCGATGCGGGTGCGTTCGACGCGCGCGAAAGCGCCGCATTTCTCCAGCGCGGTGTTGCTGCTGACTGGCGTGGCGACGGCCTCGGCGCCAAGAAACTGGGCGCACAGAATGCCGACCACATCACCGCGCAGATAATCGCCGTGCTCGTCGCCGAGCAGCGGCCGGTCGGCGTCGCCATCGGTGGACAGGATCGCGTCGAAGCCGTGTTCGGCGGCCCACAACCGCGCCTGCTGGATATCCGCCGCGGCCACCGCTTCGGTGTCGATCGGCACGAACTGGTCGGTGCGGCCGAGCGAAATCACCTGCGCGCCGAGGCCTTCCAGGATGTCGCGCAACAGATCGCGCGCGACGCTGGAATGTTCGTAGAAACCCAGCCGCATGCCGGCCAGCGCGTTGCGCGGGAAGAAATCCAGATAGCGGTCGATGTAACGTCGGCGCGCCGCCGGATTGGCGGCGGGCAATTCCGCCAGGTGAAGATCAGCGGGCAACGTGACCATCGCGCCGGCTATGCCGACTTCGTCGGCTTTGGTGATTTCGCCTTCGGCGCGATAGAACTTGATACCGTTGCGGTCGAACGGGATGTGGCTGCCGGTGACCATGATGGCGGGAATACCGAGTTCCTGGGCGTGAAAAGCCAGCGCCGGTGTCGGCAGCACGCCGCAGAAATCCGCTTCCAGTCCGGCCTGCCGGATCGCCGCGACGCAGGCGCCGGCGATAGCCGGGCTGCTCGGGCGCAAATCCATACCCAACGCGACGCGGCTGCCGGCCGGTACGGCGACGACTTGCAGAAAGGCGGTGGTATAGGCGAAGCAGATTTCGGCGGTCATGTCCGCCACCAGGCCGCGCGCGCCGCTGGTGCCGAAGCGCACGCCGCTGCTGTCCATCAAATGCTGGATGCTGACGCTGGAATGAGGTGTATCGGTCATGTTCATGGCGTGGAAAGTAAGTGGAAGGACGCAGGCGGCTGGAACATAGCAGCCGGTCGCATGCGGCATGCCGACGCATCCGGCGTTATTCTTGCCGCACTCACCGCCCACTTGCCCACCCAACCGCCGTGTCTTCTCCCCGACTGCCGCTGATCGAACAATTGGAACAACGCGTCGCCCGCGTCCCGGTCACGTTGATTCTACTGGCGGCCAACATTCTGGTGTTCGGCGCGATGCTCGCTTTCGGTGCCGGCCTCTGGCACACCTCGAACAGCGTGCAACTGGCCTGGGGCGCGAACTTCGGCCCGGCCACCAAGGATGGCGAATGGTGGCGGCTGGGCAGCGCGCTGTTCCTGCATTTCGGCATCGTCCACCTGGCGATGAACATGATCTCGCTATGGGATGGCGGCCGCCTGGTCGAGCGCATGTACGGCCCCGGCAGGTTTGTGCTGATCTATTTCTGCAGCGGCCTCGGCGGCAATCTGCTGTCGCTCATCGCGCAGGGCGACCGCGCGGTGTCCGGCGGCGCGTCGGGCGCGATATTCGGCGTCTACGGCGCCTTGATGGTGTTCCTCTGGCGCGAACGCCGCCAGCTCAATCCGGCCGAATTCAAGTGGCTGTTCTGGGCAATCGTGTTTTTTTCCGCGGTCACCATCGGGCTCGGCCTGCAAGTCACCGGCATCGACAACGCCGCCCACATCGGCGGCCTGCTCGCCGGCATTCTCACCGGCGCAGCGCTGGCGCGACCGTTTGCCGCGGACTCGCCGGTCGGACGTAGCCGCTGGCTGGCGGGCGGCGCGCTGGCTTTGAGTCTGGCGCTGCTGATCGGCAACATTCCTGAACCGCGCTATCGCTGGAGCGAGGAAATGCTGGCGCGTGGAGAGATCAGCGAATTCCTCGGCGAAGATGCCCGCATCAGCCGGCGCTGGGGCGCCATCCTCGGCCGCGCCCGCGTCGAAAGCGCAACATTCGACGAGCTGGCCGGGCGCATCGAAAGCGAAGTCAGCAGCCCGTATGCGCAGAGTTTCGAGCAATTGAGCAAACTGCATCTGAGCGCCGCGGCCCCATCTGCTGCCGCTCTGGAACAGCTGCGCGACTATGCCGAATTGCGCCGCGATGCTTCACGTGAACTGGTCGAAGGACTGCGGGCGAAAGATCCGGACCGGATACGCAAGGCGCTCGAACGGGCCACCGGGGCGGGGCAGTAAACGGAAAACACGCCTCCGCGCAAACCCGAGATTAAGCGCGAAGCGGCTCCCTGACTGGGTCATGAGAGGTGAGTGGCGACACCACGTGATAGGGGTAGGGAAAGGGTAACCCCTCCCCTCCCTCCGAACCGTACGTGCGGT
>JASJPG010000169.1:0-11108 GCA_031426815.1 Hydrogenophilaceae bacterium
TGGCGCGCGCGATCCTGCGTCTGATCGAACCGACCGCGGGGCAGGTGAGCCTGCTCGGAGAACCGCTCGCCGGCCTGCAGGGCGAAGCGTTGCGGCGCAAACGCGCGGAAATGCAGATCGTGTTCCAGGACCCGTTTTCGTCGCTGAACCCGCGCATGAAGGTCGGCGAAATCCTGACCGAAGGCATGGCGGCTTTGCTGACGCTGCCGGTGTCCGCGCAACTGGCGCGCGTCGCCGACCTGTTGAACCAGGTCGGCCTGCCCGAGGATGCCGCCGGCCGCTACCCGCACGAGTTTTCCGGCGGCCAGCGCCAGCGCATCGCCATCGCGCGCGCCTTGGCGGTGGAGCCGAAATTGCTGATTCTGGATGAACCGACCAGCGCGCTGGACGTCTCGGTGCAGGCGCAAATCCTCAACCTGCTGGCCGATCTGCAGCAAAAACACGGTTTGGCGTATCTGTTCATCACCCACAACCTGTCGGTGGTGAGCTACCTGGCGCACCGGGTCGCGGTGATGCAGGGCGGCAAGATCGTGGAGCAGGGCGAGGCGGAGAAATTGCTCACCCAACCGGAAAATGCCTACACCCGGTTACTGCTTGATTCGGCGCCGGGAAAAGGCCTGTAGAAGCGCCTTCCAAGGCGCGATTCCGGAATGCCTATCGCGCCTTGGAAGGCGCTCCTACGGGGGAGAGGGTCGATTCGGGCGTTTTCAGGAGCGGCGTCCACGCCGCGATTTCTGCGATCAGCTGGTCAGTGGGATGGCGAGTTTGCTGCCAGGCAGCAACGGTTCGGCGTTGTCGTTCCATTGCCGGATATCGGCGATCTTGACGTTGTACAGCTTGGCCACGCGCGCCAGCGTGTCGCCCTTGCGGACCGTGTGGGTGCGCATGACCGGGCGCTTGGCAGTTTTGCCACGGGGAATTTGCGTGGCGACACGTGCGGCGCCGGAAGTCGCTTTGACCATCGGCACGATCAGGGTTTGCGGCTGCGCGACCTTGCCCTTGTAAAGCTTCAGCGGGTTGAATTCTTTCAGCCAGGCCAGCGATACACCGAATTTCTCGGCGATGCCACGGGCGGTTTCGCCGCGCTGTGCGGCGTAATTCTGAAGTCGATGCTGGCTGCCTTGCTGATGCAGGTTGTACTGGAAGATTTCGATCTTGTCGGCAGGCAGCAACAGTACGTTCTGGGTCTCGGTAAAAATAACCCGGCGATGGAACGCCGGGTTGAGGGAGAGAAATTCCTCTAGATCCATTTCCGCCAGACGAGCCGCCTGGCGGGCTTCCATCGGGTGCTTCAGCTTGACTTGCAGGAAATAAGGCTCGTTGGATAGCGTTTCCAGCGTCATGCCGAAACGTTGCGGTTCCAGGATGATGTTGCGCACGGCAACCAGTTTGGGCACGTAGTTGCGGGTTTCGGTCGGCAGCTTGATCGAAACGTAGTCGCTGCCGGCACCACGTGACTGGGCCCTGGCGACGCAGCCTTCGCCGCAGTTGTAGGCGGCCAGCGCGAGTTCCCAATCGCCGAACATGCCGTGCAGTTTCTGCAGGTAATCCAACGCGGCGTTGGTCGCTTGCAGGATGTCGCGGCGTCCGTCGTACCACGCGTTTTGCTGCAAGCCGTAGACCTTGCCGGTCGATGGAATGAATTGCCAGATGCCGGAGGCTTGCATCGGCGACTGCGCCTGCGGATTGAAAGCCGATTCGATCATCGGCAACAAGGCGATTTCCATCGGCATGCCGCGCCGTTCGACTTCTTCGACGATGTAGAACAGGTATGGCCGGCTGCGCTGGGCGGCACGCACGATGTAGGCCGCATTGTTTCTGGCAAAAGCCTGTTCTTGCAGGCGGGTCAGGCGCGGGTCGGAATCCGGCAATTTGAAGCCGTTGCGAATGCGCGCCCAGAGATCGTCACTGGATTCGCTCTGCTCTTGCGGCAGGGCGGCGATGGAATAGCTGATCTTGAGCTCGGTTTCGCTGCCGGCTGGGACGTCCGCGGCGGCGCTACCGACTGCCGCCGGGGCGGACAGGGCAAGGCTCAACAGGGCAACGATAGTGCGAAGGAATGGGGTCATCAGTCTCGTAAGGATCTCAAGAAAAGATCGCAACATATTGATGTGATTGCAAATTCTACCTTACAACAGGGTCTTTCCTCAAGCCGCATCCGGAGATGCCGCCGAAGCGGCGTCGAATCAGGACTCATCTTTCCATGCCCGGATGGCGGCAAACGTTTGTGGGCCTGGCTTGAGCCGGGTGTTCACATGTTGCGATGCCGCCTCGACCAGGTTGGTCAGGTCGCTGCGCAAGAAGGGGTTGGTACTGCGTTCCAGCGCCATCGATACCGGCAATGTGGCTACGCCGCGTTTGCGCAAAGCCAGCGCTTGGGCATGGCGAGCGAGCAGCGCCGGATTGTCGGGTTCGACTTCGAGCGCAAAGGCGATATTGGCCAGGGTGTATTCGTGCGCGCAGCAGACCTGGGTGTCATCCGGCAATTGCGCCAGACGTGTCAGCGAGGCATACATTTCGGCCGGGGTGCCTTCGAACAAGCGACCGCAGCCGCAGGAAAATAAGGTATCGCCGCAAAACAGGTGCGGGGGCTGGCCTGAGCCATTCCGAGCCACATAACAGACGTGATCGAGAGTGTGTCCGGGGGTCTCGATGACCTTTATATTCAATCCGATATCGGGGAAATCCAACGTTTCACTTTCACTTACCGGCCTGCTTCTGACCGCGCCGCGGGCCCGGCCGTAGACTGGGATCGGGGCATGTGCCAACAACTCGGCAATGCCACCGACGTGGTCGTGGTGATGGTGGGTTACCAGGATCGCCGAGGCGGTCATGTTTCGTTCTCGCAGCCACGCTAGAATCGGCCCCGCCTCGCCTGGATCGACCAGAATTGCCGAGCGGCCGTTGTGCAGGGTCCAGACGTAGTTGTCTTGCAGGATGGGGATGGCTTCGATATTCATCATTCAACTTTTAAGGGAGGGAGCCCCCGGGCGTCAACCATGCAACGCTGGTATGAGAGCGATGTTGGACAGTATGTACTGGCTCACGAATTGACTTGGTTCGATTCGGTCAGCAGCGATCTGTTCGGCTTTCACGCCATGCAGGCCGGCGAATGCGATACCGATTTCCTGCGCGCCAACCGCATGCCGCATCGGTTTTGCTCAGGGGTGGGCGAGGGGGCTTTGCATGCTGTGCCGGAATTGTTGCCCATCGCCAGCCAGAGCCTCGATTTGCTGGCGCTGCCGCATGTTCTGGAATTTTCGCCGCATCCGCATCAGGTCTTGCGGGAAGCCGAACGGGTATTGCGGCCGGAAGGGCGTTTGCTGATCAGCGGCTTCAACCCGATCAGCTTGTGGGGCCTGCGTCGTTTCGTGGTGAAGCATCTGACCCTTGGCGAGCAGACGCACCCTTGGCACGGGCATTTCATCCATCTCACCCGCATCAAGGATTGGCTGGCCTTGATGGGATTCGAACTGGTCGGCGTGCGCATGGCCTGTTATGCGCCGCCGGTCGATCGTGCCGCGTGGCTGGCGCGCTTCGCTTTTCTGGAAGCGGCGGGCGACCGCTGGTGGGCTTTGGGGGGCGGCGTCTATCTGATTCACGCCGTCAAGCGGGTGCACAGCATGCGCGTGCTGTTGCCGAAACGTGACGGCGCCTGGCGGACGCGGCCGGCCTGGGCGCAACCGACAAGAACTTCATCTCAACGAGTAGGACATGACCGATAACGACAATTTAAACGATGCGAACGAACTCAAGCGGGTCGATCTGTTTACCGACGGCGCCTGCAAGGGCAATCCTGGCCTTGGCGGCTGGGGTGTCTTGTTGCGCTACGGCGAAACCGAGAAACGCCTGTGCGGCGGCGCGCGCGACACGACCAACAATCGCATGGAGCTGATGGCGGTGATCGAGGGACTCAAGTCGCTCAATCGCGCCTGCCAGGTGCGCGTGCATACCGACTCGCAATACGTCCAGAAGGGCATTTCCGAATGGTTGCCGAACTGGGTGCGGCGGGGCTGGAAAACCGCTGCTGGCGGCGCGGTAAAGAATCAGGATTTGTGGCGCGCGCTGGCCGAGCAGGCGGCACGTCATCAGGTGGAATGGATCTGGGTGAAGGGGCACGCCGGTCATCCCGGCAATGAAATTGCCGATGCGCTCGCCAACGAAGGTGTGAGGAAAGCCTGATGCGCCAGATCGTGCTCGATACCGAAACCACTGGCCTCGACCCGGCGCAGGGCCACCGCGTCATCGAAATCGGCGCGCTGGAAATCCTCAACCGCCGCATTACCGGCGCGACTTATCACGTTTATCTGAACCCGGAACGCGAGATCGATGCCGGCGCGCTGGCGGTGCACGGCCTCAGTCGCGAATTCCTGTCGGACAAGCCGCGCTTCGCCGATGTCGCGCCCGAATTTCTCGATTTCGTGCGCGATGCGGAACTGGTGATCCACAACGCGCCGTTCGATATCGGCTTCCTGAACGCCGAGCTGGTGCGCCAGGACGATGGTCCGATGAAACGTTATTGCGGCGTGCTCGATACCCTCAAACTTGCCAAGCAACTGCATCCCGGCCAGAAGAACAATCTCGATGCGCTGTGCCGGCGTTATTTCGTCGACAACACCGGCCGCACCTTCCACGGTGCGCTGCTCGATGCGCAACTGCTGGCCGAGGTTTACCTGGCCATGACGCGCGGCCAGGAAACGCTGGGCATCGATATCAGTCCGCCGAAATTTGCCGCCGGCGAGGTTCGCCAGCGCCAGCCCGGTCTTGCTCACGCCCTCAAGGTGCAGCGCGCCAGCGCGGCCGAGTTGGCGCTACATGCCGCCTATCTGGCCGGACTCGCGAAGGAGAGCGGGGGAACCCCGTCATGGTGACGCGGCGCGCTGGGCTGGTGTCGGCCTGGTTGCTGCTGGCATCGGTACCGGCGGCTGCGCAGGAGCTGAGCGAGGCGGATTTTCTGGCCGAATTGCCGACGGTGCTGACCGCCAGCCGCCTGGAGCAACCGCTGATGGATGCGCCGAATGCAATCACGGTGATCGACCGCAAGCTGATCGAGGCGTCCGGCTATCACAACCTGTCCGATCTGTTTCGTCTGGTGCCGGGTGTTTACGTCGGCCAAAAAAAGGGTTGGTTCCATAACGTGACCCATACCATGGCCGACGAATATGCCCGTCGCATGCAGGTCATGGTGGATGGACGTTCCATCTATTTGCCTTCGATCGGCGGCGTGCGTTGGGATACCTTGCCGCTTGCCATCGACGATATCGAACGGATCGAAGTCGTGCGCGGCCCGAATGCCGCCAGCTTCGGCGCCAATGCCATGACCGGCATCATCAACATCATCACCCGGCATCCCGATGACGTGGTGGGACGCAGACTGCATGTCGTGACCGGCGAGCACGGTCATCGCGAAGGCTGGTTTCGCTGGGCGGGAGGGGCGGAAGGCAACAGCCAGCGTGTCACGCTGGGACAGCGCAATGACGAGGGATTGATCCATCAGCTGGATGACGAACGTTCGAACATCCTCACCTACCGCGGCGATTTCGCTCTGGATCGGCAGCAGAGTCTCAGTCTGCAATTCGGCTTGCTGACGGGCGAGCGGGGCATCGGCGATATCGCCGATAGCACGAATTTGCCGCACGATCAGAAGGTGGGCAGCCGCTTCTTTCAAGCCGACTACAACCTGAATATGGCGTCGGGCAGCAGTTTGCAGGCGAAGCTTTTTTTCAATCGGCTGAACACTACGGAAAACGTGCCGACCTCCCTGGTTGCCGGCTCGTATTTCGATGAGGACATTCTTGCCCAGCGCTGGCATGCCGAAGTCCAGCTGGACAAGGAGCTTGCTCCAGGTCTGCGTTCGGCGTTCGGTACCTATCTGCGGCGGGATAGCGTTCAGTCGCTGATATTCTGGAATACCCCGAACAAGCTGCATGCGGATTCCTGGGGCGTATTCGGCCATCTCGAATGGCGACTGGCGGATGCCTGGCTGGTCAATGCCGGCGCATTCTGGGAAGACTACGACCAGGTCGGCGGACGCTTATCGCCGCGGCTTGCCCTGCATTGGCAACCTTCGCCGCAGCATGGCTTTCGCGCCGGCATTGCCCGGGCCTATCGCAACCCAGTGCTGTACGAGACCCTGGGCGACAATCGCATCCGCCTGCTGGCGGCCGATGGCACGCTGCTCACGACCAGCCGACCATTTATCCTGGCCAGCGGCAATGTCGAGCCGGAACGGATGCTCAGCCGGGAGATCGGTTACCTGGGCCAATGGCCGCAGCAGGGCGTCAGTCTCGATATTCGCGTGTTCCAGGAAAGCATCGACAACTACATCAGCGCGGAATGTCCCAGCGGCAACAGCATCGATTGCAAGGCGAGCGCAAATCCGTTCACCTATCTGGCCAGGGACTGGCAGAACATCGGCGGCACCGATCAGCAGGGCTATGAGGTCCAGGCGAAATGGCAAGTGGCTGCACAGACCCAGTTAATCGCAAACTATGCCTATTTGCATATCGACAGCACCCTCGATGAAAGGCGATATTCCCCCCCACATATTTCTGGTGTGCATTTGACTCACCAGTTTCCAGGGGGCTTCGAGATGACGTTGGCACACTATTGGGTTTCCAGCTTCGAGCCGATCGGCCAGGGCGTGCTGCCGGCATACAAGCGTATCGATGCGCGCATCGCCAAACATTTCAAGCTCAATGGTTTGCGCGGTCAGGTGGCGCTGACGTGGGAAAACCTGTCCGGCGACTATCTCGAATTCGCCGACGACACGCCCGACAACATCTTCGATAGCCGCGCCTATTTGCATTTCCAGCTGGATTTCTGAACGTATTTCTCTGATCCGTAACCCGATGGCGCGCCGGTTCCTCCTTCTCTGTCTAGCCTGGCTGCTGAGCGCGCCGGCATGGGCTGAGGGCGTCATCCACCTGATCCTGAGCGATAGCGGCGGCGCTTATCAGGAGGTGGCCGAGGCGTTTCGTGCCGGTGTCGCCCTGCGTCAGACCGTCAAGCTCTGGCCGTTGTCCGAACTCAACGCCAGCCAGCTGGCAAACCTGACGCGTACCGCCGATCTGGTGGTGCCTGTCGGCGTCAAGGCCGCGCGTTTCGTGGCGGAACAGCACGCCGGCCAGGCCGCCGTGCTGGCGCTGATGATTCCCCGTTCCGTCAGCGAGAAACTGCCATGGCCGGCCAGCCTGGGGCGCAAGCGGGTTTCCTCAATCTATATCGATCAACCGCCCGGCCGCTCGCTGGCGCTGGCCGAGGCGGCTTTTCCGGCAGCGCGGCGAGTGGGGTTGCTGGTATCGGCCGAGAATGCCGCGGTTGCGAAAGTGCTGTTACAGGAAGCGGCACGCCGAAACATCAAGTTGAATGTCGAAACCGTGGATTCCGCCGACGATGTGTCGCCTGCCTTGCGCCGCATGTTGCCGGACAGCGACATGCTGCTGCTGGTGCCGGACGCCATCGCCATCAATGCCGGCAATGCTCAGAACGTCTTGCTGACGACCTATCGCTTTCGGGTGCCGGTCATCGGTTTCTCGCAAGGCCTGGCGAAGGCCGGAGCCGTCGCCAGTGTCTATTCCTCGCCGGCGCAGATCGGCCGTCAGGGGGCGCAGGTCGCGCTGCGGTTCGGCGACAGCGGTGAATTGCCGTCGCCGCAGCATGCCGGCGAATTTTCGATTGCGTTCAATCCGCATGTGGCACGCTCGCTTGGCGTGGTCTTGTCGGACGAAGCCGATATCCGCCGCAAACTGGGGGCGCAAAGTGAGTAATTTGTGGATGGCCAATCGCGGCATTCGTGCCCGGGTTCTGATGTTGGCGCTGCTGCCGTTGCTGTTGGTGGCGACCGGGTTGTCCTGGTATTTCATCGCCTCGGCTTACGCGGAAATGGATCGCGCCCTCGAACAGCGCGCGCTGGAACGCGCCGATCAACTGGCCAAAGCCTGCGAATTTTCATTGTTTTCCGGTAACCATGAAGAACTGGTGCGCCTGGCCAGCCCGTTGGGACACGAGTCGGGCATTCAGGCGCTCGCCATCGTCGACCGGCAGGGCAGGGAAATTCTCCGGCTGGGCCAGCCGAAACTGGTGGCGCAACGGCTGGGTGCTGCGGTGGGTCTGATGGCGCGTAACGAGGAAGCGATCCTGGTTATCGCGCCGGTCATGCAGCATGCCCTGGCAATCGACGATTTTTCCCTACCGGAAGCGATTGGCGCCCCCGCCGACTCGCTCGGCTTCGTCGCGCTGGAGGTCTCGCGCCAGGCAACCCGGACGCGGCAACAGACCATTCTGCTGGCCGGTTTGTCGATCACCGTTTTCGGTCTACTGCTGGCCGGCCTGCTGGCCTGGCGTCTGGCGCGCGACATCGTGCGGCCGATCGGGGTATTGACGCGGGCGGTGGAACAGATCGCAGCCGGCGACCTGAACGCGCGCGTGCAGGTGGAAACCGGCGGCGAGTTCGCGCTGCTGGAAAGCGGCGTCAACCACATGGCGATGGAACTGAAGGCGTCCTACGACACCTTGCAGGAAAAGATCCGCGCCGCGACCGCCAAACTGTCCTGGCAAGCCAATCACGATGCGCTCACCGGCCTGTTGAACCGCAATGGTTTCGACACCGCGCTGCAGCGTGCCTGGGACAACACCCAGGAGACCGGCATGCATCATTGCCTGCTCTACCTCGATCTGGATCAGTTCAAATTGGTCAACGACACCAGCGGACACCAGGCCGGCGACGAATTGTTGCGGCAACTGGCGGCGACCATGCGGCGGGCCTTGCGCGGCAGCGACGTCGTCGCGCGTCTGGGCGGCGATGAATTCGGCGTCTTGTTGCACGAGTGCGACGCCGTCACCGGCGAGCAATTAGGCGAAAAATTGCGCCGCATGATCGGCGAATTCAGGTTTACCTGGAAAGGTCGCATTTACCAGGTCGGCGCCAGCATCGGACTGGTCGAGCTGGATCAACATTGGCCGGATACCGCGCATCTGATGAGTGCTGCAGATGCCGCCTGCTATGCCGCCAAGGATGCCGGCCGCAACAAGGTGCGCCTGTACCGGCGCGGCGATGAGGAAGTCGAACGCCGGCGCGGCGAGATGGAATGGGTCGGCCGGCTGACGCGCGCGATGCAGGCGGATCATTTCCGCCTTTATTTCCAGCCCATCGTCGCCCTGACCGACAGCACGCTGGAACCGCACTACGAACTGCTGCTGCGCCTGCACGACGAGGATTTCCCGGTCTTGCCGATGGCCTTCATCCCCGCCGCCGAGCGCTATCAGATCATGCCGACGATCGATCGTTGGGTGATCGAACATGCCCTGGCCCAATGTGCCTCCGGCTTGCGGGCGCTGGTCGAACAGCGCGTGGTGATCGCGATCAACCTGTCGGGTGCGTCGCTCAGCGATGTGCAATTCCAGGCCTTCATCCGTGCCGCGATGCAGGCAAACGCGGCGATAGCGCCGCAGATCTGCTTCGAAATCACCGAAACCGCGGCCATTTCCAACCTGGTCAGCGTGCAGACCTTGATCGATGACCTGAAGACGCTGGGCTGCCGGTTTGCGCTCGACGATTTCGGCAGCGGACTTTCCTCGTTTGCCTATCTGCACAACCTGGCAGTGGATTATCTGAAGATCGACGGCGCTTTCGTCCGCGATATGGTGCGCGACCCGGTCGATACGGCGATGGTGGAAGCCATCGCCAAAGTGGCGCGCATCATGGGCATCAGTACGGTGGCCGAATACGTCGAGGATCAGGCGACCGCGGATGCCTTGCAAGCGTTAGGCGTCGACTACGGCCAAGGCCATTATTTTGCCGAGGCGCGACCGTTGGCCGAGTTGTGCGCCGAACTGGCGGCGCGTTGTGCAGTACCGTAGGTAGCGCCCAAACCTACCCGCTTACGCCGCGGGTAGCGCGATCTTGCCGTCCTTGCTGAACTGGTAGTCGTGGAAGACATGCTCGGCGGAGAGTAGGGCATAGCTGCCGTCTTCCTGTTTGCACGTGGTGTCTTTCAGCCGGTAGGTGTAGTGGCCGCAGGTCCACAGATCGAAGTCGCGCATGTGCGTGCACAAACAGGTCTTGTCGTACACCTTGATTTTTTTCTCGCCCGGATGCGCCGCGACGGTACGGTTGTAGGCGTCGATGTAGGCACAGCGGCCGTTGGCGTCGAGCAGGTAACCGAACGATTCGCAGTTTGGGTGAGTGCCGGCGCCGATGGCGGGGCTGCTCTTGATCATGCGCATCGGGTAGCCGGTGGGCGAGATGCCGTTGACCACGATGTCGTCCTCGGACGCCTTGAAATACTCCTGCTTGATCGGATCGGGCAGGCCGCATTCCTTGGCGACGGTGAAGCGGGTGGCGACCTGCACGGCGGCGGCGCCGTTTTCCAGGAACGCGGTGGCATCGCTGCCGGTGAATATGCCGCCGGCGGGAATCACCGGGATTGCCAGCTGCTCCGCGTTCAGCCAGGTCTGGATTTCCGCGACGATGGTGCCCAGGTTGTATTCAGCCCAATCCATGCCGAAGCCCAGATGACCACCGGCCAACGGGCCTTCCACCACGACGAAATCGGGCAGGCGGTTGGTGCGGGCATTCTTGCGGATGAACAGCTGCAGCGCGCGCAGGCTGGAAACGATGATGCCGATCTGCGCATCGCGGAAACGCGGATGCTCTTCCATCAGGCCGAACGAGCCCAGATGCAGGCCGGCCGCCAGCGTGATGCCGTCGATGCCGGCGTCGAGCGCGGCGTTCAAACGCACCTTCAGGGTTTCCTTGGGCGCGTTCATGGTCAATTTTTCCATGCAGTTGATGAACACCATGCCCGACCCCTGTTTGGCGTCCATCGCCCGGCGCACGTGCATGCGGGTGGCTTCTTCCAGTTCGCCCAGATGGAATTTGACCAGGGTTTTGTCGGTCAGATTGGTGACGTTGGATTTGTACAGCTTGAGCTTGTCTTTGACGAAGCGGGTCTTGAAGTGGCGGTCGATGACGGTCGGCACCATGGCATCAGAAATATGGCCGACACCGCCCAGACGCGCGGCTTCCAGGGCCAGTTCAACGGTTGAAATATCGACTCCCATGCCGCCGATCATGATGGGCACCAGTTCGTGCTGGCCTAAGCGGA
>JASJPG010000170.1:0-6437 GCA_031426815.1 Hydrogenophilaceae bacterium
GTGCGCCATGCGCACCGTGCCGCTGGAACGGTGCGCATGGCGCACCCTACGTTGTCCGCTCATCAGTTGTACTTCGCCGCGCGCGCGATCAGCTTGTCGACACCGGCCTCGCTCAGGTTCCACGGCGTGCCGGGGTGCAGACAACCGGCGGTGCACTTCTCGGCGGCCTTGACCAGATCGGCGTACTTGCCGCCTTGCGGGTTGATCACGACGGCTTTCTTGTCATCGTTGTAGGCGAACACCTTGGGCGCGAGCTTGGTGCATTCGTCGCAGGCGGTGCATTCCGGCGTGTCGATGTAGACCGGCTCGTAACCGTCCGGGCCGGCTGCCGGTGCGGCCGCGACCGGCATGCCGGCCGGGCTGGCTGCCGGAATACCGGTACCGAAGTTGGCCAGGCTGGCGCTGATCTGACCGAGCAGCTCGGCGCGCGCCTTCTCGGCGATGGCTTCGACGTCGACCGCGGGCTGGTTCAGGCCGGCGATATCCTTCAACTGTTGCCAGAACTGCTGGCGCTCTTCGCACGAATTGACCAGTTCCTGCGACACCAGCACGCGCATCAAACGGTTCTTCTTGTCCACCGCCCAGATGAACGGGAACTTGCCGTCGCGCGCATCGGCGTCGAGTTCGAGGAAGTCGGCGAGCAGCACCATGTCGTCGTTCCAGGTCTCCGGCGGCGCTTTGCGGAACTGTTTGGCGAAGCGGCCTTCGCTCAGCGCGAAGTCGGCGAAGGTCATCGGCAATTGCATCTTCTGCTCGGCGCCGTCCGCGTCCTGGTAGCCCAGCGTGTACGTCGGCCACTTGGCATCCATGTCCGGATTGCCTTCCAGGCTGACGCATTCGCTGAACGTCACGCCCAGGTCGGGGTTGTAGCGGAACAGCGGATAACCGCGCGATTCCACCGCCAGCTTCGACTGCTCGACCGCCATGTCGTCGCCGACGCCGTGTTCCGGCGGGCAGACGGCATAGATGTTGAACAGTGCCGGACGGCGGCTGTTGAGGCCGTCGACATAGCTTTCGATCAAATGCGTCGGGCTGGAAATGGCGCTCTGTGCGACGTAGGCGGAACGGTGCGCCATGCCGATGACGCTGATTTCCTTGCGGATTTCCTTCTTGCCGTGATCGCGCTTGCCGTACGGCGACATGTCGGCGACCTGGCCGATGAAGCCGGACGTGCAGGCCTGGCCGCCGGTGTTGGAATAGACCTGCGTATCGACCACCAGGATCTTCACCGGCATGCCGGTCATCAGCGCGCGCGACAGGTTCTGGAAGCCGATGTCGTACATCGCGCCATCGCCGCCGACCGCGACCACCGGCGGGCTCAGGTGCCATTCTTCCTCGCTGAATTTTTCCCAGTTGAAATAGGTCAGTTCAGAGTCGTGCTCGGCCGGGTTGTAGCCGCCGTTCAATTCCAGTTCCGCCATGCGCACGGCGCGGAAGCCGTCCGCCATCTTGGACATGTGGCCTTCGAACACGCCCATCGCCACCGACGGCGAATCCTGGAACAGATGCGAAGTCCACGGGAACGGATACGGGTTGAACGGGAAGGTGGAGCCCCATACCGAGGTGCAGCCGGTGGAGTTGACGATGCCCATCTCGGCGCGGCCGCGCTTGGTCGGGCCTTCGACATAACGCCACCTGAGGTCCTTCAGGCGCGCCAGCAGCTGCGTCACCCACTTCAGCCATTGCGGATCGATCGGCTGCGCCGCACGGTCGCTCATCAGGCTTTCCGACAGGTTGGCCAGGGTCAGGTCGCTGCCCGCCGGTTTGGCTTCATAGGCGGCGACGGCGCGCATCACGGCACCGGTGTCGCCCAGGTTGACGCTCTCGGTCAGCTTCATGCGCAGATGCGTTTCCAGGCCGTCGATCAGGCCGTCCAGCTTCTCGACGAAGGCGGCGACGCGCGGCTGCATCAGCGCGGTGACCGTGCTGGTGAAGATATGAATCGCGGTCTTCTCGCCGCAGCCCAGGCAGGCGCCGTCGCCGCAGGCCATCGAGCTGTAGTTCTTCTTGTCCAGCAGCAGGGTTTCCAGCGCGCCGATCTTTTCATTCAGATCGTCGATGCGGTTGTATTCCTTCGGTGTGGTCGGCAGGTCGAGCCAGAACTTCCAGTCCTGGCGCAGTTGCGCGACGGTGTCGTCGGTCTGCTTGACCATCTTCAGCGCGTCGTCCTCGCAGACGTCGACGCACAGCGCGCAGCCCTTGCAGGTGTACGGATTGACCGTGATCGAGAAGAGGCCGCCGGCACCCTTGGCCTTCTTCTCCTTGTTGGTCCAGTACGGCTTGGTGGTGGCGAACTGGAATTCGCCGATCTGCTTGCCGAGCAGGTGGTATTCCTCTTCCATCGCCGCGTTGCCCTGATTCGGGTCTTCGTGCATGGCGTCTTCGATCGAGCGCTTGAGCAGCGCGCGCACGTCGAGGCCGTCCTTTTCCAGCACGCCGCGCAGCTTCTTCTCGATGACGCGGGCGCCCTTGCGCAGGAAACGGGTCGGCCGGCCGCTCATTTCGATGTTGCCGATGGCGCTGTTGAGCACGTCGGCGACGGTGGAGACCAGGCCGGGGATGGCGGAGTCCGGGCACTGCGTGTAGCAGTTGCCGCAGGCGGTGCAGTTCTCGGCAATCCAGACCGGGTGCTCGAAGCGAATCTGCGTCATGTCGCGATACACGCCGGTGACGGCGGGGATCAGCGCCATGCCCATGAACGGGTCGGCGAGGTTGTCGGAGCCTTTGCCGGAAATATAGAAATTGCCGGTCTGTTCCCAGAAACGATGCGTGTCGGCCGCCTTGGGCAGGCCGCCTTCGTTTTCCGGAATGCGCTTCAGCATGATCGGCAGCGCCGGGGCCAGCTTGAAGCCGGCCGGCTGGCGCACGCCGATCTTTTTCACCTCGGCCGGAATCTCGTGGATTTCGGTGTAGCCGCGCTTCACCACGCGCAGGTTGTCGTCGACGATGCGCTTGCCCTTCTTGCCGAACTTGTCGTTGAGCTGGTTCTCGATCGCCTTGAACAGGGATTCCTCGCTCAGGCCGGCGCGCTGTTGCACGTCGGAGGCATGGAAGAAGGCGCCCTGGAAGGCATTGCCCTGCATGCGCAGTTGCAGGTCGGGGTTGGAAGATTCCTCGCGGGCGATGCTGAACGCATCCAGGTAGAACACGTGGATGTTGTTGTCGGCGATGTACTTCTGCGTGTGCACCGGGAAGGTGGCCCACAGCGCGGCGGCATCCGGCAGATTGCTCTGGATAATGAACACGCCATCCTTCTTCAGGCCAGCGACCGCGTTGGTGTGCAGGAACACCTGCGGGTCGGGCGACAGCACCACGTCGACCTGGGAATATTCGCAGTTGACCCGGATCGGCTCCGGCGCGGCGGACAGGTAGTAGGTGGTGGGCTGGCCCTTCTTCTCGGAACCGTATTTCGGGTTGGCCTTGATGTCCCAGCCGAGCAGTTCGAACAGGGTCATCGCCAGGTTCTTGCCGGTGGTCACCGCGCCCCAGCCGCCGACCGAGTGCATGCGCACGGCGATGGCGCCCTTCGGCATCAGGTTGGGATTCTCGGAACCCTTCAGCGCCATCTCCTTGATCTTGGGATAGGCGGCGAGGATGTCCTGCTGATGGATTTCCTGCTTCGGATTGGCGGCCTGATCGCGCACGAAGTCGATCGACAGATAGAAGAATTTGCGATGCGCGCTGTTCGGCAGCATGTTCTCGATGGCGGCAACCAGCCCTTCCGGTTGCAGGTCGCGCGAACCGAGGCCGTAGCAGCCGGAATACAGGCGCGGCATGTCGGCCACCTTGGCATAGCTGGCGTAGCCGGGGTACGGCTTGCTGCCGGCGGTCTTGTCGTTTTCGACAGCGCCGTTCTCCAAGCACTTGCTGACCGTCGCGCGCACTTCGCGCATCAGCGGCAGATCTTCCGACAGCGGCTGGTCGGTGCGTTCCAGCACGGCGACGCCCTTCTTGCCTTTCAGAATCTGGCCGAGCAGATCGCCCGGGAAGGGCCGGAAGCAGGTCAGATTGACCACGCCGACCTTCAGCTTGCGGTTGTCGCGCAGCCAGTCGGCAACGGCTTCGGCCTGCACGCACATGGAACCCATGCCGAGGATGATGTAATCGGCATCGGCGCAACGGTAGGCATCGACCCGGCTGTACTTGCGGCCGGTCAGTTCGCCGTACTCGGCCATGCACTGTTCCATCAGCGCCGGGATGTGTTCGAAGAAATACGGACGTTGCGCGGCGGTGGCCTGCATGTGCGCGTCCTGGTTGGCGACCGCGCCGGACACCATCGGCGAATCGACGTCCCAGATCGCCGGCACGCGGCGGCGATTCGGCCCATAGATGATTTCCTGCGCCGGGGTCGGCGTCGGGATCAAGTCGTCGGGGCGGCCGAGGAATTCGCCGACGAGTTCCTTCTCGGGCACCAGCACCGGCTCGATCAGGTGGGTGGTGAGGAAACCGTCCATCGCGACCATCGCCGGCGTCAGGCTGAGTTCGGCGGTCTTACGCGCGATCAGATTGAGGTCGGCGGCTTCCTGCGCGCTCTTGGCAAACACCTGGATGAAACCGGTGTCGTCAGCGCAGTGGTAATCGTCGTGGCCGCAATGCACGTTCAGCGTGGCTTTGGTGATCGCGCGGCAACCCAGGTTCAGCACATAGGGCAGACGCTTGCCGACCGCGCCGTAAAGCGATTCGTGCATGAATGCCATGCCCTGGGCGGAAGTAAAGTTGACCGCACGCAGGCCGGTCATCGCCATGCCGGCGGTGACGCCGGCGGCGGCGTGCTCGGATTCAGGTTCCAGAAAGATCAGGGGCTTGCCGGACTGGTTGACATAGCCGGCGGCGACCGCTTCAGCCCAGTACTCGCCCATCTGCGTGGACGGTGTGATCGGGTAAGCTCCGGCGGCGTCGGAGGCTTCGCGCTCGACCAGGATCACGGCGGTGTTGCCGTCGATGGCGTCGCGCACGCCGGGATACTTCGCGGTCTTGGCGTCGGCCTTGGTGGCGGGTTTTCCACCCAGCGCCGGCTCGATCAGGTGCATGCCGCCGAGGATCTTGGAGAGGGGATTCTTGATCATGTCGATATACCTTGGTTAAACAACGTGGGCGCTGACTGGGAGCGACTCGATGCGGATGATCTTCTTGGCCTCGCGCCCTTTCATCGTCCGGCTGTCATCCAGCCAGACGATCGCCCCAGTGGGACAGCGCTCGATTGCCACGGGCGACGCCAGGTTGTTCCTGGTGTAGTCGATCACCGCCAGGTTGTTGTCCAGGCGGATCAATCCGGGCGCGGCGTCCATCACGCATTTGCCGCAGGCGGTACACGCCACGTGGCATTGCGCTTCGGCGGTGTCGCCGTCCGTCCGGCTCTTGCAAGCCACCCAGAGCTTGTGGCTCACGGGCTGCAAAGAAAACAGGCCCTTCGGGCAGACGTCGACGCAATCGCCACAGGCGGTGCAGAGGTCGACGGCCACTTCCGGCAGACCGAATTTGTTCATGACGATGGCGTCGAAGTCGCATTCGACTTCGCAATCACCCAAGCCCAGGCAGCCCCAGGCACAGGCCTTGCCGCCGCCAGACACCGTCGCCGCCGCGCGGCAGGTGCCCAGGCCCTGATAACTTGCGCGCTGCCAGGCGACATGGCTGCCGCCGGCGCAGGCCAGGCGCGCCACCTGCTTTTCCACTTCGCCCATCGCCACGCCGAGGAAGCTGGCGATATAGGCATTCATATCGGACGTATTGACTGTGCATTTGGCCGGGATGATCTCGCCCGCTACCACCTGTTCGGCGAAGTTGCGGCAACCGGCCGTGCCACAGGCGCCGCAATTGGACTTGGGCAGCATTTCCTCGACCTCGCCGATGCGCGGGTCTTCATAGACATACAAACGCTTATTGGCGAACGCCAGCATCCAGGCCAAGGCGCTGCCCAGGACCGCCATAAAGGCCCCTGCCATCGCCACGCCTGTAAGCACGCCTGTAAGCATCTCCATCTGCACGCCTTTACTTGACAAAACCAGTCGGGAATCTAAAGACCATTAAGTCCTTAAATGCTGCAGTGCACAGTGTATTGATATGACACCGCGATGAAGGCCAATAATTTCAATCTTGAACATTGGGCTTTTTAATGATGCAATGCAACAGACCCTTCAAATTACTCATCATGCCCACCGACTCCCAGCTCTATTACAAGAACAATCGCCTGAAGCAGCTGCGTGCTTTCTATCAGGTCGTGCGCTGCGGCAGCATCTCCAAAGCGGCGGAAAAATTGTTTCTGTCGCAGCCCTCGGTTTCACTGCAAATTCAGGCGCTGGAACGGGAAATGGAAGTCGTGCTGTTCGAGCGGCGCGGGCCGCACCTGAAACTGACGCCGGAAGGTGAAGTGCTGTTCCAGCTCGCGGAACCGCTGGTCGATGGCATCGACAAGCTGCAGGAAACCTTCTCGGCGCATT
>JASJPG010000171.1:0-15556 GCA_031426815.1 Hydrogenophilaceae bacterium
CGGCAAGGGATTGCCGACCTACATTAACGCAGCCGTAGGTCGGCAATCCCTTGCCGACATGATTTTTACCTACCGAGAATTCCGACATGCATCCCGCGTTTTCCGTCATTTTCCTGACCACCCTGCTCGGCGTCGGCCAGGGCCTGTTTCTCGCGCTGTTTTCCAGCCAGGCCTACAGCGTGGTCGATGTGCTGCCGGCACAGTCCGGTAATTTCTATGCGCTCGGCGCGTTCATCGCGCTGATCTTCCTGGTCGGCGGACTGATCGCCTCCGTGTTCCATCTCGGCCACCCGGAACGCGCCTGGCGCGCCGCTGCGATGTGGCGCACGTCCTGGCTGTCGCGCGAGGTCATCGCGCTACCGATCACCATGGGCGCCATTGCGCTGTATGCGCTGGTCAACTGGCTGGGCGTCGATGCCGATCTGTACAGCCTCGGCATCCCCGGCCAGGTGGCGCTCAGCGTCGGCGCGTTCGGCGTCGTCGCCAGCATCGCGCTGTTCGCCTGCACCGCGATGATCTATGCCGCGATCAAGTTCCTGCAGGAATGGGCCAGCCCGCTGACGCTGGCCAACTATTTCCTGCTCGGCACCGCTTCCGGTTTCAGCTTCGCCACCGCCTTTGCCGCCGTCAACGCGCCGGAACTGACGCCGTTCTACGGCGGCTGGGCGATCACGTTGACCGTCGCCGGCCTGCTCACCCGCGTCGGATCGCTCTACCGCAACGCCAAAATCAAGCAGAAATCCAGCGTGCAGACCGCCATCGGCGTGCGCCACAACAAAGTGCGCCAGGGCAGCATGGGCATGATGGGCGGCTCGTACAACACACGCGAATACTTCCACGGCCGCACCGTCACGTTCCTCAAATCGGTGAAATGGATCTTCCTGGTCCTGGTCTTCCCGATTCCGGTCATACTGCTCTGGGCCGGTCTGGCGCAAAACAGTGCCGGCCTGCTGATGTTGGCCTTCGGCGTGCAATACGTCGGTCTGCTGTTCGAACGCTGGTTCTTCTTCGCCCAGGCGAATCATCCGCAGAACCTGTATTACCAGGTGGTGGGCTGAAGCAGTTTCCTGTTGTAGGCTTCGCGGCGCTTAGTAACCAACCGGAACCCGCCATGTCCAAAACCATCATCGCCACCGCCAACGCGCCGCAAGCCATCGGCACCTACTCGCAAGCCGTCAACGTCAACGGCACCGTCTACATGTCCGGCCAGATCGGTCTCGATCCGGCTTCGATGCAGATGGTCGAGGGCATCGAGGCGCAGATCCATCAGGTGTTCAAGAACCTGGCGGCGGTGGCGGAAGCAGCTGGCGGCAGTCTGGCGGATGTGGTCAAACTCAACGTGTTCCTGATCGACCTGACCAACTTCGCCAAGGTCAACGAGATCATGGCGCAGTACTTCAGCCAGCCTTACCCGGCGCGTGCCGCGGTCGGCGTCGCTTCGCTGCCGCGCAATGCGCTGGTGGAAGCGGATGCGGTGATGGTACTGGGCTGATCCCAGACTAGCCAAGGCATGGCCACGCTCGATGCGGATCTGATCGCCCGCAAGCTGGGCTATGCCGCCAGCGGCGATCTGATCCTGCATCTGCCGCTGCGCTATCAGGACGAAACCCGGCTGACGCCCTTGCGCGATGTGCGCATGGGTGGAGAAGTGCTGGTCGAAGGTGTGGTGCTGCATGCCGAAGTGCAGATGCGACCGCGCCGGCAGCTGTCGGTCGAAATTGCCGAAAGCGCCGCGCCCGGCAGCGCTCACCTGTTTTTTCGCTTGCTGCATTTCTATCCGAGTCAGTTGAATCAGCTTCAGCCCAGCGTGCGCGTGCGGCTGTTCGGCGAAGTGAAGCCCGGTTTCCTCGGCGCCGAGATGGTGCATCCGCAACTGCGCGTCGTGCGCGACAACACGCCGCTGGCGGCGACGCTGACGCCGATCTATCCGGCGGTGGCGGCGTTTTCGCAAAACGCCATCCGCAAGGCAGTGGAGATCGCGTTCCAACATGCCGATCTGAGCGAAACGCTACCGGCCAGACGGCTTGAAGCCCTGCAATTGCCCGGCTTTGCCGAAGCACTCAACGCGCTGCACCACCCGCAACCCGACGCCGACCTGAACGCGCTGGAAACGCAGGCCACGCCCGCCTGGCGGCGCATCAAGTTCGACGAACTGCTGGCGCAGCAATTGTCGTTGCGTCTGGCCGCGCGCCAGCGCCAAAAACTGGGTGCCGTTCCGTTAAGCCGCGCCGAGGAACTCGAAACCCGTCTGCTCGCCGCCCTGCCCTTCGCGCTGACCAGCGCGCAACGCCGCGCGCTGGCTGAAATTCACCATGATCTGGCGCGGCCGCATCCGATGAACCGCCTGCTGCAAGGCGATGTCGGCAGCGGCAAGACGCTGGTCGCCGCGCTGACACTGTTGCCGGCGCTGGCGGCCGGCGGCCAGGTGGCGGTGATGGCGCCGACCGAAATCCTGGCCGAACAGCTCTACCTGAAGATGCACGAATGGCTGGTGCCGCTCGGCATGCAGGTCGCCTGGATCGCCGCAGCGACCAAGGGCAAGGCGAAGAAAGAGGCGCTGGCGCGCATCGCCAGCGGCGCGATCAACGTCGCGGTCGGCACCCACGCACTGTTCCAGTCCGGCGTCAGCTTCGCCAACCTGACCCTGACCGTGGTCGATGAACAGCATCGCTTCGGCGTCGGCCAGCGTCTGGCGCTACGAGAGAAAGGTGGCCTGACCGATGCGAATCACATGCCGCATCTGCTGATGATGTCGGCCACCCCGATCCCGCGCTCGTTGGCGATGAGCTACTACGCCGACCTCGACGTCTCTGTCATCAATGAACTGCCGCCCGGCCGCACGCCAATCAATACCAAGGTGATGTCGCTGAAGCGGCGCGATGAAGTGATCGGCCGCCTGCGCGATTACTGCCAAACCGGTGCACAGGCGTACTGGGTCTGCCCGCTGGTGGAGGAATCGGAAAAGCTGCAGCTGCGCGCCGCCGAGGAAAGTCACGCCGAACTGGTCGAGCTGTTGCCGGAGCTCAACATCGGCCTGGTGCACGGCCGCATGAAAGGCGAGGAGAAGGCCGCCGCGATGGCCGCGTTCAAGGCCGGCGAACTGCATCTGCTGGTCGCCACCACGGTGATCGAGGTCGGCGTCGATGTGCCGAATGCCGCGCTGATGGTGATCGAACACGCCGAACGCTACGGCCTCGCGCAACTGCACCAGTTGCGCGGCCGCGTCGGCCGCGGCGCCCGCGAATCGACCTGCCTGCTGCTCTACGGCGAGGCGCTGTCCGACAGCGGCCGTCAGCGTCTGCGCATCATCAAGCAATACTCGGACGGCTTCGCCATCGCGCGCGAAGACCTGAAACTGCGCGGCCCCGGCGAGTTCATGGGCGCGCGCCAGTCCGGCCAGCAGATCCTGCGCTTTGCCAATCTGGACACCGACCTCGACCTGCTCGAAGCGGCGCGCAACCTGGCGGACGACCTGCTCGCGCGGGAGCCCGACGTGGTCGACCGGCATCTGGCGCGCTGGCTGCCGCGCGGTCTGGCGTATTTGCGGGCTTAGCCGGGTAAGTGCGACACCACCGGCAACTGCGCGAAATAGGTTTCAGCTTGCCGGAGCCTTGCCCAGCCCAACACCCCCAGGCCGGCCAGCAACATCAATCCAATTTCAGGTTCGGGCACCGGCGCCGCCATGGTTTCCTGTATCCAGGTTGCGTACGGCGCCACGATGCCACCGCCGCCGATCGCGCCGAAGGTGTCGAAGCTGCCCGGCGGTTCGGTGACCCTGCCGTTGAACGCGGCGACGCCGGCGAGTTTCCATATGCCGTTGTCGTCGACGAACATTGGGCTGCCGGAGTCGCCACCGGCGTACTGTGCCTCGACCGCCGCGCCGAGGCTGGCATTGAGCGGATCGTCATTCGCACCGAACACGTTGGTCGTCGCATCGGGCCCGTCGAAATCGAACTGGAAGATTTCGTAATACGCACCGCCGTCGTCGTCCACCAGCATGACATCGATACGATTCTGCCCGGCGCGCTTGACGTTGGCGTCCCTGGCGATGGTCACACCGTTGACGCCATCGCCCCCGGCGCCATAACCGACCAGCGATGCCGTCTTGCCCTCGAGCGGCCCGTCGTACAAGTCGTAAATAGGCACGCCGGCAGCGGCCGGTGCAGCCAGCCTGACCAGCGCAAGATCGTCGTGCCAGACGCCATCCGGCCCTGGCATGGTGCCCAGGTAGCCGGGAAAAACATGAATCGATTCAGCGCTTAGCGTCTGACTAGCCGCACCGCCGGCGTTCAACACGAACTGCACTTGTCCTGGCGCTGCGTTCCCCACCACGTGCGCGGCAGTGAGCACAAAGCGGTCGCCAATCAGCGCACCGGAATACGTACCCCCGTTGACTTTGACTGCCCCCACCCCGGCCCAGGGCGAACTGGCCAGGTTGTAGTCGACCGTTCCCCCGACCAGCGCATGTGCCGGCATCGCGGCAAATACGGCTAGACCGACGACAAGGCGAGTTTTCATGGCAAAACCTCCTGGCAGATTGGATGCGAAACGAAGGGCCGTTGCAGAAGGCCGGAGGACAGGATTATCCGGCCGCATTTCAACATAGCGCCGCCGGGGCCTGCTTTTCAATGGGCGCAACGCAGCAATGAATACTGCGTAATTCGACGCATTGCCGGCAGGAATCCAGCCTGCAAAAGCGCGCGAGCCGACGGCACTAAAAGCAGGATAATCCGCGCTTTCAAAATTCCGCATCGAATTGGCAACTCAGTGGGCAACTCTGTGGCAACGCAATGGCTGACTTCCGCATGGCAGGCGGGCGCGTGGCGCCACTGGCTGACCCATCGCGGCTCGCTGACGCGCCGCTTGCAGCAGGCCTGTCCGGACTTTCGGGTGGCGCGCTTGCAGCAGTCGCTGGGCCGCCCCAACCTGGACGAATGCGGCCCGCTCGGCCTGTTTCCCGGCCGCCTGGCGCTGCTGCGCGAAGTCCTGCTGCTGAACCGGGAAACGCCGCTGGTGTTCGCCCATAGCGTCATCCCGCTGGCCGGACTGGCCGGTCCCTGGGCCGGTCTGGCCGGCCTCGGCAATCGTCCGCTCGGCGCTGCCTTGTTCACCAATCCGCGCATTCAACGCCAGGCGCTTGAATTCCAGCATCTGGATCGGCGCCACACGCTGTATCGCGCCGCCGCGCACCATCTTGCCCAGCCGCCGCGCACGTTGTGGGCGCGCCGCTCGATGTTCGCCCTGGCCGGCCAGCCGATTCTGGTCACTGAAGTTTTTCTGCCCGCAACACTGCATTTGCCATGACCCAAGCCACTCTGACACTCACCGAACGCCTCACCGAATACGAAAAACTGATGCGGCTGGACAAGCCCATCGGCATCCTGCTGCTGGCCTGGCCGACCTTGTGGGGCTTGTGGCTGTCCAGCGCCGGCAGGCCGGATTGGATCGTGCTGTGGGTATTCGTCATCGGCCTGGTGCTGATGCGTTCCGCCGGCTGCGTGGTCAACGACTATGCCGACCGCCATTTCGACCCGCATGTCGAACGCACCAAAAACCGCCCATTGGCGGCCGGCCGGGTCAGCGAAAAGGAAGCCTTGATCCTGGCCGGCGTGCTGGCGCTGGCGGCTTTTCTGCTGATTCTGCCGCTGAAGAATCTGCTGCTGATCGAGCTGTCCGTCGCCGCCGCCTTCCTCGCCGCGAGCTACCCGTACACCAAACGCTTCCTCGCCATTCCGCAGGCGTATCTCGGCATCGCCTTCGGTTTCGGCATCCCGATGAGCTATGCCGCGCACCTCGGCGCGATACCGCCCATCGCCTGGCTGCTGATGGCGGCCAACGTGTTCTGGGCCATCGCCTACGACACCGAATACGCCATGGTCGACCGCGCCGACGACCTCAAGATCGGCATCAAGACATCCGCCATCACCTTCGGCCGCCATGACGTGACGGCGGTCATGCTCTGTTACGCCATCACGCTGGCGCTGCTCGCCTTTGTCGGCCGGGAATTGCATCTGGGCTGGCCGTTCTACCTCGGCCTGGCCGCCGCCGCCGGCGTGGCTGCTTACCACTACACGCTGATCAAGCAGCGCGATCCGGCGCGCTGCTTCAAGGCCTTCCTGCACAACAACTGGCTCGGCGCGGCGGTATTCGCCGGCATCGCGGCCAGCCTGCTGCCGGCGTTGCAATGACCAGTACGTCTTTCCCTGTTGCGCCGCAGTTCGAACGCGCCGAGATTCTGATCGGCGCCGAAGGCCTGGCGACGCTCGCCGGCAAGCATGTCTTTCTCGCCGGCCTCGGTGGCGTCGGTTCCTGGTGCGCCGAAATGCTGGCACGCGCCGGCATCGGCCGGCTGACCCTGGTGGACATGGATGTGGTCGCGGTGTCCAACATCAACCGGCAACTGCCGGCGCTGTTGTCCACCGTCGGCCAACTTAAGGCTGAAGTCATGGCGGCGCGCATCCGCGACATCAACCCGGCTTGCCGACTGACCGTGCTGACCGATTTCCTGACGCCCGACAACATCCCCGCGCTGTTGCCGCTGGACGCCGATTACGTGATCGACTGCATCGACTCGCTCAACTGCAAGGTCGCGCTGATCGTCGCTGCGCGTGAACGCGGCCTGCCGGTCGCCGCCAGCATGGGCGCCGGCAACAAGCTGGATGTGACGCGGGTAAAGGTCTCCGACATCAGCAAGACCGAAGTCGATCCGCTGGCCAGTATCGTGCGCAAGCGGCTCCGCAAACGCGGCGTCGGCAAAGGCGTGCTGTGCGTGTGGACCGACGAGAAGGGCCGCGAACCGCGCCCACCGGAAGCCGTCAGCCACGGTCGCGCACGCGCGGTGAACGGCACGATTTCCTACATGCCGCCGCTGTTCGGGCTGATGCTGGCCGGAGCCGTGGTCAAGCAGTTGCTGGAGGCGGAAAGCCCGCCGCCCCTGCCGCTAACCCCCGCACAAAATCAGGCAGATCCTCGGCCGCCAGCGGGCGGCTGAAAAAGAATCCCTGCACGCAATCGCAGCCGCGCTGGCGCAGGAATTCGAGCTGTTCCCGGTTCTCGACGCCTTCCGCCACCACGCTCATGTTCAGGTTGTGCGCCAGCGCGATGACCGCGGAAGTGATCTCGCGGTCGCTGCTGTCGCTGACGAGGTCGCGCACGAAGGAACGGTCTATCTTCAGGCGGTCGATCGGGAAAGTCTTCAGGTAGGCCAACGAGGAGTAGCCGGTGCCGAAATCGTCCACCGCGACGGTGAACCCCTGCTGTTTGAAGCGGTTGAGCAATTCGGCGGCCTGGGCCGGTTTGTCCGCCAGCGCGCCTTCGGTGACTTCCAGTTCGAAATGGCGCGCCGCCAGGCCGGCGGCGGCGAGGATCGCGCTGAAATCGTCGATCAGGCCGGGCTGGCGGAACTGACGCGGCGACAGATTGATGCAGATGCGCAAATCGGCCAGGCCGGGATCGAGATCGAGCCAGTGTTTCAGCGTGCGGCAACATTCCTCCAGCACCCAGGCGCCGATCGGCACGATGCTGCCGTTTGCTTCGGCGAGCGGAATGAAGCGATCCGGCGAAATGCGGCCCTGTTCCGGATGGCGCCAGCGTGCCAGCGCCTCGACGGCAATGACCTTGCCGCTCGCCAGATCGACCATGGGTTGAAACTGCAGGCTCAGTTCGCGCCGCCGCACGGCCATGCGCAAGGCGCTGCCGAGGCCGAGGCGTTCCGCCGCCTCGCGGTTCATCTCGGGCGCGTAGAACTGGGCGTTGTTGCGGCCCTGTTCCTTGGCGTGATACATGGCAATGTCGGCATGCCGCATCAGCGTCTCGGCGTCGTCGCCGTCGGCCGGGGCCAGCGCCACGCCGACGCTGGCGGTGACATGCAGCCAGTGCACGTTGCTGCCCACTTCCACTTCCACCGGGCAGTCGAGGATATCGACGATTTTCCGGGCCAGGCCTTCCGCATCGAGCGGATGCCGGAACCCCTCCATCACCATCACGAACTCGTCGCCGCCGAGGCGGGATACCGTGTCGCTGGCGCGCGCGACATCGCGCAGGCGTTCGGCGATTTCGATCAGCAGCTGGTCGCCGACGGCATGGCCGAGGCTGTCGTTGACCTGCTTGAAGTCGTCGAGATCGAGAAACAGCAGCGCCAGACAGGTTTCCTCGCGCCGGCTGCGGGCCAGCGCGCTATTCAGCCGGTCGCTCAGCAGCAGCCGGTTGGGCAGATCGGTCAGCGGATCGTGATGCGCCATGTGCTGGATGCGGTCTTCGGCCTGCTTGCGATCGCTGATGTCGCTGAAGATCGCCAGAAAATGCTCGATGGCGTTGCTGTCGGCCGTGCGCAGGGCGTGGATGGCCAGCCATTTCGGGTAGTGCGTGCCGTCCTTGCGCTTGTCCCAGATCTCGCCGCTCCAGGCGCCGTTCTGCAACAGATCGCTCCACAACGCCTGATAGAACGTTTTGTCGTGGCGACCGGAGCTCAACAGTGCCGGATTTTTCCCCCGGACTTCTTCCGGCAGGTAACCGGTAATGTGCGTGAACGCATGATTCACCGCGATGATGCGATTGTCGGCGTCGGAAATCAGAATGGCGTTGGGACTCTTCTGCATCACCTCGCGCGACAGCCGCAGTTCGCGTCTCTCCTCGACCTGGCTGGCGCGCTGGCGCAGAAGCTGGAAGCCCAGCAACAGGGGCGCCAGCAATCCGGCTGTCGCGAACAGGATGAGCGGAGTCAGCGCCGGCGCTTCAAGCATGGCGGCGCTCTACACCGAGAAACGTGCGGCGTCGGTCTCCAGACGGTCGGCCAGCTGCTTGAGCCGACTGGCCGAACCGGCCGTGCGATTGGCGTTGGCGTGGCTGGCTTCGCACATTTGCGCGATGCGCTCGACGCCCCTGGCGATTTCCTGCGCGGCGACGCCCTGCTCCTTCAGCGCCAGCGCGATGTCCTCCACCGAGCGCAGCACCTGGCCCGAACCGGCCTGGATGCTGGACATGCTGTCGCCCGCTTCCCGCGCCACGCGCATGCCCTTTTCCACCTGGATCACGCTGGCGCCCATTTCCTTCACCGCGCGACTGGAGCCGCACTGGATGCGGCCGATCATCTCGGCGATCTGCTGGGTCGACTGTGCGGTGCGCTCGGCCAACTTCCTGACTTCGTCCGCCACCACCGCGAAGCCGCGTCCCTGCTCGCCGGCGCGGGCCGCCTCGATGGCGGCGTTGAGCGCGAGCAGATTGGTCTGGTCGGCGATTTCCTTGATCACATTGACGATGCCGGCGATCTCGCCGGACAGGCTTTCCACGGAATGGATCGCCTGCGCCGACTCATTCACCGTCTCGGTGATGCTGCGCATCTCATCGACCGCCGCCATGATCACCTTGCCGCCCTGTTCGGATGCCCGGCCGGACGTGAGCGTGACGCCTTGCGCCATGTTGGCGTGCTCGGAGACCTGATCGACCGAGACCGACATCTGCTCGACCGCCGCCGCCATGCTGGACGAGGAGGTTGACTGGGCTTCCGCCATGTTGGCGGCCTCGCGCGCGGAATCATCGAGTTCACGCGCCGCCTGTTTCAGGATGCCGGCATCGTGCCGGATGGTGTGGGTCATCTCGAACAGGCCGTCGCGCATGCGCGTGAGCTGGACGATGAGGGCGCCGATTTCGTCATGGCCGGCGGCGGGCAGGCTCTGGCGCAAGTCGCCCTGGGCGATGGCCTGCGCCGCGCGGGTGGCGGCGCGCACCGGCAACACGATGGCGCGGATCAGCAGCCAGGCGAAGAGCAGGAAGCCGAATCCACCGATCAGAATCATGCCGCCGGAAGTCCACAGCACCCGGTTGTAGCGATCCACCGAAGCCGCGTACTCGGCATTTGCCGCTTCCGCCTGCAAGGTCATCAAGCCGCCCAGCAAGGTACGCGTCTCGGCGCCGACGCCTGTGTCGTTGCGCAGGAAGGCGAGCAGCACATCGGTGCTGAAAGTGCCGTCGCGAATTTCCCGCACCGCCGGGGCCAGGAAGTTGCCGACGTATTCCTTGCGCTTGTCGGCGAACGATTTCGCCAGCGCCGCCTCGTCGCTGCCCGCAGCGGTTCTCAGCAGGCGGTCGCTGTACTTCTGCCAGAGCGTGTCGATCTCCTGGCGATTGCGTTCGATCGTGTCGATGTGCTGGCCGACCGGATGATCGTGCAGGGCCGCGAAATGCGTGCGCGGATCGTGCTGATAGCCGCGCAACACCTCGGCCGCATTGATTTCGAGCAGACGCTGCATGCGCGCCAGATCGGTGATCGGCGCCGTGCGATCGGCATACACCGTCTGCAGGGATTGCATGCCGGCGCGCACCTGCCAGACGCCGTTGACGCCGACCGCCAGGATCAGCGTCAACGCGATCAGGGCCATGCTCCACAGGCGCTGGGCCAGCGAAAGCCGACGCACCGACTCGACCAGCCGCCAGATGAACGGATTGGCCACGACACGGCCGCGCTGGATTTGCACTTTGCTGCGCGCAGCGCGCATGTCCCGGTACAGCGCTTCGGCCTGGGCGACTTCAGCCGGCTCCGGGCGTTGCCGCACCGACATGAAGCCGCCATCCGGCAGCGGCGTGACGCTGGCACGCACCCAGTAATGGGCGCCGTCCTTGCGCCGGTTCTTGACCAGGCCGGACCAGGGCAGACCCGATTTGACGGTCTGCCAGAGATCGCGAAACGCCTCCCCCGGCATGTCCGGGTGGCGCAGGATGTTATGGGCCTGGCCGATCAGTTCCGCTTCTTCGAAGCCGCTGGCCTCGACAAAATCGGAGTTGACGTGGGTGATGCGACCCTTGTGGTCGGTCTTGGAAATGATGGCCATGCCATCGCGCAGGACATACTCCTGCTGGGTTACTGCTCCGGTGTTGCGCATTACTCCCCCTCTGGGCGTTGCATGATCGGAAATCACAGCTGCGTAGCGAAGCAACCTGGAGTGCCATCCGAAACCGTGCAAAACGGCTTCACCCGGGAATTCGCCATCGCGTTGTTCAGGATCACCGCCTTCTTGGCGGACGGTGGATCCGTATTCGGCCCTCGACCTCTAAGCCCTGCAGACAACCCGCAAACCTTGCATGGAACTTACACGTCGATTACGGCATTACCTTAGCAAACTTTATGGGTATTTATGTACCAGGAAAACACAGGAAAAGGGCATGCGATGCGCGCGCTTCACCTGCCTTTTTTCACTCAGTACTCCTGCTTCTCGCTCCACAGGTCCGGCGTAAACCGCACGACGCGATTCCGCCCGGATTGTTTGGCGTGGTAGAGCGACACGTCGGCGAACTTGAGCGTTTGCCAGAACGCGGCGCTGTCTTCCGGGAAGTCGGCCACGCCGATGGAGATGGTTTTCTGCAGTACCACGCCGCCGGCGACCGGCACCTTCAGTTTCTCGACTGCGGCCCGGATGTTTTCCGCCACCTGCACGCCCTCTGCCGCCTGCGTGTCCTGCAACAGGATCAGGAACTCCTCGCCGCCGTAGCGGATCACGAAATCGGAACTGCGCACGCTCTGGCGCAGGGTCTTGGCCAGCACCTTGAGCACGGCGTCGCCGGCATCGTGGCCGTGCGTATCGTTGACCACCTTGAAGAAATCCAGATCGAGCATGAGGATGCTCATGTGCGCCTTGCGCCGCTGCGTGGCGGCGAGCAGCGTTTCCAGATACTCCTCCAGGAAGCGGCGATTGTTGAGGCCGGTCATCGGATCGCGCAGGTTGGCTTCGCGCAGGCTTTCCATCAGCCGCTTCGACTCCAGCACCGGTGCGGCTTCGCGCAGGTAGACGTTGACGAACGGAACGATGGCGCTGGCCATCGCCTCGGATTCCTTCGCAACCACGATCTGCAGCACATTGCCGACCGAACCCGACTGCATGATGGGCAGACAGATGTGGCTGCGCTCCAGCGCATCCTGCGGCGGCTGGAATGCGTAACAGATGCCGGGATTGGCCACCGCGTCGACCAGATGGCCGGTACGCAGCGCCCGACAGGCTTCCGAGCGGATCAGGATTTCCGGATTGCACCAGCGGCAATGGGCATCGGCAACGCCATCCACCAGCAGCGGCGTCATCCGGTTCTTGCTGTTCTCCACTTCATAAAGACTGAATTCGTCGACCATGAATTCGTCCTGCAGGATGCGGGCAAGGCGGCCATGAATTTCGGCGCGGGTCTCGTCTTCCTCGATGGCCTGTTTGAAATGCGACACCTTGACCAGGATTTCCACCATTTCAATCGTGGTCTTGAGCTGGTTTTCGCCATCCACCGGCTTGCGCTCGATGAGGCGGGCGACGCTGTCGGAAATCTGGCTCAGCCCATCGCCGAGGCATTGCAGCAGTCGATTCAGGTTCTGCGCGATATTGCCGATCTCGTCCGTCGTGCGCGGCAGCACCTGGCTCTTGAAATTGCCGCCCTGGGCCAGCTCGACGGCCAGTTCCACATCGCGCGCCGTTGCCGCGATAGGGGCGATGAGACGCCGCAACAGATACCAGGCCAGCAACGCGAAAGCGGCCACCACCGCCAGAATGCCGGCGACCGACAGCAACGCCTGCCGTTTCAGATGATCGATGCTGAAGGTGATGCTGACCGCGCCGAGCACCGCGCCCTCTTGCACATGATGGCATTGCATGCAGTTGGGAATGCCGTGCGAAGTGGCCACATAAGGAATGGTGCCGCGATACAGCGCCTCGCCGCCGACCTCGCTGAGCACATAGGCAGGCTGCTTTTCCGCCATGACCCTGCGCTCGACATCGTCGAGGGCGACTTCGCCCGGCAAGCCCTTGCCGAACTGCTGCACGACCAGATCGGAACGCACCACGCGCGCCACCTTGAACCCTTCGACCTCCTTCAGGCGACCGAGGAATCCCACGCGTCGGTCGATCACGCCATGCAGCATCTGCTCGGTCAGATTGACCCGGACGATTTCCGCGGCGCTGCGCACTTGCTCCTGTGCCGTCATGATCGAATACTGGCGAAACGCGTAGAGACTGATCAGCGTCAGCGTCAGCACCATCAGAGTGGCCAGGATGGCGGAAAAGATCGTGATTTTCTTGTTCAGATTCATGCTGTTCCGAGCGATTTGTGGGTCGCCGGATTTTGCCGCACGCAGCGCCGGCGTGGCGTGCTCATTTGCCGCGCCGGCGCCCGGAAACCTGCTTGCCGATTTCAGCTGGCCGCGCCGGCGGGACGCAGCGCCGACTTGGGCCGAAACGCCTTGACCAATTCTTCCCGCGTTTCCAGATACGGCCCGCCGATCAGATCGACGCAGTACGGCACGGCGGCGAAGATGCCGTCCAACGTTTCCTTGATCGCCTTCGGCTGGCCGGGCAGGTTCAGGATCAGGCAGTTGCCGCGGGTGACGCCGACCTGGCGCGACAGGATCGCGGTCGGCACGTATTTCAGGCTGACCGCGCGCATCTGCTCGCCAAAACCGGGCAACACCTTGTCGGCCACCGCCAACGTCGCCTCCGGCGTCACATCGCGTGGCGCTGGGCCGGTGCCGCCGGTGGTGAGCACCAGACAGCACTGCGCGGCCAGTTCGATCAGGTTCTGTTCGATGACCGACTGCTCGTCCGGAATCAGACGTTCGACGAATTCAAGCGGATTGTGCAGCGCGGCTTCGAGCCATTCCTTCAGCGCCGGCAGGCCTTTGTCTTCGTAGACGCCGGTGCTGGCGCGGTCGCTGATGGAAACGATGCCGATACGGGCGGATTGGTACATGCGTGCGGTTCCTTTTTTCCATGTGCGGGATACATTCGCTCCGAACAACCGGAGACAACCATGCGCGCATTTATTTATCACGTCTGCCTGCTGCTTGCATTGACCTTGCCCCTTTCCGTTGCCCGCGCCGACGCGCCGCCGGACTACCCCTTCGTCGGCCACGACGCCGGACTCGCCCGCGCCAAAGCCGAGAACAAACCCATCCTGCTCTACTTCGGCCGCTACGGCTGCGCCTGGTGCGACCACGTCAATCGCAAAACCTTCGTCGATCCGGGCCTGAAACAGCTTTTTTCCGAAAACTACGTGCTGATCTATGTCGATGCCGAAGGCGGCAAACGCCTGCGCATGCCCAACGGCGAACGCCTGACCGAAGCCGAACTGGGCACCCGCCTGGGCGCCTTCGCGACGCCGCTGTTCGTGTTCATGACGCCGGAAGGCAAGGTCGTCGCCAAGATTCCCGGCTTCAAGACCGTGGACGATTTCAAGGATTACGACCGCTACGTACGCGGCGGCCACTACCAGAAACAGAGCCTGCTCGAATTCCTCGGGAGCAAAAAATGAGCGTGGCGCGCGCCCTCCTCGCCGGCCTGTTGTGTTGCGCGGCATTGCCCGCGCAGAGTGCGGCAACGGTCAGCGACATTACCGCCGCGAAGCCCGGCGTGTTCCATCACCTCGACGCCTCCGGCCGCAACAACCTGGCCGTCTCCGGCAACCGCGTGGCGCTGGTCTGGGAAGACAACCGCAGCGGCGCGCCGGGCTGTTATCTGGCGTTGCAGGAGGGCGGCGCATTCCGTGAGTTTCCGTTCGGCCGGGGCGAATGTTTCGAGCCGGCCATCGCCGCGCTCGATGCCGACCGTTTTTTGCTGATCTGGGAGGATGCCGGCGGCGTCAACGTCGCCATGGCTGATGCCGCCGGCCCCGGCCCGGCGACGCAACTGGCGGAGAGCGGCGGCCAAGGCAACGTCCACTTCCATCCCAGGTTCGGCGCCTATGCCGCCTGGAGCGTGCCCGACGGCCGCTGGCGGCGCGTATTTCATGCCGCGTTGAGCATCGCGGGCAAACAGTTGCGCGCCGCGCCGGCCCGTCCCGCCGATGCCGCACCGGCAACCGACGATCAAACCTTTCCCGTTCTGACCGGCGGCACGCAGGGCCTGATGCTGGCCTGGGAAGATCGCCGCCACGGCCATACCGTGATCTTCGCCAGCCAAAGCCCGGATGCGAAAAACTGGACCGCCCCCACCCGCATCAGCGGCAACCCGACCGGCAAGGCGCAAGGCAATCTCGGTCGCGGCACCGGCGCCATGCGCCCGGCGCTGGCCGCATTCGGCGACCGCCTCGCGGCGACCTGGCTGGACAAGCGCGACTTCCTGTCCGGCTACGACGTTTACGCCGCGCTGACTGGCAACGACGGCGACAGCATGCGTTTCGCCAAGGACCGGAAAGCGCAGGACAGCTTCGGCGACGCCATCGCGCAATGGCATGTCGCAGCGGCCGGCAATGCACGCGGCGACCTGGTGCTGGCCTGGGACGACGACCGCGACGGCACGGCGGACATCTGGCTGACGCGCCTGACCGAAGCGGGATACAGCGAAAACTTCACGCTGCCCCCGGCAACCGGCCCCGGCCAGCAAAGCGACCCGGCCATCGCACTGGATGCCGCCGGCAACCTGCACATGATCTGGATCGAACGCGGCGACGACGGCGCTACGCGGGTGCGCTATTTACAGCGGGCGCTGCCGGCACGCTGATCTTAGGTGACAACCGCGATAGGGGTAGGGAAAGGGTAACCCCCTCCCCTCCCTCCGAACCGTACGTGCGGTTCTCCCGCATACGGCTCTCCAGT
>JASJPG010000172.1:0-27242 GCA_031426815.1 Hydrogenophilaceae bacterium
TGCGGAATTATCGTTGGGCAGGGTGGGTTTGGGGGTTTTTCTACAGCGTCAACGTTTAGGGTAAGGGGCGCCCGCGCAGGCGCCAGCAAAGACCAAAGCCGGCATTTCGGGCGTCCCGCTTGACACGACTGTTAGGCATTATTAATAACAAATTGTGCTGCCGCATAACGAGACGCCATTTGATTGATGAGATTTTTATACAGATTTAAATTAATGCTTATATAAGAGGACCAAGATTGTTTGCCAAGATTTTCGTAAGCCTGGTAATTGTGTGAATATAGGTCAAGTTGTTTTATTGCGCTTTCAGCTTCAAATCTAGCAAGATTAAGCTTTTCTTCTCGTGAAATCGGCAAGGCCATGAACAGCTCACCGTTATACCGCCAGGGGTTTTGTTCAAATTCGTACTGCCACATCGTTAGGTAACCAGATTTTTTGTACACATCCACAATGCTTTCAGCACAACCAGGGTTGGCCACTACATACATTGTCAGCTCTTCAAGTGTCTGAATGTTGTTTTGCGTTATTCGTCTTGCTTCCGATAGGATCGTATTTGTGATCTCAGTTTGCTTTTGTATGGGGTTAAAGCTTTTTGCAAACTTTAATTCTGCATCTGTCGCCAATCTGGCAACTCCAGATATTTCATAAAAGAATGAAGACTTATTAATGTCTTCAGGAGAGCAGTATGATGGATTATTTACTACTTTTTTTCCAGCATATTCGTATGCTTCTGCCACCAATCTAGAACAAAATTGTTTATTTTCCTTCTTCGCTTTTACTCCAATTTTTGTCCTGACTGCCTCTTTGACTGAATACTCCTTACCTATCTGAGAGCGTGCATACATTGAAGCATTGGTTGCCGCGTTCGACTCCTTTGGTCGAAGAACCTTCACTCTTGATCTGTGATCAAAAAGTAGCCTTTGAATGTTTGCAGAGTGAACACCCTTCGTATCTGAGTGAATATAACTGCTATGGCCAACATAGAGAATGGCATGGGAAAAGCCGCCAAAGGTCGCTCCTCTGACAGCCTTGCTGGTTATGCTCTTTTCCGATGTGAGCAAGACATCTCCTTCTCTTAGCAGATTCATATCAAGGATGTACATGTGGCTTATTGCCTAACGTAATGTCGATCGAAAAAATCCGATGTATGTAGACGCAACCACCCGCCTAAATACCGCACATCCCTTTGTTTCCATATCTTTTCCCCCATTCGCCGTGCGTATTCAAAAGTAAATCACGTCACCCGTGCGTTACCGCCCCCGTTCAGGCGCCGCCTTCTGATTTGCATCTAGTGTAAACAATCCACCCCAAGGGTTGTGCGGGTAATTCTGGTCCGTTGTCCGAAGGACAGTTCGGCACGATTTTCGGTGTCTGCCGCGACCGGGGTTGTCTCTTCAAATAAGAATGGCTATCATCCACGCCGTCTTCCGTACTTCTGCCGCTTCGCTCTGAACCGGCTTCGGAACGACCTCAGCAGCGTCAGCCAGCCAGATAGCCAGCCAACGTGTTTTCAATTTTCCGTTGGAGTGGCACACCTTGAATTCCATGTTTAACCCTGCCTGGGCGCAGGCCGTCTTCCGATGAGCGCGGCTTATGGGCACGGCGGCAATTGGCGCGCGCTGGGCGGGGTGGCCGCTTTGCATGCCGTGCTGGTGTTCGCTTTGCTGAATGTGGAACCGGTCGCCGAGGCGGTGGGTTTGCCGCGGCCGTTGCTGGTGAGCCTGCTTGCCGCTGCCGAGCCGGAGCCGCCGCAGACGCCGCCGAAACCGTTGCCGCAGCGGCCGCGTGTGCAGCCGGTAGAAACGGTGCAGCCGCCGCCGCCGGTGTTGGCGGTGCGCGATGAAACGCCGGCGCCGGTCGCGGTGCCGTTGCCGCCGCCGGAACCTGCACCGCTGCCGGTGGTGTTGCCGGCGCCGGTCAAGCCGGTACAGACGGCGGCCATTGCCGCGCCCGCAGCGGCGCCGCCTGCCCCTGTCGTGCCGCCGCGTTTCGATGCGGATTACCTGGACAACCCGTCTCCCAGTTATCCCGCCTTGTCGCGCCGCCTGGGCGAACACGGTCGCGTCTTGCTGCGCGTGTTCGTCGATCCGGATGGTCATGCGGCGCAGGTGGAAATCCGCGAATCCAGCGGTTACGAGCGTCTCGACAAGGTTGCCCGCGACACCGTGCGGCGCTGGCGTTTCGTGCCGGCCAAACAGGGTGAACGCGGTGTCGCCGCCTGGGTGCAGGTGCCCATTTCTTTCTCGCTTCGGAGCTGATCCATGCAACCTCAACTGGGCTTCGGCCACTTTCTCACGCAAGCCGACGGCGTCGGTCATTTTCTGTTGTTCGCGATGGCGCTGATGTCGGTGGCGACCTGGTATCTGATCGTCAGCAAGTCGTGGACGAACTGGACCATGCGCCGCCGCGCCCGCGAATTTCTGCAGCGTTTCTGGGACGCGACCGACATGCAGACGGTGGCGGCTTATCTGAAGCAGACCGGCATTCGCGATCCGTTTTCGCACCTCACGCATCACGGCCTGCGCGCGGCCGAGCAGCACCGCGACCGACGTGGCGGCCGCATGGTGGAATCCGGCAGTGCCGACGATTTCCTGACTCGCGCCTTGCGCCGCGCCATCGAACAGGACACTGCGCGCCTGGAATACGGCCATACCGTGCTCGCCTCGGTGGCCTCCAGCGCGCCATTCGTCGGCCTGTTCGGCACGGTCTGGGGCATTTACCACGCCTTGCTGGCCATCGGCATGAGCGGCCAGGGCACGCTGGACAAGGTGGCCGGCCCGGTCGGCGAGGCGCTGATCATGACCGCGCTGGGCCTGGCCGTGGCGATCCCCGCCGTGCTCGCCTACAACGCCTTTACCCGCGCCAACCGTCTGTTGCTGTCGGAACTGGACGGCTTTGCGCATGACCTGTTCGCTTTCATGTCCACCGGCAATCGCAACGAGGCGCCGAAACCGCTGAATCCTTCCAAGCCGATGGTGTTGCGGCCGGTGGCGGAGGCGGCGTAATGGCGTTCGGCGGACTGACCAACCAACGCGGCGCGCAGCCGGTGGCGGAGATCAACATGATTCCGTTGATCGACGTAATGCTGGTGCTGCTGGTGATCTTCATCGTCACCGCGCCCTTGCTGACGCACGCCGTCAAGATTGAACTGCCCAAGGCGTCCAGCCAGGTCAACGAGGTCAAACGGGAAAACATCCATCTCTCCATCGACGCCGCCGGCACGATTTACTGGAACGGAGAGCGGGTCGAAGCCACCGATTTGCGCAAGCGCATGACTGCGTCCGCACGCCTGCAACCGCAGCCGGAATTGCACATCCGCGCCGACGGCGAACTGGCCTACAAGCAGGTCGTCGCGGTGATGTCGGATGCGTCGAAGGCTGGATTGAGCCGTATCGGCTTTGTTACCGATCCGCGCGCGCCTTGAGGAGCGCCTTCCAAGTGACCCCAATTTTCCAAATGCTCAATGCGCTGTTGGACGGTTTTGCTTCCCCCTTTGTAAAGGGGGATCGAGGGGGATTTAACGGCGGTGGCCTATGTGGATGTCTCATAAATCCCCCCCAGCCCCCCTTTTTCAAAGGGGGGAGCAGGTATCGGCATGCTGAAGGTAGTGCCATTGCCCCGGCCCCCCTTTGCAAAGATGGAAGCCGCTCGAAGGTTGCCGCGCCATGGTCATCCTGACTTAACGAGATTTAATTTTTCCAAACCCGCCAGCCAGCCTTACGCCAGCCAGCCCAAACCCCGCTTCAAGGAGCTACTGGTGCAACCCAAGAAAATCCCCATCGACACGATTTCCCGACGTCCGAAACTTCTTCCCCTCGGCGCCGCCCTGATGGCGGTGTCGTTTACCGCGCAGGCGGAACCTGCCGCCGAGAAAACGTTGTCCACCGTCAGCGTCCAGGCCGATGCCGACATCCCGCAAGACGGCATGCGCGCCACCGTCACCCGCGTCGGCAAGACGCTGCAAGACCCGCACGACATTCCGCAGGCGGTTACCACCGTCACCAACAAGATCATGGAAGAGCAGCAGGTCGGCAGCCTGCGTGAGGCGTTGCGCAACGTCTCCGGCCTGACCTTCAATGCGGCGGAAGGCGGCCGCTCCGGCGACAACATGATGCTGCGCGGCTTCTATACCTTCGGCGACATGTATCTGGACGGCATCCGCGATACCGCCCAGTACAACCGCGAGACGTTCAACCTGGAGCAGGTCGACGTGCTGCGCGGCGCCGGCGCGATGCTGTTCGGACGCGGCCAGGCCGGCGGCGTCATCAATCAGGTCAGCAAGACGCCGATGCTGACCGACCGCCACAAGGTCACCGGCAGCGTCGGCACGGACGGCTATCTGGAAGCCACCGGCGACTTCAACAAACGCCTGGGCGAAACCTCGGCGATCCGCGTCAACGTGATGCACCGCGACGAGGGCAGCTGGCGTTCCAACCCGACCACCGGCGCCGAGCCGGAAATCCATCGCGAAGGTCTGGCAGCCAGCCTGGGTTTCGGCATCAGCACGGATGACGAATTCACGCTGAGCCACATCGTCACCACCACCGACGACATCCCGGATTACGGCTTCAGCTTCGACAACGCGACGCGCAGCCCCAACACCAACTTTTCGCCCGATACCTTCTGGGGCATCGACGCCAACTTCGATGAAAGCGAAACCAGCATCACCACTGCCACCTACACGCATCGGTTTTCCCCGAAGAGCGAATGGCGCACGCAACTGCGCTATGCCGATTACGAACGCAGTTACTGGGCGCGCACGCCGAGCGCGACGGTGGCGCCGGGCAGCAACGGTCTCAACGCCGGCAGCACCAATGCCGGCCCGACGCGGGCGATGGACTACGAAACGCTGACCTTGCAGTCCGACTTCAACAACACCTTCAAGGCCTTCGGCATGCAGCACGAGTTTCTGCTCGGCGCCGAATACCTACACGAAGACAGCTTCCGCCACGGCCTGCAGAACCTGGGCGGCACCACGGCGCTGAATCCGCCCGTGTTCCAGCCGTATGTGGTTAGCACGACCGGCACGCCGGTGCGCTTCGATTCCGATTCCTATGCCGTATATGTGCAGGACACCATCGAATTCGTGCCGAAGTGGAAAGCGACGCTGGGCCTGCGCCATGACGAGATGGACGCGACCTATTCCAGCGCCACGTCGCCCTCGCTGCAGTACGGCGAAATGAGCACGCGCGCGGCGCTGTCCTACCACCCGACCGACGAAACCCATTACTACCTGGGTTACAGCGATTCGTTCAGTCCGACCGCCGACCTGTATCAGCTGACCGTCACGCCGCAGCCGGCGGAACGCAGCCAGGTGCTGGAACTGGGCGCCAAGTGGATGCTGTTCGAGGGCAATCTCGCCCTGCGCGCCGCGCTCTACCGCGCCAACAAGGATTGGGAACGCAATACCGATCTGGAATCCACCGCATCGATCCTGACCAAGAAGCGGCGAACCGATGGCATCGAACTGGAACTGGCCGGCCGGGTGAACGAAAACTGGGAGATCTTCTCCGGCCTGGCCTTGATGGACGCAACCATTCTGGAAGTGGCGGAAAACGTCAATGCCACTACCGGCGCCATCACTACGGGTAACGCGGGTTATATCGGCCAGCGCGCGCGCAACGCGCCGAAATTCACCTTCAATCTGTGGACGACCTACAAGCTGAATGGCGGCTGGAAGATCGGCGGCGGTGTCGAAGCCAAGGGCGACCGTTACGGCTACAACCCGAGCGGCTCTGGCGCGATTCCCACGCTGCCCGGCGGCACGACGTTCCATCCCAACACCGCGCCGGCCTACGCGCGCTGGGACGCGATGGTCGCCTACGAGCAGAAGAAGTGGGGCGTGCGCCTGAACGTGCAGAACCTGTTCGACACGGTCTATTACGACGCGATCTACGACAACGGCGGCTTTGCCGTGCCGGGTGTCGGGCGCAAAGTGATTTTGAGCGGCGAGTACAAGTTCTGATTTATTCGTCGCCCCGACGAAGGCCGGGGTCCAGGTTGTTGATTCCACTGGATTTCGGCCTTCGCCGGATTAGCAGAGACTTGGCGAGTATTGTTTGCTCGCCTAGTCGGATGCTTAGTAGCTTTATCAATGACGGAATTGGATTTGATTTGCGCCGCCCTAAGCACCAACTTCCCCCTTTGAAAAAGGGGGATTGAGGGGGATTTGACGGCGGTGGTCTATGCGGATGTCTCAGAAATCCCCCCAGCCCCCTTTTTCAAAGGGGGAGTTCCTACCTAAACAGAGGTTTCCATGCTGATCACCATCGACGACGTCCTGACCCCAGAAGAACTGGCCACTGCCCGCGAACTGCTGGCCCAGTCCACCTGGGCGAGCGGCTTGATCACCGCCGGCACGCAGGCGGCCCAGGCCAAGAACAACCAGCAACTGGCGGAGGAGGCAGAACATCTACCAGCCTTGCGGCGGCTGGTGCTGGGCGCGCTCAACCGCAACGCGCTGTTCTTCACGGCGGCGCTGCCACTGAAAATTTTGCCGCTGTTCTTCAACCGCTACGGCGGCGATACCAATCATTACGGCTATCACACCGACAACGCGATGCGCGCCGCTCCCGACGGCGGCTACGTGCGCGCGGATGTGTCGGCGACGCTGTTTCTCAATGAACCGGACGAATACGACGGTGGCGTGCTGACCATCGCGGATACCTTCGGCGAACACGGCGTCAAGCTCAAGGCGGGCAGCCTGGTGGTGTACCCGTCCTCATCGATTCATCAGGTTTCCCCGGTCACACGCGGTGAACGTCTGGCCTGCTTCATGTTCATGCAAAGCATGGTGCGCGATTTCGGCCAGCGCCGGTTGTTGTTCGAGATGGACATGGCACTGCTCGACCTGCGCGAGCAGATGGGAGAGAGTGATCCGGTCGTCCGATTGACCGGCACCTATCACAACCTGTTAAGACGTTGGGCGGAGGCGTGATCGAACCGCGTCGGAATGTCCTTCCGGACGGCATTGTTACCGCCGCCGACTACCAAGGCCTGGCCCGCGAACGGCTGGACAGCGTTGCCTGGCAGTATCTGCAGGATGGCAGCGGTCTGACCCTGGCGGCGAATCGCCGTGCCTTCAGTGCCCAGACCCTGATGCCGCGCCCGCTGGCCGATGTGCGCGGCGGCGATACCCGTATTTCACTGTTCGGCCAGACGCTGGAACATCCTATTTTGCTGGCGCCCATTGCCTATCAGCGTCTGTTTCATCCGGATGGCGAGGTCGCCAGCGCCATGGCCGCCGCTGCGCAAGGCGGCGCGATGTGGGTCAGCAGCCTGGCCAGCCAGTTGCTGGAAAACATTGCCGAAGCCAGCCGGCAAGGCGGCGGCGCGGCCTGGTTTCAACTGTATTGGCAAGGCGAACGGGCGCGAACCTTGCGTCTGGCCCGACGCGCGGAAGCGGCGGGTTATGCCGCCTTCATGTTCACCGTCGATGCGCCGGTGAAACTGGCCACACTGCAATTGCCCGGCGGCATCACCGCCGTCAATCTCGAAATGCCGCTGGCGCCCGCGTCGATCGGTCCGGGCCAAAGTCCGGTGTTCGATGGCTGGATGGCCAACGCACCAACCTGGGAGGATGTCGCCTGGTTGCGCGATCAACTGCGTCAGCCGTTGATTCTGAAGGGCGTGATGCATCCGGATGACGCGGTGCGCGCGGTGGAACTGGGCTGCGAAGGCATCGTCGTGTCCAACCACGGCGGCCGCGTGCTGGATGGCGCGCCGGCCAGCCTGGCTGTCCTGCCGGCCATCGCGCTGCGCGTGCGGGGACGCGCCAGCGTCTTGTTCGACAGCGGTATCCGCGACGGGCGCGACGTGTTCAAGGCGCTCAGTCTGGGCGCCGATGCGGTCCTGCTCGGGCGCCCCTACATCTGGGCGCTGGCCAGTGCCGGCGCCATGGGCGTGGCGCACGCAATCCGTCTGCTGCGCGACGAACTGGAAGCGACGATGGCGCTGTGCGGCTGCAAGACCTTGGCGGCGATACGCGCCGCTGGAGTGCAACAGACGGGTTGACCGCAACGCGTGCCGCCTTGACTCGAACCGGCACGGCGGTTGCGCTTGCATGATCGGCTGAGGCTGCATAGCCTGCGCGTCCAGTGTCTTTCCCGCTCATTCTTCATGGCTCTTTGGAATCTGATCAAGCGCGTTTTCGGCTTCGGAAATGTGTCCGTCCCCGCGCCCAAGCCTGTCGCCGCAACCAGCGTTGCGGCGCGCACGCCGATTCCGCAGCGCGATCCCGGCATCATGGTTCAGCGCGAGGAGATCATCGACGGTCGTCCCGGGATTGCCGGCTACCTGTTCCGCATCGTCGGTTCCGGCAACAGGGGCGAACTTTCCGCGCAGGAAGTCGTCGCCGCGTTGCAGGAAGATCAGGTGCAACGTTTTGCCCAAAGGCGAATTGCCGTGATTCCGCTCCGCTTCGACGATAGGCACTCGGCCGACTTTCGTCCGCTGATCGGCCCGTTGACGACTTTTCTTGTTTCGCCGTCTGACCAGCACGTGGATCTTGCCGCGTGGCGGGATTTGCTCGGAGAGATCCGGGGCGCGGGCGCCCGCGTCGGCATTTACCATGCCACCGCCGTCGCCTTCCCGGCCACGATGGATTGGGTGGACTGGGTGCTGGACGATTTCAGAACGACTGCCTTTGATGCGTTCGAGCGCCGCGCCAAGCAATTCGTCGCCGGGTATCCGGGCATCGGCCTTGCTGTCGCGGGGATTGGCGCCTGGTCGGAACACCATGTTTGCCAGGCATTGGGGGTGCGGTTTTCGTTCGGCGATTTCGCCGCGACGCTGGATGACGAGGTTCCACGCGAAGCGCTCAGCCAAAGCCGAATGATCTTGCTGGAGATGCTGAATCTGCTGCGGCGAGAAGCCGATTCGGAGGAACTGGCCGCAGTGGCCAAGCGCGACCCCGGCATCGTGGCCAAGATCATGGACATGGCGAATTCGCCGCTATCCGGTCTTGAGGCGCCGGCGGCAGGCCTGGATCAGGCGCTGATGGTGCTCGGTCGGGAGATGCTGTATCGCTGGATTTCGGTCGGAATCTATCGGGCCGGGGGCGGCAAGCGCGATGAAATGCTGCTGGAAATTGCACTGTGCCGGGCGCGATTCCTCGAACTGATTGCCCAGGGCATCCTGCCCAAGCGGCAATGCGATGAACTGTTTCTGGTCGGCATGTTTTCGGTGTTCGATAGCCTGCTCGGGATGCCGCTGGAAAACGTCACGGAGAAGATCCTTCTGCCTCGCAATGTCATTGAAGTGCTGCTGAGAAATGAAGGTCCATACAGCAACTATATGTCCCTGGTCATCGCGACGGAGCGGGGCTGGAGCGAGCAGGCGGAGCGTCTGGCCGAAAAGCTCGGGATTACCCTGGTTCAACTTGGCGAGTGCAATGTCGCTGCGCTGGCCTGGGCCGAGGAAGCTTTGCAGGCTAGCTGACGCAGACAAAAAAACGCCCGCTTTCCAGAGCGGATAAGGCCGGGATATTAGGGAAACGCTGATTAATCCTGAAAACCTCAGTTGGTCTTGTGTATATCCCTCGAAAGCCGCGTGGATAGAGACATGAGAGGTTTTTGTCGCGTCACCCACCGGGTGCGTGACGACACCACTCGTAGGAGCGCCTTCCAAGGCGCGATTGTTCTGGATTTCGCGCCTTGGAAGGCGCTCCTACGACACCGGCAACTGCGCGAAATAGGTTAATTCGTCACCCCGGCGAAGGCCAAGGGTCCAGGTGGTTGATTCCACTGGATTCCGGCCTTCGCCGGATAAGCAGAGACTTGGCGAGTGTTGTTTGCTCGCCTAGTCAGTTGCTTAGTAGCTTTATCAATGACGGAATTTGGATTTGATCAGTGCTTCCTTAACCGAACGGTTTCGGCTTCGGCGTGTCGTTGGTCGACGGCGGCAGGATCGGCATCAGGAAGGTCGGCTGCTTGCCGGTCAGCGTCTTCAGGAAGGCGACGATCTTGGCGATTTCGTCATTGCTATAGGTACGACCCAGTTGCAGCTTGCCCATGACGTCCACGGCTTTTTCCAACGAGTCCGCTTCACCGTCGTGGAAGTACGGGTAGGTCATTTCGACGTTGCGCAGCGTCGGTACCTTGAACTTCATGCGGTCGGCGTCCTTGCCGGTCAATCCGCCGACGCCCTCGGCCTTGTTCTTGGTGTCGTAAGCAGCGACCACGCCCATCTTCTGGAACGAGTTGCCGCCCACGGCCGGGCCGTAATGGCAGGCAGTGCAGCCGCTGTCCTTGAACAGGTTGTAGCCTTCCTGTTCCACCTTGCTCAGCGCTTTCTTGTCGCCCTTGAGCCATTTGTCGAAGCGGGAATCCGGCGTGACCAGGGTTTCCTCGAATGCGGCGATAGCGTCGGTGACCATGTCGATGTTGGCGGCATCCTTGCCGAACACCTTCTTGAACTCGGCCTTGTAGGCGGGAATCGAGTTCAGCACATCGACCGCCAGTTCATGCGTGAAGGCCATTTCGCCGGGGTTGGCGATGGGGCCGCCGGCTTGCGCCTTCAGATCCTTGGCGCGGCCGTCCCAGAATTGCGCCAGGTTCATGCTGGAGTTGAGCACGGTGGGTGAGTTGATCGGGCCTTGTTGCCAGTTGTGGCCGATCGATGTCTTCAGGTTGTCGGTGCCGCCCATGGACAGGTTGTGGCAGGAATTGCAGGAAATGAAGCCGGACTTGGACAGGCGCGGATCGAAATACAGTTTTTTTCCAAGTTCCACCATGCCAGCGTTCTTCACCTTGGCGGCGGGAACGGGCTGGATCGGTTCGGCGGACCAGGCGGCGGGGGCGGCCAGGGTGAGAAGGGCAATAACCAGGGTACGCAAATGCATGATGGCTCCTTGATCGGGTAGGGGAATGATTCAAAACGAGGCAATGGCTACTTCATTTTGCTGTTTGGCTAAGTCTCGATTTAAATCAGATATAAGTATCTTGATTGCCCTTGACATTGGTCAAGCTTTTTTTGCCAACGAACAGGAAAGCGTCCGGTTTCTCATAAGCATGCCTTTATAAAACAGCGAATTACGTAACCGTTGACATACGTTCTCATTTGCAATCAGAATGGAGCCAACCCTATGGGATGCTTCAGGAGGCTTCAAAATGTATGTATGTGTCTGTCAGGCCGTGACCGAGCGGCAGGTTCGCGAAGCGGTGGAAAACGGCGTCACCTCCATGCGCGGCCTGCGCCAGGAACTGGGCGTGGCCTCGGAGTGCGGCCGTTGCGCGCGCTGTGCGCATGGCATCCTGAAGGAATGCAGGAGCTGTCCGCGCCGTGAAGAAGAACTGGCTTGTGCCGCTTGATTGGTTGGCTAGTATTGCTATAAGCGTTTTCGGTCCCGCCCCATAGCCAGTCCAACGGGCAAGCCAACGGCCCGCCGGGACGCCCCAATCAACTAACTAACAGGAGCGTTCCATGAAAGGCGACAAGAAAGTCATTCAGTACCTGAACAAGGCCCTCACGGTCGAACTGACCGCGATCAATCAGTATTTCCTGCACGCGCGCATGTACAAGAACTGGGGCCTGGTCGCTCTGGGCAAGCATGAGTACGAGGAATCCATCGAGGAAATGCATCACGCCGACAAGCTGATCGAGCGCATCCTGTTTCTGGAAGGCCTGCCCAATCTGCAGGATCTGGGCAAGTTGATGATCGGCGAGAACGTGCCGGAATGCCTGGGCTGCGATCTGAAACTGGAGCAGAACGGCCACGCGCTGTACATCGAGGCCATCCACTATTGCGAATCGGTGAAGGATTACGTTTCCCGCGAGCTTCTGGAAGGCATCCAGAAAGACACCGAAGAACACATCGATTACCTGGAAACGCAGATCAGTCTGGTCGAGCAACTCGGCGTGCAGAACTATCTGCAGAGCGCGATGGGTGGTATCGGCAGCTGATCGGGCTGCGTTCAAACCTGCGGGCGGGACGCCCGCGCTCCCTGTTAGCGGTTTGTCAAACCGAGCCGCTCTAAACACAAATAAACCTCGCGGCTGGCCCAGGCATCGGTCGCGGCGTAGCCGATTTGCGTTGCGGTCAGCTGTGGCGTCGACCAATTGGTGGTTTTTGCGCCTTTGGCGAGGCGCCAGCCGAGAAACAACGCGGTCAGGTTACGCAAGCCGGTTTGCGAATTGCCGTGCCGCCGGGCGATGTGGCCGATATCCACGACCGCCGCAGCTTCGAACGGAAACAGGAGCTTGAGTTGGCCGACATCGCCGGCCAACGCCACGCCCGCTTTGACGATGCGTGGGTTGGCAAGAAGTTCGGCCACCGCCCGCGAACAATCCAATTGTTCCAGTTGCAGCAGGTACACCCGGCGCGCCGTCGCGATCTGAACCAGGCAAGGCAGATAACTTTCGCCTTTGGTGAACGCGGGCCGCGTCTCGGTATCGAAGCCGACGATACGTTCCTGGCGAATGTCCCGCATCGCGGCAGTAAGCGCCGCCGGGGTGTTGACCAGGCAAACTTCGCCTTCGTAGCGCCGGATCGGCAGGCTGGCGATCTCTTCCCGGCTGATCGCTCGACGAAATTCTTCCGGCAAGCGTGTGGCGCGCTGCGCCTTGGCTGGGGCGGCGGCGACCGGTTGTTTGCTGAACAAAGCCCGCAGCCAGGCGCGGCCCAAGGCAACAAACCGTCGTATCGAGTTCTGGTCGACCGTCAATTACTCCGCCGCCAGTCGGGTGACGACGCTGATCTTCTCCATGTCATGCCCCTTTCTCGCCCGGTGCAGCAAATAGCGAATCAAAGCGGCGCCGGAGAGCGTCTGGCTGACCGGTTTGCCGGTGCGCGATTTGCCTTCCAGCAGCAGGCGTTCGCCGTCAAACGTGGTGACCGCGCTGAGGTGTTCGCGCTCTTCCAGTTTCATGATCTGCACGCCCTTGCCGCCGCCCAGCGCTTTCATTTCGTCGAGCGGGAAGGCGAGCAGTTTGCCGTTGTCGGCGGCGGCGGCGACCCAGCTACCGGCGACCGTGATGGGCGGCAACGGCGCGCCGCCTTCTTCCAGGGTCAGGAACGCCTTGCCGGCGCGTTGGCGCGTAAGCAGGTCGGAGAGCTGGCAGAGGAAGCCGTAGCCGCTGTCGCTGGCGATCAGCAAGCGGGTATCCGGCGCGGCGGAGAGCGCGTACATCAGGCGCGCGCCGCGGCCCATTTCGAGCAGGCTGGACATCGGCACGCCGTCGCCGCGCCCGGTCGGCAGGTCGGCGATGCGGATGCTGTAGGTGCGGCCGGCGGAATCGAGCAGCACCAGCGGCCACACCGTGCGCGTTTCGATCACCGCCAGCGCGGCGTCGCCGGCCTTGTATTGCAGCGCGGCGAGGTCGAGGCCGTGGCCACCGCGGGCGCGCATCCAGCCGTTCTTCGAGACGATTACCGTCACCGGTTCATCGGCGATGGCGGCGTCCGCGCTGGACGCGGTCACCGCCGCCGAGGTTTCGATCAGCGTGCGCCGGTCGTCGCCGTATTTCTTCGCGTCGGCGCGGATTTCGGCGACCACGACGCGCTTCAGTTCGACCTCGTCGCCGAGGATGCGTAGCAAGCCGTCGCGCTCGTCGCGCAACTCGCCGAGTTCCTTCTCGATCTTGATGCCTTCCAGCCGCGCCAACTGGCGCAAGCGGATTTCGAGGATGTCTTCCGCCTGAATCTCGGACAGGCCGAAGGCAGCGATCAGGTCGGCTTTCGGATCGTCGGCTTCGCGGATGACGCGAATGACTTCGTCGATATTGAGCAGAACCGCCTGCCGGCCTTCCAGGATGTGCATGCGACGATTCACCGCGTCGAGGCGGAACTGACTGCGTCGGCGCACCGAGACAAGGCGGAAATCGACCCATTCCAGCAGCAGATCGCGCAGCCCTTTCTGGCCCGGACGGCCGTCGCGGCCGACCACGGTGAGGTTCATCGGCGCGGTGGTTTCCAGGCTGGTCTGCGCCAGCAGCAGGCGCATGAAGGCGTCTGCATCCTGGTTGCGCGATTGCGGCTCCAGCACGATGCGCACCGGCGCTTTCTCGTCGGATTCGTCGCGCACGGTTTCCAGCGCCGCCAGCATCGCGGCCTTCAGCGTCTTCTGTTCCTGGCTGAGTTCCTTCTTGCCGGTCTTCACCTGCGGATTGGTGATGGCATCGATCTGGGTCAGGATCTGGGCGGTGGAAACGCCGGGCGGCAACTGCGTGACGACGATGCGCCACTGGCCGCGCGCCAGCGGTTCGACTTCCCAACGCGCCCGTACGCGCAGGCTGCCGCGTCCGGTTTCATAGGCGGACTGGATGTCGGCCGGGCTGGAAATGATCTGGCCACCGCCGGGAAAGTCTGGGCCGGGGATGTGCGCCATCAATTCCTGCGTGGTGGTCGCCGGATGCTTCAGCACCTGGATCGCGGCTTCGGCGATTTCGCGCAGGTTGTGCGGCGGCATTTCGGTCGCCATGCCGACCGCGATGCCGGAGGCGCCGTTGGCCAGCAGCATCGGCAGGCGTGCCGGCAGCAGCGCGGGTTCCTGGAAGGCGCCGTCGTAATTGGGTTTGAAGTCGACCGTGCCGGCGTCGATCTCGGCCAGCAGCAGTTCGGCAATCGGCGTCAGCCGGCTTTCCGTGTAACGCATCGCCGCCGCGCCGTCGCCGTCGCGCGAGCCGAAATTGCCCTGGCCATCGATCAGCGGATAACGCAGCGTGAAACTCTGCGCCATGCGCACCATCGCGTCGTACACCGACTGGTCGCCGTGCGGATGCAGTTTGCCGATCACATCGCCGACCACGCGCGCGGATTTGACATGCTTGGTGTTGGAAGCCAGCCCCATTTCGCGCATTGAGAACAGGATGCGGCGCTGCACCGGCTTCATGCCGTCTTCCACGTTGGGCAGCGCGCGGCCCTTCACCACGCTCATCGCGTAGGCCAGATAGCAGCGCTCGGCGTAATCGGCGAGCGAGAGGTAATCCTTCGGTTCTTCCGGCTGACCAGAATCGCCGGCCGGCGGTGGCGCGGGTGGTTCCTCTCCGGCGGGGGGCGTATCGTTGAACAGGTCCGGCGTCAGCGTGTCTGCAGGGTGCATTACTGGCTTTTCTTGATCGAGGCCAGATGTGCTTTCGAGCGAGCATGGCAGTCCGCGCATTTCCAACGCTTGGTGCCGTTGGCGCAACGCGCCATGACGCCACCCAACACCGGTTTGGTGCGGCTGCAACTGGAACAGAAGCGGCGTTCGTCCGCCGACGGTTGGCTGACTACGACGTCCGCTGCGGACTCATCGGCCGGTTTTTTGGTTTCACTGCTCATATATCCGCCTCCACTGTATTTCCTTTCAATTCCATCCATTCGCGGCGGGCGCTGGCCTCGCCCTTGCCCATCAGCATGTCGAACATCGCCACGGCGGATTCCATTTCCGCGCGTGTGACTCGCACCGGCAACACGCGTCGCGTCGCCGGACTCATCGCGGTTTCGCGCAACTGCTCCGGGTTCATTTCGCCGAGGCCTTTGAAACGGCCGACTTCGATCACATCCTGTTTGATGCCCTCGCGCACCAGACGATCCTGAATCGCTTCGAGTTCGTCGTCGTCTAGCGCATAAAAGCGTCGCATCGGCTTCTTGCCGCGCGCCGGCACATCGACGCGATACAACGGCGGTTGCGCGATATGGATGCGGCCCTGTTCTACCAATTGGGGGAAATGCTTGAAAAACAAGGTCAACAGCAGGGTCTGGATGTGCGAACCGTCGACGTCGGCATCGCTCATCACGACGACTTTGCCGTAGCGCAGGCCGGACATATCCGGCGTGTCATTGAAGCCATGTCGCTCGACGCCGAGCGCGACGGCGATGTCGTGCACCTCGTTGTTGGCGTAGAGCCGTTCCGGTTCGACTTCCCAGGTGTTCAGCACCTTGCCGCGCAACGGCAGGATGGCCTGGGTTTCGCGGTCGCGCGCCTGTTTGGCGGAACCGCCGGCGGAATCGCCCTCGACCAGGAAGATTTCCAGCTCTTCCGGATTCGAGCCGGACGCATCGGACAGCTTGCCGGGCAACACGACGACGGAAGACTGCTTTTTCTTCTCGACTTTCTGCGCCGATTTGAGGCGCGCGGCGGCGGCCTTGCCGGCCAGTTCGGCGAGCGCCTTGCCGTGCTCGACGTTGCCGTTGAGCCAGACCTCGAACGGGTCGCGCACCATCGCCGAGACCAGTTTCACCGCCTCGCGCGAATTGAGTTTTTCCTTCACCTGGCCCTGGAACTGCGGGTCGAGAATGCGCGCCGAGAGCACGAAGCTCATCCGGCCGCAGACGTCTTCCTGGCGCAACTGCACGCCGCGCGGCAACTGGCCGTGATGTTCGGCGAAGCTCTTCACCGCGTCGAACACACCGGCTTTCAGGCCGGCCTCATGGGTGCCGCCCTGCGCGGTGTGGATCAGGTTGACGAAGCTCTCGGCGGCAAGCGTGCCGTCCGACCAGGTGAACACCCAGGCCGCGCCTTCGCCCTTGGCGAAACTGCCATTGTTCGGGTCGCCGTCGGCATAGCGTTCGCCGCCGAAGGCCGGAATCAGCGTCTCCACATCGCCCAACAATTCGGCCAGGTATTGCGGCAGACCATTCGGATAGGTCCAGATCTTTTCCTGATCCGGCTGGCCTTCGCGCTCAAGACCGAGCTTGACCGTGACGCCGGGCAGCAGCACCGCCTTGGCGCGCAGTAGACGTTCCATTTCGTTCAGCGAGATACGCGGCGAATCGAAGAATTTCGCATCCGGCCAGGCGCGCACCAACGTGCCGGTATCTTTTTTCAAGCACTTGCCGGTGACGGTCAGCGGCATGCTGAGTTCGCCGCCATTGGCGAATTCGAGCGAGGAAATCTCGCCGTCGCGCTTCACGGTGACGGCCAGTCGGGTCGACAGCGCATTGGTCACCGAAACGCCGACGCCATGCAGACCGCCGGAGAAGGCGTAGGCGCCGTCGCCGCTGGTCTTGTCGAACTTGCCGCCGGCATGCAGGCGGGTGAACACCACGACGACGGTGGGTTCCTTCTCGGTCGGATGCGGCCCGACCGGAATGCCGCGACCATCGTCCTGCACCGACACCGAACCATCCAGATGGATACGCACCGACAAGGTCTTGGCGTAACCGGCCAATGCCTCGTCGGCCGCGTTGTCGATCACTTCCTGGACGATGTGCGTCGGCGTGTCGGTGCGCGTGTACATGCCCGGCCGCGCGCGCACCGGCTCCAGGCCTTTGAGGACGCGGATGGAGGCTTCGTTGTATTGGTTCAATGGATTCACTGCGTTAACGACTTAAATCATGATTTTGAAACGCTGTTTTTGGGATTGCGCAGCACCCTGCAGTAAATACAACACATCAAAAAACCTTACAACACATAGCGCGACAGATCTTCGCTCGCCGCCAATTCCTTCAAGCGAGCGTCGACGTAAGCGGCATCGACATGCAGCGTCTCGCCCGAGCGTTTATCGGCATCGAACGACAGTTCGTCGAGCAGGCGTTCCATCACCGTGTAGAGCCGGCGCGCGCCGATGTTTTCGGTGCGCTCGTTGACCTGCCAGGCCAGTTCGGCCAGACGGCGGATGGCGTCGTCGCTGAATTCGAGCTTGATGCCTTCTGTTTCCATCAAGGCCTGGTATTGCCGGGTCAGGCAGGCATCGGTGCCGGTCAGGATGCTTTCGAAATCGGCTACGGACAGGCTCTGCAGTTCGACCCGGATCGGGAAACGGCCCTGCAATTCCGGAATCAGATCGGATGGCCGGGACAGGTGGAACGCGCCGCTGGCGATGAATAGGATGTGGTCGGTCTTGATCATGCCGAACTTGGTCGACACGGTGGAACCTTCGACCAGCGGCAGCAGGTCGCGCTGCACGCCCTGGCGCGAGACATCCGGCCCGCTGCCTTCGCGGCCGGCGATCTTGTCGATTTCGTCGAGAAACACGATGCCGTTCGATTCGACATTGCGCACCGCGGCCAGCTTGATCTCCTCTTCGTTGACGAAACGGCCGGCTTCCTCATCGGCCAATTGCTTCATCGCCTCGGCAATCTTCAACTTGCGCTTCTGCGTGCGCTTCTGCCCCAGGTTCTGGAACATGCCCTGCAATTGCGTGGTGAGTTCTTCCATGCCCGGCGGCGCGAAGATTTCCATCTGCGCTGAAGACATCGCCAGATCGAGTTCGATTTCCTTGTCGTCGAGCTGGCCCTCGCGCAGCATCTTGCGGAATTTCTGGCGCGTGGCGGAATCTTCCGGCTTGGCGTCGGTTTCCCAGGCATCGCGCGCGCCCGGCAGCAGGATATCGAGGATGCGGTCTTCAGCGGCTTCCTCGGCGCGCATGCGCACCTTGCGGGTGGCTTCCTCGCGTTCCTGCTTGACGGCGATTTCGGCCAGGTCGCGGATGATGCTGTCGACATCCTTGCCGACGTAGCCGACTTCGGTGAACTTGGTCGCCTCCACCTTGATGAACGGCGCCCCTGACAAGCGCGCCAGGCGTCGCGCGATCTCGGTCTTGCCGACGCCGGTGGGGCCGATCATCAGAATATTCTTCGGCGTGATTTCCTGGCGCATGACGCCTTCCACCCGCATGCGTCGCCAGCGGTTGCGTAGCGCGATGGCGCAGGCACGCTTGGCGGCATCCTGGCCGACGATGTGTTTATCAAGTTCATGCACGATTTCATGCGGCGTCATTTGGGTCATAACATGCTCTAAGCTTCATTACGGGCAGGAACAAGGCGAGCGAGTCTATCACTCGCTCGCGCTCCGGCTCCCGGCGTGGGTAATAGCGTTATAGTGGCGCTCAGAATCGACAATTCAAGGAGAAATCATGGCTTACCGCTTAGTTCGGCACCTGCTGCTGTTGCCGCTCATGCTGGCCGGCGCCGCAAGTGCCGCCGAAGTCGCCAAGGTCGGCGATCTGGAAATGCACAGCGTCGCCGTGCCCTCCACCGAACTGACGCCGGAAGCCGCCAAGGACTACAACATCACGCCGGCAGCCGGGCGTGGCCTGTTGACCGTCACCTTGATCAAGAAAGGGCGCAACGGCAAGGCCGAATCGGTGTCCGGCCAGGTTTATGCCGGCGCGGTCACGCAAGACAACAAGCTGTTCTCCATTCCGATCCGTGAAGTGCGCCAGCCGGACGGCGTCTATTACCTGGGCGAATATCGCGTCAATGCACCCGATACGCTACGCTTTCTGGTCAACGCCAATGTGCTTGGCAAACCGTTGAAGGCCGAATTTACGCGCGCGTTCAGCGCGGTCCAGTAATCCAGAAAAACAGGCGGGCGTAGGTGCGAATTTATTCGCACAACCAATGCGCTCAGCGCGCCAACTGCAACAAGCCCCAGCACCCCATCGCCGCCACGGCAGCGCCGGCGCCGCGTTTCACCCAGATTTGACGCGCGAAGGCGCGCAAGCTTTCCGCCGCCCAGCCCATCAACAACAGATTGGGCAATGTGCCCAGGCCGAACGCCAGCAACAGGCCGGCGCCCTCGACCGCACTGCCGGCGGACAACGCCATGACCAGCACGCTGTAGACCAGACCGCACGGCAGCCAGCCCCAAAGCGCGCCCGCCGCGACCGCCTGGCCCAGATTGCGCACCGGCATGACCCTGGCGAGCAGCGGCTGCACCCGTCGCCAGACTACGCCGCCGGCTTTTTCCAGCACCCGTATCGATTGATTCAGGCCGGCCAGATAGAGGCCGAGCAGGATCAACACGACCTGCGCCAGCACATAAAGGCCGCGTTGCAGCGGAAACAGGCTGTCCGACAGGAACGCGGCGGAACCGAGCAGGCCGGCCAGCGCGCCGAGCGCGACATAACTGGCGATGCGCCCGGCGCTGTAGCCGAAATGAAAAACGAACGGCTGGCGCCCGCTCTTGCCACCCTCGCTATGGAATGACATCGCCGCAACGATGCCGCCGCACATGCCGACGCAATGCGTGCCGCCGAGCAGACCGGTGAGGAAGGCGGCGAGGAGGGAGGTATCGGGCATGGCGCGGATTCTATCCCGCAACACCCGGAGCGCCGGCGTCTCGCCGGCTGGAAGTCGGCACTTCCAGCTTCCGTTCCCTACCGATCCAGCAGCGATATCCAGTGCACCACCGGCACGTCGCTGGCGGCGGCAAGATGAGTTTGGCAACCCACGTTGGCACTGGCGATCAATTCCGGGCCATGCGCTTGCAGGTTCGACAGTTTGCGTGCGCGCAACTGGCTGGCGATTTCTGGCTGCAGCAGAGAATAGGTGCCGGCGGAGCCGCAACACAGATGTGCCTCCTGCACCGGCAGCAGTTCGTGGCCGGCGCGGGTCAGGATGGCTTCGATCACGTCGCGCAATTGCTGGCCGTGCTGCAGGCTGCATGGCGCATGGAACGCGATGCGGCGCGGAGTGGCCGCTCGCAACGCGCTGAGATCTTCGTCGCGCAGCACCTCGGCCAGATCGCGCGTCAGCGCCGACACGCGCGCGGCTTTCTCGGCATAGGCTGCATCGTCGCGCAGCAGATGGCCGTATTCCTTGACCGTGCTGCCACATCCGCTGGCGGTCATCACGATGGCTTCGCAGCCGTTCTCGATATACGGCCACCAGGCGTCGATGTTGCGCCGCATGGCTTGTTGTGCCGCCTGCGGCGCGGCCAGGTGCTGGTCGAGCGCGCCGCAGCAGCCGGCCTCCGGCGCCTCGATCAATTCGATGCCCAGACGCGCCAGCACGCGCGTGGCCGCGGCATTGGTTTCCGGCGCCAGGCTGGGTTGCACGCAGCCGGCCAGAACCAGCATGTGGCGGTGGCCGGATTGATGCGCCCCCCTTTGCAAAAGGGGGGCCGGGGATTTCCGCGCGGGCGGCAGGTGTGCGCGCAACGCCACCGGCAGCACTCTGCGCAGGCGCTGGCCGAGCTTGAACAGCGGCCCGAACAACGCCGGCGTCTGCAGCGCCTTGCGCAATCCCGCGCGCAGCAGACGCTCGCTGGCCGGGCGCGGGCTGAGCCGTTCGACCACGTCGCGGCCGATATCGATCAGGCGGCCGTATTGCACGCCGGACGGGCAGGTCGTTTCGCAGTTGCGGCAGGTCAGGCAGCGATCCAGATGCAAACGGGTGATGGCGCCGACCGGCTGCCCTTCCAGCATCTGCTTGATCAGGTAGATGCGTCCGCGCGGGCCGTCGAGTTCGTCGCCAAGCAGTTGATAGGTCGGGCAGGTCGCGTTGCAGAAGCCGCAATGCACACAACTGCGCAGGATGGCTTCGGCTTCCGCGCCTTGCGCGCTGTCGCGGATGAAATCGGCCAGCCGGGTCTGCATCAGAGTCCTTCGTACAGGCGGCCGGGATTGAACAGGCCATGCGGATCGAGCGCGAGCTTGATGCGCCGGTGCAGCGCCAGCAGGGCCGGCGGCAGCGGCTGGAAAACCTCGCCCTGGCCGGGATTGCGGAACTGCGTGGCATGGCCGCCCAGTGCAGTGACGCGTTGGCGCAGGATTTTTGCCGACAGATCGGTGCTCAGCCAGCGCAGCGCGCCATTCCATTCGATCAGTTCGCTGCCGGAAAGATTCAGCGCCGGCGCGGCGGCGGGCAGCGAGATGCGCCAGAGCGGCAAGTCGGACTGGAAGAAGGGTAGCGTCTGTTCGCGCACGGCGGTCCAGATCGCTGGATCGGCATCGGCACCGCCAAGCTGTTCAGACGCCAATTCAATGCAACGCAAGCTGGCGGATAGGCGCAGATAGTGCTTGCCATCGACTTGCAGGCTGGCGCTGATGGGCATCGCCGGGGCAAGCGTAGGGCGGAAAAGCGCAGCGCCTTCCGCCGGAAGGTGGGACGCCCATTCGGCGGAAGGCGCTTCGCTTTTCCGCCCTACGTTCTCGAACACCAGCGTGCGTTCGCAGGCCGGGCGCGGCAGCACTTTCAGCGACACCTCCAGCAGCACGCCGAGTGTGCCGAGGGCACCGACCATCAATCTCGAAACGTCGTAGCCGGCGACGTTCTTCATGACCTGACCGCCCAGACGCAGCACTTCGCCGCGTCCGTTCAGCAGTTTGACGCCGAGCACCGCGTCGCGCACCGATCCGCCCCAGGGTCGGCGCGGACCCGACAGGCCGGCGGCGACCATGCCGCCGAGGCTGGCGCTCGGCCCGAAGTAGGGCGGCTCGAACGGCAGCATCTGGTTGTGTTGCGCCAGCAGCGCCTCGATTTCGGCCAGCGGCGTGCCGGCGCGGGCGGTGATCACCAGTTCGCTCGGTGCGTAGGCGACGATGCCGCGATGGCCGCTCAGATCGAGCAATTCGCCGGCGCCGGCGCGGCCGTAAAACGCCTTGCTGCCGCCGCCGCGTATGCACAGCGGCGTGCGTGTGGCGATGGCCTGTTGCACGCGCTCGATCAGTGCCGTTTCCATCAGAACCTCGGCAGTTCCGGGAACGGCAAGGCGCCGCCGTGCACCCGCATGCGGCCCATTTCGGCGCAGCGGTGCAGGGTCGGCACGGCCTTGCCGGGGTTGAGCAGGCCGTCCGGGTCGAAGGCGGCCTTGATGGCGTGGAACTGGGCGAGTTCCTGCGGGGTGAACTGGCTGCAGGCGGCATCCAGCTTCTCGACGCCGATGCCATGTTCGCCGGTCACCGTGCCGCCGACTTCGACGCACAGCCTCAGGATGTCGGTGCCGAGGGCTTCGGCGCGCTGCAGTTCGTCCGGCTGGTTGGCGTCGAACAGGATCAGCGGATGCAGGTTGCCGTCGCCGGCATGGAACACGTTGGCGACGCGCAGGCCGTATTGCGCCGACAGTTCGCCGATGCGGCCGAGCACGCGCGCCAGATGCTGGCGCGGGATGGTGCCGTCCATGCAGTAGTAATCCGGCGAGATGCGGCCGACGGCGGGGAAGGCGCCCTTGCGGCCGGCCCAGAATTTCAGGCGCTGCGCGTCGTCTTCGGCGGTGCGCACCTCGCTCGCACCGGCATCCAGCAGCAGCTTGCGCAACGTCAGGATCTGCTCGGACACCTCGGCGTTGGCGCCGTCCAGTTCACACAACAGAATCGCGGCCGCGTCGACCGGATAGCCGGCGTGTACGAAATCCTCGGCGGCGCGGAGCGACAGGTTGTCCATCATTTCCAGGCCGGCCGGCAGGATGCCGGCGGCGATGATCTGCGCCACCGCGGCAGCCGCCGATTCGACCGAAGCGAACGCCGCCAGCACGACTTGCGCGCGTTCCGGTTTGACCAGCAGCTTGACGGTGACTTCGACCACGATGCCGAGCAGGCCTTCCGAGCCGGTCAGCAGCGCGAGCAGGTCGTAGCCGGGGCTGTCCAGCGCCGGCAGGCCGAGTTCGAGCAATTCACCGTCTATCGTCAGCACCTTCAGCGCCAGCACGTTGTGCACGGTGAGGCCGTATTTCAGGCAATGCACGCCGCCCGAGTTCTCCGCCACGTTGCCGCCGATCGAACAGGCGATCTGCGACGACGGGTCGGGCGCGTAATACAGGCCGTGCACGGCGGCGGCTTCGGAAATGGCCAGGTTGCGCACGCCGGGTTGCAGCCGCGCCAGGCGGTTTTCGACATCGAGTTCGAGGATGCGGTTGAGGCGCGCCAGCGACAGCACGATGCCATCGGCCAGCGGCAAAGCGCCGCCGGAAAGGCCGGTGCCGGCGCCGCGCGCCACCACCGGCACTCGATGCGCGGCACAGGCGCGCAACACCGCCTGCACCTGTTCCAGCGTTTCCGGCAGGCAAACCGCCAGTGGCACCTGGCGATAGGCGGCGAGGCCGTCGCACTCGTACGGACGCAGCGCCTCCGCCTCGATCAGCAGGCCGTTGGCCGGCAGCGCGGCGCGCAGGTCGGCAAGCAGGTTGGCAAATGAAGCCGGCGTCACGCCTGCTGCAACTCTGCAATGTCGCGCAGCAGCGGCGCGGTTATCGGTTCGATCTTGCGGCGCATCAGCGAGCCGATGGCGGTGGAACGGGCGAAGATCGGCTGCAGTGCGCTGTCGTCGCAGCGCGCCAGGCGGGCGGCGGCTTCCAGTTTCGGCGCGAACGCCTGGCAGGCGTCGTTGACCGGTCGGTCGGCCTGATTCCAGTCGAGGCCGCCGGCGAAATAGCGGCCGATGGCGTTCAGCGTACGGCTGACCACTTCCTGCGTTTCCGGCCGTTCCAGCACGCCGGCGGCGGCGTCGAGGAAGGTCTGGCCCTGGCTGGACAACGCGCATTCGAGCGCGCAGGCGGCCGGGTGGCTGGCGGCGAGTTGCGCCGCCAGCGCGGCACAAACGGCATCATGTTGCGGATGCGCCGCCAGCGGCAGCGGCAAGTGTCCGGCCGCCATTTCCAGGAAGGCGACGAAGTGGGTATTGCTGCGCCGGCCGAACTTCCAGACCGTGGCCAGGCCGGCCGCCGCGACGGCGTTGGAATGGATCAGCACGGCGACCGTGTCGATGATGCCGAGGTGGTCGTCTTGCAGGAAGGGCAGATGTTCGACCAGGAAGTCGGCCAGGATGCGCCCCATCGGCCCGCGCGCGACGGCGTCGCGGCTGAGCATCAGGCGGGCGTTTTCGATGGTCGGCTGGGTCCACCAGGCATAGCGCGCCAGTTCGTCGGTGAGGCCGGGTGAGTGCACCACGGCGACCACGGCTTCCGGTTCGCCGGTGAGCAGCAACTTGCCCAGATTGACGCCTTCCATCTGGCCATGCCGCGTCCAGCGCGTCAGGTAGACCGGATAGCCGCCGGGCGAGCCGAGGGCGTGGCCGGACAGCAGTTCGCGCACCTGGCGCAGATATTTGTCGGCGCGGCAGTTCGGCGCCAGCGGAATACTGGCCTCGCCCTTGTCGGTCAGGGCGTGCAGGGTCAGGTTCGCTTCGTCGATGCGCACCGCCTTCAGGTTCTGCGCGAGCAGGACTTCCAGGCGGAAGCTGTCTTCGGGGGAGAGTTCGGCGTTCATCGATAACACGCTCTTTGTAGGGTGCGCCATGCGCACCCACAGTTCATGACTCGCCCAGCTTCTCGAAACAGCGCGCGGCGGCGGCGATGGTGGCGTCGATGTCTGCGTCGCTGTGCGCGGCGGAGACGAAACCGGCCTCGAACGCGGACGGGGCGAGGTAAACGCCTTCATGCAGCATCAGGTGATAGAAGCGGTTGAAGCCGTCCTTGTCGCTCTGCATGACTTCGGCGTAGGAGGTCGGCGGCGTGGCGCGGAAATAGAGGCCGAACATACCGCCGACCGAATCGGCGCAGGCGAGGATGCCGGCGTCGTGCGCGGCGGCGGTGAGGCCGACGCAGAGACGCTGGGTCTTGGCCGTGAGCGCTTCATAGAAGCCGGGCGCGGAAATCTTCTCCAGCGTCTTCATGCCGGCCGCCACCGCGACCGGGTTGCCGGACAGCGTGCCGGCCTGATACACCGGGCCGAGCGGCGCCAGCTTGTCCATGATCTCGGCTTTGCCACCGAAAGCGCCGACCGGCAGGCCGCCGCCGATCACCTTGCCGAGCGTGGTCAGGTCCGGCTTGATGCCGTACAGACCTTGCACGGAACCTGCGCCGACGCGGAAGCCGGTCATCACTTCGTCGAAGATCAGCACGGCGCCGTATTTCGTGCAGTTTTCGCGCAGGCATTCCAGGAAGCCGGGCTTCGGCTTGATCAGGTTCATGTTGCCGGCGACCGCCTCGACGATGATGCAGGCGATCTCGTTACCTTTTGCTTCGAACAGTTGGTTGACCTGATCGATGTCGTTGTAATCGAGCACCACGGTATGGCCGGAGCAGTCGGCCGGCACGCCTGCGGAACTGGGCTGGCCAAAGGTGAGCAGGCCGGAGCCGGCTTTCACCAGCAGGCTGTCGGCGTGGCCGTGGTAGCAGCCCTCGAATTTCACCAGCGTGTCGCGGCCGGTATAGCCGCGCGCGACGCGGATGGCGCTCATCGTGGCTTCGGTGCCAGAAGACACCAGACGCAGTTTTTCCAGGCTGGGCAGCATTTCCACCAGCTTCTCCGCCATGCGCAATTCCATTTCGGTCGGCGCGCCGAAGCTCAAGCCGAGCGCGGCCGTTTCACACACCGCGCGCACCACGTCGGCGTCGGCGTGGCCGAGAATCAGCGGACCCCAGGAGCCGACGTAATCGAGATACGACTTGCCATCGGCATCCCACACCCGGCTACCGGCGCCCTTGGCGAAGAAGCGCGGTGTGCCGCCGACCGAACGGAACGCGCGCACCGGCGAGTTGACGCCGCCGGGAATGAATTTCTGGGATTGTTCGAATAGTTGGTCGTTGCGGGATGTCATGCGGGTTCCTTGTCTGCGGATTAAGGCCGTAGTTAAACGTCTGTTGGTGCGCGCGGCGCACCCTACGGAATCAGGTTTTGAAAAGTTGCGTGAAGTTTAAGGCAGCTTGATGCGGGTCTGGCGTGTCATACAGTGCGCTGATCACCGCCAGCAGATCGGCGCCGGCGGCGAGCAGGCTGCCGGCGTTATCCAGGGTGATGCCACCGATGGCGCACACCGGCAGGCCGGTTGCGCTTTTTGCGGCAGCGATCAACGCCGGATCGGCGCGTTTCGCTTGTGGCTTGGTCGGCGAAGCAAAAAAACTGCCGAATGCGAGGTAATCCGCCCCCGCCGTGGCTGCCGCAAGCGCCAGCGGCAAACTTTGGTAGCAGGAAGCGCCGAGAATCTTCGTGGCACCTGCGGCATTTAGCCGCACCCGCGCAGCGGCGAGCAAGCCGTCGTCCGCGCCGAGATGGACGCCATCGGCTTCGCAGAATAGCGCGAGCTCGACATCGTCGTTGACGATCAGGCGAGCGCCGTATTGGTGCGTGAGGCCACGCAGGGCCACCACCTGTTCCTGACGATGACAGTCCGAAGTTTGCTTGTTGCGGTACTGCAGAACGCGACAGCCGGCGGCGAGGATGGCTTCGGTCGCAATCAACAGGCGGCGCGTGTCGTGCCAGTCCGGCGTGATCGCATACAGGCCACGCAGTGTCGATTCAGTCTTCATCGTCCCCGCGCACCCAGTACAGGCGATCCGGAATGAATTGGCCCATGCCGGGGCGATAGGCGTTCTTCAGGGTCTGGTAGGTGTATTCCTGCGCCTCTTTGGCGGCTTCGGCAACGTCCTGGCCCAGGGCGAGCATGGCAGCCAGCGCCGAGGCCAGCGTGCAGCCGGAGCCGTGGTAGGAGCCGGGCAGACGATCCCAGTTCAGGCGATGCACGACGCCGCGCGTGTTGTATAGCGTGTTGGAAACCTGTGCGCCTTGCTCGTGCGCGCCGGTGATGAGGACGTATTCGCAGCCCATATCGATCAGGCGGCGGGCGCATTCCGACAACTCGGGATCGTCGTTGTCGGCATCCG